>JAGGAB010000122.1 GCA_017889705.1 Bacillota bacterium | reverse complement strand
GAAAAGAAGGCAATTGAAATTAATGTACCGATGGTAATTGCTGTAGTGGATGTTGGCGGCAATCTCGTCGCCCAGGAACGAATGGACAATGCGCTGCTAGCCAGTGTGTCGATCGCCTTAAACAAAGCGTATACGGCGGTTGCGCTTAAGATGTCAACAGAACAAGCGGCGGCAGTATCTCAGCCCGGGCAAAGCCTATATGGAATCAACACTACTGATGGTTGCCGCATGGTTATATTTGGTGGTGGCATCCCTATCTGGCAAGACGGCGTTTTGGTTGGTGGCATTGGTGTAAGCGGTGGTTCAGTTGATGAAGATATGTCTGTAGCCAAAGCCGGTCTGGCAGCCTTTTAGAGAAGGCAGTCTGGACGGAAGGAGGAAAATAAATGACTATTGATCAAAGTTTAGTCGCAAAAATTACAGCAGAAGTACTATCCAGGGTTCAGGAATATGAGCGGGGCACTGCTGATAACGGCGGTATTTATACAACTATGGATGAAGCTGTGGCGGCAGCTCGCAATGCTTATAAACAACTGAAAAAGTTATCGATTGCGCAAAGGGAAGAACTGATTCAGGCTATGCGTCAGGTTGCGCGTGAACAGGCGCAGCTATGGGCTGAAATGGCGGTCAGGGAATCAGGCATGGGACGGGTTGCTGATAAAATCATCAAACATAATCTGGTTGCTGATAAGACTCCTGGTACTGCTGGTCTTCATACCGAGGCTTGGAGTGGTGATCGCGGGCTGACGTTAATTGAGATGGGACCTTATGGCGTAATTGGTTCAATTACACCGACAACTAATCCGGCGGCAACCGTTATTTGTAATGCGATTGGCATGATTGCTGCCGGTAATGCAGTTGTATTTAGTCCTCATCCTACTGCTAAAAATACATCCCTAACAGTCATCAGACAGCTAAATGAAGGAATTAGTAAGGCCGGTGGTCCGGCCAATCTGCTAACAGCAGTTGCTGAACCCTCACTGGAAGCAACCACTGTCATGATGAACCATCCAGCCATCAACCTGCTTGTGGCCACTGGTGGACCTGGGGTAGTAAAGTCTGTTTTGTCTTCCGGTAAAAAGGCCATTGGTGCCGGTGCCGGCAATCCACCTGCCGTTGTTGATGAAACAGCTGATATTGAAAAAGCGGCCAGGGACATTATTGCCGGCTGCTCATTTGATAATAATCTACCGTGCATTGCCGAAAAAGAGGTTATTGTTGTTGGCTGTGTAGCTGACAAGTTGATGTCCTACATGCAACGGTATGGGGCGTATCTTATTTCAGGGCAGGATATTGATCGGTTAGCTAAGGTCATTTTGACAGAAAAAGAGGAATTAGTTGCTGCCGGTTGTACGGAAAAACCAAAAAAGAGCTATGGCGTTAATAAAAAGTATGTTGGTAAAGATGCCAAGTACATTTTAAGTCAAATTGGTATTACTGTACCTGACAGCATTAAGGCTGTCATTTGTGAAACTGCAGCCGATCATCCGTTTGTTATCGAAGAGTTGATGATGCCGGTATTGCCGATTGTGCAGGTAAAAGACATTGATGAGGCGATTGAGCTTGCCGTCAAAGTCGAACATGGCAACAGGCATACGGCCATCATGCATTCGAAAAATGTCGATAACTTAACCAGATTAGCCAAGGCGATTGAGACTACTATATTTGTGAAAAACGCTCCGTCATTTGCGGGAATCGGTGTTGGTGGCGAAGGATTTACGACCTTTACTATTGCAGGGCCGACCGGCGAGGGACTTACCTCTGCGCGCAGCTTTACCCGCCAGCGTCGCTGTGTTCTTGTTGATGCGTTTTCCATCGTATGAGTAACAGGATACGCCAAGGGAGTAGGTGAGAAGTATGCGGGAAGAAATTATCGCCGCCGTTAAAGCGGCAGGGGTAGTGGGAGCCGGCGGGGCCGGTTTCCCGACCTATGTAAAAATCAATGCCAGTGTAGATACCGTTATTGTTAACGGCGCCGAATGTGAGCCGCTGCTGCGGGCTCATCAACTTATTATGGCCAGTGAAAGTAGCAAACTTATTGCCGGTCTAAAGACTGTTATGGTGGCTACAGGTGCGCGGCGGGGAGTTATTGGTCTAAAACGCAAGTATGAGGATGCTGTAACCAAACTACATTCTGAGCTTAAACAAACAAACGGTCAGGGAATTGAATTCTTTTTTCTGCCAGATATTTACCCGGCAGGTGATGAACAGGTGCTTGTGTATGAGGTAACCGGTAGAATTGTACCTGAGGGTGGCATTCCGCTGCATGTCGGTGTGGTTGTTGCTAATGTTGAAACTCTTATCAATGTAGCCGAGGCGCTCGGCGGGCAGCCGGTTATTGATAAATATGTTACTGTTACCGGCGCAGTCAATAAGCCTGCTACCTTTAAAGTACCAATTGGTATGG
Organism: Bacillota bacterium; assembly: GCA_017889705.1. Lineage (GTDB taxonomy): Bacteria > Bacillota > Negativicutes > Sporomusales > Sporomusaceae > Sporomusa. The sequence goes on along the minus strand of JAGGAB010000122.1, from coordinate 4,064 downwards.
CTATTCGCGAACTCATCCAATTGGCGGGCGGAGCTACTGTTGCTAATTATGCCGTTATTGACGGCGGCCCCATGATGGGGAAGCTTACAACTGATGATCAGCCTGTTACCAAAACAACTGGTGGTATTATTGTGCTGCCACCCGAGCACTCCTTAGTAACTCAAAAAGCCACCCCCTGGTCGGTCATTGCTAACAGAGCTAAAGCCGTCTGCTGCAATTGCCGGGCCTGTACTGAGGTATGCCCACGCAATCTCCTCGGCCATAGTCTGGAACCGCACCGGATTATGCAGGCTATCGGCAGGGGGCAGTACAATGAAGGGGATGTTGTTACCAAGGCCCTTCTCTGCTCAGAATGTGGTGCTTGTGAAACCTTCGGCTGTACTATGGGACTGTCACCGCGCCGGGTTAATGCTGAACTAAAGCAGCGATTTTCTCAGGCGGGAATGAAAAACCCTCACAATGCCAAGCCCCAAAAATCCCGCACCAATCGGGAATATCATCTCATTCCTACCAAACGGCTGCTCTACCGTCTGGGTTTGGATAAATATGATGTCAAAGCGCCACTTACGACAGCGCCAGTGATAACGAAGAATGTCAGAATATTGCTTTCACAGCATATCGGTGCTCCAGCCAAGCCTGTTGTTGCTGTAGGCACTAAGGTCAACCGTGGGGAGCTAATTGCTGTTATTCCTGAAGGCGCTGCTGTCGGAACAAATTTGCATGCCAGCATTTCAGGACAAGTGGTGGCGGTGGACGGCTCGATCAGTATTCAGGCAATGTAATGGAGCAGGGGGGAATAAAATGAAACGCGCTATAGGATTGTTAGAACTGAAAAATATCACCAAAGGCATTCTGACGGCCGATGCCATGTTAAAAGCGGCTAATGTTGAATTAATACTATCTCAGCCCCTGTGCCCGGGAAAATATGTTGTGATGGTCGGCGGTGACGTCGGTGCAGTGCAAAGTGCAGTTCGCAGCGGAAAAAGTGTTGGCGGGACAGAGAATGTAGTCGATGAATTTATACTGCCCCACATTCATGCCGATGTATTCCAGGCGTTATCAGGTTGTACTGAGGTTAAAGCAATCAAGTCATTAGGCATAATCGAAAGCTATTCAGTGGCTTCAGCGATTGTAGCAGCCGATACGGCAGCCAAGGCAGCTAATGTGCAATTACTTGAAGTCCGCTTAGCACGAGGGATGGGCGGAAAAGCTGTTGTTTCTATGACAGGCGAGGTTGGTGCAGTTACGGCTGCAGTTAGGGCTGGCAGTAATGTCATTAAAGACAGTGGCTTCCTGGTTGACCAACTGGTCATTCCGGCCCCGCATCATAGTTTGCATCAGTCGTTATTTTAGAAAAATTCAAAAGGAGGATTAATTTGATGACAACTCCGTATTTTGGTGAATTTCTTGGTACAGCCGTTCTGATTGTCTTTGGTAATGGTGTAGTTGCGAATAGCTTGCTCAAATTTTCTAAGGCCGAAGGTGCTGGTTGGTTTAATATTATTACAGGCTGGATGGTTGGTGTTGGCATGGGCGTATATGTTGCTATTGCCTGTGGTGCACCGCAAGCCGATATCAATCCGGCAGTAACCTTTGCCAAATTACTTAATGGTGTGTATGCCACACCTGAAGCTATTATGATTATGTTGGCGCAGATTGCCGGCGGCTTTGTTGGCGGCTGTATTACCTATCTGTTCTTCCGCGGTCACTGGGAAGTAACCGAAGATCAGGGTATTAAACTGGGTATTTTCTGCACAGGCCCGGCCATTCGCAATTATGGTCAAAACCTGTTATGCGAAATTATAGCAACCTTTATGCTGGTTTTTTCGATTTTTGCGATGTTCTCCAAGCCAGTTGGCGGTATGGCGCCAGGGTTTGGCCCCTTCATGGTGGCAGTGTTAGTCTGGGGCTTAGGTTCAAGCTTAGGCGGTACCACTGGGTATGCCATGAATCCTGCTCGTGACTTGGGACCAAGACTTGCTCATGCTTTTTGCCCGATTCCCGGCAAAGGCAGTTCTGATTGGGCCTATTCCTGGGTTCCCATCGTTGGACCATTTATTGGCGGTGGTTTAGCTTTTACATTGGCAAAATCACTCGGTTTGATTTAATTGATGTATAGTAACTAAAACAAAAAGGGTCTCCTATGGCAGCTGAAATAGCTGCCATAGCTATTGAACGAGAATGGATAAGCCTTCTCCTCACTTGCAATAACAAGTGACAGCCTGAGTAAAACAAGCTGATAGCGTGAAAAAAGGAATGATCATTACAGTGGTTTATGCATTTACTGAAAATACCCGGCTTAGCCGGGTATTTTTAGTAGGAAAAGGGATGACAACAGGGACGTTTCTTTTTGTCACACAACTGTCTCCGTTAAAGATGATTAAATGGGAACGCACAAAATTTAGTTTATCTGGATAAAGGATTTTATTTATTGAAGGAGAATATTTTCACCATGGTAAGCTCCAATATTTGCCAGGTTTATTGGTGTTTGGGTATCGAATGACAGCGTTAAAAAGGACAGTACTTTATGACAATCACGTAAAATCAGGCGCAAAGATGGTGGATTTTGGCGGATGGGAAATGCCGATCAATTATAAATCGGGAATTATCGAGGAACATATTTATACTAGGAAAAAGACCGGCATATTTGATGTTTCGCACATGGGAAGATTCATTATATCCGGTAAAGAAGCTGCAGAATTTCTACAATATGTTTTAACGAATAATATTTTTGCCCTTGACCTTATGCAGGCGCAATATACCATGATTCCGAACGAGAATGGCGGAGCGGTGGATGATGCTTATCTTTACCGCTTTTATGAAGATGAGTATTTACTTGTTGTAAATGCTGCCAACGCCGAGAAGGATTGGGAACATCTACAAGAAAAAATAGCGAAATTTGATGCAAGGATTACCAATAAGTCTAAAGAGATTGCAATGATTTCAGTACAGGGACCGGACTCGAAGAACATCCTCGGTAAACTTACCGGCAGCGTTTATCTTACGGAACCGGTAAAAAACGCACTAGATATTCTCAAGTTTGACGGTAAAGAAGTGCTTGTTGCCAGGACGGGTTATACCGGAGAGCCGTTAGGATTTGAATTGTTTGTTAAAGCTTCTGAGGCATCCATAATTTGGGAAATGTTGCTTGAGTATGGGGCTATGGCTATCGGCCTTGGCGCCAGAGATACACTGAGGCTTGAAGCCGGACTGCCTCTTTATGGACATGAATTGGGCTTAGGTCTTGACGGCAGGGAAATCCCGATATTCTCATGCCCGTTGGCTAAATTTGCCGTAAGCTTTGCTGAGGCCAAAGGCGATTATATCGGCAGAGAATTTTTGGCAAAACAATATGAAGGTTATAAAAAGATACTGGAAAGAGATTTTGCCGACTTGGCGGATTTGAACAGAATAATAAAACCGATCACATTGCTTGATAAAGGTGTTGCCAGGGCAGGAAATAAGGTTTTCAAAGGTGATAAGGAAATAGGTTACATAACAAGCGCAACCATGGTGCCTTATTTAAAGGCCGAAGGATATGGGCTTGAAAGCAGAATTACCGATGATAGAGCAATGAGAGCAATCGGGCTGGCCCTTCTTAATGGCGATGTAGAACTGAAAGACAATGTGGAGGTGGAAATCAGAGGAAACAAGGTAAAGGCTGTTATCACGCCGTATCATCTGAAAAGCGATGCTCCTCACCGATTATTTATGGATTCGAAGTAGACTGTAAATTCGGCAGTTCGGCAGATTACAAGACCAAAGCTTTGAATCTTATCGCAAGAAGTTGTCGGAACACCTTATGGAGACAGAAAGAAACCATTAACCTTATCCCCTCTGAGCAGACCCCTTCTGCCGCTGTTAGACTGTTGTCGGTGATGGATCCTTCTTTCCGGTATGCGGAGCACAAGAAAATGAAATCGTTCTATGACTACGATGTTTTTTACTATCAAGGTACCGGATTCATTGATGAGATCGAATATTTATTAATAGAAGAACTGAAAAAATACCTCAATTGTACTGAGGTAGAAACAAGAGTTGTCAGCGGTCAGATGGCAAACTCT
>JAGGAB010000064.1 GCA_017889705.1 Bacillota bacterium | reverse complement strand
GTTATTTTCATCCTACCATAGGAGGCTTTCTGTTTCATCTTCCCATTTTCGGGTTCACTTCAATTTTCTCCTGCGGAACGCTTTTTCCGGCAATGGCCGAAGGGGTACGGGAGTTACGCCGTCCTCCGTCCTCAGTAGCGGAAAGTATTACCCCTACGTGCATAGGCGAACGACTAAAAGCCCTGGATAATTCAACTAAGATTAAAGCGGTTCCCCCCCTTATAGTAATTCTTGACTATAATACCTCCACGATTCCCAAAACTCGTAAATTCAAAAAGCTATCGCACTAATTACTTAGCGCGATAGCCCCTTCTACTATTACCCAATTATAATGCTGTTTGCGGCCGATGGATCTTTGCCGATTCAGAAGGAGGCTGATTAATGTTAAAGGCCGCCTCCAAAATCTTTTTCGCGATCGGCGCCGCAGACGAAGAACCATAGCCACCTTGTTCAACAATAACCGCTATTGCCACGCGTGGATCTTCATAAGGTCCATACGCAACAAACCAACCATGGTCACTGCCGTGTGAATTCTCGGCAGTACCAGTCTTACCAGCAATAGCAACCGGAAAGTCCTGAAATGTTGTAGATGCGGTTCCGCCTTCTTGCGCTACCTCGCGCAGTGAATCCCGTATAAGATTCAAATTATTACTAGAAATAGAAATTTGTCCGACTTCTTCTGGTACAAAGGTTTTGATAGTTTCACCGTTTGCACCGGTTATCCGGCTAACCAGATTGGGTTTATACCGATGCCCGCCGTTGGCAACTTCAGAAATTACCACAGCCATTTGCAGCGGTGTCGCTAACTGAAAACCCTGTCCAATAGCAGCATCAAAGGTTTCGGATAAATACCAGTCTTCATTATATACTTTTTCCTTATACCGGCGGTTAGCCACTAAGCCATCTGATTCACCCGGCAAATTAATGCCTGTAAGCGCGCCCATTCCAAACATCCGCGCGTATTTTTCCAAATTATCGATCCCTAAACGGTTACCCATTTCGTAAAAATACACATTATCGGATTTAGCCAATGCTTCCCGGAAGTTAATCCAACCCAAAACCTCACCACCGGCATTGCCTTTAGGAATAATCCAGTGGGTTCCGGTATCAAGAATTTTTTCTTCAGGTGTTACTTTGCCAAGTTCCAGTGCCGCTGCACCGGTAATAATCTTAAAAGTCGAACCAGGCGGGTACTCACCGGAAATAGCCTTATTATCCATAGGATGATAGGGATTTTCATTAAGAGCTTTCCAGTCCTTGGAGGATATCCCTCCATTAAATAAGTTGGGATTAAAGGCCGGGCGGCTTACCATCGCTAGAACTTCGCCGGTTTTAGGATTCAGCACAACCGCGGCAGCTGCCTTGGCTTTGATAAATTCCGTCTTGGTCTGTAAGTAGGCAAGCTGCTCATCAATCGCAGTCTCAGCGGCTTTTTGTATCCGATAATCAAGCGTCAATACCAGATTATGCCCAGGCACCGGATCTTTTTTTCCAATTACCTGACTTGGTCGACCATTAACATCAACTTCCACCTGGTTGCCGCCGTCAGTGCCGCGAATTTCTTTGTCATACAAATTTTCCAACCCGAATTTTCCGACAATGTCACCGGCTTTGTAGCCATCGGTCTTGCGTTTTTCAAGCTCGACATCATTTATTTCACTCACATAGCCAAAGACATGCGCTCCAAGCTCATTATTAACATAATTTCTAAGCGGCTGAATTTCAATAACCACTCCGGGTAACTCGGCACGTCGTTCCTCAATCTTAGTAACAATATCAGGGCCAACATCTGTCTTGATCCGAAAAGGTTCAAAAGAACCGGTATGCTGTGATATTTTTGTCTTTATTTCCTCGACATTCATACCAAGAATAGCTGCCAGTTTAGCGATTACTTCTTCCGAAACAGGACCGGTTATTGGTAATATTGATACGGTAAAACCGGGACGATTAGATACTAACACCACACCATTTCTATCATAAAAAACACCGCGTGGCGACATGATGGGAATTAACCGGATACGGTTGCCGTCAGCCAGGCGATCATAGTAATTACCTTGCGCCATTTGCAAATAGGCAAGACGGCTGATTAAAGCAAAAAAGATCAAGACAAAAACCATACTCAAAACTTCCAGTCGTCCATTTGCACGTTTAACAAGCATGCGGCAACCTCCTTTCAACATAATTAACCCGATAATTAAAACTGACTGCGATCACCAAAAGTAAGACGATAAATCAGTCTATGTACCGGAATACAAAATAAAATATTAAAGGCGAGTGAAGGCAAAAGCTGATTTTTCAGCATAGCTGCTATTTCAACTTTGTACCCTAAAACAAAAAGCAGTGCCTGCATAATCGCACTATTAAAAAACGTAGCTATAATGATTGCCAACACCGGCAAAACTACGCTTTCTTTAAATATTTTTCGTTCGGCTAAGCCGGCTGCATAGCCTGTTGCCATCTTGGATAAAGTATTTAATCCAAAAATATTGCCAGAAGCAAAATCCTGCAGCAAACCAGCGAAAAAGCCAATTCCAATGGCTCGTTCCCGTCCGGCCAACAGCCCACAAGCAACCACAATAATTAAAATAATATCAGGCTTCGTTCCTGGGGTAAAAATAATGGGTAGTATGACAGCTTGCAAGGCAACTGCGCCTAATAGCAAAACCGTCCAGAGAAGTGTCATTCTCATCGTCCTACCCCTTTCTGCCCTGCAGGCTGCTGCCCTGGCTGCGCATTTTTCCCAGGGGTAACCGGCGCAGGCGGTTCAGGCAGCGGTTCACGCGACCTGATAATGACCAATACTTCTTCCAGTCTGTCAAAATCTACAGATGGCTTCAAAATAGCATATTTTAGCAAGCCGCCTTCGTCATTAACAACGTCGACAACTTCACCTACCAGCAGCCCTTTTGGGAAAATCCCACCAAAGCCGGAGGTGATGATTTTATCACTTTTAATAACATCGGCATCACGTGCAATATTCACCATTCGCGGTGTCTGTGGATTGGCGCCACTGCCTTCAACAATACCGGCGACCCGCGATTCAGGCCTTTGTACTAAGGAACCGACAGCACTGCGCGGATCTAAAATAAGCTGTACTTTTGCAGAATTGTTATATACACTGACAACACTGCCGACAAGTCCTTGCGCGGCCACAACTGTCATATCTTTAGTTAAGCCATCGGCAGCGCCCTTATTAATCATAATGATACTCGTCCAGGTTCCAGGATCACGGGCTATTACCTGGGCAGCAACAAAATCAAACTGCGGAGCTCCTCTTTTATAATCAAGCATCGCCCGCAGTCTCGCATTCTCTGCCAGAATTTCCGTAGTATTTACAATATTCTGGCGAAGTTCCTCATTTTCAACTTTTAGCGCCTGATTATCGCGGTATACAGTCATAATTTGGCTGGTAAAAGAGCCTGTATGGCGTACGCCGTAACCAATTTTCCCTAGAACATATTCAACCGGTGTTAATAGCGTGGCTACAACCCGTTCCACAAAAACAAATTGATATTTTCCTTGCGCAACTGTACTAGCCAGCAAAAAGACGGTTAGTACCGCCACAACAAGGATAACCGCCTTTTTGTGAATAAATCGCACTTTCTGTGCCCCTTCCCTACAATAATTAATCCGAAGTATGGATCGCACCCTAACATAGCGTTATGTTAGGGTAATATATTAATTGAGTTTTTTCGTGGTCATCAGTACCCGTTTTAATAAATCTATGCTGTCTAACGCGCCGCCAGTACCAGCTGCCACACAGGACAACGCATCTTCAGAAATATGTACCGGCATACCGGTTTCCCTGCTTAAGAGTAAATCAAGGCCCCGCAAAAGTGATCCGCCGCCGGTCATTACAATACCTCTATCCATAATATCAGAAGCTAATTCCGGAGGAGTTTTTTCCAAAGTAACTTTCACGGCCTCAATGATACCTGAAACCGGCTCACTTAAAGCCAATTGCACTTCACTGGCTTTAATTGTAAGCGTTTTAGGCAAACCACTAACCAAATCACGGCCTCGTACATCAAATTGTTCATCGGCTTTTGGCAAAATAGCCGATCCAATTTTTATTTTCACTTCTTCTGCTGTACGTTCACCGATCATTAGATTATAAGTACGTTTAACATATTGAACAATGGCCTCATCCATTTCATCGCCGCCTATGCGGATAGAGCGGCTGGTAACAATGCCGCCTAAGGATATAACAGCCACTTCTGTAGTGCCGCCGCCAATGTCTACAACCATATTGCCTGTTGGTTCATGCACAGGCAGACCGGCACCAATAGCTGCTGCCATCGGCTCTTCAATCAAATACGCTTCCCGGGCACCAGCCTGAATAGTTGCATCAATAACCGCCCGTTTTTCTACTTCGGTAACCCCGGAAGGCACACCGACAATTACGCGTGGTCTAATAAATGATTTAGAATCCATGGCTTTCCTAATAAAATATTTAAGCATGGCCTGTGTTACGTCAAAATCAGCAATTACCCCGTCTTTAAGGGGTCTAATTGCCACAATATTTCCCGGTGTACGTCCAATCATTTGCTTGGCTTCCTCACCCACTGCGAGTACTTCTCCGGTATCGCGCTGGATAGCAACTACCGACGGCTCTCTAAGAACAATTCCTCTGCCTTTTACATGCACCAATGTATTGGCTGTACCAAGGTCTATACCCATGTCACGTGATAGTGACCCAAATAATTTAAACATCGATTTTAACCCCTTTCATTTAAAAACCTATTATATTATTCCCTTTTCTTTGAAGCTAACATACTTGCCATCACCGATTATTACATGATCAAGCACAGAAATGCTAAGTAAATTTCCTGCTGCGATTAACTGCTTGGTAAGATTGATATCTTCCTGGCTTGGCATGGGATCACCGCTTGGGTGATTATGCACCAAAATAACAGCAGCAGCGCTATAGCTAATAGCCTCACGGAACAACTCCCGAGGATGCACTATCGAGGCATTTAAACTGCCCACAGAAATAATTACCCGGGCAATAACATGATTCTTGGTCGATAATAAGAGTGCCACAAAATGTTCTTTGGTTTGATACCGTAATTCAGCCATCATCAAATCAGCAGCATCACGTGGACACTTGATTACCAGGCGTTCCTCAGGTCCTTTTTGGCTTAACCTTCGCCCTAGTTCAATGCCGGCAATTACAGTAACAGCTTTAACCAACCCGATACCTGTTGTTTTACTTAGTTCGTGAGGCGATATATTTCCTAAACCTGCTAGTTCATATTTTGCCAAAAGTTGTTCTGCGAGACGATTAACCGGTACATTTTTCGTACCTGTCCGCAGCAGTATTGCGAGCAGTTCTGCATTACTTACTGCCTTAACACCCTTTTCCAGCAGCTTTTCGCGCGGCCGTTCGGTATCAGGCAATTCCTTCATCATTAACTGCTTGTCCATGCTCATACAATATGTACTCCCACTTGCCCAAGCAATTCCGAAAGTGTAACAAGCGGTAAACCCACAACATTGCTGTAACAGCCGGTAATACTCTCTACAAACAATGCACCCTTGCCTTGAATGGCATAAGCTCCGGCTTTATCCATCGGTTCTTTGGAAGCAACATATCGTTTTATCTGATCCTGCGATAATGAACGAAATTTAACAGTAGTAACCGAACTGCCACTAACCAGCGTCTCCCCTTTAGCAACTGCCACCCCAGAAATCACAATATGTTCCCGGCCGGCCAGGACAGTCAGCATATGAATGGCTTCTAGATCATCTTGTGGTTTGCCAAATACCTTGCCATCAACTACTACAATAGTATCAGCGCCGATAACAACAGCTTCTTTATGAACTTTCCTGCTAACATCAACTGCTTTATCAACAGCATGAGCCACAGCCAGTTCTTGCGGCAGCATGTCTTTGGTATTGTCTTCTTCCACATCGCTGACTATGACAGTAAAATCAATGCCAATCAATTCTAACAACTGCTGGCGTCTAGGTGATGCCGACGCTAGGATTATTTCCATACTGTATGTCCTCCTAAAAACGCCGGAAAAGCATAATAGCGGCAATAATTCCCAAGATACTCATCAAATTCGGATATAACGCAAAACCAATAACCAATTTTATCACATAAAGGTTAATTGCAACAGGTGGCAAGTCAAACACAGGAAATGGCTTAATAAGATAAGGAGCTATTCCAGAAAGCAAACTGGAATTAGCAGCAAGTTCACCCAAAATGCCGCCAACAATCGCCCCAGTTATCAAAAATAAAATCATCATTCCTATACTTTTTCCTGCTGAATTCCCTCTACTACTACCAGTTCTCACAGTAATTCCCCCTTTGGGACAAAAAGAATACTAATTTTTAAACCCAAATGCACCTGGCACTTTAGCAAAACAATAGTTTGCTGCGAAACCGGTAAACAAGCCGGTAGGTACAGCAAATATAAGCAAATAAGGTAAATACCATAACAGTCCCAAACTATGCACAAGGACAGCCGCCAAAATTACCTGGGTTATATTGTGAACGGCCGCACCAAACAAGCTAACGCCAGCAAGCGAAAATGTTCCCCGATAATTATTCCAGATATAAGCCATAATACCGATACTTGCAAGCGCACCGCCCATACTCATAAAAAATGCCGGTCCCAGTAACGAGCCGCCAAACAACGAGCCGATACCTACACGGGCAACAGCAATATATACGGCGTCCTGCCAGCCAAGCATTACAATTGCCATTAATGAAATGATGTTGGCTAATCCCAGCTTTACTCCCGGTACAGGTACAGGCATTGGCAACTGACTTTCCACCACATGAAGAGCAGCAGCCATAGCAACTAATAAACCCAACAAAACCAAGCGTTTAGTTTTATCCATGGCTACCTCACAATATCATCAACATCAGTAGCATTCTCGGCAATGACTTTAACAACTACCCGATAGGGCAAACATACAATTTGCTGCGGCGGAGTACTGATCCAACCTGATAATATACATATTTTATCTGGGCAATCGGCCTCTTTCATACGCACCCGCCCATCTTTATATTCAATAACATTATAACCGTGCGGGCCATCAATTCTAAACTCGCCGGTATAACCCGGGCGCAGCGGAAAGGTCTTGACGATTTGACCGTCAACAATAACAGCTACACTTTTCTCACGACCGTTGTCCCCGGAAATATAATATACATTAAGGCCAATACCTAAGAATGCAAGTGTTATCAGTATAACAGCTAAATACTTGTCGGCTTTTGTAAACATGAATTTGCCACCCTGCTCATATTCTATTATATTTTACATTAAACTATAGGTTTATGCAAATAATACCTTGTTGAAATTCATTCACACTCATAGCAAAAGAGGAGGGACTTTCCCTCCTCTTTTAGCAGTGATTTAAGTCTTATGCTACTGTTTCAGTTTCTTCATTCCCGGGCACCACACCCAGCACCGCTTTTCTAATGGCTTTTGTCGGACATTTGGCCAGACAAACAGGATCATTACATTTTTCCATACAGACTTTGGCATCAACAACCGCTAAGCTGTTATCCATCTTAATGGCACCATGAGGACACTCTTTCATGCATAAAGTACAGCCAATGCAGGCAGCTCCACACGCTTTTTTGGCAACCGGGCCTTTGTCGTGTGAGTTACAGTTAACGCGCACAGATGCGCCAATTGGCATCATGGCAATGACTTTTTTCGGACAAATCGTTTCACATTTGCCACAGCCGGTACATTTATCAGGGTCAATAATTGGCAAGCCGTCTTCACTCATGGTCATAGCATTAAACGGACAGCCCTTCACACAGGTACCTAAACCTAAACATCCGTATTTACAGCTTTTGTGACCACCAAACAGTAGATTGGCAGCTACACAATCCTCTACACCATGATATTCATTAGATTTAACAGCTTTAGTATGATTGCCGGCACAACGCACCTGAGCAATCCGCGGCTCAACCTCGGCAGCCGATTTACCTGTCAAATCACCAACCAGTTTAGCCACCGCTGCTTTGCCAGGGATACACAGATTAGGTGCAACATCAGGGTTATTAACTACCGCTTCCGCATATGCCATACAGCCAGCAAACCCGCAGGCACCACACTGTCCTTTTGGCAATACGTCTTCTACAACGTGAATTAACGGATTAACCTCAATAGCCATTTTTTTATTAGCATAAGCCAGGACAAGACCAAAAATAATGCCCAGGCTGGTCATAATCGCCACAATGATCAGCGAATGTTGAACAATTCCATGTTCCATTTACTTCTCACTCTCCTTTCTATTCAGCTTATAGCGGAATCATACCTGAAAAACCCAGGAAGGATAAGGCAAGCATGCCTGCCAGTATAAAAGCAATACCAAGTCCCTCTAGCGTTTTGGGAACATCGGCATACTGGAGTTTTTCCCGCAAGCTGGCCATAAGGATAATAGCAAGAGCAAAACCTGCACCTGATCCAAAAGCGTTAATAACACTCTTGATAAAATCAAAGTTTGCGCTGGCATTTATAAGCGGCACACCAAGTACAACACAGTTAGTGGCAATTAACACCAGGTAAATACCCCACATCTCATAAAGAGCAGGCGCATAGCGTTTGATTGCAATTTCCAGAAACTGCACAAAGCAGGCAATCAGCACAACAAACACGACAATTTTTAAGAACACCAAATCATAGGGAACAAGTACAAAATTATATACAACCCACGCAAGAGCAGAAGATACAGTAAGGATGGACGCAACTGCCATACCCATACCTACTGATGCACTTAAGCTCTTAGAGACGCCGAAAAAGATACACAGACCGAGAAAGCGGGTAAGTACAAAGTTGTTAACAATTACCGCACCCATAAACAGAGTAAAATATTCCATCATACAGCTTCACTCCTTTGTACAGTAAGTTGCGCTGCCGCTTTAGCTTTGGCCGCTTGCTTATCCTGGTATTCGCCAATTACGTTAAACATGCCAATCATCAGGCCAATTACTATAAAAGCACCAGGAGCAAGTATGATAATCATTGGGCCATTATAGCTTTGGGGGAAAATTTGCATTGCCAGTGAAGTACCGCCGAGAATAGTACCAGTGCCGAACAATTCACGAAAAGCGCCGATAAACAGCATCGCCACCGTAAAGCCGGCCCCCATACCCAAACCGTCAATGGCAGAAGCCACCACACCATTTTTCATAGCAAATACTTCAGCCCGTGCTAAGATGATGGCAAATACTACAACCAGCTCCAGATACAGGCCTAGTTCTTTATAAATTGCCGGGAAATACGCTTCTAATGTTAAGATAATTAATGTAACAATAGTAGCAATGATTGTAATGAACATTGGTACCCGAACCTTCGGGTTAACCCAATCCTTAACAACAGATACGACCATATTATTTAGGGTAATTACCAACAATACACAGATACCCATACCAAATGCATTAAATACTGTTGACGTAACCGCCAGCGCGGGACAAAGACTTAATGCAAGGCGGAATATGGGGTTCATTTCAAAAATACCCTTTTTAAATATATCCCAATAATTCATATTCGCACACCTCACTTTTTCTGGGTAGCCGAATACGCGGCAACCGCTTCTACAGCTTCTTTTACGCCCTTAGTGACAGCTCGAGAGGTAATGGTTGCGCCAGTCAGCGATTGAATATTCTTATCAGTAGGAACTTTTACAACTTCTAAATCTTTCGCTTCTTTCTTGGCAAACTGATTGCGGAATTTAGACTCTACCATTTTATCGCCTAAACCCGGGGTCTCATTATGCTTGAGGACTTTAAAGTCCATTGTTTTTCCTTCGGGAGTCACGGCTGCCAGCATTTCAATAGTGCCGCCATAGCCTTTACTGTTAGCCGGCACCACATAGGCAATTACCTTATCGCCTTTTATACCAGCATACCAGCCTTCTTTGCCATCAATGGCTTTGAAGCTCTCGGCATCTTTTACCAATTCCCGCATGGCATCATTTTTCGCTTTAACCCGTTGCGCAGCTGCAGCCGGCTCGGTAATAGCATACGTAGTAGCAAGAATAACTCCTGAAATCAAAGCGGTTAAGGCTAAACTCAGAGTTATCTTAAAAATGCTGTTACTGTTGTCGTCATGTGCATCATGTGACATCGTTATTACCTCCTTGCCCCAAATTTTGCAGGCTTAACCAAAAGGTCAATTAGCGGGGTTACACAGTTCATCAGCAAAATAGCATAGCAAACACCTTCCGGATAACCGCCCAAGAGGCGAATTAACACAGTCAAGGCACCTGCGCCTACAGCAAAGATAATCTGTCCTTTAATGGTAATAGGAATGGTTACCATATCTGTGGCCATATAGAAAGCACCTAAAATAAGTCCGCCTGACATCATGTGCATAATCGGATCATGCCCAAAAGCGGCGGTGAGAATGCCAACAGTAGCAATCATGCATACAGGAATCTGCCAATTGATATAGCCACGATAAATTAAGAATATACCGCCCAAAATTAGGAGCAGTGCTGAGGTTTCACCCATACTGCCGCTGCGTGAGCCGATGAAAAGCGATTGATACATAGTCATCTTGTCGCCAAAAATTGCGACAAGACTTTCATAGCCTTGCAGCTTTAAGATACCTAGCGGAGTAGCGGAAGTAACTCCATCAATTTTGCTGGTCATTTCCGGCCAAGTTGTCATTGCTACCGGCCAAGAAGCCAGGAGAATGGCACGCCCTACCAGTGCCGGATTAAAAATGTTGTAACCTAAACCACCCATAGTATGTTTGGCAATGACAATAGCTGCTACAGTACCAAATACAGGCATGTACCAAGGCAAAGTTGCGGGAATATTCATAGCCAGTAAAAGACCGGTCAAAAAGGCACTGCCGTCATTAACTGTAATCGGCTTATTCTGCCATTTTTGAATAAGGTATTCTGTTGCCATAGCAAAAACGATACAAAGAATCATTGTAGTTAGTGCCGGCATTCCAAAACGATATACCGAAAACAAAGCCGCAGGCGCTAATGCCAGATTAACTGCCCACATAATTTTGGCAATAGACTCGTCGCACCTGATGTGCGGCGATGCCGAAACTGTTAGGGTACCTGTGTCAAGCTTTACTTCTGCACTCATACCGCCCACCTCCTATTTGTTCTGCGCTGCAGCCGCAGCTGCTGCGTTCTGCGCTTTAGATAATTTAATATAGTGAACAATATTACGTTTGGCCGGACATACATATACGCATGAGCCGCACTCTACACAATCAAGAAGACTGTACTCTTCCTTGGCAACGGCAAAGGCATTGCGTTGACCAAGAATGCTGAGCATACTGGGGACAAGCCCCATGGGACAGGCGTCCACACAGCGTCCACAGCGAATACATGGCTGTTCAGGACCAATATTAACATCGGCCGCACTAAGCGCCAAAATTCCGGAAGTTCCTTTAATAACAGGCACGTCTAAAGTCCTTTGAGCCATCCCCATCATCGGGCCGCCCATAATGACTTTAATCGGCTGCTCTTTAAAGCCGCCGCACATAGCTACCGCCTGGGAAAAAGTCGCCCCTACCCTAAGCAGAATATTTTTTGGTTCAGCAATAGCGCCACCGGTAACGGTAGCAACACGCTCAATCAGTGGAATACCTTTTTCTACCGCATCGGCAATACCTACAAGTGTACCTACATTCTGTACAACAACACCAACATCCATAGGCAAACCGCCGGAAGGCACTTCTCTGTCCAAAATTACCTTAATTAATGTTTTTTCTGCCCCCTGCGGATATTTGGTTTTAAGAGGTACTACTTCAATACTGGAACCGCCACAGGCTTTACGCATAATTTCGATAGCATCTGGTTTATTTTCTTCAATGCCAATAAAACCTTTGCTGACATTTAAGATCTTCATGGCAATTTTCATACCGACAACAATACGCTCGGTTTGTTCTAACATGACCCGGTGGTCAGCCGTTAAATACGGTTCACACTCAGCGCCATTTAAAATAAAGGCATCAATGGGTTTCTCCGGCGGCGGCGACATTTTGACATGTGTCGGGAACGTAGCGCCCCCCATACCAACAAGACCTGCCAGACGAACAATTTCTTTAAGTTCTTTAGTGTCCATTGTCTGCCAGTCACGATTTAATGGCAGACCTGGAGCCCACTCATCCTGGCCATCACTTTCAATAACAACGGCCTGACAAGTACCAAACACCGGGTGTGGATATTCAGCAATTTCAACTACTTTCCCTGAGGTTGAGGCATGAATAGGACTGGCAACAAAGGCTTGGGCTTCCGCTATTACCTGTCCTTTTTTGACCAAATCACCCACCTTGACTACCGGCGCGCAAGGCGCACCTATATGTTGCCTGGTAGGAATGATGACTTTTTCCGGTATTGCTGCCACTTCAATCGGCTTAGCAGCCGTATACCGTTTGCGGTCGTCGGGATGAACTCCCCCGCGAAAGGTTTTTGCCATACTTTCACTCCTTTTGCTTGGTGCAGTTTAATCGCTTATCTTAAGCCGTCCTATGACAAAATGCGAGTAATAACCGGTCGCATTTTTTCATTAGTCCTGGCATTGCGATCAAAATACCGAATGTAAATCAGAGACAAACCAAAAGCAACAATTCCGCCGCCAATCTGGTACCACACCGGGTCAAGCGTCATTTGACTGTTTGCCAAATACGTTCCGGCAATGACACCGACAACAGCCGCAATAAGCGGCAACATATACACAATAAAAGCGGCTTTTAACATATTTACTTGTTTTACTTCAATTTCTACCCGCTGCCCTCTCTGAGCACCCAGTGGATTTAGGGCATCTACCACTATAGCATTGCTGCCAGGACAACTGCCGCAGTTTTCACAGTCACTATGCCGGCTGGCCTGTACTTTCGCCATTCCATCAAATACGTCAAGCACGATGCCTTCTTGCTGCTTTTCCAGTGGTATCCCCCCTCAACTCGGATAGAGTTTACATATCTTATTGCTACAAACGAAATATATTCGCTTTCATTGAGTGGTTACCTGCCATTTATAACAAATTACTTTTTTCACTATTTCGAATATTAGCTTTCGGTATATTTAAAAAATTCCAACTGTATTTACAATACCAGATTTTGAGAAAAATTACTATAGTTTTTTGTGAAATTTTGTACAAAATTATTGTCCTATTTGCAATAAAGTAAACACGGCTTGCGCCAAGCTTTGTCGATAAGCGCAAGCCGCTGTTGCCCTTATCCTGTTTTTAAGAAAGTTATATTTTCTGTTGGAATAAAAAATCCGAACATACTTATTGTATGTTCGGATATATTTTACAGATTTAGATTAAGTAACTACTTTATTAATTTTTAGTTTCACTTGCGCCTTGCTTAAGTTCCTCTTCTTTTTTCTCTTTCGTAAGTACAGTCTTAATAACTTCTTCTTCGGGAACCATAACTTTCCCGGGCAATTTTTCCTGCAGGACCGCCAAAAACTCATTGCCGGGTTTAAAATAAAAACGGCGATTTTCCATCTTCCCCTTATAGCCTGGCGCCGTATAGGCCATAGTCCATACATCCCGACCATCTATTGCTGAGTTGAACCGATAGGTGCGGCGGAATTTGATCACACCAATAAGTTGTGGTTTGTAGCGATATATGCCAAAAACATCGCGATAAGGAACCTCATGCACAACCTTGCCTAACAAGCCGCGTTTCGTGAGTCGAAGCACTTTCTTATCCATCTCATAGGTGTACTTGGCAGCCATGCGCTCAACCAAAACAAACAATACCAGAGCTTCTGACATCAACTCTATGGGCTGAAATATACCGAGAGCGAACCACTTGTAAAGCGAAAAAATGACAAGAACCGTAAAAATCGCCACGGCTATTGCCATTATCATAGCATTTTTCTTTGTCACCTGAGACTGTGCTACCAACTTTTCCAAATTAATCAAATCCTCCGTTATACTTATGTTTTCTATGCCTGGGAACTTTACTTTGGTTTATTCTCTTTACAAGCGACAAATTCCTGTTGGTTTATAAAAAATCAAACCTGTCTCCAGAAAACAATAGGCCGGGAGATATCCCGGCCCATCTTACTGCAATAATTAGAAACCAAGCAGACCAAAGAAAACATAGCAGACAACAGCACCGACTACTGACATTGCCAAGCCCCACATCAGCAGTTTGCGGAATAATTTAGCTTTGTCTTCATGTTCACCAGCGCAAGCAATACATAATGCGCCAAGAGTGGAAAGCGGTGAAGTATCAACAATATGGGAACCAACGTTGATAGCTGAAATCATTGCAATTGGATTACCACCGCCGATTTCTTTTACAAGACCTGGAACCATCGGCAGGAACATCGGCATTACAACACCTGAAGAGCTGGAGTAGGCCGAAATAATACCAGGGATAAGTCCCAACCAGAAGTTAATGGTTGTTGTATTGGATATTGCACCAATCATCTTAACCATGGCATTTAAACCACCGGCTTGGTCCATTACGTCAATCAGAACAGATACGCCGCAAACCATCATAATAACGCCCCAAGGCATTACTTTAACAGATGCTTTGCTGTCGCCGGAACCGGTCAGCATCAATACGCCGGATAATACGAAGGCAACTGAACCAACATTAGAAAGCATGTTAGCAAGCCAAGCATTAGCTTTGAAGAAAGGCTTGAATGCAGGCAACCCTGGGAAGATAACCATGAGAATCAAGAGACCAACCATACCTAAAGTCAGCCATTGATGTTTATTGAAAGGTTCGGGTTTTGGAGCCAACTCATCAATATCCAGGCTAGCACCACGTTGTTTTTGAATCCAGGCCCAACCGCCAAGAACGAAGAAACCACCAATATTGATAAGGCCTTGGGCTAAGGTTGAGTTAAAATGGATTTTCCAGGCTAGGCCGTTCAGTTGATCAGCGGCAATACCAAGACCAGGAGCCATTTTAGCAATAATACCGTTGGAAATAATACCTGTAGGAGCAAACGGTGAGAATGCAGCGCCATTAGCGGCACCAACAACGATAAGGGTCATCAGAAACGCAGGCATACCAACGCGGGAAGCGATTGCCATAGCTACAGGAGCCATCAACGCACAACCTGCAATGTTGCCAGGTCCGATAGTTGTTACAAAGGTTGTTAATGCATAAACAATTAAGGGAATGAGAGCAGTGTTGCCTTTGCAAAGTCTAACAGAATATGAAGTCAGCTTCTCCATAGTTCCATTGGTTTGTGCCATACCAAACATAAAGGTTACACCAACCAAAATCATAAATAAGCTGAGCGGGAATGAACCCATAACCTTAGCACCGGTTAAACCGCCCCATACACCACCAACAATGATTGCAAAGCCAATGCTGAGAAAACCAACGTTCAGATCTTCGTTAATGCAACTGATAATTACAACGATTGCCAGTGCAACCATTGACATTATTGCGGCCATTGAAATTTCCAATTACGATTCCTCCTCTTTACGTTAATCACATAGTTTTTCCGTACTGATTATTTACGTTTTTTACTATTTCACCTTATTGAATTAATATTGCAACATCCATTTTTTTGCATAATAATTCATCATATACACACTTATCTGGAAATTATGCATAAAAAATCTGAACAACACAAATGCCGAAAGGTGATATAATAACCAAAATTTAGACATGAATTGATAAAAATTTAACTATTTAGGCCAAAATTATAAGACGAGGGAGGGAATCTTACTTCTCCCCCGTCTTGTATCTTCAGCTATAGAAAGAATTTTTATTCACTCATGAATAAAATCTTAAGCTATTTTACGAAGATTAATCGTCTTCGTATTCTTCATCATCTTCTTCAACAGGTGCCGGGAAGGCAGCATGAAGAGCTTTGGTTGCCGCTATGAATACGCCGATAACGGCAAACATAGTTGGCAGAGCAATAATCATCAATGTTACAGCTTTAGAAGTTGCACTTTCC
>JAGGAB010000153.1 GCA_017889705.1 Bacillota bacterium | reverse complement strand
TGTCACTGGCCTCTACTCCTATAATAACCTCGGCCGTATGGAAGATCCGGACTTTACCATCAAACAAATGATTGTCAATGTCTCCTGGCCGGGTGCTACCGCGCGGGAAGTGGAAGAACAAGTTACCGACAAAATTGAAAAAAAATTGCAAGATTTGCCAGGGCTTGATTATGTGAAAAGTTTCTCCAAGCCTGGGATAGCAGTTATTTACGTTCACTTAAAAGACACTGTTCCCCAAAAAGATGTCCGTCTTAGGTGGCTAGAAGCACAGAAAATGGTTAACGACATTAAAAATACGTTACCGTCTGGTGCTTCGGAACCCGCGTTTAATGATCGGTTCGACGATGTATATGGTGTAATGTATGCACTTACCGGTGATGGCTATACCTATGAAGAAATGCGAGAAAAAGCCGAACGTATCCGCCGCATTTTGCTGGGTGTCCCCTCTGTTAACAAAGTTCAACTTGTAGGTGTGCAAACAGAAAAAATTTATATTGAAATAGAAAATAGTAAATTGGCGCAGTTGGGAATTAGTCCTGAGCTGCTTACTTCCACCCTGGCAGCACAAAACGCCAAGACTGCTGCCGGTATGTTGGAGACAGCATCCGACAATATCTATTTACGCATTACCGGTATGTTTGAACAGTTGGAAGATATCCGCAATGTTCCTATTCAAGCCAACGGACGTACTTTTCGCTTAGGTGACATTGCCAAAGTAACCCGCGCCTACGCCGAGCCTAGTGACCCTAAATTTTATTATAACGGAGAGCCCGCCATTGGCATTTCGCTGGCGATGAAGCCTGGTGATAATATTCTTACCTTAGGCGAAAATCTGGCTAAGACTATTGGGCAAGTAAAAAAAGAGCTGCCTGCCGGGCTGGAAATCCACCAGACCGTTAATCAGCCTGAGGTAGTAAAAACTTCGATTAATTTATTCATAAAAACACTGATGGAAGCCATCGTTATCGTTTTACTTGTTAGCTTTGCCAGTCTGGGCGCCCGCGCCGGTCTAATTGTCGCCATGTGCATTCCCCTGGTTATTTTAATAACCTTCTGCTTTATGGATCTATTCGGCATTCAGTTACAGCGAATATCGCTGGGTGCCCTGATTATTGCGTTAGGTCTACTAGTAGATGATGCCATTATCACCATTGAAACCATGATCGTCAAATTGGAACAAGGCTGGACCCGTTTCAATGCTGCCTGTTTTTCCTATACCTCAACAGGCTATCCGCGCTTTTCAATGCTGCCTGTTTTTCCTATACCTCAACAGGCTATCCGCGCTTAACCGGTGCCCTGGTCACTGTTGCCAGCTTTATCCCTGTCAGCTTGGCTGCCGGCAGCGGCTCTGAGTATTGTATAACTATTTTCTCCGTCATCGCCATTGCCCTGATTTCCTCCTGGGTTGTGGCCGGGACAGTTACCCCGTTAATGTCTTACTTGTTTATTACGATTAAACCAACGGCAGCAGACGAAACTGAACATGATGTCTATGACACCAAGTTTTATAATCTATTTAAACACACCTTGAATTGGTGCATGTCGCATCGCAAAATTGTGCTTGCTGTTACTGCCGCCTGCTTTCTCGGCGCCGTGAGCTTAATGGGCTTAGTCAAGCAGCAATTCTTCGCCAATTCTACCCGGCCGGAGCTTATTGTTCAATTAGAATTACCGGAAGGAGCCGCGATAAACAATACCGATGAAGTCGCTAACCAAGTTGCCGAAAAGCTGAACGACAATCCCCTGATTTCGTATTATACCTACCACGTGGGTGAAGGGGCGCCCCGGTTTGTCTTAAGTTTTGAGCCGACTTTTTCCAAAACTAACTTTGCTGAGTTTATTATTGTTGCTAATGATTATAAGGCCCGTGACAAGTTGAACGTTTCACTCAGTAGGTTAGTAAATGATGAGTTTCCCAGCGTGCATGTTCATACCAAGATTCTTCCCAACGGGCCATCGGCTGATTATCCGGTTATGCTGCGCGTCAATGGCTATGACCAGGATAAAGTCCTCGAGATAGCCGAAAAAGTACGTATTGCCATGGAAGCCAACCCGGGAGCCAAAAATGTTAACCTCAACTGGAATGAAAAAAGTAAAATTATTCATTTAGCTGTTGATCAAGATAAAGCCCGCAATTTAGGCATTACCTCCCAGACGCTGTCTAATGCTCTCCAAGCCCAGTTAAGCGGTACGCCTTTTGCGGAATTTAGAGAATATGACAAAACCGTCAATATGGTTTTCCGTTTTGATTCACAGGACCGCTATGATCCCTCCCGCATAAAAAACCTCAATATCCAAGCTAGTAATGGTCAATATATTCCCCTTGATCAAATTGCCAAAATTAGTTTCGATACCGAACATGGCTTGATTTACCGCCGTGATTTAAAACCTATGGTTTGGGTGCAGGCGGAAATAACGCCGGGTACAACCGGTGACGGTATCGCCCAGCAAGTATATGAAAGTCTTGCTGATGTACGCGCCAATCTGCCCTTAGGCTATAGCATCGATTATGATGGTACTAAAAGTGACAGCCTAAAAGCGACTACATATATTAATGCGACTATCCCGGCGATGCTTATTTCCATCATGATTCTACTGATAACCCAGCTGCAAAGTATCCCGAAGTTAATTCTAACACTGTTAACAGCGCCGCTAGGGCTCATTGGGGTGTCAATCGGCCTCTTGGTTACCAACAGTGCCATGGGCTTTGTTGTAACTCTTGGAATTCTAGCCTTAGCCGGGATTATCATGCGTAATACAGTCGTGCTAATGGATCAGATCTCTCAGCAGCTTGAAGCTGGCGAATCCCTCTGGGATGCCATTGTCAACGCAACAATTATCCGTTTTCGCCCCATCTGCCTAACAGCAGCTGCAGCTATTCTCGGGATGGTTCCTCTA
>JAGGAB010000063.1 GCA_017889705.1 Bacillota bacterium | reverse complement strand
TAGTTATTACCCAATATGGTGGTCCTGACGGTGAATTGTCGGCTTCGCTCCGGTATCTCAATCAGCGGTATAGTATGCCGACAAATAATGCGAAAGCAATTCTTACAACATGATATAGATTAATCCTCGAAGAACTCAATAGACACACGGTCTTCAAGGGTAACGGACACCTTCTTTACTAAATTATGAAAGAGCGCCGTTCGCTCCTCTGGCGACGCGCCTTTCCAGGTTTTTTTCAGGTTCTTCAAAACAGTGTAAAATTGCTCTAAATGACGGTCTTTTTCCTTCATTTTGCCTGTTTGAACCTCTAAACTGACTAATTGCTGTTCCAAGTATGACCGCTGTTCCCTTAACTCTTTTACCCGTTCGGTCAATTCGTCAGGATCGAGTGCGCCCTTTTCAAAAGCAAGATACCACTTGTCCAACTTCATTTTTACCTGTGATAATTCTCTTTTGGCCTGAGATATAGCCTTAGTGTTATCAGATGTTTTATCAAACATTTTGGATAACTCTTCTTTAATAGTTTTTGGATTAATACTATACATCAATAGTTTATCAACAGCTTTTTTGTCAATGACCTCTACGTGCTTATATCCGCAGGTGCAATTTTTATTTGATAAATAACTGCCGTCCTGGTTATAGCACACATAGTAATTTGTAACCTTTTTGGGATTGGTGTTAGGGTAGTTTTGCCATACGGCTTTTTTGCGCATTTTCATACCGCACTCGCCGCAGTAAATAATGCCGGATAACATACCGGGGTTTGCCCCTGGCAGGAACTTGGTTTTTGATTTTGCTATTGCTTGCACCTGTTCCCATTCATCTTGAGTTATAATAGCATCGTGCTTTCCTTCATACAAATTTCCTTTGTGTTTTATTTTCCCGGTATATTTGGGATTTAACAATATATCTCGAACGGTAACCCGGCTCCATTCCTTATTCTTAGGTGATGGAATTTTTTTTGCGTTTAAGGTTTCTGATATGGTCTGATAGCTATCTCCTTTGATGTACTCGTTATAAATAAACTGTACGGTTTTAGCCTCTAATTCGTTAATTTCAAGTTTCTTTGCAGCAGGGTTGTTGTAATATCCATAAAGGGTAAAACCGCCTCCATGCCGCCCCTGCTTGGCTGCTTCTCGTTTAGCGTCAGTAATACGCTCTATAAGTTGATCACGTTCTAGTTGGGCAAATACGGCCAGCATGCCTATCGCCGCTTTACCAAAGGCTGTGGTAGTGTCAAAGGATTGGGTTACGGATTTAAAGCCAACATTGTTTTTTTCAAATACATCTTCGATTAAATACAGAACGTCTTTTTGGCTGCGGCTTATACGATCAAGCCGGACGACAACGACAGCATTAAATAGACCGGCTTTTGCATCCTGAATCATGCGTTTCATTTCTGGCCGGTTTAAATTCTTGGCGCTGTATCCGTCATCACAATAAACGTCGTATATCTCCCAGTCTTGCGATTGGCAATACATCTGTATGCGCTCTTTTTGCGCCGGAAGGGATAAGTCTTTCTCGGCTTGTTCCTCTTTACTGACGCGAGTATAAGCTGCTACTTTCATATAATCATCCTCATAGAAAAAATAAAAGCCAGTTGGATATTCCAACCGGCTGCTGTTATAATGGTTTTTGGGAGAGGGATAAGCTCTCCCAAACTGAATAGAGGAGGTGACGCCCGTGTGGATTTCTCCACGTGTGATTATCTGGCTGATTATTGCCCTAACAATAATCTTACTAAGGCCAGATCATATCACGCTCTGGTTTAGGTAGCCTCCGCTACTCAACCGAACGTCCTGTTTGCAGCAGGGCGTTTTGGTTTATATATTCTATCACCATTATACCTAAAGTATTCCCGGTTGTAAAATATTTAGTTATTATTATAGCAAAATCTCCCTATATACTCCATAATTTTACTTTATTTTGAATCAACTTACATAAAAGGAAGGAAATTTCTGAAAATACACAGAATTTCTTAATACTGTACAGGAATAAAAATACGCGGTACCGCAACAAATATAATCAATGTGCGGGGGTATTAAATATGGCTAAAAATGGGTTGCGAAAGGATAGGAGTGAGAAAAGGAAGCTGGATGTAAAAGAACTTCCGAAAGAGACAGTAATTTTTGAGTTTAATGGGCTTTTATGGATAAAAAGTGGTAGAATCCTATATATATACTCATAATAAAAATAGATGGTTTTACAAAGAAACAGGGTTTAATCGCCCTGTTTCTTTATTTTACTTACAGCATCGACGAGAGCAGCCAATTCTTCAGGTGTTATCCTAGCTTCTTTGGCGTTTGTTAATACTTCACGGTAAGCAACGTCCACACCAAGTTCTTTGAGAATATCTTCTGGTATTTGATCGGTTACATCTTTCATTTTCTTTATGCTGTTATCATGAAGCAACTTGGAGATTCCAGGGTCAGAAGCATTGGAGGATAGTTCATCATTGATAATAATAGCTTGTAGCCGTTTCTTATCTTCAGGAGTCGCTAAACGACCATTTAAAGTATAGTCCTCTTGTTCAATGAGTTTCAGTAAGTCTTTGGGCTTTTTTGGTTCTGCTGGTGCCGTGGTTAAAGTTGAATCATCGGTTAACCCTAAAAGATAATCCGTGCTCGTGTTAAAAAAATTAGCTAAACTTCTAAGAACCGTATCTCTGGGAATTTGTCCGTTGTTTTCCCAAGAAGAAACGGTTTGTTTAGTGTATCCATATTTCGAGGCAAGCTCTTCTTGACTAACGCCTTTTTCCTCGCGAAATGCTTTTATACGCTCAGCAAAGATCATATTACCTTTTTTCACAATCTCACCTCTTGAGTTATAGTATAGTAAATTTTTTGTTTACTTTCTACGTCAATTAAAAATTTACAAAACCTATTGACGACAATTATTTATTTACTGTATAATTAAGTCAATAAATAATTGACTTGGCTGAGGAGGCGATTTTGTGGATCATATCGGAATACGCATAAGAGAAGCGCGGAGAGAAAAAGGCTGGTCGGCTGAGATGGTAGGTAGAAAAATGAAAAAGGCTATCTCTAAACAAGCTTTTGCTCAAAAAGAAAGAAATGGTAGTTTTTCATATCAAGAAGTCGAAGAGGTTGCTGAAATATTGGGAGTGAATATGAAATATTTTTTGCCTAAAAGGTCAATTAAAAATTTACCTAATTCAACAGACCCGCATCCAGCGGCGTAAGGAGGTAATTAAGACAAACCGTTTATACATAGATTCTATGGGAGGGGATGAGATTGACCGAACGTGAGGCAAGAGAGCGTGCGGCGATACGAATATGTTGGGATATATACCAAAGACGCCTTGCTAGGATACGTGCATACTTGGAAAAGCGGAAACAACGTAACAGGCGGGCCGGATGATTCCGGCGCAGTAAAATTGGACAAGCAAGGGGTGGTAAGATGCTGCGAGAGATTATTACCGATATACTCCAAATTCCATGGTATGAGATGGTAGGAGTAATAGCGTTTGCCTTGATATGTTGTGTCAACTAATAAAGAAGAAAACCCATCCGGGAGAGGACAGGTTGGAAGGGGTGAGGAGCTAACCTCTGGATTTAGTTTAGCAGTTTATTATGTCCGATTAAATACAACCGTATGGACAAAAGGAGGGATTTTATGCCAAATGTAGCCAGGATGGTTGGACAGGCATTCCGTGATCTTGAAGAACGGGGAATAAAGCCAAAAGCCATCGCCAGCCAGTGTAACTATTCGGTAGATGCCTTTTATAAGGTAATCAATGCAGGGCGGTCGATACCGACTCAGGCAAGAAAGCAACTTGCCAAAATGCATCCATTGTTAGGATTAGCGGCGGCAGCGGAGGCAACCGACTACAGTATTTTTGATAGGCCAGAGTGTGACCGGCATATACAAAGTGTTTTCCAACATGTCTTTAAGGAGCACGAAGAAGCTGATGTGGCCATTAAGCCATTACCAAGGATACTTTTAGACAAAAGCGGGCCTGGTGATTTAACACCAGACGTAAGACAAAGCGTTGTAAATGCATCAAAGGAAATTTGTGATGATGTGCAGTGGAAGTTAGAGCTTTTGATCGACTTAGAAAATCAATACAAGCTTGGAATTGTAGATAGTTGTCTTTTAACAAAAGCAAAAGCCGCCTGTGCGGGAACACAGACGACTTTCAAATAGATAAATTATAGATCACCGTAATTATACCACTTTGGTGTGAGCGCGGTCAATGGAGGGGTATGAATGGCACAAGTAACAATGAAATGCTTCCAGCTCATCCATGAGAAGATGCTGGCAAGCAAGGAATATAAACTCGGTTATCACACTGAAACGGAATTTCGTGGTCTATATCGACTGAATCCGGTAAGCCGACTGCGGGAACTGAGAACAAAGCACCTTTTGGCGCATAACCAATTTTCGGCTGGACGGGCGATGGTGATCCTGGAGGTTATATACGAAACAGAGCGACAGGGAGTTGATGCGGCGTGAGTATGGACGGATTAACTCAATGCTCCATGTGCAATCCACCCAGTGAAAGTCACTGCAATAGATGTCCATTAGCGCAGAGGGTGGCTGAAGAAGAGGAGGGCGAAGACGAATGACTGTAAGCGTCTTGGCAAAAACCAAAGATATTGAGCGCGCCGAATGGCTTGAACTTCGGCGACAGGGAATCGGTGGTAGTGATGCCCCGATTGTCCTTGGATTAAGCCGGTATAAAAGTCCGGTTGGCCTGTGGCTTGAAAAGACCGGTCAAATAGTACCGGAGGAAGTCGGGGAATACGCATACTGGGGTCAACGCCTAGAGGATATCGTAGCAGGTGAGTTTACACTACGAACAGGGCTAAAGGTAAAACGGAAAAATGCCATTCTGACCCATTCCGAATATCCTTTCATGATTGCTAATATTGACCGGATGATTGTTGGAGAACGGGCCGGACTTGAATGTAAGACCACCAGTGCATACCGGAAGGATGATTGGGAAGGCGACAATGTACCGGATGCCTACTATGTACAATGTCAGCACTATATGGCCGTTACCGGATATAAAACCTGGTATATTGCTTGTCTGATTGGCGGTAACACTTTTGTACATAAGGTGGTTGTTCGGGATGATGCCTTTATTGAGCGAATGATTGAGGTACAAAAGCAGTTTTGGGATCATGTAGTTAATGGCACAATGCCTGCGGTCGACGGATCGGACGCTTGCGCCGATGCACTCAAGTCTTTATATCCGGAAAGTAACGGTAAGATGGTAGCTCTTCCGGCTATAGCGGAATCCTTTATTACTCAGTATGAATCAGCAAAACAAGATGAAGATGCTGCAAAGCTTCGGAAACAGGAAGCGCAACATTCTTTGGAAGAGTTACTGGGTGACAATGAAATCGGTCAAATTAATGGACGCGCTGTAAATTGGAAATCGAGGAAAGCACCGGAGCGGTTTGATAGTAAGACCTTCAAAGTTGATTTTCCAGACCTGCATGCCAAGTATGCAAAAGTAGGAGAGCCGTCTAGGTGGTTTTCCATTAAGGAAATGTAAATATTGGGGAGGAATTGAACATGGCAAATGCAAGCGGTGGTAATGCCCACTTGATGAATCGAGTAAATAACCAGGCTGGGAATATGCCAGCCAAGCAAGAAGGCATTAAGGCTTTATTGGCTGATGTGAATATAAAAAAGCGGTTTGAAGAGATTCTTGGCAAGAAGGCCATAGGCTTTATGTCCAGCATTATCAATGTAGTTAACGGCAATAATGCATTGAAAACTTGTGATCAAATGTCAGTAATTACAGCGGCCTCCATAGCGGCCACATTGGACTTACCGGTAGATCCTAATCTAGGGTTTGCCTACATAGTCCCGTATAGCGGAAAAGCGCAGTTTCAATTGGGATATAAGGGATTTGTCCAGTTAGCAATGAGGACAGGCCTATATAAAACCATGAACGTTTCCGAAGTCTACGAGGGCGAAATTAAGAGTGCTAACCGGATTACCGGAGAAATCGAGTTTGATTTTGAAGGCAAGCAGTCAGATAAGATTATCGGTTATGTAGCGTATTTCAAATTGATTAATGGCTTTGAGAAGTTCCTTTACATGACTACTGAGGAAGTAATGGCACACGGTAAAAAGTTCAGTAAGTCCTTTCACCGGGAAAATGGATTATGGAAGACTGATCCGCATTCTATGTGCTTAAAGACAGTATTGAAACGCTTGTTATCCAAATACGGTATTTTGTCCATTGAAATGCAGACTGCGTTCCGGTCTGATCAAGCGGTGGTCAACCAGCAAGCAGATACAGGGGAAATCACTTATGACTATATCGATGCCGAGGGTGGGGCTGTAGAAGAAGCCGAAGGTGTTATTGAACAACCACCCCAGGAAGCCGAGGAACAGGCACCAGGAGCGGACAAACAGCCTGTACAGGAATCTATGGTTGAGAAGCACCGGAGAATGACGCAGAGCTTAAAAGCGGAGGATGAGGACCATGAATAAAAAGTTAATTTGTGACGGGGCAAAAATTAAGCACTTGGCGGCCACAGCGCTGAAATGCTTTGAGGCGATAGTAGGTAATCCGCCAAACCATAATTTTAGGCACAACAATGTCGATGAAATCCTTTTTGTCATGAACACCTTAAACATAATGGTTGACAACTATGTAAAAAATGAGCCTGTGGTTTTTGGACCCACATTTATACTTCAGCGGTGCAATGATACCCATGAAGAGAGTGAGGAGCCCGAGCAAATTTGTCCTAAGTGCAGTAACAGTGAGATAAACGAGGGCGATAAATTTTGCAAGATATGCGGGCTGCCGGTAGCGGCGGGGTGATCTAATGAAGTGCATGCCGGGTGTCACAACGGTAACTACTTGCCGCGATTGCGGAGCCCAGGGCGTACAGGCAGGCTACAGTAAACCTATGGTGCTAATGGAATGCCCAAGCTGTGGACGTCAATGGAAAACCCTGTCGGCTATCTGCCAACGGTGTAAGACGCCGAGCGGATCACCTTATATGAGTGATTGCCCGGCGTGCGCTAGAAATACGGTGTCAGGGAAAGCTGGTTAGAGAGTTTTATCAATAGGGAGTTTGGGAGGCGGACGCGGGAGCTGCCTCCTTTTGAGGGGGAGAAGCAACCTATGAATCCAAAAGACCTTAATGAGATCGAACAACATTTTTATGATGCTTATTGTAAAATTCAGCAAGGTGAAATACCTGGCGTACCGATTGAATATTTTTTAAATCCCAAGGTGCAGATAGGCCCTTACGTAGTCGACTTCCTATTTTGCAAAAGGTATGTTGTTGAGATTGATGGTCATGAATTTCACAAGACAAAAGAGCAACGGTTTGATGATTATACCAGGGAAAGGTACTTAATCAAGCAGGGGTACATTGTAATTCGATTTATGGCTACAGAGGTTTTTATTGACGCAGAAAAATGTGTGCGGGAAATATTGGAGATTTCTCAAGTAACTGTTGGTCGACTACTTAAAGGTTTTGACAGTTATCCACAGGGCAGTAATGAGGGATAAAGCGAAAACGCTTTATCAGTACCAGTGATACAGCGAAAACACTTTATCTGAAATAGTGATAAAGCGAAAACGTTGTATCACACCCCCAGTGATAAAGCCAAATCGCTTTATCCAATATAAGACGGTACATAGATGACGGTACATAGATATATAAAATATATATCCAAGCAGGCGGTGATGACTACGGAAGAAAAAACGAATACGTTTCTCGTGTCAAATGGGTTAATCACCCCTGATCATCATGATAAGATCGGTTCAGCCTTATGGGAGTTCCTTTGGCTGATCGATAAGACAACGGCTGACAAGGAAGAGGACGGTGTTAGGTGGGGTAAGGTCTTAGGAGGCAAGCCAATAACCGCCAATGACATAGCAAACGACTTGGGCACTCACCCAGAAACGATAAAGAAAAACTTAAGACGGCTCGAAGAACACGGATATATCCGTTCACGTAGGGCACCGAAAGGACAGGTGTTCGACGTCCGCAAGTCAATTAAGTGGCTAAAGCGGTCTCACGGAGGCGAAAGCGCCCCGTCCAACCAGGGAATAATCGCTGAGTTGGTTGCACGGTACCGGGAAATACCCGGTGTCGTCCCCGGTCAACGTGACTATGGGGTGATTGGTCAACAGTACAACAACTTCGGGCCTGATCAAGTAACTAGTGGGATAGCTAAGTTAAAGGCTGCCATGGCAATAATGCCGATTGCTGATCCGCTGGCTTACTTGATCGCTATTCTTAAGCCGAAAGTAAAAAACTCAGGTCATGGGTTTACAACAACACCGGCTTATCCGGTTAAGAGAAAAGCGCGGGAAGGCTGCACTAAATGCGGTGGTACCGGAAAGCTCAAGCTGGCGATCGAGGGGACTAAAGAGGTAAACATAGTGACTTGTCCGTGTGTTAGGGCGGTTGATTAACATGAGATTAGCGATTTCATGGGAAAACCTATCACCTGACTGTCAGCGGCGTAATAAGCGCCTTAAGGACGAATTGAGCGGTAAGGCTGAAAAAGGGGCCAAATACAACAATGTGAAGGTTCAGCTTGATGGTATGGTGTTCGACTCCAAGAAGGAAGCCGCTAAGTACGGGGAGTTGGTGCTGCTAAAGCGCGCGGGCGAGGTAATAGACTTCAAGCATCATCCAAAAGCCTTTGTGTTGCAGCATGGTTACATGTGCCAACAGACGAAAAAATGGGTAAAGCCGATTACATATACGCCAGATTTTTGGGTTTTGTATGCTGATGGTAGTGAGGTATGGATTGATACCAAGGGGTACAGGACAGAGGTATACAAGATCAAGATCAAGCTATTTAGGGAGAAATATTCGGATTTAATTTTTGAGGAGTGCTGAGGGGATGGACATTATTCCAGCAGACGAAAGGTGTAGTTTTTGCAAAAGAAATAAGGCGACGTTACTTTGTGACTATCCTGTCGGCGAGTGGATTTCTCCGCATATGGTTTTGAAACACGGTAAAAAGGTAACATGCGATAGGCCGATATGCGAAAGCTGCGCTACTCATTTGGGGTATGAAACGGATTTTTGCCCGAAGTGTATGAAGAAGGTTAAGGACTTAGCAAAGTAGCTTTATTCATTGTTATGGTCCCGCGCGCGTGAAACCGACACAAACAATGGGGGTGGGGTAGGTGCTGTTTCTGACACAATGGAAGACGATTAAACAGCTTAAAGATGAACTACAGATGTCGGACAATCATTTTAAATTTGCCATACGACAGGCATATGAATACTGGATGCAGTTACAGGCAGAAAAAGCCAAATATAAAAAATTAGAACAAGAATTCAAGGTGCTAGACGAAGAACTATATCGCCTAGAGAAAAAAGATATTGATGCTACATGTCAAGGTATCAGAGCAGATAAGGCGGAGTCAAAGGTTGCTGATTTGGTTAGTGCGTTAGAACAGATCAATGATCACCTAGATAAGACACCAATACCTATAGATAATAAAGGCATGTATGATGATAAATCTTTTGAAGCCATTATTGGATGGTCAATAGAAATACAAAGCTTGATTGATGAAGCCCTAGCCAAAGCAAAGGAGGCGACCCGCAATACAAAAACTGACTAACACATTTTATTTCTTGCTCTGCACTCCACCGGGGTTGGTGGTAACTATTAGCGCCGGGGTACTGGTAGCAATACTGATTATATAGGAGAGTGAAATTATGCATTATGAGAAAAAACAAGAAGAGAGTTTCAATGCCTGCAAAGTAAAATTAAATCTTAATGATTTTATAAAGTTTGATGCCACTAACTCCCGTTTGAGTCAGGGATCATACATAAGAGTAACTAAAGACAAGGTTACAATTTCGTCAGTTGTCGGAAATCACTTTAAGAACAATGAAGAAGTTGAGTTACTGATCAACAAAAAAGGCAATATCATTCTTCTCAGGAAGGCGCGAAATGGGTTAAAGGTTAAGCCACAAGGCAGTAAAACAACAAGTAAATTTGTAGCATGTAAAGCGGTTATCAGGTATTTGCTAAATATGGCGGTACAATTGCCAGCGCAATATAATGCGGAATGGGATGATGAACTGCAAGCATGGGTAGGGCGGCGATGATCAGCAATTACAGATAAAGGGCAGCCGATCAGGTCGCCCTATTGGTGTTTTGAATGATATTTATTTTGGGAGGGGTTATGATGATTAGAAAACCTTGGTTTTGTCAGGAGTGCAGGGTTGTTATGACTTACAGTTCAAAGCAAGATTTTTATAAATGCCCCGAATGTGGTACTGAGGTTTGGCCGGAAACAAGTAATGCGGAAAATGATGAAATTGCAAGCTTGATGTGTGAAAGATACAAGGCTAACTTGCCAGCCAAAGAAGCATTACCAGCGGGAGAGGCTTTGCTAGGTAGTGGCGGCAGTAAAAGCAAGGGGCGAAGCCGAAAGGCTGACATGAAAAAGAAATCGTTAGCCCAAATTAATGTGGGTTTGGCTGGAAAGTGCGCCTCTTTTAACGGTTGACTTTTTTGACAAATATGCTAAACTTAAATTAATTGGTCTGCAACTTAATGAGTTTACATAACATGGACGCCTTGAAGGGCGGTCTATTTTTTATGAATTTTGCAGGAGTTTATTTCCTTATGTTGAAAACAGGCATAAGGAAATAACGCTTTAGTTGGTATTGAGGGCTGGGACATGGTAGATATTTTTAATATTGATAAGATGACTTTATTTATTTTTTGTTTTGTTCCTGGTTTTATATCTTGGAAAGTATGGCAGCTATTAGTTCCAGGAGAAATACGTAAGCCCGTCGATTATTTCTTAGAAGTTATGAGCTATGGCTGTATCAATTTTGCAGTTGTATGGTGGGTTTTAGCGTATATAAAGAAAATACAGCCCTATTATCCAGGCGCCTTTATATTTTTGATCTATGTCTTACTGTTAGTGCTTCCGATTTTATGGCCAATAATTATAAAAAAAGTTATTGAAAGCGAGCGGTTTAGAAATAAAGTTATTCTTCCTACACCAAAAGCATGGGATCATTTTTTCTCGTCAAGGAAGGCTTGTTTTGTTCTTATTCACTTGAAAAATGGTAAATTGGTTGGTGGGTTATATCTCAGCGAAAAATCTTATACTTCTTCGTTTCCTAATACCGAGGATTTATATCTAGAAGAGGTATGGCGAGTGGATAACAATGGAGCATTTCTGAATAAAGTTGAAGGCACATATGGTTTGTGGATAAGTAAGGAAAACTTTGATTACTTAGAGTTCTTTGATACTAATTATGAGGGGGGCGAACATGAGCAAACAGAAAGTGTTGACTGACGGCTATTGCCCTGTAGAGAAAAAAGGATATTCCCCGCAATCGGTAACGACTATAAAACCACCGAAAGGCGGAACTGGTGAGTCTTCAGGCGGGAGTAGTTTAAGTAATGGAACAAAAAAGTAATAAAGAAAAACAAGACAAACCAAGAATTATACACGGTGGCTATAGTCCTGAAGCATCTTCTGGAAAGATAAAACCACCAAGAGGTGGAACTGGAGAATCAGCAGGAGGAAATAATTCAAATGATGAAACCCAAAAGTAAGGGAGAAGGTAAACGCGGAGTAGCGCATGACGGATATAGCCCTGAAGGGTCAAGTGGAAATATTAAACCTCCCAGAGGCGGTACTGGTGAGACTAAAACTGGCAAAAATACGAAGACCTGAAAGAAGCGTCCAAATGGGCGCTTTTATATTGCCCAAAAACAAGGAGGCGGACGTTAAAACAACTATAATCTGCAAGTTAACAAAAGCAAAAGCCGCTCCGGTGACTCGGTGCGGCTCAGCTAGTAGAGAAATATTTACTTTTCGTGGCGAACGCCTTTAAAGTCGCCTGGAGTTGTTTTTTGGTCAATGAATCGCCCAGTAGTGGTGTCTCGTTTAATTGCATTGCCATTTGGGGCATGAGTTTGGCTGCGGTTATCAACGGCTCCACGTCTGAATCCTTCACCAGTGTTCTTGGCCATCAATATTTCTCCTCTCTGTACATTATATAGTGGTTTGTACAGGAATATTATACCATATAGAGGTGATAGAACGTATGCCTTTGAAATCAGTGAAAATACTTGGACATGAATATAAAATTAATATTTTAGATAAATATATTGCACAGTCCGGCGGTAATACTGGTCAATGTAATAATTACCTAAATGAGATTAATATAGCGGGAGACCTTCCTCAAAGTGGAAAGAATGAAGTGCTATTACATGAAGTTCTAGAGGCGATAAATTATCGACTTGAATTGAGGTTAGAACATCACAAATTATGTGTGCTTGGAGAAGTTCTACACCAAGTCCTTTCGGATAATAAGATGGATTTTTCTAACTAGATCCATGTGCAGTGGCTATTTTATTTTGCAGGAATTATATTCCTTTTTGCCGAATGATGTAAAATATAGGCAAAGGAGGCCATAAATGGATAAATGGATGTTAGATGAACGAAGTCAGTTTCTTTTGAAAAAGATATACGATGAACAATATAATTCTGGTTCAGATATGACGAATTTAAGAGCAAGTAAATTGAATTGGGAGTTAAAGGACTTTGCCGAAGTTGTTGATTACCTCAGAATACACGGATTAATAACAAACATAGATTTTGATGGGAATGTGTATTATGACACCTCTTTAGATAAGGCGACTATTACTCAGGCAGGAATTGACAATCTAAAAGCCTTGGGGATAATAGACTAGACTTATAGCATTGGAAATAATCTTCTTTTGTGAGGTTGAATAATGGAAGAAATTTTTTATATGTTTAAATATTATATGAATGGATTATTTGGTGCTGTCTATATAGCGATAATAGCGGCTGAAGCGTATTTTAAGATAAAATACAAAGAAGAATCGACGCATTTTGTGGATGTCTTGAATTGGTGTTTACTCGCATTCTTGATCGTAGTGTTATACGGTGCTTACCATCCTTTTAACATTAATAGTATTGTTGTTAGCGGTTTGTGTATTGTTCAGATAGCCAAAATAGTAAGAGAGATAATAATGAATAGCATTTCAAAATTTATAAAAAAAGATAAATGAAATTTAAATTAAGATAGAGCCTTCGGGCTCTTTTTTCGTGCCTAAAAATAGGGGGAGGCGATACCATGCCCACCGTTGAGTGTGAACGGAAAGACTGTGAACGTCACGGAATCGAAATCTGCATAGCTAAAAGGATTAAGCTGAATAAAGGCGGCGATTGCTCCGAGTACCGTCCTCGGATCGGCAAAGCGATGCTTGAGCAGCCGTTTAATTCGAACTGCCACCGGCGCGGTGGTAAGTACAAGTCCAGTAAAGTAACAGGGGTGCTAAAATGACAAAGGAAATACTTGCAGATGGAATTCCCGTCTATTGTGCATTTGATGAACTGGCCGATATTACACAGCTGGTACCGAATCCACGAAACCCCAATCAACACAGCGATAAACAAATAGAGCTATTAGCGAAGATAATTCAAAACCAGGGCTGGCGCGCACCGATTACGGTAAGCACTCGCTCTGGTTTTATCGTTCGTGGTCATGGGCGGCTTATGGCGGCTCAGCGGCTTGGTGTTAATCAAGTGCCGGTGGATCGGCAGGATTATGAAGATGAAGCCTCAGAATGGGCTGATCTGATTGCAGATAACAAGATTGCGGAATTGTCGGTCTTGGATACCACTGCTTTAGAGGAGATATTACAGGAACTAGACGTTAGCGAATTTGATATGGAGCTAACGGGATTTGATAGTGCCGAAATAACAAAGATTCTGGGACAGCCAATACTACCTGAGGAAGATAAAACGGGATCACAGTTTTCCTACCATGAACAGTATGGAGTAATAGTAATTTGCACAGATGAACAACACCAGGAAAAAGTATATAACGAACTTAAAGAGAAAGGCTTTGAATGCAAGGTGGTGTGCGTGTGATTATTCAAGTTAGAAATAGAGTATCAGATTTTGACAGTTATCGGGCCGCGCGGGTAAAAAGCCTTTTTAATGCCGAGAGCGGTTGCAATTTCGATCTAGACATAGACGCGGAACTTGATTTTGAATGGCAAATTGGGGTTGTTGTTGGTCCAAGCGGAAGTGGTAAAACCTCGATTGGAAAAGTGATTTTCGGCGAAAACCTGATTCATGATTATACAAAAAATTGGCCAGGCGATAAGCCGATTATTGATGCAATAGCTTCTGAAGGAGACTTTGACAGCGTAACTGGCGCGTTGGCGAATGTAGGTCTTGGCAGTGTTCCTTCCTGGTTACGTCCTTTTCATGTTCTGTCAAACGGAGAACAATTTAGGGCGGGATTGGCTCGGCTAATATGTGAAAAACCTGAAAAAGTCGTTATCGATGAATTTACATCAGTTATAGATAGGCAGATTGCAAAAATAGGATCTCAGGCATTTCAAAAAGCCTGGCGCCGAAAGAATGGCGGAAAGAATCAATGCGTGTTGCTTACTCCTCACTATGACATATTGGAATGGGTTGAACCTGACTGGGTTATCGATACGAAAGAAAAAACTTTTACTAGGGGGCGTCTTCGACGACCAAAATTCGAATTGGAGATTATCAAGACAGACTCGCGTTACTGGAAATATTTTAAGCCGCATTATTATTTAGACTTGCCGATGCCAATAGCAGCGGAATACTTTGTAGGCGTTGCTGACGGCGAGCTGGTTTGTCACTTGGCTGTAAGTCCTCGCTTTGAAATTGGAGGATACCGGGCAACAAGATTGGTCACTATGCCGGAGTGGCAAGGTGCCGGCTGTGGTTTAAAGTTTTTAGAAACAGTATGTCAGTTGCACCTTGAGGGCTACGGAAGGAAAGGCAATAAATATCCGACTTACTTTCATACCTCCCATCCACAGCTTTGTGGAGCCCTTCGAAAATCGAAAAAATGGGTGCAGGTTAGCGCGATACTGTTTGGAGGCAACAAAGCGAGATCAAGGCAAAGCATGAATCGAACGTCCAAAGGTAATGTTTCCTGCGGCTATGGAGGGCATTTTCGAGCCGTACAGGGATTTAAATACATTGGTGAGGTGGAAAGATAATGAGCCTAAAAATATATATTTACGGCGACCGTAGTTTACCGGTTATTCAAGAGTGTAAGAAAACGGTTGAAGAATTTGGG
Source organism: Bacillota bacterium (assembly GCA_017889705.1). Lineage (GTDB taxonomy): Bacteria > Bacillota > Negativicutes > Sporomusales > Sporomusaceae > Sporomusa. The sequence continues at coordinate 822 of JAGGAB010000063.1, read as the reverse complement.
GCTATAATTGTAGACGAAACCTGTAAAGCGGATTTGGCAATCGCCCCATTACTTACGCAAAAACTGAGTAGCCGGGAAATACGGCTTCCGAAATTGGGAACTTTAATATTTCATCCATCACTGCTTCCGAGGCATAGAGGACCTGATGCAATAAGGTGGGCTTTTGCTTTAGGCGAAAAATATTCAGGAGTGACATGGTTCTGGGCAGATGAGGGGCTAGATACAGGTGATATTTGTGAACAGGAAGTACTTGCAATTCGTGAAGGTGAAAAGCCAAGGGCCTTTTACTCTCGGGCGGTAATACCGGCAGCGACGAGAACCCTTAAGCGGGTGCTTCAGCTGCTTTCAAGAGGCGTAATACGTCGAGTGCCTCAACTCCACGAAGATGCAACCTATGAGTATAAAAGGGCATAAGCCTTTATAAAAAAATAGAGGGGCGGATGCGTCAACATCCACCCCAGTTCCGGGCACCCCCGGCAGGAGATAGTAGATTCCACTGTGGCCACAGATTACAAAGGGCTACTACCTCGCAACCATTTTATTATATAAATGGGGGTGCTGGCAATAGTAAGGAAAGATAATAAATTACAGGGTGAAACCCAGTTTACTGAGGATATTGCAGCGGAAAAGGCTAAGTATCGTAAAATTGTCCGGGCGGGAATTGCAAAATGGATAAGCGATTTCCAGAAGGGGCTTATTGAGATTAAAAATGTAGACGATCTAAAAAAGCTTATTGAGCTTGATTTAAAGCTTCAACGTGAAGATCCATAACGGAGGTGGGTGATATGTAGCATGGGGCGTAATCGAGATCCAAATAGGGAT
>JAGGAB010000121.1 GCA_017889705.1 Bacillota bacterium | reverse complement strand
ATATTTCAATGCTTTATCGCTGCCAAAAATATTCCCGTCACTCGTTGTCTTCGGCAATCCCGTAAAATCAGCATTCCAATTGGCCATTCTGCTAACAATGCCTATTAAGCCAATAACACGCTGCTTCATTTTTGTCATCTCATTCCACTCCTTTAGCGTTTTTTTCAAATAACAAATTATCTGCGAAAATCCCTGCCAATAAAAGTTCACGGGCACTGCCTTGATTATCGGTCTCCGGCACATAACCCAGCACTAGGGAAAAGGCCTGATTGAATCGGCGATAACCGGAAAAAATCTCATGCTTATAAAGCATATACGCTTCTTCCAGGCGTTTCTTCAACTGGTGCCCATTTTTTGCTCTCAGAAAAGGCTCATACATCTCGCCTGTTATTTTCTGCGTTCTGGACTGATTGATTAAGTAGTACGCCAATTGCCCGGCCATAAAATAAAACTCTTCATCATTTGCACATACAACAAGCCCTTCACTTACCAGCTTGTCGCGCAAAGAATTTACTGTTTCTTTAATGCGATCTGCCATTCTTTTGCCTCCCTTATCATCTATTGCCATTTGGATAGATAAACGCAGATTGAAAGCATCGGCAAGCTCGGCTATGCGCGACGTTTCCACATGAATGAATTGTTCCACCAGCAATCGAAAAGTCACTTTAGCAAAAATCCCCCGTAGTGAAACAGTTGTCCCTTTATAAAACCAATCATGAAAAGCCTGCCTGCTTTGCAAATACAAAGCTACCATCAGAGCGGTAAATTCCCCGGCTTTGACATCCGGTTCATTCAATATAAATGAATGATTCATCCGGCCACGAAAGAATTTACTGCTAATCGTTTTTTGCAAGGCTTCCGAATTTTGAATGGTTCCGTAATATTTTTCATCACCAGCAGGATCTTTTAGCTGCAAAATATTTAACCACTCTACTTGTACAGTGGTCGTTGGCGGAAAAGGAACATTCTCAAAGCCATAGAGTTCATTATATTTGCCATCCATATAAACATGAAAGGTGCCTTCCGGTGGTAAATGACCGGTTGGCGGAATAAACCCTGATTCATATCCGATTTTATTAGTAACATAGGAGGGCTTAGCCGCTGCCAGCCATTCGGTAGTTTGCTTGGCCAGCATTGCCTGCTGCAGGGTAACCCGTTCCGGAGCCTGACTGCGCATTGTTTTGTGTTCCAGAAAGGGCTTTTTACTGTTCATTGTCATATCAATGTTTGGCAGCCCGACGAGTTCTGCAACTACCAACTGGTTATAGTCATTGCTGTTAAAAATCTTGGGGATGGTATACAGTACATATTCAAAGGCATATATTTGCTTGCATGTAAGGCCTGAAGTCGGCGAATCCAAGGTAAAAAACAATTTCACATAATTTTTAAAAGGAAGTTGTCCGATATACGCCGTTAGCGCTGTAAGGTTGTTGTGATACCACTCTGTAATCTTTTCGATCAACTGAAGCCGTTCATCACTATCCAAATAACTCAGCATCACTCCATATTCAGAAGCCTGGAAGAATTGACTATTATCTTTTCCGTTCTTGTTTCCGGGTATCATTTCCAACCATTTTTGACGCACCGGGTCGCTGCCGGTGGCCAGTAAGTAGCGTTTTATATTTTCTTGTGAAGTATATTTGCCGCCCTGTTTTTCTCCCAGAAAAACCTCCTTTTTCATGAAAAGAGTAAAGGGGTTATTACTATGTACTTGCTTCTTGGGATCAACCGACTTATTCATTTCTAGCAAAGAAGACAGATAATCCCGGCATTTAAACCAATTGAGCAGCTCAACATTTTGCGGTTCTTCCTCTTTACGAACAATGATTACATGGTTTTGCTCGAATGCGGCTGACTGACTTTCCCAGTCCTGCTCCAGCTTCAACCGGATATAAACGCCCTCTTTTAGCTTATAGTTATCCTGAATGATCGAGGGAAACTTCTCCTGCGCTTTTTGAAAGCCCACTGTCAAATCTCTGATCAAAAAAATTCACCTCCTGCTGCTTCATTTGAGATATTTTGCCAGGCAAAAGCCACCTCCAATTGATGAATTCTTTTCAGCTAAACCGGAGCCCATAACTACGTTGGCTAATTTTTGTGCATATTCGCCCTCGTGAATATGCAGATGCAGCTTATTGCCTAACAATTTGCGCCCTTTGTAAGCAGTCGCCAGTGGCTTGCGGTTTTCAATAGTAATGCCTTGAATAAAGGTCTGCCCCGCTTGTACCAGGACGTCAGGATAAAGTGATTTAAATTTCTTTTCCGCATTAGCCTCAAGCCGCTGTATCAGTAATTCAATATTGTCTTCCGGTGTCCAGGGCTTTTGATTCTCAATTGTCACAATCGCCGGTGTAATCGTAAGCAGTTCTGTAATGTGCCCTAGCCGTCTCCTTCGCTGTTCACAGGCAACAAGCTGAAAATAGTCGCTTTCCCGGCATTTTTTTAGGCATTGATGAATACGATTTAAGGTATCTTCAGTTGAACTGCGAATCGTCAGGACATATATCCGCCCTTGCTGGTAGATCCCGTCTTTTTCAGTAGGATACAGGTTACTAAATACAAAATGTTTATATGTTTTATCATAATGGCTTTGTTTGAAAAGAGGATCGGATAGTTGTGCCTGACTAATCCAGTCTCCTATGGGCGCCTGCATTTGCAGGTGATGTGTAGATCTTTTAAGCAGTACCGTTAGTTTTAATTCGTAATACAAATTCTTCCCTCCTTAATTTTTAATTTCATTATATGTGGATTTTTAAATGTATATTATTAAATAGATAAGCATATTTTCATTATAGCACACATGTTTTGATAATATAACCATAATTGTTAACTTTTTCTATAATAATAGACGTAAAAAAACCTATATAGACAAGAGCACTACATAGGAGTTTTTACGTCTATTAGCATTCAAAATAATACACCCTGTGTTACAGTTAATAGCAACAATATTACCTTGTCCAAATCCACTTATAAGTTTCAATACATCCATGTTACGGTTCATTAAAATGTACTACCTGAGGCGCTCCAGCCTCACTATTTACACCAATCTTACCAAAACCGCGTTGTAATGTAAATGGGACGAGTGCTTACTCGTCCCAAACCGGATAAGGAGATGAATACCGTGTGGGTTTCTCCGCGAGTGATTGTCTGGTTAATTATCGGCATAACAATAATTTTACTTAAACCATTGGCCATCACGATTTGGCTCAAATAGCCTCCTTATTCCAAAGGCCAAGCGCTCCGGCCACCATCAGAGGCCCTGCCGGCCTGCCGATCCGCACTTGCAATTTACCGCAAACAGGCTATAATTAGAAATAGGTGGGAATTAAAAAGTCGCCGTGACCTGAAAGTGTTAGCGCACTTTCAGGCCCGCGCAAGGTGCAGTGACACCTACACGTAACAGCCAAGCTGTCCACGACGACATTTCTATTATACACCGCTCTTCGGTCGCGGCACAAGCGGGGGAGCGCGGGGTTAATAGCCGTTGCCGTTGGCGTCGCCGGGCTGTGAGTGCGACCGGACGCAGCAAATGATCGAACTATCCTCAGCAGCTAAAGAGCAGCAACGGGGCAAACAGAGATGACCGGTTTGTGCCCGCCCTTGTTGTTTGTCGGGCATGCCGGCTTATTAGCGTTAAGTATGTAACAGAGATCGCAACAGAACGCATGTGTAGGGGATAAAACCTTTGCATGCGTTCTTTTTAATTTCCCCCTGTAAAAAAACTGACGGCCATACCGGCCGCAGTCTGAATATAGGGGGTATAACTATGTCTGATCAATCAACGGCAGTCGGCGCAGCTTTTGGTCCGGGGGTGGTTTCCTTTCTGCCGGCAGAGCGGGACAGGGAGCCGCAGCCGCCCGGGGCCGAGCCGGATGACCGGCTGATGCTGCAAGGCATCTTAAGCGAGGCCTTTAATGAGTATATCTTTGTCCGGGTGGACAATATCCTCAAACTGGCCGGTACCAACGATGCCGATTACAGCAAGACAATCAGCAAGGCCGGCGCCACCCTGGACCGCCTGCTGGCCCTGGCCAGGGAACTGGAGGGCCCGTATCCGGAATTGCTGGAGCTGGTCATGGATTACGAGTCGTTCACCGCCCTGGAGTCGGGCCAGTCGGCGGAAATCGCCTACAAGCAGGGCCTGCGGGACTGCAGCCATATCCACCAGGAGTTTATGACTTTCCTGCAGCAGCGCTAGATTGAACGCCAACGGCTCCGCCAGAACGCCTCGTTTATAATTCTTTTATTCGAATAATTCTTCTTCCTGCTGTAGTTTTTGTTTCGCAGAGACCGCTTTGTAACCCTTTTGGGGTATTCTTATGGAGTACGAGCAAAGCCGCCAAACAGGCGGCTTTGTTGTGTTTTTGTTTTTTAGTATAATGTAAATGTAAAATGTACCCTAAAGATTAAACAGTAGCAGTTTTCATAGGCCCTTAGTTTCGGACAAGTATGTTTTCAAAATCGCGAAATATTGTTTTAAATCTAGGTATTGATCCAAATATTCTTGGAGAGACTCGATTAAACGGACTTAAAGGGATGATTCGAAATGAAGTTAAGGCTGGAAAAGGATTTCGTGATTTAGATACCTACAATAAATATCTAGATGGTTATATAACCCCAGAGGGTAAGATTAAATATCTTGAGCAACAATTAGCATACAAGGAACAAGAGATAGCGTTTCTAAAAAAAATTGTATCTTTAGGCCGGGAGGATTCAGAATCATGAATGTACCCGCATCTGCCAAGTATGCAATTATTCGTGAGATGACTCAGCAAGATAACAATTTGCTGAAGGGATGCCACGGGGACGGGGTTGCCGACAACATATTCATACTTTTCAAACAACATTCCTATTAATAGTCGTAGTCTTTTTAGTCATCAAATTGATTTTAGTTGGATGTGTAACGAAAAACGATAGGCATGAATGTGCCTGTCCTTGAAAGCTTTAGCTAGCTGTTGTCAATAACCCCGTCTCCTGACACCCCAAAGTCAATGGAATACAAGGTGAGGGGTTTTACTTTTGGCATTGCCCCAAAAGTAACAAAAGGTCTAGGCCCTAAACCTCCAAAAGCTGAAAAGCCGGGCGA
>JAGGAB010000062.1 GCA_017889705.1 Bacillota bacterium | reverse complement strand
CATTTAGCGACGTACCATCCGCTCCTTTGGTTTCTGCTCCGTGGTTTGATTTGATTGCATTGTAGGCGATGATATAAATATTTTCATCGTAAAGCAATCTGTAGACGTCTTTATTGATGAAATCTGGGTTGGCGCTGTTGCGTTTACGAAAGCCTTCTAGTTTCTTAAGTAGTCTGGTTTGATTCATTCGAATCGACTCCTTTTGAAATAAGAAATCAGGAACTGACTCTGTTCACCGTGTGTAAGTCATTACAACTGACCATTTGGCTACTGTTGAGTCTCTCTGCCATATGCGGTGGTACCTGCACTTAGGCAAGTCACGTTTCGCGGGTTAAAATGGTGTGTATCCCGTATTTAGGTGCTCCATTCGCCGTTTTGCTGACGATGTCAGTTATGTCTGCCGGCCTACTTATGATAGATCAGACTCATACCTACCATACCGGCAGATACTACGAATCACTCGCAGCAGCCTTCCTGGGACCATTGACTAGAGTTCAACTAATTCAAGCTTCAATACGCATCGTAGGAGCGTATATTTCTTATGAAATTCATTTGAAGCGTTAACGTGCGCACAATCTGAAGGAAGCCGGCGGTAAATCTCTGGTCTGACGAACAGAAACCACATACAAGGCAGGAAGAAGCCGGGTAAGGTTGCGATCCAAACTGAAGCCCTAAACTATTCGAGGCCAATCCTGTAAATGTGGCAGATAGATGGAGAGAAAGACTGCGTTTTTACCCGGGGAGGTCTCACGGACATGTGGAAATGATTTTGAAGCATGGTTGAAACAAGATTTATCGTGAGAAGTCAGCCGAGGTCATAGTACCGAAAATTTATTTTCGGGAAGGACCGAACAATAATTGAGTTTCTGAGCAAAGGAAGGTGAAGTCATGTTAAGAGAGCAGAAAACCAATAAAATGGGCTGCCCCTGTAAGGATATGCTGGAAGCAAAGAGTAGCAAGGGAGCGCGGAGCATGGCGGCGCTGGAACCTGCAACAAGAAACCGCGTAGAATTGTTAGAACAAATTTTAGACCGTGACAATCTGAATGAAGCCTATTTCCGTGTGTTGCGTAAGAAAGGTGCCGCCGGAATAGATGGAATGCAGGTTGGTGAAATGAAAGACTGGCTGAAAGAGCACAAAGGTGAATTCCTTGAAGCTCTGAAAATCGGAAAATACAAGCCGCAACCGGTAAGACGGGTAGAAATTCCAAAACCTGATGGCGGCAAAAGAAAGCTGGGAATACCAACAGTGCTGGACAGGCTGGTACAGCAGGCCATAGCGCAGGTGCTCCAGACCATCTTTGAAAAGATATTTTCCGAGAACAGCTATGGCTTTCGACCGAGAAGAAACGCGCATCAGGCCATAAAGCAGGCAGAAGCCTATTATGAAGAAGGCTACACGAAAATTGTAGACCTTGACCTAGCGCGGTATTTCGATACGGTAAACCATGACATTCTCATTAACATGCTCCGAGAAGAAATACAAGATGAGCGTGTAATCACACTCATCTGAAAATACTTAAAGAGCGGCGTCATGGAAGGTGGCAGAGTGAGTCCGACCTCAGCGGGAACCCCGCAGGGAGGCAATCTGTCGCCGTTATTATCCAATAGCTATCTGACGAAATTTGACAAACTACTTGAAAGCCGCGGACATAAGTTTGTAAGATACGCCGATGATAGCAATATCTACGTAAGAACACCGCGAGCAGCAAAACGTGTAATGGAGAGTTGTGTAAACTTTCTTGAAGGAAAACTGAAATTAAAGGTAAACCGTAAGAAAAGCAAAGTAGGCAGTCCATTACGCGAGAAGTTTCTAGGATTTTCGTTGCATAAGACGCCGAGAAAGATAGGAATCCGACCACATGGCAAGGTATTGAAGCGATTCAAGCAGAAGGTCAAAGAAATAACTGGGCGCAGCTGCGGTCGGTCAATAGAGGCCATTTTGATGGAATTAAGAAGATACACAACCGGATGGCTGGGTTATTTCTCCATGGCGGACATGCGGAGTAAAATGCAAAATTTGCCTAAATTTGAGTCAGTGGATAAGACGAAGATTGAGGATGTATCTATGGAAACAGTAGAAGAAAATATCGGCAAAGTTTGCGAACCTGCAGAAATTAGGATTGGATAAAGGCAAAGCGTGGGAATATGCCAATACAAGATTGGGATATTGGTGCGTAGCCGGGAGCCCGATTCTTAAGAGGACGCTAACAGACAAATACCTCGAATCCCAAGGCTATATGAACATAGCGAAGAAATACGAGGTATTTCATTTACGTTAAGTTATTGAACCGCCGTGTACCGAACGGTACTCACGGTGGTGGTGTGCTGTGAAAGGCGCATCAGAGATGAGGGAAGGCCCCTCGGTGGGGACTGAATCAGGCAGACCCATCAAACAACCCTAAGCTGCTGCAATAAAGAGTTGCGGTAGTTAGCATCTAGGGAAAAAGGTTGTATTAAAGCAATCATGTAGGATATGCGAAGGTGAACGAAAGTGAACCGCTGAAGAAGTATCGATAGCGTGAAACTTTGTCAAAACCCGCTGTTCACCACTAGGCGGGGATAAGAGCAGTAGAAATCCTGAAATAGCTGACTGCTTGGCAAACGGTATTAAGGCGGCACGAGCGCATATTGGGCTCTGGTGCGAAACACAGGAACCTGCATGACGATGATAAGTGAAAAGATACAAGTCACCGAAAGACGAGGTCGAAATAGCAAAGCGCAATGTAGGGGCGGAGGCGTCCGTAGTAGTTAAGAAGTTGCTGTAATGGCAATGGAGCAAAGGGGTGCCATCATTCAGCTCGAAAACTGAGAACAACTGTGACGACAGGAGGATTTGATGGTAGAGAGCAAACCGTACGATATTCCCAAGACGGCTGTAATGTCAGCATTTAAGAGAGTCAAGGCTAACAGAGGAAGTGCAGGGATTGACGGTCAAGACCTAAAGGGCTTTGAAGATGATCTCAAAGGGAACCTGTACAAAATCTGGAACAGGATGAGTTCTGGAAGCTATTTTCCTCCGCCGGTAAAGCTGGTTGAAATACCTAAGAAATCTGGCGGAAGGCGAGGGCTTGGCATTCCAACAGTTGGCGACAGGGTTGCCAAAATGGTAGTAAAGATGTACTTGGAACCGAAGATAGAGCCCATCTTCCATGAAGACTCTTATGGATATCGACCCAATAAGTCAGCTATAGATGCAATTGGGCAAGCGAGGAAAAGATGCTGGCAATATGATTATGTCATAGAGTTTGACATCAAAGGCTTATTCGATAACATCGACCATACACTGCTGATGAAGGCGGTACGAAAGCACGCAAGAGAGCCATGGATACTGATGTACATAGAAAGATGGCTAAAAGCACCCTTTGTGGATTCCGAAGGACGCATGGTCGAACGGAAAAGCGGGACGCCACAAGGCGGGGTGATTAGTCCTGTGCTCGCAAATCTGTTCTTGCATTATGCATTTGACATGTGGATGGTAAGGACAAATCCACATGCACCGTTTGAACGCTATGCAGATGATGCAATTATCCACTGCGAGACGGAAATGGAAGCAGAAGAAATACTGGGGCAACTCAAGCAACGCCTAGGAGAATGCAGACTCGAATTGCATCCGCTGAAAACAAAAATTGTTTACTGCCAAGATAAAGACCGGAAAAAGGAATATCCAAACACGGAGTTTGACTTTTTAGGCTACACTTTCCGGAGGATATTCATAAAAGACCGACTGGGGAGATTAAAGTTCAATTTCTTGCCGTCTGTAAGCAAGAAGTCGGCAAAAGCCTTTAGAGATAAGATAAAAGCAATCCGAATACACAACTCTACAGGTAGTAAAATTGCAATGATAGCGGAAAGGATAAATCCGATTATTCGAGGATGGCTTAACTATTTCACAAAATATAATCCATCTGCTGTAAAATATGCACTCGACTGTCTAAACCGGCGATTGGTCAAATGGGCAATGTGCAAATACAAGAGGTTTAGAGGTCATCGCAAAAAGGCTGAAAAATGGCTGGCAGAACTTGCAAAAAGAGAGCCCAATATGTTTCCACATTGGACCCTCGGATATCGTCTATCTAACGGTTGAATGATAGGAGCCGTATGAATCGAGAGGTTCACGTACGGTTCCGTGAGAGCCCACAGGTGAAATTCCTGTGGGCTACTCGACTGAGAGGTCGGTCATTCAAATAATGGATGACCTCCTACTCGATTAATTGTTTTTATAACCTTTTTCAAAAGCATTGATATTAAGCGCCACCGCCTTTTCCGGCACTATTTCGGAAATTAGCTTTTTCCAGTCAATATGATCAAGCTTTAACATTTTAACAAGAGCGCCCAATAATACAACATTCATGCATTTAGTGTTGCCAAGTTCTTTGGCAATTTGAAAAGCATCAATAATAAGGACATCCTTTACCAAGGCCTTGTAGGTTTCCAACACATTTTCCGGATAGGAGGACATTCCTACGGCAACAGTATAAGGTTGAATCTCATAATTATTAATAACGAGGCTGCCACCTTTTTTCAAGTAGTCCACATATCGTAATGCCTCGCTTTTTTCAAAGGCAACGATAATATCTGCAGTTCCCTTTTCAATAACAGGCGAAAAGACTTTTTTTCCATATCTAATTTGAGTAGTCACAGTACCGCCTCTTTGGCTCATACCATGAATTTCTGCCATTTTTACATCATAACCATTTTCCAAAAAGCCTTTGGAAAGTATTTTAGAGGTTAAGATTGTTCCCTGTCCGCCTACGCCAATTAAAAAAATGTTTTTTACCTCTGACATATTATTCACCAACCTTTTCTATCGCATGAACTGGACAAATTTGCAAACAAACAGTGCAACCGTTACAGCTTTCTCCGTCAATAGAAACTTTTTCGCCTAACTGAAGTGCCGGACAACCGGATTTTAGACATTTTTTACAGGTTACGCACTTGTTTGGATTCACCTGGCATTTTAACTTTGCTCTTTGCTTAATAACAGGCTTCAATAAAGCACAAGGCCTTTTTGTAATGATAACAAAATGCTCTGTTGCTTCATAACCGCGTTTAATGGCTGCTTTGGAAGCCTCTAAATCATAAGGGTCAACAATAATAATATTTTCTTCTTTGATACCGCATGCGCGGCAAATGCAAGGGATATCCGCGGCAGGTGCAACCTCGCCTTTAATTGTTTTTCCGCTGCCCGGATTTTCCTGATGTCCTGTCATACCCGTGATGCTGTTATCCAAAATGACGGTGGTGAAAGGTACATTATTGTAAACGGAGTTGAGTAAGCCTGTAATCCCCGAATGGAAAAAAGTAGAATCACCAATAATACCAAAAACTTTTTGATAAGTAGTTGCCTTGCTCAGCATCGTAGCCTTCTGGAACCCGTGCGCAGCCGAAATAGAAGCACCCATACATATCAGGGAATCCAAAGCATTTAACGTACCGCCGGCGCCAAGGGAATAGCATCCGATATCGCCGTTGAAATATATCTTGTCCTTATATTTCCCAAGTTCGAAAAAGAAGCCTCTGTGAGGGCAACCGGCGCAAAGTACAGGGGGTCTTAAAGGTGCTTTAGCATCTGTCGTGTATGTTGGTTCGGCGGTAGCACCCAATATTTTTTCACGGATTAATTCTGGTGAAAATTCCCAGAAAGCAGGGAATAAATCTTTACCGATGCAATCAATGCCCATGGCTTTGATTTGGGTTTCCATAAAGGGGTCATTTTCTTCAATAACATAAAGTTTTTCCACTTTTGCGGCAAAATTTTTGATCATTTTGTCAGGTAATGGATTTGTCATCCCTAATTTTAAGTAAGAAGCGCCGTTGCCAAGTACTTCTTTCGCATATTGATACGACACCCCGTTGGCAATAATACCGATTTTTGTATCGTTGATTTCTACGGTGTTTAATAGGCAGGTATTAGAATATCTTCTTAATGCTGCAAGGCGCTGTTCCTCAATTATAGGATGTCGCATTTTAGAATTTGCAGGGACCATGAGGCGTTGTTTTAAGTCTTTTACAAATTCTTTCAGTGGGAAAACCTTTCTTTCCGCAATTTCCACAACAGATTTGGAATGACAGATTCTGGTCGTTACTCTGAATAAAACTGGGGTTTTAAAGGTTTCGCTGATTTCGAAGGCATATTTCATGTAATCAAGACATTCCTGAGAATTGGTTGGCTCAATTAAAGCTACTTTGCCAAAAAGGGCGTAATATCTGTTATCCTGTTCATTCTGTGAGGAATACATGCCTGGTTCGTCGGCAGTAATTATAACTATGCCGCCATTGGTTTCATGGTAAGCATAGGACATAAAGGCATCGGCTGCCACATTAAGGCCCACATGTTTCATAGCGGCGAAACTTCTTGCACCACGGATGGAAGCACCGGCAGCAACTTCACAGGCAACCTTTTCATTAACCGCCCACTCAGCATGAACACCGTCGAATTTCGAAAAATTCTCCATAATCTCGGTGCTGGGTGTTCCCGGATAAGCGGAAGCTACCAGTACGCCGGCTTCATAAGCGCCACGGGCAATTGCTTCGTTTCCAGACATTAAACTTTTCATAATGAATACCTCCTTAAATACATTCCAGTTAATATATAAGCAATTTGCGTGCCAAATGAAAAATCATGCGAAACTTGGCTGAAACAAAAAAAAAATCACCTTTCCGTTATAATATAGGTGTTCAAGTCAGAATTATAACGAAAGGAAAGGTGATTTAAATGGTCACAAAGGAAAACAGTTTATCTGACAGCGTCATCTGTCGGGTAAATCGTCTTGGTTTTGGTATACCTTGCGCAGCATTCGATAAAGCCCTCCAACGCGTTGGTTGATGGTATAAAACAAACCACACATTAGACACGGGTGGTGCTGATTAAAATTATTATCTAGTACCGCCTTATTATGCTGGGAAAACGATACCGTATTTCTTTATTTTTTTTAAGATGGTAGTATTCGAAACTCCCAGTACATTTCCTGCTTTTCGGGATGAAGAATTTTTTTGCATAACTTTAACAATGATTTGTTTTTCCACTTCGCGAATGATCTCTTTTAGCGGTGGCCAATTATCGTTAACGGGTGCCGGAATTTTTATGTCCGATATAACACTGTTGTTATTTATCAATGCAGTGCCTGGTTGCAAGTTGAGATTATCGGTAAAATGATTTAGCTGTATTTTTTCCGTTTGCTCAAGATTAACAGCCAATTCTAACATATTCTCCAACTGTCGCACATTACCAGGGTAATCAAAGGCTAATAGAAATGTAATGCTTTCTTTAGTCAAATATTTTTCCGGTTTGCCTAACTTTAAACAAAGTTTGCGTATAAGGTGTTGAGCAATTAATTGAATGTCTTCTTTTCGTTCGCGGAGAGGCGGAATATTCAACGGAATAACATTGAGTCGATAATAGAGATCTTCACGGAACAATCCCTGTCGCATCATATCTTCCAAGTTCCTATTCGTAGCGGCTATGATGCGTACGTCAACAGGAATGTCTTTATCGCCGCCGACTTTCCGGATAGTATGCTCTTGTAATACACGTAACAAACTTACTTGCATTTGTCGTGATACTTCTCCTATTTCATCAAGAAAAATAGTGCCGGTAGTTGCTTGTTCAAACAGTCCTTTTTTTCCGCTTTTAGTTGCTCCGGTAAAAGTGCCCGGCTCGTAGCCAAATAGTTCGCTTTCCAAAAGAGTGTCAGGTAACGCGCCGCAATTAATAGCAATAAACGGCGCGCTGCATCTGTTGCTTTCCGTGTGAATGGCCTTTGCGAACAATTCCTTACCTGTTCCACTGTCGCCGCGTATCAAGATAGACGAAGTTCCTTTGGCCACAACTTTAGCGGTTTCAATTAGTGCTTTCATTTTTGAATTTTGTTGAATAATGTTTTCAAAAGTAACGACGTTCTTTTTTTTAGTAAGCTTCAAAGTGATCTCTTCAACTTGTTGGTAGTCTTTAATTGTAGCTACAACACCAAAATTTGTTGTTCCTTCAAAATCAAGGATAGGTATACAACTGATAAAAAAGTGAATGCCTTTATTAGCGGTACAGATTCTCTGTTCTTTATTACTAAAGGGATGGCCAGACTTTAAGGTTGTAAATATTGGAGATTCCGGAGGGAATAATGCTTCAGCCGACCGATTGATAACCTCGTCATGAGAACAAGAAAATATACGACAAGCCATATCATTTATATGTTCCACGGTACCGTCTTCGTCAATGGCGATAACGCCTTCGCTGACTGAATTAAGGATGATCTGTAACCGGCGCTCTTTTTTTTCGTAAGGCATATAATCACGAGATGTGACAGAGACAACTCCCTTTACTGTAGCAAGTTCCGTTATTACTTGGTTAAATTGAATATCAGTACTACAATGAAACTTAACAGCTACAACCATCTTTCCTTTTTGGGGGAGTATTTCCAAGTTCGATTTATTAATCAGGTGTTTTTCAAAAGGTTCAAGTATTTCATACGCAAATCCGAGACGGTCCTTAAACTCGATTTCAATAATATGTTTCTTTAAACTCACCATAGTCCCTTCTTCCGTTTGAGTATAATTCAAGTAAAGCTGCATTTTTGGTAAATGATTAATATTATTTATTACAAAAGTTATCACTAATGCAAAAAGTTGTCAACAAAAGTTTTCAAGTGATGAAAAATATGTAGCTTGATAAAGTTGCAGCTTCGGAACTTGCCTCATTAATTGCTTCTTTCAAAGGACTAAAAATGCAATCAACATTAAGTTCTCCACCAAAGGATTGGCATAATAATTGCAGATAAAGTACAACAGGCTTGATTATAGTCTAAATAATCAAATGGGAGGAGATTTTATGATGGAAATTTTTAATCAATCTACAAAACTGAGGATGATGCTCTTACGGATGTTTTATGATTGTCACGCGGAATGACATACACAAACGCGGATGGTACTAAAGCAGTTATTTATGCTGGTTCTTAGAAAGACAAAAGCGAGGCATGGTTCCCTGAATGGATGCTTTAATACAGGGGGAACTTATTCTCAATAATTATCAGAATATTTTAAAAAAGCCATTGCTTTTTCCAAAAGATTTCGTCTAAGCTTCAGTTTTACTACCATTAAAACCGGAAGTCCTCTCGCGATTACAGGAGGACACGTAAGTTGCTATTTATCGAAACCGCTGATTTATCAGCATTAATAACAATGATGGGATTATGAAAGGGGGAAAACTAATGAACTTGTTTCGTACCAAAAACATCACAGATATGATTGCAGGAACCGAAAAGCATGGTTTAAAAAAGACCCTCGGAGCCGTGGATTTAGTCTTGCTAGGAATTGGGTGCGTCATTGGTACCGGGATTTTTGTACTTACAGGTGTTGCTGCGGCAAATTATGCCGGACCAGGGATTATGATTTCTTTCGTCTTATCGAGTATTGCCTGTGCGTTTGCCGCGCTGGCTTACGCCGAACTATCCGCCATGGTGCCGGTTGCTGGTAGCGCATATACTTTTGCCTATGCATCGCTGGGAGAAATTGTGGCATTCGTCGTAGGTTGGGCTCTGATTTGTGAATATACCATCGGTGCGGCAGCCGTTGCTGCAGGGTGGTCCGGTTATGTTGTCGGGTTGCTTAAGACTGCGGGAATAATACTTCCACAGGTTTGGACTGCTGTTCCTGCAGATGGCGGTATTCTTAATGTTCCAGCGATTATAATTGTTGTCTTTTTAACCTACTTACTTGTTTTAGGCACAAAAGAGAGCACAACGTTAAATCGAATCTTGGTATTTGTTAAACTTGCCTGTATTGCTATTTTTTTGTTTTTGGCAGCCCCCCATGTGAATACTGCCAACTGGAGTCCCTTCCTCCCTTTCGGATGGGGCGGTGTAACGAAAGGTGCGGCTATCGTATTCTTCGCTTACCTCGGGTTTGATACCGTTTCCACGGCGGCAGAGGAATGTAAAAATCCTAATCGTGATATTCCCATCGGAATTATCGTCTCTCTGATTATATGTACAATACTGTATATTGCGGTGGCTGCTGTTCTTACCGGAGTAGTCCCATATTCGTCTTTAAACAATAGCGAGCCGGTTGCTTTCGCTCTCCGTACGCTTGGCCTTAATTTTGGCAGTGCTTTGGTTGCGCTTGGCGCAATTTGTGGTATTACTACCGTTTTATTGGTCATGATTTATGGACAGACTCGTGTGTTTTTGGCAATGGCTCGTGATGGAATGATTTCAAATAAGCTGGTAAAAATACATTCAAAATATGGTACGCCCCATATAATTACTATGATAACCGGAGCTGTAATCTGTGTGATGACTGGTTTGTTGCCTATCAACATTATCGCTGAGCTTTGCAATCTGGGAACTTTAATTGCCTTTTCCATAGTGTCCATCGGGGTCTTGGTCCTTCGGAAAAGGCAACCGGATATCCATCGGCCTTTCCATTGTCCGGCAGTAGGCTTGATAGCCCCGCTTGCAGTGATTTTCTGTGTGTATCTGATGATTAGCCTGCCTTTAAGAACCTTTTTTTTCTGTGGAATTTGGTACGTCATCGGCATGGTGGTGTACTTCTCCTACAGTCGGCATCACAGCGCGTTGGCTGAAAAACCGGTTAACAGATGTATCTCCCAATAATATCAGCATTGGCAAGGTTCTTACAGTGAAACCCTGTCAGGCACTTTTACGTTTTAGTAGAAACTAGTGGATTTTTCAAAATAATCGGAAAAACATAATTTCGCGATGATTTTGAACGGAATCATGGCTTTCCTCGTAGGTAATTCTGGAGAGGACACCCCCTGTAATAGGGGGTGTCGCCGATGGGAAAGTCCCAAAGGGGAGATAATTAGTTGAAGTTAAAAACAAAATTACTATTAATTACATTTATTTCGGGTTTATCATTAATCATAGTCGCAGGGTTAGGATATTACTATGCTCAAAAACAAGTGAGAGAGAATATTCAATCGGAAATGTTTTCAGTTATAAATGCGTACAATAAGCAATTAGATGGTTGGCTATTAACGAAAGCTCAAACGATCATTACTACCGGTGAAACAATTCGAAGAGTAGTAGGAAATGAAGACGTGCCGCTTGCCTTTGTTCAAAGCTACAAAAATGATAAAGCACTCATGGATTTATATGTTGGTTTTGACGATGGAAAATTTGTGGAGGGGGAACAAATTGCACCTCCCGGTTACGATCCTCGAAATCGTGGTTGGTATAAGGATGCTAAAATAAAAGATTCCCTTATTTTTACGGACGCCTACGTTGCTGCAATTACCAACAATATTGTAGTTACGGCTGCGGTGCCGGTTACAATCAATAATGGGAAAACCGGAGTAGTAGGAATTGATATCGCTTTAGATGTTATGACCGAACAAGTAAAACAAATTAACTTGCATGGGCAGGGCTATGGTATGATTATTGATCAGAATGGTGTTGTTTTAGCCCATCCCGATAGTGAGCAAGTTTCAAAAAAGGCTAGTGAGCTTCCTGGCATAAAAGATGTTGTACAAGAAATGCTGTCAAAGGAAAGTGGCTCAACAAGTTACGTACTTGACGGAAATGAAACACAACTAATAATTTATAGCAAAATGCCCTCTACTGGTTGGGTTCTTGGCATGTCTGTTGGTGAAAATCAAGTGTATAAACAGCTTGCTAGTATGAAATATACATTCTTAATTATTGCATTAATAGGAATTTTAGCTTCCATGATATCCAGCTTGATGCTTACACGTAAAATTACAGCTCAGTTGGGAGTTTTAAAAGAAGCCATGGAAAAGATGGCACACGGAGAGCTAACTGCTGAAAAATTAGAAGTCACTTCTAAAGACGAAATAGGTCAGTTGGCACAATCCTTTAATACGATGAAAGACAGCATAAAAACGCTAATTAAAGAGGTTGTTCAAAATTCTGAGCAGGTAGCGGCATCTTCTGAAGAACTTACAGTAAGCTCGGAACAGTCGGCACAAGCGGCTAATCAGATAGCAACGTCGATTACTACGGTTGCGGTTGGTTCAGAAAAGCAGTTAGAGAAAGTAGATGAAACCCATAAGGTTGTAGAACAATTAACTGACGGGATACAGAAAATTGCCAATAATGCGAGCAATGTGGCGAGTGTCGCCGAAAAAGCAGCAAAGGCAGCCCAAGAAGGAAGCAATGCAATGACAGACGCAACAAACCAAATGGGAAACATAAAAAAATCAGTTGGCAGTTCGGCACAAGAAGTTAGCAAACTAGGAGAACGTTCTAAAGAAATTGGACAAATTGTTGATACTATTTCGGGCATTGCCGGACAAACCAATTTGCTTGCATTGAACGCAGCCATTGAAGCAGCTAGAGCAGGAGAACAAGGACGTGGTTTTGCTGTAGTAGCAGAAGAAGTCCGTAAACTTGCCGAACAATCACAAGATGCAGCCAAGAAGATTGCCTCATTAATCAATGAAATTCAAGTAGATACAGATAAGGCAGTTTTGACAATGAACGAGGGAACCGGGGATGTCCAAAAAGGGACCGAAGTAGTTAGTAAGGCAGGAGAAACATTTGGCGAAATAGTAATACTAGTGAAAGAAGTAGCAGTGCAAGTCGAAGATATTTCAGCCGAAATTCAGCAAGTGGCAAGTGGCAGTCAGCAAATTGTTGCTTATGTAAAACAAATTGATCGTATTAGCAAGGATAACGCAGGGGAAACACAAACCATTTCTGCAGCAACAGAAGAACAATCGGCATCAATGGAAGAAGTCGCATCAGCTAGTCAAGCTTTAGCAAGAATGGCGGAAAATTTACGTACAAGTGTAATGAATTTTAAGGTATAAAAAGAATATACGTTGTCACTAGTAATGCATAAAAAGAATCCAAATAAACAATACTTAAAAACAACGAAAAATCGCCCCAAATAGGTAAGTTTTCAGATTACCTGAATCCGTAACAAGGAATTAAAAAATAGGGAATTACCCGGCGAAAGTCAAATAAATACAAGAGACGCCGAGCATTACGATGGCATGGAAAACTTTCACCTGAGGGGTGATTCTGTGGCTTTCAGCCTTATCTTGAGCTTGACGAACACGTTCTGGATTAGGGTCAATAATGTGTGACGTACCATGCCGTCTTTGTTTTGGTCGGTCTCGGATTTTTACCTACGCGCCCTCGCCTAGGAGTTTCCTTGGTTTCTGAGTCTACTAGCGTTTTGCTATCGATCTAGGACGCAGGATAGGCATCTTCTTTGAGCTTACCAATGGGCAGCTATTTGTTTTGGGCATAGGCTTGTCGTTTGGCCTTATCGGATAATTTTTTATAAAAATTATCCGGACAACGAGACAGAAGAAACAATTGTTTTTCAGGTTGTACGAAATGCAGTAAATTAGGAGCTGTAATCGCCGTACTGTCTGCAGTATACACTTTATCTTGCAACGTATCTCCTAATATTGTTTGTAAACTCACAATTGTCTTTTGATTTCTCATACACAATCTGCTGTATTTCCGTCCAAGGTTTTGTAATACAGCAGAATCCCGAGTTCATTTACACACTACCCACCATGACTTGTTTTAAATCCGGTCGATGATCTTTACTGAATCCTTCCGTAATGCTAACGCCTTCATGCTCATCAAACTCACAATCGCTATAATCTCCATAAAGCGAAATTGATGTTGTGTCGGAGTGAAGATTATGAAACGGAATATCAAAGGTGCTATAGACATTGAGGGCAATTTTACTAAACAAGTAAATTTCATATTGGCGAGGCCTTATAGCTCAAAGCTTTTGAGGCTTAGAAAAAGGACTTCACCCCTAGTTCTGCCGAAATTATCAAGTGACCAAACAATCAAACCCGGCAGGGTGAAAGGATGAAGTCACTTATGAATATTCGGCATGAAGCGTTATTTCCCTTCGAGGAACTGTTAGAATATGAACCGCAAACCCGGTTAGCTAAAATCCTGGATACTTTAGATTTACATCGAATGAATCTTGGTCTATCTCGGTCTTGGTCTCGCGGGCCGATAGGATACAATAAACTCTGCCTATTGCGAGCGTTAATCGCCAAATATGTGTACGGAATTCCGAACACCGCGAAATTAGTGGAACGATTGCAAAGTGATATTGGGTTGCGTTATGATTCTGGCTTTGCTCTCTATGGTGGAGTTTCTTCCGCACCAACCCTTAGCCGCTTTATGCAAGTGATCGCCACGGAACCTGCCTTGCAAAACATTTTTGACACGATAGTTCAAAAAGCGATTGCCGCTGGTGTTATGGATGGATCTCACATTGCGATTGATGCTTCCAAAATCGATGCTTATGAAAAAATAATTCCACGCAAAAAAGTAATAAAAGATGGTGAACACGCCGACTGGGGCTCAAAACAAGATACAAACGGCAACCAAATTACTTGGTTTGGCTACAAAATCCATGCGGCGATTGATACTCACAGCGAACTTCCTATAGCCATTACGGTCACTCCTGCGAATAAAAATGATGCGACACAAGCCATTCCGCTCATGGATCTTGCCGAAAAACAACATGCAGATATCAGCTATTTTATGATGGATAAAGGGTATGACTGCAAGGAAATTTACCAGACTGCTTGGGAACGTGGAGCACAAGCCATCATTCCTTTAAATCTTAGAGGTGAACAAACCCCTCCGGCAGGCGTAGACGAGACCAGAACCCCCATTTGTTCGATGGGTTACCCGATGGTATATTGGGGGTGCAATAAAAAAACTGGTGAGTTAAAGTTTCGTTGTCCTCATGTCTGTGGTAAAGTGAATTGCCCTATGGGTAGTGATTGGTGTTCTTCTTCGAATTACAGCTATGTGGTAAAGAAACACGTTAAGGAAGACCCACGCAGTTTTTGCATGCCACACCGAGGAACAACAACTTGGACGGCGCTTTACAATGAACGTACCAGCGTCGAACGCTTTTTCTCCCGTATTAAAGAGAGCATTTAATGGCAGATGATCTTAAGGTTGGTGGCATCAAGAAGGTTAAGGCCCATTTGTTACTTTTCTGTATCACATTGATTGCCGCTACTTTGGCTGTCAATCCACAAAAGGGTTCACAACTAGCCGCCTAACTCTCGCTATCTACAGCAGTTGCATTGTGCAGGATACGTCTACCCTTTTTTAGAAACGGCTGGAATTTGGCAATGCCTCTGGTCAATAACAAGGATCTTTTAACAAAAAAATTTCAATTTTTTTTGTTTTATCAAGGTTGTAGATACCATATTGATTAATTATGAAATTCTCTCACTTTACTGAATTCATTTAATTCGAGTACTTTTTTAGGATAAAATTCTACACAAATGTCACATCCCTACAACTTGAAGCGGTCAATTTCAAACAGATACACCTCACCTTCTGCAGAATATAAAAATCTATTATATTTTTTATAGGCATAATACAGTATACAGCATTTAATATATTGTATTATGCTTATAAGAAATATAGGTACCCTCCCGTAACCATACTTGTTACTCTACTGGTTCTGAAGAGTTGTAATTTCCGGATTATAAGTTCAGAATTTTCAACTGTTGATATATTGGCACCACTTCAATAATTCCATCCTTAGCCCATTCGGCAAGACTTGTTACGAATCGCTGGACAAGTATATTAATTTCGACAGAAATCTCACTGTCAAAATCAATTACCATTCCCTGATCTCCAGCAACCAACACTTTAACCTTACCTACATAATCGTCCATCACAGGTAAACTGTACCACTTATCATCAACAATAAATTCCACTATTAAAAACCTTGATAATATTTAGAAATTTTAAAATAGACTCTTTTCTTTGGGTAATTATCAACTTTTGTAGAATAGTACTGCTCTAAACATCTTTCGATACTTATAATATCATTAATAGAGATATTGGTAAAATTGAAAAAATAAAGAAAAAATAAATACGCATATTCTATTTTATTGAAGGCAGGGATAGCGTGGAAGTTCGTCTAAAAACGAACATCGTAAAATTAGAAAACCTTTCTCATGCCGCACAGTTTTCGGGATATACGCAATCTACAGTGACTACTCATATATACTGATAGTAAGGTTTGCTGAGATTATTTCAAGGAATAGGAGAAGTGCTATGAAGAAATTCGGTGATATGAAAGCACGTTTTTCAGGTATTCAT
>JAGGAB010000025.1 GCA_017889705.1 Bacillota bacterium | reverse complement strand
TACCTCTAAGCCGCACCATGCTCAAAGCCACTTTGGGCTTCTTACGTGGGTCGTTTCGCCTGCGACTGGCATCGACTTTCAACCACAGACCTAAGCAAACTGGTTCTTATACTAAATTATAGGTTTGGCGATTGAAAAAAGCAAGTAGATATTTTTCATCTCCGTATAAGATTGGTAGAATATTCATATTCCGTTAAGCTTTCATTTTCACACTTATCAAACGACATCAACTTATTTACTGACCATCTTTCCTTTTTATATGTCCCTAGTTATCTTTTTGTTGACAATACTTAACATACTTAAGATAACCATCTGCACGAACTGCTTCACAATTTATATCGTTCATGTTTTTAACATAATATTGATATAAATCTGCGATCGCCTGCTTATATGGAATAAAGCGATAATTTGCTATTTCCGACAAAAGCCTATTGTTATCTCCTGAGTATTCAGTTCCAATACCTTCATTCAATACATGAATGTCACTCTTATAATCACTTGTCTGATTGACCATATTTGCTATCGTGATTAGGTCGATTGGCTTCGAAGGTGTTACATTATAATATTTATATTTAGCCTGACCATTAATAAAATATTCGATAATAGATAATAAATCATTAATATACAAATAATCATATACAACGTTTTTATTAATAGTAATTGGCATTTTTAATAGATTTTTAACAATTGAATTTGACACAAAGCGATTAAGATAGTTTTCATATTTCCCGAATACACCAAAAATGCGTAAACAAATTACATTTTTACATGATTCAATGTACTTAGAAATTAAATATTTAGCATAACCATAACTATCCTCAGGAACATACTGATCAAAATAATCCTCAGGCATTTTATTGTGCCAGTGAGGTCTGCTATACTCTGCACCACTACCTAAGTGGATTAGCTTCATAGAGTCAGTCATGCAGCGCTGGATATTAAAAAACATGCGCAAATTCCGTTCAACAACATCGCCTGCAAACTTATCTGAATTATTCACAGCAGAGGTGTGAGATACCATTGCACAGTGAATAATAACATCGATATTGTTTGTTCTAAAATATTGTTCGACCGCAGATGTATTGGTGAAATCAAGTTGTGTTCTATTAGGAGCCAGAATACAATACCCTTTTCCTGTAAGATATTCTACCAAATTGCGGCCAATAAATCCCCTTGCTCCAGAAATTAAGATATTCACTGCATTCTCCTCGTAAAGACATACCAATAATTAGTGTTCTTTTAGTATTAAACAATAGTTATCCCATATTTCTCAATCTCTTGTATGGAAATATATATCTCTGAATAGGCACGCTGGGCAGCAATAAAAATGGCATCTACCTTTCCTTCCAACTCGCTAAGATTCTCAGGAAGTTTCTCGGTTGTGTAAATTCCTAATTTATTACCTGCATTTAGCGGATTGATGTCAAATACCTTAACAATATTTATATATTTATTATCCAACGAGTTAATCAGAGCGGCTATTATTTTTTTAGGTCCAAGTATTGCAACTTTTGCATTCGGATTGTCCCTCAGATATTCTTGCCAGAGCATAAGGTTTGTGAATAAAAGATGCTCATCATTCTTAAATCTATGATTTATTGTATTACAATTACTACAAAAGATTTCATTAACAAATACATTTGCTACATTACTATATACATTTAACGAACCGCAATTAGCACACTTTAGTACAATCGTATATAAATCCCCTCTAAAATCATCTTCACCGCTTTTGAATGCTACATTCTCTGCATAATAATAAAATCGATCCTTAAGCGCACTTAAAAATGAAGAATGTTCAGCATTGTCCATCTTGGTTAAGTTGACAGGAGGGCATCCCGCTTTGATATACGCTAATCTATCTTTAATTATTCCTGAGCTTATAGCTTTTTCATATAATTGTGTCCCTGGATAAGGTATTATCTGCGAGAGATACACTTGATGGTTTTGATTCCGGGAATACCATTCAGCTATTTTGTTTATTGTCTCCGTGGTTTCTCCAAAATCGCCAAGAATAAATCCGCCTCCAATTCCAACCCCTGCTTCAAAACAAATATCTATTGCACGTTGAGTTTGTTCCATAGTAATATTTTTATTCATCATCTTCAACATATTATTATCAACATG
This sequence comes from Bacillota bacterium, assembly GCA_017889705.1. GTDB lineage: Bacteria > Bacillota > Negativicutes > Sporomusales > Sporomusaceae > Sporomusa. The sequence continues at coordinate 54,834 of JAGGAB010000025.1, read as the reverse complement.
CTCTATTCCGAATCCAATAAGAATGCAGCCTGAAGCTTTCATCATTTTTACTATGTCAATATCAATCTTGCTGTCAACCCTTAATTGACACCACCATTTTAAATTATACGGTTTTATTCTGTGACAAAACTCTATCAGGCGATCATTATTTTTCGATGTAACAAATAAATCATCGCAAATATGCAATGTATTTATTTTAAAGTGCGATACGAGATAATCGATTTCGCTAAAAAGATGGTCCAAAGACCTCTGTCTGTAGTTAGAAATAGTATGATAGCAAAAAGTACACTGATAGGGGCAGGACCGGCTTGCTATAATCTGTATTGCTCTGGGATCAGCCTCTGTTAAGAAATATAAATCTAAACACTTTTGATAAGCCAAATATTTATCCAGCTCAAAGCCCTCATAATCAGGCAATGAAATACTATCAATATCCGCAATACATGCTCTTGCTTTTGTAATGTGAATTTCTCTATTATCATTAAAAATAATACCATCAATTTGCTTATAATCAGAACGGTTCTCAATAGCTCGAATAAGTTCGACAACAGTAATATCAGCTTCGCCCAGCAAGCCAAATTCAATATTCATGTCTTTGAAAATAATTTCGGGTTCAGAAGAAATTATCCCTCCCCCTAAAACTGTAATTATATGAGGATATTTTTCTTTAATGAAACTAAACACCTGCTTTATAGACCAATAATCGCGTGAAAGTCCACCAACGGCAACAATATCAATTGAATTTTCTTCAATTGTTTTAGTAAGTTTTGTCATAGGCTGTATATAATAGTTCAAATCTAGTGCTACTGTTTTTACCCCAGCGCTTTTCAATGCCGCTGAAATATATGCTGCAGAAATAGGAAATTGATGATTCTCATAATATCGTACACATTCTTCGCCATCTTTTTTACCATAGAAAACGTTCATATGTGGCACTAACACTAAAACATTCATTCGTATTTTCTCCTTTTAAACTATAGTATTGCTTTTTTCTTAAATGCTAACTATAACTGTGTCTAACAAGACTACACAAATTTTCTAATCTACAATACAAAAAGCATTGTTTCATAAATTTCTTCATCTAAATGCCTTAAATAAAACTTATATGAAGAATTAATTGACTGTACCAGTAATTGTAAATTCCACAAATCTTCGGGATAGTGATATGCCGATACCAGTAGTTTAGGATTATCACGTTTAATAATACCTTTTGCTCCTAGCAATACCTCGTTTTCAAATCCTTCAACATCCATTTTTATCAGGGAAATTCTTTTTTCGTTGATAAACTCATCTAAAGCTATCAGCTCAATTTTATCATTTCCATTTTTTGAAATCGCCGAACTCATATTACCCTCGCAAGAAAAAGATACAAACTCATGCTTAGATCCAACTCCCAATTTGTAAACAACTATTCTTTCCTTATAATTGGAAGGAATATTAGCTAAAAGTTTATTATAATTATACTCGTCCGGCTCAAATGCTATATAACTGCAAAATTTCCCTTGTGAATGTTTGATAAACTCGCGCAAAGTATCGCCATCATATGCACCAATATCAACAATTACGTCAGCTTCTTGCGATAATGAAAAAACCGGCGAATAGCCAAGACTATTTTTGTCAGGCAACTCAAACGGATCTAACAATACCCTGAATTTTAGAATCTGCAGAAATAATTGACGTGAATCCATATCACTTAATAAGCTATACGCTTTTTCAATTTTTTTCCGTTCCTTGCAAAATATGTCTTTCATGTATTTATGAAAGCTATTGGGGAAATATTGAGGATAAACAACACTTAGAACATAATGTGGAATAGGTTGCTTAACTCCCAGAAGTTTTAGTTGTCTATCAATAGCCGCTACGTATCTAGATGTAATTATAATTGGAATATCTCGGTATTGTTGCACACTATTAGGTGACAAAACATGAATTCCGTCTAAAACTGTTCCCCATTTTTGTTTATCATTATCTATTATAGCTATAATCTCGATATTCAATTTTTTTAGTAATTCAAGAAATTTTTTTCCGCCCTCTGATGCACCAAAAATAATACACTTTTTTCGTGCTAATACTTGATCGCATTGAAATTTTTCATTAATGAAAGTCAAGTTATACGTATCTGAATCCACGTAACACTTAAAGAACTCTTTCAACAATTCCATATATTTTAACCCCGATTTCTATCTTTCTTCATAGACACCGAAGTCTGCTTCGTGTCCGCTTTTCATATGTAATAGCCAATATCTAGCAGGGTTATATAAATTTTCAGCAATCGCTGGTTCAACAAAAATATTTTTCACCAAGTCTTCCCGAACAAAAAAAGCATTCACACCACTAATATTGGTTCCCACTAACTTATATCCTTTTTTTGCCCCTAACAGTTCTAATGATTTTAAAGAAGCTCCCATATAATCAGTTTTATTCCAGACATTACATGGATTATAGCTCGGAACAAGTTTTATGTGTGGAGGAAACTTGGCATTATATTCAATGACAACTACTCGTGGGTTTATACAGGTTATTGCCTCAAATACATGATAGTCATTACCGTCAATATCAATACTTAAAAGATCAATATCTTCACCGATTTCTGATTCTAAAAAAAGTGAATTAATATTTTCTGCCGTAATAAATGAGTTTACTATGCTAAGCCTGCCCTCATCTATAACACTCCGGAACTTATCACGAATAAACTCACACGATGGCTTGTCTGCTTCAATCCATAATCCTTTCCAGCCTTGATATAAAAGAAATAATGTATTATTTTCTAAACCTTTTTCAACACCAAACTCAATAAATTTTTTGCTTGAAGTTCCGATACGCCTAAATATCTCATCAATAATTCCGTCTTCATCAGTTTGGGAGTAAACCTTGTAGCCACACTGTTCCAGCCTCTTGGGATCCGAATATTTAGCATCAGAAAGAATGTTTCTCCAGGCATTATCAAGGCTCATAGCATACTGATCACGCAGAACTCGAAGTGATATTTCTGTGTTAATTGCTTGAAGAAGTATTATCGAGTCAATATTCCCAGGACTTGCTGTTTCAAGAGCCATTTTAGCAGTTATCTCTGCCTTTTGCAGCCGTCCTTGGCGGTAATATTCTAAAGCACTTACGAATAACTCTTGCGAGTTGTCATTATTATTTTTCATATTTCAAAAGCCTCTTTTCGCACTAATTCTATCGTAGTTTCCTTTAATATAGCGACAGTTGTTTTTTTTAAGTTCATTGCAAACAATGTCTCAACAACCTCATCGGAATATCCGGCGGCCATTACAATAACGATATCGACCGGATTATCCAATAATATCTCCGGAGCAAATATAGGTACATGCCCTATCGGAGTATAACGTCCTTGCTTAAATTTCGCAGAATCAATTATATACTCAACATCGCCAGTCCCAATTTTGCACATAGAAAGAAGTGTCAGTGCCTGGTGGCTTGCCCCCCATACGGCCACTTTTTTTTCATTATGCTTATAGTCATCAATAATACTCCGCAAAGAACTGATAAGACTTCTGATCTCGCTAAACTGTAACTCAATATCCAAAGTCCCCTTCTTTTTTACAAGAGCCATAATATCGTCATCTTCCCAGGTTGAATAACAATCTAATACCGCAAATCCGTTTTTTTCAAGCGCGAACCTAAGCGTATCCACGGTAAAATAAGATAAATGATCGGCAATAAAATCGTAATATCGCTTATTAGTAAGCACTTTTTCCAAATTTGGAACCTCAACCACCCCCACTGCCTCCCTGGACAGGTTGTGATAGATTCCGCGCAACATGCTATTAGGATCTGGCGCATGTTCCAAAAAATTGATAGAAATAAACGCGTCGTAAGGCTGATCACTTATTTTGAATGCACTATCAATATATCCTCCAATGATATTTCTCCCAGCTCTTTTTCCTGTTAACACTGCTTTCGGGGAAGCTTCGAGACCAGTTGCAAGTCCACCACATGTCTTAATAATATCAAGTAAGTATCCTTCTCCACAGCCAACTTCCAATATCTTTTTCCCATGCAACGAAAAGTCATCAATAAACTTTTTCATTTGGCGTGTCCGAAAGGAACACATTTTTTCTGACCAGGCAGCCGATGTAACTACTTCTTTATAATACTCAACAGGATTATTGGTAATTTGAACTAATCCACAACCACTGCACTGGCACAAATTTAAATCAATATGCTCATTATTAGAAAACTCTTCTTTTCGGGGAAGAAATTGAGCTGCTTTAGGCACATTATTTAATACTATCAACGGCTTAGAAAATAACTCACAACCACATAAACGACAATTTTGATTCACGTTTCCTCCAAAACACCCATATTATTTTTTTGCGCCTTGATTAATATATATAGTGTTTTCAGCAACTTCTTCTTCGTCTAAAAATGGCCACAAATCCTCGAGTGGTTTTGACACCATTGAGCCATCTGGATTCTGCTTTGAAGACATCTTCGGCGCGGTAAGCAGATCAACCGGAGTCATAACTTCACAAACTAATGGTCCCTCAGTATTTAATACCGCAAGAACGTCTTCCCGTATATTCTCCTGGCTCGTTATCCGGCTCGTTTTTATCCCATAAGCCTGAGCAACTTTAAGGATGTCCGGCAGTGTCAGTCCACTAGATGCACCACATGCAACATAATGACCGCCAAAATAATTAGTTTGTGTATTACGTATCGAACCATAACCCTGATTATTCAAAACAAAAATCTTAACTGGCAGCTGCAGTCTTGCTAAGGTTTCCAACTCTTGAATATTTAGTTGAATTCCTCCATCGCCATCAATAGCTACCGTTCTTTTACACCCACTTGCCAAACATACTCCGATACTGGCAGGTATTCCAAATCCCATAGCTCCCAATCCTGGACTATTGATGATACGCTGTCCTTTCTTTGCTTTGTATGACTGCAGCGTAATTTCCGCACATGCCCCTGAACTTCCCGGAACTAATATGTCAGTTTCCTGCATTAATTCAGCAAGGACTTCGACCAATATATACGTGTTTACGCCATCCTTGTTATCCCAATATTCATTTATAACCACCGGATAACGTTCTTTCCATCTAGCACACTGTGACTTCCACGAATTTATTACATCTATGTTCTGCATTTTGATATTTCGCTTCAACAATTCCAGAATAACATTCTTTACATCACAGCAAATAGAAAGATCAATATTGGTTTGCATTTTAGCTAGTTCATTAGGATCAATATCAATAAATACTTTCTTTGCAACTGGAGCAAAATTGGTATGATTGTATCCTGTCTGTACCAAATCCAATCTAGCTCCCATAGTTATAAGCAAATCTGCATTTTGCTGAACGAAATTTGCTCCCCGCTGTCCTATAACACCTGGTCTACCCATAAATAATTCATTAGTTTCTTCTAATAAATCTGCAGCCTTCCAGGTTGTTAATACAGGAATATTTAACTGTTCAATAAGATCCCTGAACTCTTTTTCTGCATGCCCTAACCGGATACCATTACCTGCCAGTATAACTGGACGTTCTGCTACAGTAAGCAACTCAATCATTTTGTCAACATTGGCTTTCAAAGCTGAGTTATCAACGGTACTTTCCGGCTCAATAAATCCAGCTAAACTATGTTCATCGATCATTGTAGCCTGAACATCTAACGGAATATCAAGCCACACCGGACCGGGTCTGCCAGTTTTAGCAAAGTAAACGGCTTTTTCCAAGTGATAGCGAATGGTGTTTGGGTCAAGAATGGTCACAGCATACTTCGTTATAGAATCGACTATTTTTACAATATTCACTTCTTGTGTTCCCATTTGACGCACACCACTATTGCCCATCAAATCAGCTCGCTTGACTTGTCCGGATATAACTACACAGGGAATCGAATCAATCCATGCTGCGGCAACTCCAGTAACAGCATTTGTACCCCCAGGTCCAGTTGTAACCATAGCTACACCCAAATTACCAGTGTATTGCGAATAACCCTCCATAGCAATCGCTGCTGCTTGCTCATGTAGTGTACATACGTATCCCATTTCCTTACATCTTCCTAACGAATCATTCAAATGCATAGCCCCACCACCAGCAAAGACAAACACATGTTTTACGCCTAACTCTAAAATAAACTTTATCACATAATCAGATAGCTTAATCATATTCACACCTTCTATAAAACTAGATATATCATGTTATTTAACAGTCGTTAATTCTCTTAGTACTTCTGTTAACGCAACCCCACCACTATTCCACGGACGAGAGACTAAATAGGTAGTTATCCCGGATTCCTGAGCTGATTTTATATTAATGGAATTATCATCAATAAGAATATCAGCCTTTTCTAACCATTTTAAAAAGTCATATTTAGTGCGGTCATAATATAAAGAACTACAATCACTTGCTCGTTCAGATGGAACAAAGTTAAAGCTGCGAATCCATTTTCCAAAATGGCGTATTAACCAAAAAGCCGATAAATCTGCAGTAGAACCAGGAACAGCTGTTAACGCCAAATGTCTGTATTTCTTCCCATGTTCCTCAAACCAGGAAAGGACTTCCTGATTAGGCTGTAAATTCATCATTTCTGACATTCTGAATTCATCCAGTGAACACAAATACTCTTCTTTAGTAACTTTTAAAATTTCATGCGGTGGATTTATAGTTAAATCTTTATACCCACAATGACAATTTGGATGTTCAAGCAACCATTTTTTATGAAACCATTCATGCATTAAATTATTTAAAACATCATCAATATCCCATACAATTGTTAACACAATTAATCCTCAAACCAAAAGGTTAATCCCGTTTTCCGATTCTTAACTTCGCTGATTTTGGGATCCTCATAATAAGAATCATTTATATAGTGAGTTGTCGATACCTCTTCAAAAACAGCCCCGTTCTTACTCCAAAAACGATGCTTTGCTCCTCTTTCGACTAATACTAAGTCACCTCGGTGATATTCTTTTACCTCGCCGTTTAGTTCTATGTTCAGATCACCATACAGAATATGAAATGTTTCTTCTTTCAACTTATGATAATGGCTGGGATGATCTTGATTAGGAATCACCACCAGTATTTTTTTACAATATTCACGATTTATACAATTTACAATTGTTACTCCATATTTATCAAAATTATCTAACCCATAGTGATGAGATAATTCAAAACTCGCTTTCTCAGGTACAGGAACACCGCTATCCTTTAAAATCGATTTAACCTGATTAACGATATTAAGTATTTTAGGTCGAATATCTGCCACGTCGGCATTGTCTTGGTAGATAGCCTGATTAGGCTCAATATCGGTCAAACTATGATAGAGCTTATATTTAGACATATCATTTGCAAGTAGCTGTCCATCAAAGCTGGGTATCGCAAAAAACGTATTGCCAGCATCAATCTTATCACCTTTTTTTATAGGTTTACTAGCAAAAACGCCTCGCCTTAACGACTGCAAGTCTGCTTTTTCTTTTTCGGTAATAGGACGATGCTGATTAAAAATACCACACATTTCATAGGCATCCTTTGCTGCCAGCAGCCAAGCTCTTACCTCAGTCGGGTTTGCAGAGTATGAATTAAGTGTTTCGCCGTCACAAGCAACACCAACATGTTTTTCAAAAATTACCGCACCTTTGGCAATTGCTAACTGAACAGCTCTAGTATTGCTGGGTTGTTCATGTGTTGAATATCCAACGCTAACTCCGGGATATCTAGAGCGCAAAAATTCAATTTGGTTTAGCTGTAAATCTTTATTCATTGTAGGATATTCCGCCACACAATGCATCAGAGAAATGTCCTTTCCTCTGTGCCTGAAAAAGCTAACAACATTGTCAATATCCACTAGTTCAGCACCCGCTGTAGAAGCAATAATAGGTAAATTAGATTGGGCTATCCGCTCTAACAAGGGCCAGTCAGTAAACGAACAACTGGCAATTTTCAACTTCGCATACCTATGCTGCTCAATAAGTCCTACTGACACCTCATCAAACGGAGTACAAATCGTTAAAAACCCATGTTTTTCTACTTCGTCTTTGAGCAGTAAAAATTGCTCTTGTGCTAATCTCGTTTCTTCAAAGCGTTTAACCTGTTTCAGGTCTTTGTTATTTTTGTAATTTGGATGAATGAATGTATCTAAATCACGATACTGAAATTTAAAAGCAAAATCAAAATCAAAACCATCACACGCTGCCGCAATTTCCTTTATAACTCTTTGTCCATGCTCTACGCTGCCTTGATGATTATTAGCCATCTCAAAGATAAATAGTGGTTTCCTATAATTCTGACTTAACATATTTGTACCACCTCTCACGAAAATGTGTTACTATATATATTCTTTTATAGTTTTAAGGATATACGCATTCATGTCCTTATTCATCCCCGGATAAACGCCTACCCAAAAGGTCTGATCCAGAATAACATCTGTATTGCGCAATTCTCCTACTACCCTGTATCCTGTTTTTGTTTTTCTCATTTCATCAAAGCAAGGATGTTTAAGCAAATTTCCTGCAAACAACATTCTTGTCTGTATTCCTCGTTCTTCAAGATAAGTGACAATTTGTTGTCGTGTAAAACCGGCATTTTCTTTCACCGTTAACAAAAAACCAAACCAACTTGGCTCAGAATTAATTGTCGGTTCGGGCAGGATAAAAATATCATTCAAGTCGGCTAAACCTTCTCTTAACATTTGCCAATTTTTTTTTCTTTTTTCAATAAATATTGGTAGCTTTTCCAACTGAGCACACCCAATGGCAGCCTGCATGTCCGTTACTTTTAAATTATAACCCAAATGAGAATATACATATTTATGATCATAGCCTACTGGTAACTCACCAAATTGCTGAGTAAACCGATGCCGGCAAGTATCATCTTTACCAGACGGACACCAGCAATCCCGCCCCCAGTCTCGAAAAGAATCTATAATTCTCTTTAGTTCAGTATCATTAGTATAAACCGCTCCACCTTCTCCCATTGTCATATGATGAGGTGGGTAAAAACTCGATGTACCAACATGACCAATTGTCCCTGTATATTTCCATTCCCCGTTATACAAGACTTTTGATCCTAATGCATCACAGTTATCTTCAATTAACCACAAATCGTGTTTATCACAAAAATCCTTTACATTCTGCAAATCAAAAGGATTCCCCATTGTGTGAGCAATCATAATTGCTTTAGTCCGCTCTGACAAAGCAGCCTCTAATTGATTTACATCAATATTATAAGTAGGCAAGGTCACATCAACAAATACAGGCACTGCCCCATATTGTATAATTGGCGCAACTGTTGTCGGAAAAGCAGCTGCAACGGTGATAACCTCATCACCCTTATTAATTCTTCGCTCTCCCAACTTATATGAGGTTAAAGCCATAAAAGCTAATAGATTCGCTGAAGAACCTGAATTGGTTAACGAACAATATCTTACTCCTAAGAATTCAGCGAACTCTTTTTCGAATTTTTCAGCATACTTTCCTGTAGTGAGCCAAAAGTCCAAAGATGAATCAATTAAATTTATTATTTCTTGTTCATCAAAAATACGCCCACCATAGGCAATACGTTCACCCGGCTTAAAAGACTTCTCTTTTTTATGTTTTACTTCATAGTATTTTACTGCAGCTGCAATAGCTTGACGCTTCAGCGACTCTTCATACTCTAAATCCTTGTCCACTTCAATCCCTCGATTTCATACTTTCCATATATTCGTTGATTTGACCTAAACATATGTTACGCATATCTTCTTTTTGATTATAATGCTTTACACACTCAATTACTTTTTCTAACGTGTGCTCCAAATTCCATTGTGGTTGCCATTGCAATCTTACTTTTGCTTTGGTGGAATCAAGCTTTAAATATTGTGCTTCATGGAACTGAATACCATTATCCACTTCATAAGTACCGCCTTTCCAGTACTCACACATTTTTTTCACAATCCATTCAACAGATTGCGCATTACTATCGTCTGGTCCAAAGTTCCAACTCTCAGCAAAACTTATGCCGTCCTCATAGAGTCTTTGTGCCAACAACATATACCCGCTGAGCGGCTCCAAAACGTGTTGCCAAGGTCGAATGGCTCGGGGATTACGAATAATAATTTTCCCGTCGGTTAAAAGAGCGTTTATAGAGTCAGGTATCAATCGATCGGCGGCCCAATCGCCACCACCAATTACATTACCAGCCCTTGCGGTAGCAAGCGCAACACCATGTTTATTATATTCCTTAGGATTAAAAAAGGAACTCCGGTATGAAGCCGTCACCAATTCTGAGCATGCTTTACTATTTGAATAAGGGTCATAACCGCCAAGCGGTTCATTTTCCCGATATCCCCATACCCACTCTTTATTTTCGTAGCACTTATCAGTAGTTACATTTACAACAACCTTTACACTTTTACAATGTCGCACTGCATCTAACAGATTCACAGTGCCCATAACATTAATTGCATAAGTACTTACCGGATCTCTATAGGAATCGCGGACTAAAGGCTGCGCTGCCATATGAATGACAATATCAGGTGCCGCCTGTTGCATAATATTTGTCAGTTTCTCACCATCGCGTATGTCACCGATAATCGAAGTAATTGATTCACTAATACTACATAACTCAAACAAATTCGGATTTGTTGGTGGTTCAAGAGCATACCCGGTTACATTAGCGTCCAATGAATTAAGCCATAATGACAACCATGCTCCTTTAAATCCTGTATGTCCAGTAACAAAGACCCTTTTCCCTTGCCAAAATGATTTATCAATCATAACAGTGGCCTACCACAATTTCCATGGAGCTTGATCATTATTCCAAAGTTCTTCTAATTTATCTTTATCCCGCATAGTATCCATTGGCTGCCAAAAACCGCTGTGTTTATATGCAACAAGTTGCTTGTTTTTTACTAATTTCTCCATCGGTCCATGCTCAAAAATAGTTTCATCACCTTCTATGTAATCAAAAATTTCCGGTTTTAATACAAAAAATCCGCCGTTTATCCAGCCGCCATCACCCTGAGGCTTTTCCTGAAACCCTTTGACATCATTCTCTTCTGCTAATTCAAGTGCCCCAAAACGGCCGGATGGTTGTACCGAAGTAAGTGTAGCAAGCTTTCCGTGTGCTTTATGGAATTCAACCAATTTACCAATATCGACATTGGCAACCCCGTCACCATAGGTAAGCATAAAAGCCTCGTTACCAATATAGTTCTGTATCCTTTTTACCCGCCCGCCTGTTAGCGTATTTACCCCGGTATCCACCAAGGTAACTTTCCAGGGTTCTGCATGATGATTATGCACATATTGCTGATTTGACATTCTAAAATCAAACGTTATATCTGACTCATGCAAAAAGTAATGGGCAAAATACTCTTTGATACAATAACCTTTATATCCTAGACATACAATAAAATCATTGAAACCATATTGAGAATATATCTTCATAATATGCCAAAGAATTGGTCGTCCGCCAATTTCAATCATTGGTTTGGGTTTTAGATGAGATTCTTCGCTGATTCGAGTACCAAAACCACCTGCTAAAATGACAGTTTTCATATTGTTAGACTTTCTCCCCTCTGTACTTTTTTTACATTTTGACTAACTCTTTCATTCTAGAATCAAACATTATTTTTAATTGTTTCTCAAACTCTTTTTTTATATATATATTTCGAAATATATTATCAGACAATCGTAAGCAATAATAGTATGCATGCCGTGCCAGAATTTGTATATTTCGTCCTTGCTCATGATAAGAGTAACCATGAACTAACAAAATCAAGCGCGCCAGCTTGTTGCATAATTTCAAGTATAAATTACCTTTCTGGGTTTCAATATTACATCCCATTATTTCCAGAGCTTCATCCAGCATGTTTGTAAATTGCGCATGTTGCTCTAAGCGGCCCTCATAAGAATAAGCTACTGAAAAAGACTGCTTTTCAGTTTTCATTACGCTTTCTGGTGCCCCTTCCAAGCAAATAACTTCTGCTAAGAATTTATATTTGCCGGCAACGCACAATAACGCTTCCAAATATAAGTGGGGGTAAATAATATATTCATTTACCTTGTTAATATATTTTTCGTACAGCTTCTTTTGCATAACAAGATCACGGTTGTAAATGGCTCCAGATAAGTAATTAAAAGCAAAGCCTGCATAAAACAAAGCTTCATACCCCTGTTCAAATGTATGATCATTAACAATTTCATACGAATTCCCAGGACCTGCAGTTGGATTTTGAGGCTGTATAGAACCTTGCAACACAGCACTGTCATTTGATGAACGCAATATCTCTAAAAGCCTGGGCAATGCCTCTATATTTACAAAATCTTCATCACTTATCAAATAAACAAACTTTCCTTGCGCTCGCTCGACTGCCCTTATTACATTTCCACCAAACCCAACATTTATTTCATTTTTATAATACTTTAATCGGGAATCTTGAAGTAAACTTATTTCTTTATACTTTCCGTCGACATCTGCGGAATTATTGTCACAGACAACAAATTCTATTTCTTCATATTCTTTTGACGTTAACATATGTTGTACGCTCGCCAACGCTCTATGTCCCCGGTTCCAGGTTGGCATCGCGATACTTAATAATATCTTGTTATTTCGTTTGTTCCAGGGCATATTTTTCAGATAGTGTATTATTTTATCACTTTCTGCAGTGCTTTCCGTTTTATATGTATTAGGTGCAGAAAAATTTCCCGGAACTTCTGTATTCTTCTCTTTACGCACAAACCTGTTAAACTCCATAAATTTTAAATAGCGGTCTTCTTGCCCCATATTAATTGCAACTGATGGTGCATACTCCTGTTTATCAAAAAATACTACAAAATCGATCAAACTAAAAAATAATTTAATTCGGGGATTTGCTATAATGTTTCCGAACTTTACCACCTGTAAGTAAGAAAGAAATTCTTCGGCAGGATCATACACAAGATACAACATTGAATTTTGTGCCTTCTTTTCATAGCTGTTAATGTGATTTATATCATATACATTTTTTACAACATAGTCCTCATCAGTTGTTTCAGTAGCAATACTTGAAGCATCCAAAGAAAAAACACCGGCAAATTCTTTCTTTTTTCTATCAAAAATATAAAACTTCACATCAGATACCGGAATGAACTGTAATGGAAGGCTTGTAAAGTCGATAATAACCTCTACATTCTGATACGCTTTTTGTAGTACTCCCACATTTTCATAATATAAGTGTTTTAGTTCAGCAATATTAGGCTGATAATAACCGTCATTAATAATTTCTAAAATCTCGGCAGGCTTATATCCTAATTCATAAGCTTGAATCAGCATTTTCAAGGCTTCATCATAAAGACCGCTGCTGAATAGAACCGGAAAAAACGCAAAATAAACCGCGCCATAATGTTCTTTCAAGTCAGGTGTGCGTAATATTTGAAGGTAAATGTCTATTGCCTTCTGTAGCTCGTCAGCTTCTACAAATTCCTGCGCTTTTATCATTAGGTCTTCAAATTGCATTTACATTGCACTCCCATTCTGCCTCTTACTTATTTCACCAACATTATCCCTGACTTCCCGAAACCCGGAATGTTTATCAAACAAATATGTTGCAATCACCTGCATTAACTCCAAATCATTCTCATGATCTAGATCCAAAACCGCTGTATCCATCATTACTATGGTGTCGCACTTGCCTTCAAAAATTCCTTTGCCAGCTTTAAGAAACGCTGGCGAAAATGCATATAAAGAAGCATTCATATCAAATATTTCTGGTGCTTCCTGTCTTGCATTAAAATTGGATTTTATAACACGTTCATAACCAGTTTCCGTTTTCTTGACCATGTTAAAATAGGGATTTCTTCTAGCATTTGTTACCGAGAAAACCACATCGGCATCCGAATTTTTCTTTTTTTCAATAAGCGCATTAACATCTGCCACTGTTCGCAGCGGCGACGTTATATCTAAATCAACAACCATATCATATTGCATTGATTTCCTCTGCTGCATTGCAACCAGGCAATTCATGATAACCGCGATTTTGGGCGTATTATCGAGTCCAAGTGCTGAATCTCTTACAACCATATCCACTTCAAAGTTAAGCCGTTCCTTAAGCAATTGAATAAGCTCCAGACTATCTGTATTTAATACAATATCACAATAATTTTCCGGATTTTGTTTTCTATATAAATCAATCGCCGCTACAGTATAAAAGGGTAGCGGATATCCCAAAAAGTCCCTCAAATTCTTATTTTTAATGCCCTTGGAACCAGCTCTGCCGCATATTGTAAATAAGATATTCACTTTATTTCCCCTCCTGGGCTATTTGAAGAGTTCGAAGAGCAGTCGCGATATCATTGGTATTAAGACCGTTTCCCTCTATCAGTTCAAAAAAATGAGCGATCTCTTTTTTCTGAAAGTCATTTCGTTGTTCTTTAAATGAAATGATTTCACCGCTCTTTGAATATCGGATTTCACTGTTGGCAATGTCACCAACGATTGTATCCTCTGGCGTAAATAGCTGAATTTCTCTTATTGTTTTACGGCCAAAATAATCCAAATGCACTTCTATTGCCATGTTTTTATATTTCGCTAGATATAAAGATATATCATCACTGTCAATTTCCAAATCAGAAACTTTACCCCGAATATTAACTACCTGTTCCGGATGTCCAAATAAATAACTCAAATAGTCCCATTCATGGATTAAGTCGATTGAAACACCGCCGCCTTGCTCTTTATGGGCACTGTAAGTCTGCCGGTAATCTTGATTGGGCCTCCAGTCCGGTAAATAACTGGAACAAATAACCCGTGCGCAATAAATCCGAGTTAATTCACATTTATGTTTAAGATATTGAATAACGTCAGTATAACGTAACGGACAAGCCACATAATACACACTGCCCGTTTTTAACGTAAGTGCCTCCAGAGAAATGTCAGTTTTATCAAAAACAGGTTTCTCAATAAACATATGCTTAGTCTTGGAAGCAAACTGCTGTATTGTAGTAAAATGCTGATGTGTAGGATTGGTAACAAAAATCACATCATAGTCGTCCTCAATTTCATCACAATAGTTATATATTTTATTAACATATTGCGCAATGTCTCCAGCAAGTTCCCTGTTTTGTCCGTTTCGAATCAAATCAAAGGTGCAAGATCTTCCTTGTTCATGTAAAACAGCTATTGTATTTTGTAAATGTCTGGTGCCAATTGACCCTAAGCCAGCCATACCTATTTTATATATTTTTTTCACTGTCAGGCCTCGATTCTGTCAATAATCTTAAGAATCTCTTTATCCTGCTCAAAATTGTATGTGGGTGCTTTTCCCGTATTTATCGCTTCGAAAAAAGCGGCAATCTCGTCCGCATACGCATTTTCAACGACAAATCCGGCATAATTGTCAAGCTGCTCAACCTCTTTATATAGTTTGACATTGACATCATATTTGGCAGCAAAATCATACACATATAAACCTGTCGGTGAACCGTCCCAGCGCAGATACAGTTGTTCACCAAACACCTCTAGGTTTCTCACAGCTTTCCGTGCTACCACATCAACAGCTAATGTCCCCTTGCAGCCAGATGCATGTTGCAGAATAACCAGATAATTATCTGCATAGTCAATATCCAGACTACTCATTTTGCTCTTTACCACATCAATTCCGACAATATCGCCGAAAACCTCAGTAAGCCAAGGCAGTTCAATCGCAAATATTTCTCGGCAGCCATTTGACTGCTTGTTGCCGACAAAAAAGTCTTTATAATTTTCCCAGGGATGCCAGTCCGGCAAATATTGCCCAATATGATAAGTGTAGTTAAGCATACAATTTGCTTGCCGGGCTAAATGCCGAATTTGTTTTACTTCTTCCCGATATAAAAAAGTTGAAGACAAAACCAATACTAAATCCTGCTGCCTCGCCAGCGCAATATTGGTGTCATACCCATCAGCCACCAGGTTTAACTCTGTAAATACATGCAATCCCTGAGTTAAGCACTGAGTAATAATCTTGTTATGGGATAACGGCGAGGTGCAAACAAAAGCACAGTCAGCCTGAGGTGCCTCTGCCAAATCCCCAAATGTTTCTATACCGTATTCTTCTGTGCAGGCAACTCTGCGTTCTTCTTTGGTATCAATACCGACAATCTGTATTGTTTCGTCATATTTGCGAATCAGGCGAATCCGCCTTTTTCCCATAGAACCCAATCCAATTACAGCAACTCTCATATACTCAGCTCGCAGTCATAAAAATTATTCACTAATCAACACGTTCGAGTAATCACGTAAACACTTCGCAGAATTCGCCGTTTGCCCGCTCAAAATCACTCATCTGACCAATATCAAGCCAATATTCCCGTATTGGGAAAACAGTAGTTTCGCCATTTTGTTTAATTATTGTCTTAAATAAGTTCGGCATATCGAAATAT
Source organism: Bacillota bacterium (assembly GCA_017889705.1). Lineage (GTDB taxonomy): Bacteria > Bacillota > Negativicutes > Sporomusales > Sporomusaceae > Sporomusa. Next base: position 38,483 of record JAGGAB010000025.1, on the reverse strand, counting down.
TCATCAGCCGGAATATAGTCGAGAGCAGTTGGTTCCAATACATAAATTCCGGCATTAACTAAAAAGCGTTCGGTCGGTTTTTCTTCAATGGCAGTCAGCACATGCTTGTCCATTTTTACCACACCATAGGGAATCTGATAGGTATATTCTCTTACACACATGGTAGCCTGCGCTTGATGTTCCAAATGGAAATCCAATAATTGCTGGAAGTTCACCTTAGTCAATAAATCCCCGTTCATTACCAAAATCGGTTTAGCTGGTTTTTGCGGCAGTAAACTTAAGGCCCCGGCCGTCCCCAGCGGTTTATTTTCATGAATGTACTGGATTTCAGCACCCCAGCGCGAACCATCGCCGAAGTATTCTTTGATCATTTCAGCGCGATAATTTACCGATACAAAAAACTTCCTAAAACCGTATTCCATGAAATTTTCAAGGATTGTCTCCAGTACCGGTTTGCCGCCAACCCGCAAAAGCGGTTTCGGACACTCATCGGTAAGCGGCCGTAAACGGCTGCCCAACCCACCGGCCATAAGAACAACCCAGTTTTCTTTTTCATCAACAGAAATCAAGTCCTGCAGCGTTTCGACCTTTATAACCCGCCCGTCATCTTCAATAACCGGAATATGATTAAGGCGCTTGAGCTTCATCACGGCAAGTACGATATCCCGGCGCTCATAGGATTTTGCCACAGTGGGATGGGCATTCATAATGCGCTGTACCAGGTCTTCCAAGGAAATCCCTTTTAAAATACCCCGGCGGATATCGCCGTCAGTAACGGTTCCCAGTAAGCGTTCTTTATCATCTACAACCAGCGCAATCTGCATGGCACTGGAATCAATAATTTGCAATGCCTCGCGAATTGTAGTGTCCGGAGACACTAAGATTTTTTTCCAGTCTTTCATAGTTATGCCTCCTTTGCCGGAATACCAACTACCGTTACCCCACTTGGTACATCACGAGTGACAACTGCTCCCGCTCCGACAATACTGTTCCTGCCAACGTTAACTCCTTGAATAATCGTAGCACCTGCACCAATATGCGCTCCTTCGCCAATATGAACCCCGCCAGATAGTACCGCTCCCGGCGCAATATGCACGTGATTTTCAAGGCTGCAGTCATGATCAATTGCTGCGCGCGTATTAATAATTGTGTTGCTGCCAATAATGCAGCCGGGCTGGATAACTGCTCCAGCCATTATTTGTGCACCTTCCCCCAACACTATTTCCCGAGAAATAATTGCTCTTGGATGCTGCAATGTTTTAAAAGCAAAACCACGCTGTTTAAATTTCTCAAACAATTGACGCCGCAGATCTGCACAGCCAACTGAACCAATGCCATTTACCAGTTGAATTTCATTGGGAGAATACGAAGAAATGATCGTGTCATCACCCATGCGCAAAACACCGAGAACCATTTTATTATCGCTGCGAATATCGGTAAACCCCAATAATTGTTCCGTAGTTAATTGCAATATATCAATAAGCACTTTGGCATGACCACCGCCACCGACTACTATAGTTGGTAACTTCATAAGGTGACCTGCTCGTCCGGCACATAAGCCTTCGCCGCACGCTTCCCCATCAAATCCCAGAAATACAGGGGAGATAACCCGGTTCCCGGACGCTTTACAGTCATATTATCTTCTGTAAATTCTTCACCTTGCCGAATTGTTTGCCTGGCAACCAGACTTTTGCGTGCCACCGCCTTATTTTTCACTTCGGAAACTGTCGGCGTTTTAAGCGGCTGGCCTAATGCTTTCTCCACTATCCTGATTGCCTGCAGCATCTCCGCTAATTCCTGCGGTTCTAATGATGCCTTGTGATCAGGTCCTGGAAGGTTTCTGTCTAGTGTAAAATGTTTCTCAATCAGCTGGGCACCACGAGCAGCCGCCGCAATGGCTACTGTGTAGCCGGGAGTATGATCAGAATACCCAACAGGAAGCCCAAACGCCTCCCTCAGGGTATCCATGGCCTGCAAATTCACTTCCTCAAACGGAGCCGGATATTCTGTTGTGCAATGCAGCAACATTACCTTAGCTTTTAGTAGTGCTTGACCCTCAGGCGCTGCATATGCTTCTTCAAAAGCTTGCCTGCCCGGCTTTATTGGGGTGTTCAAATATCCAAACGCTAACACTTGTAATGCATCTTCCACTTCTCCCAGTGTACTCATCCCGGTAGATAAGATTACCGGCTTTCCCGTCCGGGCTATTTCCAACAGAAAAGGCGCATTGGTAATTTCGCCTGACGGAATTTTTATATAGGGCAAATTATATTTATTAACTAACAGCTGTAAACTTTCTGTATCAAAAGGAGTGGACAAAAAGTCAATCCTGTTCTGTTTGCAATATTTTTTCAACTCGTCATGTGCAGTCTCATCCAGTTCAAGCTTTTTGAGCATAGCGAACTGGGTTTCCTCACTGTCTGTCGTCTGCAGTTGATAATCGGCTTTCGGCGCCTCTTGGCTCACTAAGCTGGCAGCCTTAAAGGTTTGAAACTTAACAGCATCAGCGCCGGCGGCCACGGCAGCATCAATAAGCTGTTTTGCCATTATTAATGATCCATTGTGATTGACGCCGGCTTCGGCGATGATATATATGTGCTTTGCTGTCATTTGCCACTACCCATTTCGTAAAAATGTTTTTTTATTAACACTTGATAATCGTTATACTGTTTTAAAACCGCCAGAATTTGCCCAGTTGCGTTGCCATCGCCATAGGGATTTTTTACGTTGTCACAGCTATAGGTAAAAGCAGCCTGAATGGCTTGATAGATTTCTTCACACGTATTGCCGCAATTTATGACTGACTTTGCCTGCAGCCTTCCTTTTTGTCGGTCACCAATATTCACAGTTGGCTTTTGGAAGGATGGAACTTCATACAGACCGCTGGAAGAATTGCCGACAACCGCATCTACGTGTGCAATTGTGCTTAGATACCGAAGCTGCCCCAGAGACAGGTAGGCTTTGGCATTGGCATGTGCAGCAACAAACTCATCAAGCATCCGTATTATGACTCGTCCTTCTGTATCAGAATTCGGTTTTGTAAATAGCAACCCGACATCTTGTCCTAACCGCTCCAGCGCAGCTAATAATTCTCCAAACTGCCGGGCCGATGAGTTATTCTCCAAAGTTACCGGATGAAAAGTAATAAGCAGGTTCTTAGGTAATAGCGTGAACTCAAGCTGTTGCTCCAGTTGTTCTCTGGTCAATACGGTAATCCGTTTAATAAAGTCAATTCCCGGGCTGCCTACGTTAAATATATGTTCAGGGTTCTCTCCCATTTGCTTCACCCGGTTAGCAGCCTGTTCATTGGTGACAAAGTGCAAATGTGACATTTTGGTGATACTGTGACGAATGGCTTCATCCATAGCGCCTTCGGTAGTATCTCCGCCGGCAATATGGGCAACTGAGATCCGCGCCACTAATGCAGCCTGAACTGCCGCCAAAATCTCATAACGGTCTCCCAGCACAACCATAATATCAGGCTTAAGACGGTCCAATGCCTCCGCAAAGCCGATAACCCCCAAACCAATTGACTTGGCAATACCGACAGGGGTATCACTAGAAAGCAGCATTTCCACTTTGGCATCAATAATAAACCCATCTTGTTCAATAACTTGATAGGTTAAGCCAAATTCAGGAGACAGATGCATGCCTGTTACCACTAGCTGCAGCTGTAGATCCGGATCTTGCTGAATTTCTTTCATAAACCAGTACAAGAGCCCATATTCGGCCCTGGTGCCTGTTACCACACAGATTTTGCGCAAAACATCCACCACTCTTTATAAAGTAGACTTAGCTTCAGGTCGGGTTTTAAACCCATCTAAGGTTAGTAACCGGACAAATTAACACTGCTTGGTAAGTTAATCAGTCTCCTGGAAATATCCTCGGCCACAGAACAGTCCATCTTCGGGCAGGTTTGGTACATAGGCAACGTATACATCAAATTCCATACAGGCCGCATTAAAATATGCTGTTCATGACTTGCTGCGAGCAGTTCATCCCTCTGCCAGGCATATTCCGGCGCCAGTAAGATGGCCTGCAGCCAATAGTTGCTTGTTGCAAACTTGGGTTCTATAAAAAGGTCGACACCATTTATTTGATCAAATACTTCCTGATAACGTCTGGTTAATTGACGTTTCTTCTGCAAAAATTCCGGTAGTTGCTCAAGCTGAGCACAACCCAGCGCAGCATTAATATTAGGCATGCGGTAGTTGTAGCCTACCATGTCATGTTGGAATTCCCATTTATGAGGTACTTTGGCCTGGGTAGTCAGATGCTTGGCAAGCCTACCCAATTCTTCATCATTGGTAAGCACAGCGCCACCACCGCCAGTTGTTACAACTTTATTGCCATTAAAGCTGACGGCTGCAACCCGCCCCCAGTTACCAGTATGTTTTCCATTATAATAAGAGCCAAGTGACTCAGCCGCATCTTCGATAAGTTCAATATTGTATTCCCGGCATACAGCTGCTATTGCCTCCAAATCCACCGGATGACCAAAGGTATGCATAGGCACAACGGCTTTAATTCTTCTGCCGGTATATTTGTTGTAGCATTCATTGTTTCGTACTTCGGTAATCCCGGCTAAGTACTCTTTGAGTTTACCGGCATCTATGCCCAACGTTTTCAACTCACTGTCAACAAAATGCGGCACAGCACCACAGTATACAACCGCGTTGGCCGTGGCAATAAACGTCAGCGCTGGCACCAAAACTTCATCATTTTGCTGAACACCGACTAGTTGCAGGCAAATATGCAATGCCGATGTACCGTTAGACATCGCAATTGCTTTTTTTACTCCGGTAAACTCCGCCAGCTTTTCTTCAAACAAATCAACAAATTTACCAACCGAAGACACCCAGCCGGTATCCAGACATTCTTTCACATATTGCCATTCCTGTCCGCCAAAATACGGTTCGTGTAAACCGATGTTTTGTCTGTCTTGCGGCAAAACTGCTTTTATTTTATTGACAATTGCAGTTACATCCAATTTGTCAGGCCTTTGCTCAATTTTCATATGTTATACACATCTGCCTTATATTGTTTTAGATTGTCCTGATTGGTAAACCAGGCTACCGTTTCTTGCAAACCGCGTTTAAAGCCGTCACAGTTACCATATATGGGCTCCCAGCCAAGCAGTTGTTTTGCCTTATTATTATCTGCCCAGAGCCGCTCCACTTCGCTCTTTTCTGGCCGCAACCGTTCTTCATCAGTAACAAACTCCACCTTTTTCTCCATAACCTCAGCAATCAAAGCCGCTGTATCACCAATGGAAATTTCGTAGTTACTGCCAATATTGATAACTTCACCAATTGCCTTGTCTGACTTGAGCATAGCTTCAAAACCGCGCACAGTATCAGCAACATAATTAAAATCACGGGTAGGCGCAAGAGCGCCTAACTTAATGTTTGTCTTTCCACTGGCAATTTGAGCAATAATCGTTGGAATAACCGCCCGCGCCGATTGCCTCGGCCCATATGTATTAAAAGGGCGGATAACTGCCACCGGGGTATCAAATGCCTGATAAAATGACAAAGCCAACTGATCTGCACCGATTTTGGTTGCTGAATATGGTGACTGCCCTTGCAGCGGATGTTCTTCCGTTATTGGCACAAACCGGGCTGTTCCATATACCTCGCTAGTTGAGGTTTGTACAACTTTTTTAAGTCCCAATTCACGGGCAGCCTGTAAAACATTGAGTGTACCCTTAATATTGGTATCCACATAAGTATCCGGTGAATGATAAGAGTAAGGAATTGCGATAAGTGCTGCCAGATGCAATACCGCTTCACATCCAGCCAGTGCCTGCTTAACACCGTGCGGATCCCGGATATCACCTGCAAACACATCCAGCTCTTTTTTTATTTCTGCTGGTGTCTGTTCCAGCCACCCCCAGGAATTAAACGAGTTATACAATACAAAAGGCCGGACATTATATCCCTGGCGCACAAGATATTCTGTCAGGTGTGACCCAATAAAACCATCTGCCCCAGTTACACATATTTTACCGTTCATAGCAAACTCCTTTTATAATCACTCATAAACAACCTTAAATTCTTCGCCCCGCTCATACCAACCAATTAATTTCAGCATTAATTCCAGATACTCAAGAATTTCATTCATTTCCAGATAAAACAGGCGTATTTGCGGCAGTATTTTTTCCCCATTATTCTTTAGATATCCTTCCCGCCTAAAAGCAAATGCTTCAACAAATAAATGCTGTATTATCTGATAAATTCCAGGTTCTTTAAATTTTTTCATGACGCTGGCAGCATGCTTGGCCTCTTTATCTGTCAGCCTGCCTTTTTGCAATAACAGTTCGATCTCATTTTTCGCGACTTTTATCTGAGCAACATATTCTTCTACATCTTCTTTTACCGCCATGGCCGCATCATACAGTTTCTTACGCCTGTCCTCGGCAATTCCATTTTGCTGCAGTGCTTTCAGCACATTATCAATAACAGTTTCCGGTTGTTCACACGCCCTCCAGGTTGTTAACAACTCGGCAAGTTTGTGATTAGGTGCACCGTCAATCGGAATGCCGCCTTCGGTGGCATTTAAAAACTGCAAATCCGGATTACGGAAAATAGTAAGTTCAAACGTCTGCCTCATGCCATCAAAGGCAGGATCTGAATATACATCATTACCAAAAATATCTTTATATACATGCATTTTTCGCATATACTTCTCTTCAAATTCATTATCCCAGGCACCTGTCGCATGCAAACGATTTTCTGTATAAGCAAGATCTTGCCCGACAAATACGATAGGATTGCATTTCCATTTAACCAAAAGATTTGCTGTTACGTTAGCAACTGAAAACCCGCTGCCAACAGGACAATGGGGAACTTCCGCTTTTTTTATAAGATAATCTTCCAATCCGGCAACATTACCTAGCAAGGTATGAATGACCGGCCCACTGTAATTTTTCAAAATATTAAAATTCAGTTGATTACAATATACTAAAGGAACCCCATCTTCATAGGTTCCTGCAAATATTTCTTTGGCTAAAGGCGATTGGTCAAGGGCAACTCGTAAATGCGGCTTGATATTTTCTTTGTGCAAAATAGAAATAGCACTTCCTACCGCCACAACCAACGCTTTGTCTTTTGCTTCTTTTAACAGATGAATATTCTTATCCAGTGACGGCCCAGCCGACACAATAATCGCCGGTTTCCCCCGAAAACATTCCATAAAATCGGCAATGTCAGCATTGCCATACTGCAGGTTATGCCATAAATTCACAAGCCAATGATTACGGTAGGCATCGAGTGTATTCCGATTTACTGTAGAATATCGTAGCAATTCGATTAATGCTTTATGCATTTCTTTTTCATATTCCGGATAATTCCAATGATAGTTTATTAGACTTACTATTACGGCAATTCGTTCTTCTTGCACTTCGCTGTATACTACTTTTTTCAGCCATTCACCAGCATCGGTTTGTTTTTCACCCACAACCAAAGAAACCTTTGGGAAAATACTTAAAATATCCGGCAAATACCATTGCTGTAAAAACGCACGAAATACATTGACACTTGGCTCAACAATAACCAAGTGTTTTATATGCTGATAATGCTTGTTGACCCATTTTAGAAAGTCACCGCTGCCACAGCCAAACAACACCACAGTGGCATGGTTTTCATCAATAGCTGCCGTTATTTGCTTATATTCGCGTTCACGCTCGAACAGGCTATGCAAACAAAATGCACTGCCAGGTGAAACACTAATTTGGGCATTCCACCCCATCAGGGTTTGTTGAACTGCAACTTCTGTCTGATCAAACTGCCAGGCAGCAATTTTTGCAGACAAATGCGGTGAATTTTGTTTTAACCAGGTTATATTCTTTTCATACCGTTTACCCTGAGCACTTTTCATACTGTTCCCTCTTCTTTCACATCAGACAACAATGGCTGCAGTTTATACTCCAATAAATCAGCAAACAACAAATAATCTTTTTGCTGCAAAGCAGTCAGCAAAGCTTGCAAGGTTTTGGAAAAAACCGGTTCCTTGGCCTGCAGACAGCTTTTAGTGCCTAGTAAATCAATAAACTCCACCAGTTTTTTTTCAAACTTGGCCGGTTGATATGAAAAAATTAAATGCTGAAGCTCCTCGGCTTGATTCTTAACTTGCAGCATATCTAATTCCTGCTTTCTGTATAGGATGATTTTTTTTTTGGTAGCTAACTAATTAAATCAAAACAATCTTGGTTATATAGAGAGAAAGCCAGAGACATACGTCTCTGGCTTCTTCCCCACTGAATAGTTATGCTTATTGCAGCAATTGCAGTACATTCTGTGGTTGTTGGTTGGCCTGAGCCAGCATTGCGGTAGCAGCCTGTTGGAGGATGTTGTTCTTTTGGAAGTTCATCATTTCCTTGGCCATATCTACGTCGCGGATACGGGATTCGGCAGCTGTTAAGTTTTCGCTGGCAGTTCCCAGGTTGTTGATGGTGTGTTCCAAACGGTTTTGGATAGCACCCAGCGAGCTACGTTGCGAAGAAACTTTGGTAATAGCGTTGTTTACAGTTTCAATGGCAGTTTGAGCGCCAAACTTAGTGGAGATATCGATATCATCAACACCGATAGCTTCAGCACGCATATCTTTCATGGAAATGAATGCAGTTTGTCCGGCATTAGCGCCAATTTGAGTCATGATAGAAGCGTCCAGATCGGAAGTAGCTTCTTGGTACTTTCTGAATACAAAGGTCAGCGATTCGCCAACTTTTACTTGGTCATCCATTGCAGATGCAGCGCCCAAGCCTACAACAGTGTTAGCAGCAGCACCAGTACCAGCTGCAGTAAAGGTAATAGAGCTTGCTGCTACAGTAATGCCAAGGTCAGTTGTAGCACTTGCGATTGAATATTGGGTTCCATCAGGACCAACTACTTTGAAGTCAGCAGCTGTGAAAACAGATGCAGTTTTGTCATCAGCTACGCGAATGATCATGTAAGCGCCGTCCAATGTACCAACGCTAGTTTTCAGAGCACTTGCCAATGCTGCCATATTGTCGGCACTGGCAGTAATTGCCGAGTTGTTGTTCAAACGAACAGCACCGTCAATTTTGTCAGCTACGCCAGTAGCTTCACCGTTCAGTAACTTCTTAGTATTGAACTCAGTGGTGTTACCGATACGGTCAATTTCACTTTTGAGTTGTTCTACTTCTGCTTGCAGTTCTGCACGGTCATCATCAGTGTTGGTATCGTTGGAAGATTGAACAGCCAGTTCACGCATACGTTGAAGAATGCTATGAGTTTCGCTTAATGCACCCTCTGCAGTTTGGATCAAGGAAATGCTGTCTTGGGAGTTACGAGTAGCTTGGTCAAGACCACGGATCTGACCGCGCATTTTTTCGGAGATAGCAAGACCAGCAGCATCATCACCAGCACGGTTGATGCGAAGACCTGAAGAAAGTTTTTCTAAAGATTTGCTGGAAGCTTGGTTGTTTGCTGACAAACGATTGTAAGTGTTAAGAGCCGACATATTGTGATTAATAATCATGGGTATATTCCTCCTTGATTTTAGTGCCTAGGCATCCATGCCCGGCTATTTTTTTGTTCAGAGTTAGCATTGTTAGTCCGGCCGGTACCGCAATGGTAACTCTGACTTGTTCAATAATAATATCGTGGGGATTCTGAAGTAACTTAATAGTTTTATTAGAAATTTATTTAGAAATTTATTATTTTTTTATTTAAATCAATACTTTTACTGTCATTGTTTTATATTAATGGTACTATTGGGTTTAACTGGATGATGGTAATAAAAAAATTGCCGCACTTTGGCACATAATCCGAAATCGGAATTGCGCACAAAGCACGGCAAGCATTCTTTTTTTGTAATAGGTTAGCTCTTGCGATCCATAAATGAACCGGCAAAACCAGTAACCATTTGATCATAGGCTCTGGTTATTTCCTGGCTGCGCTTGGTATTATTGCGCAGCCGCTGCAGATTACTGGCAATCAGCTGATTTAGATTGCGAATACTCTGCAATAGCTCCTGGCCTTCATCGGTCGCCTTGTAGCCATCATCAGGACTATTTTCAATAAGTACCTGAAGTTTTTCGCGTTGATCCAAAAGCTCCAAAACCAACTTTACATCATGTTTCTCGACAAATTTGCTGATTTCACGAGTTAAAAAAGCATAATCCTGCCAGAGTTCAGTTGCTGTTCTTTCTTGCTCCATGGCGGCCATTACCTGGCAACTGCCCGCTGCGTTTTCGCTATTTTCATAGCTTGTACCCAGGTGTCACGAAGATCTAACAGCAATGTTTTCGCTTCTTCTAGCTGACTCTTATCTTTTTTTATATTAGCTTGAATTAGACGATATTCAATATAATCATACAGCTTATAATAACCCTGCGCTATTTCATACTGCATGTCTAACGCGCACACAAATTCCTTGACAATATTTTGCGCCCGCAGATTTGCATTATTGGCTTTTTCCAGATTGCCCTGTTCAAGACCCTGTATACTTTCGCTAATAAAGCGGATAGCTCCATTATACAGCATCAGAATAAGTTCTTCGGGAGACGCCGTCATAATCTGCTGGTTTTTATAGACATTAGCAGTATTTGCAGCATTCATAAATTAAATCCTCCTGCGAATTATTGTTAGTTTAACCTTGTGAACTGAATTGTTGGGATAACCAGCTACTCTGCTGGTTTAACTGATTCAAAGCTGATTCCATAGCGTTAAATTGTGCATAGTAACGGTCTTCCATGTCGGCCAATCTTTCGCTTAGTGTATACAAGTCATCGTCATATCTGTTAATAAGCTTAGCAAGAGTGCTCTCAGTATCATCACTAGTCGAGGCAGTTATACCTGCTTCTGACACGATATTGTCCATACCGCCTTTGAGGATATCATACATACGAGTCGCAACACCTTGACTTGCACTCGTATCTCCATCAGCAGAAAATACTTTATTGACAATATCCGGATCGGACTCCAGCGCTTTTTTGAGCTTGGCTTCATCAAGATACAACTTGCCGCCTTCGGTATAGGTACCTGTCGTTATGCCTAAGGCCGACATGCTATTATATTGGCCTTCAACTCCAGACACAGGGCTAGCAATAGCGTTACGCATCTTATCAACCAGATTACGCAACATAGAGTCACTATGCAGCATTCCGCTCTTGGCTTTTGTCTCCCAGGCCGTAATTTCCGACTCACTCATCTCGGCCTTCTGTTCTGAAGAAAGAGGCGCATAATCAGAATAACGACTTTCCTCTACTTCAGCGTTAACTTTGCTCAATGCACTGTTGTATGCCTCAATAAAGGCCTTTACAGCGGTAATGGTTTTGTCAGTATCTCCTGTAACCGAAGCAGTAATAGTACCAGCCTTTTTCAGGTTATAGGTTACATTGGAAATAGTAAAGCTGTTACTAGCCTGGGTAAGAGCTACGCCATCTAGCGAAAAGCTGGCGTCTTTACCAGTCTTAGTAGTTGTATCAAGCTGGAGCTTATTCTGAAGAAAAGTTAATCCCTCAGCAGAAGATCCAGTAAAATCGATTTCGGTGTCAGCACCAGTTTTGGTGTTATACAAGAAAAACCGGTCTAGGTTTGAATCATAATTAGCCTTAATATTAAGACCAGAGTTGTTAATGTTACTGACCAAGTCATAAATACTTTTGCTGGTGTCAACAGTAATTTCTTTTTCTGTAGCGCCATCAGAAATTTTTATGTTGAAAGTAGCAGGAGTAGGTGCTGTACCGCCATAAAACTGGTTAACTAAGCTATCTTTACTGCTGGCACTGTTAAGGTCACCACTGGTCAGCGTAACACCCTCTGCCAGCCAGTTAACAGTAAGGCTATGGGTAACATTAGCCGCATCAGAATTGGCAGTTACTGTTGCCACACTCTCATCTGAAGATGTTACATTTTTAGGCGATAATGTGGAACTTAATTTATAATTAAAAACAGTGTTCCTAAAATCGTTAATAGTTGTATACATGGTGTGATAATCGCTTTTTTTCCACTCTAGCAGCGTCTTCTTTTGCACCATCGAATCATATCTGGTACGCTGCGCTTTCATTAAATCCGAAACCAATTGGTCAACGTCCATCCCTGACCCACTAAGACCATACGTACGTGTTGCCATATCAATCCCCTCCATGGATTTGATTCTTTAAAATTATGCTTTTTTGTCTAATAGCAGCCCGACATAATCCTTTATCGCGGCTATAGTATCCAGCAATTCGTGAGGTGGAAACTCTTTTAGCACTTTCCCTTCTTTGATATCAACAAGCTGTACCATAAAACGCTGGGTTTTGTCATGCAAAACAAACTGCAAATCGGCATTCATCAGTTGAATAATTTTGTTCAAACTGTCTGTCGTTTTGTTAATATCATCTTTGGCTACTTCGTTGTATTCTTTATTCTGCTGTTTAATTTCTCCAAAAATAGATTCCGGTTTTGTTTCAGCGTTTGCATTAGTAATTCCCGCAGCATCAGATGCTTTGACCGGTTGGGTGTAAGCCGCTGAGTTATTATTCACCAGAGTTCCTGTGTTAATATCCACGTTAAAACCACCTCGCCAGTGTTACTATCTACATATATTATCGAGCAAAACCAGAAAATCTTTAGAGTTTTTGAGAAAATATGTAATTTTTATAAATTTATTTAGTTTTAATGTCTTTTAGCAGGTCCAGCTGAGCCAAATCAACCGGTTTCGCTGATTGCTTATTTTCCGCAACAATAGATTCATACAATTCGCCCCGATAGATTTTGATATCGCGTGGTGCTTCAATACCAATACGGATATTGTCGCCTTTTACATCAACGATGGTAATGCAAATGTTGTCACTAATAATAATTTTTTCGCCAATTTTGCGGGTAAGTGCCAACATACTACTTACCCCCTTTTTCTTCTTGTCCAGGACTATCTTGCGGAAAAAGGGAATGGCGCACAGTATACGGAGATTTTTCTAGAATAAACTGCATAGCAATACGTGTTTGCCAATTAATAATTATGGGCGCTAAGAGATTAGCTGTCATTTCTTTTATTATTTCCGGAATACGTACAATGTTAAAAATCTTGGGAGGATTCTCATCAGATAGACCAAGCTCTGTCAAGACGGAATCTTCCAATGTAAAGCTGTAATCTTGAAAAAACGTAAATGGTTCTACAATTACAAAAGTTAAATTTGGTTCGTCAACCGCTTGCAAATAAGCAAATGGACTTTCATTCTGATAAGGCAGAAAAACAAAGTCCCTTTTCCCTTGAAAACCAGGTAGGCCATGAGGAAAACTAATAATTTGATCTTCGTCGACTTCGAGCAAACCAAAACGGGTGGATTGAATCTGCATGGTTGTCCTCCTATTATTCATGTTGTTTTGCGACGAGGTGAATTACCTTGCCGCGCTCTATAGAGCGGTTTTGCCTCCCTGGCATGCCCGGCACCAGAGCACATCCTGTGCCTTGGTTGCGATAAGTCCGGTCAATAGCGAATGGGCAGAGATCCTAGCACTCTGCCCAATTTTTCAGCTTCTTACTTATATTATATCGAATCCCTGCTATGGTAACAATCTTTATTTTCTATGCACCGATATCTACCGAACTATCGGTTACCCATATGCTAATACTTGGATACGGATCTAACCGGATATCAACTTGCGCTGCTTGATAATCCATCCCTACATCACCTCGTTGAAACTTAGTGTCCACCTTGCCTGGAGTATAGTTAATTTCTGGCTGATGTTCAGTAAAATGGATATCCGGCGGCTGCAAATAGGCCAGTTTTACCTCTGGCGTCGGCTCGAGAATTGATTGCTTGGATAATTCTACAATGGCGTTGCCCGCACGTGGTCCGATTTGTGCCATACGGTTGCCATCTTCAACAATGCGTCCAATCGCCGCTGTAGCTATCTGCCGGCTTCGTGCTGCATTGTCACGTGAAAACTGGCTGTTAGTTTTTAAACCATAAGAAGCACGAAACGGTGTTCCATCGATTTTTAGTTCACCTTTTGGCTGATGGATTTCAAGAGTTGCCGCCTCTGTTTCCATAGAAATCTTGGGCAAAGTGGCGTTCAACCCCATATCGGCCCGTTCACTGTTTATACTGATTTGAGCATACTGCTGCGAAATATTGATTCTAAGCATTATCATCACTCCCTATTTGAGGATGAATTGGTTAAAGTTAATTCAGAAAATCAGCCAAGGATTGCGGCATAATTTTGGCGCCGACAGACAATGCAGTGCGGTAAACACTTTCACTGGTTTTAAAATCAATCATGGCTTGCGCAATATCAAGGTCTTCATTAGCAGACACATCGCCGGTGATAATAACATTGTTTTTTTCCAGCAAAGCCTCAGCTTGCTCATACATGGACATGCGCGCTCCGATCTCGGTTTGCGATTGCAAAATATAGTCATGGGCATTATCCACTAGCTGCAGCCCCACTGTGGAGAGCCATTGCAAATCGGCCGTTCCTGTTGTTGTTGACACCGCCGGAACCGAATAGGTATCGCCCACAACAGTATCGGCATCAGCACCAAAGGTATATGTGACATCATCCGGCTCAGTACCTAAGACCGATCCCGGTATGGTAAACTGGCCTGAACCCGGAGTATCTTCGGTGAGGCTAATCCAGTTTTGACCACCGTCAACCGTGTACGAAATAGTGTTCGGGGTCGTGCCGGTAAGCTGGTCAATCCGCAAAGTAGCCGCCTTATGAGTAGTCATTGTCGCCGGAGCTGTCAAATTTGCTGTTGCTCCCAGCGGATTACTCTGGGTAACAGGTGCTTTGCCGTTCAGTACCTGTTTCGCCCACAGCAAACTCTGAAACATCGAGCTAACTTGGGTCGGACCGGTAGATGCCGGAATTCCAGCTTCTGTTACGTAACTCAACGGCCCAAATACCTCATCACCGGACAGACTCACACTGTCTTGCGTCGGAGTTATACCGCCAGCTTGGATCCGCATAGATATTTTATTAGAATCGCCGGAATAAACAACGGCTTCAAAAGCATCGCCACCGCCAACAGCACCCGGATCTACCATCCGGCGCTGGAACGGCTGTGTTTTGTCATTTTGCCCGGCAAAAATATAACGATCACCGATTTTGGTATTACCGATTTCAACCATTTGGTTGATAAGTCCGTCCAGTTCCTGGCCGATAGCCTCCAAAGCCATATCAGGATTAGGCGCAACTGCTTGGGTAACAAGCTCCTTGGCCTTAATAAGAATCGAACTCAAATCACTCATAGCACTATCAGTTGATTCCATCCAGGATATCGCATCTTTAACATGCTGGGTGTACTGTTCATTACCTCTGAGGCTAATATTAAAACGGAGACTTCTTACAGCTCTTACAGGGTCATCTGATGGCGTATGAATGGCTTTGCCATCAGCAAGCTTCTCCTGTAAGTCGGTTTGTCTTGCAAGTGATTTATTCAAGCTTGACATAAAGTTAAAACTCATCATATTTGTGCTTACACGCATCTATAAGTCACTACCTTCCTACAACGCCTGTGCCGTTGATTAGTTTATCCAGCATTTCATCCATGGCAGTCAGTACTCTAGCCGCCGAACTATAACCTTTTTGGAAACGAATCATATCGCTTAATTCTTCATCCAGGTTAACACCTGCCACCGACTCACGCCAGTTAGTGATCTGATTAACCAAGGTTTCCTGGTTAGCGGTGAGACGTTCGGCATTTTCAGTCTGTACGCCAAGTGCACCGATCATAGAACCATAAAAGGTGTCCAGAGAGGATTTATCCAGCAAATCTGACGTATCAACCTTAAGACGATTTCCCAGATTAACAGCATTATCACCGGCAGCATTACCCTGCGGCGGCATAGAGAAAGAGTATGTGTTATATTGGGCATTGTCCGTATCAGCTTTTATAGCAATTTGCACGCCATTGTTCAACAAAAAACCACCGGCAATTGCAGTCGCCGCCGTATATGTTGTTCCCCCATCGAGCGAATAGCTCAAACCAGTAACTGCGCCTGTTGCGGCATTCACGCTATCGATTTGCACCATATACTGCTGGGTCACCGAACCACCTGTATAGGTGTTACCTGCCAGTGAAAGCGTGGCCTTACCACCATCAACATTGCTTTGCGTAATAGTGGCAAGCGTCTTGGCGGCAATTTTGGACAAACCACCGGTTTGAAACAAGTCACCGTTAACTTCCAGTTGTTTAATCCAGTCCAGTTTACTGTAACCAGTTACTGCTTCATAATCGGTTCCAGCCTCACCGAAGAAATTGATGCCGGTGCTTCCCGGATTTACAGTTGTATCAGTACTGTCATTCCCGTAGCCGCTTTTGTGCACATCATTGAATTCCTGCAGCAAAAACTGGCTCATGGTTGACAGTTGGTTCAAATAGGCCTTAGCACTGACATTGCTTTCCCGCGCGTCACCACCGGCAGTTTCTACGGTTTTATCGCGGGAATCAATCAATCCCTTCATTTCGCCGTTGGTAAAACTCATCATTTCACCATCGGAGTCCCGAACATTAACGACCTCGTAGCCATAATCATCGTCTTTTGTGGAAAACGTCTCCAGCTTACTCACGCCATTTAAGTCAACCAAAACGGTGCCGCCAGATTGTATAGTATAGCTGCCGTCTGCACTCTCAGTTACCCGTACATTTATCATCTCAGACAGTTGATCAACAAGATAATCACGCCGGTCTCTCAGGTCATTGGCATTATCCTGACCGCCCATTTCCACACTGACAATCTGCTTATTTAAGGACAACACTTCCGACGATATCTGATTAATAGAATCAACACGAATTTTAATAACATCATTAATATCTGATATCATGTTTCTCAGTTGTGTATTAGCCTGCTGAATAGCATCGACAAGCTCAACTCCCCGTTCACGCACTTCTGTACGGGCGCTGTTATTGTTAGCGTCAGTCGACAGTGTATTCCACGCCTCCCAAAAACCGTCAAACACGGTTTGCATGCCGGTTTCGGTAGGCTCCATGAAAACGCCTTCGATTTTTTGCAGATTATCATGCATGGTTTGTCCATAACCCAAAGTCGACGCTTCTTTCCACATCTGTTGATCTACATAGGTGTTTCTTATCCGAATAATAGTCTGGGCAAGAACACCTGTGCCAATTTGTGCCTTTCCTGCTCCGGTATAGATGGTTTGGGGATTTGAAGTAACTAGATTTACGCGTTGCCGTGAATAGCCATCTGTATTGGCATTAGCGACATTATGCCCAACTGTGTCAAGCGACAATTTTTGAGCCGCAAGTCCCAATACAACAGTGTTTAAACCTGCGAATGTTGATCTCATTTTGTTGTGACCTCCGTTACATATTGCATATTTCCACTGCAATTTATCTATTATACTTTTTTGTCTAAAATAAAGCGGCCTATTTTTCCGGGACCGTCCTGCCCTTGGGGAGCATAGGTGGATTCTGCCGCAGTTTGGCTCAAAACATTGATATTGTAGTTAATATATTCCAGTGATTGTTTGATAAGTTTTTCATTTAATTCATTAAGCTGGGTAAGTTCAGCAGTGATATCCAAAAACTCCTCACTGATTTCTTCCAACTCAGCCGCTGTTTCATCATCAGCATATTGCACAAGGGTTGACAGTGTTACGTCATTAAGAGTAATCCCCAGCGCCGCCGCAAGTTCCTGCATAATCGGTTGACGCTGCTTCTCCAGTTTGCCGGCTTCGATAATTAGCATTTCCTCCTGCTTGGTCAATTGGTCAAGCGTCTGTGGGTCGGCAGCAATGAGTGTTTCCCGTTTTTGCCTGCTTATTTGGAGAAGTGCCTGATAGATTTGCAACGTTTGGTTTAAAATAACGATTAATTTTTCCCACATAACTGTCACCTATGCAACAGCCCCCTCTGCTATTTCTAGTAAAAGCGCTCATTTTTTGAATAAGCAATAATTCGATCCGCCAGTTCACGTGAATCCACTTTGTATTCGCCGCTAGCAATCTGTTCGGCTAATTCATTAACCCGTTCATCCCGAACTTCAGACATGTTTTTTATTGCACGCAAATACTGGCTCACTTCTTGAGCCTGAGTGGATAAAATGACTTCATCCGGCTTTTGCGCCGAACCAGCCGCCTTCACATTGGAGCTTTTAGATGTTTTAGTCTGCTCTCCATAGAGCTTAGCAATACTTTGGATGTTGTTTATATTCATATTGAGCACCTCACAACTCAGGAATTCCTATACTTTAGTATCGATAAAAATAGCGGGGTTATTAATCCCCGCTACAGCTGATTAGCGTTATTTATTGGATTTTTATTTAACATTCCTTCGTTTTACTCCAAATAACGCTGCTATTTATTTTTCATCAAACTTCCCATACATCCTCGACCGGCTTTTGGTCGATATCGACTGTTGCTCATGTTCCTCATGCTTTTCATCGACTTTTATCTGTTCTAAAATATTTCTGCTGCATTTGTCACACAAACGTCCGGTACTAATAAGAGTTCCACAGGTTTCGCAAGGATAGGAAATGTTGCTGCCCATAATACGTCCGCTGTGGAGCAATCGCAATATTATTTTGTGCTTAACGCCGGTAGCTTTATGAATCTCTTCAAGTGTGGCTTTATCGGTATCACGCAGGTATTCCATAACTGTTTCCGCATCATCTTCCTGCCGACGATAACATTCCGGACAAACTCTTGCCGCATTTTCGACATAAAGTTTACCACATTCTGGACAATTGGCTAATCCCATGAACTGGCCCCCCTCGTTATTCTAACAGCTTAGTTAGAACAGAATTTATAACTAAATTCTGTATTAGTCAAGTCTTTTTTATAATTTCACTAATTATATATCATTTCCCTTCCAACTTCTAGGTCTTTAGACCCATTTCTTGAAATATAAATATTTTTTTATAAAACCAGGCAGGATTATGACGTTTTTTGGCTAATTACTTTAGTGCTCATTTAGCGGTTTTTTAAAAATTGCTAACCAAAAGAACGATTAGGTAATATCCTATTTGCAGTCGGTTTTTATGTACACAGCGCGGCGTTCCTCACTGTGTAACACTACGGAAATCACGCTTGGTTAAGGCTGGTTTCCAACGAAAGGCAGTTAGTCGTGTATATGCTTACGCTCATGCAGGACCCGGAAGTTTATGCGGGCGATACAGAAACCTTCAACGGTATCATTGCAAATTTAATGCAGCTTATTCAATTAAAAAATGCAAAACTTTTTTTACACAGCCATCAGGTTGCTAATTATGCAGTTAGTGTTGCTGCAAAAATGCGACTCCCACGCGAAGAGATCGAGCGCATCCGTCTGGCCGCGCTTTTGCATGACGTGGGGCAAATAACTGTGCCCAATCAGATTTTAGCCAAAATTCCCTATCTTTCCACACGGGAAATGAGTGTGTTTAAAAGTCACTGCAATGCCGGCAGTTATATGCTGGAGAATATCCCCTCCTGTCAGGAGCTTATTCCGTATATTCGTTTTCACCATGAACGTTTTGACGGTACCGGTTACCCCAAACGCCTAAAAGGGGTGAATATACCGCTTGGTGCGCGGATTATTGCCGTTGCCGACCACTATGACCGCTTTATCAACCCCTGCACTCAAAACTGGGTGAAAACCAAGGATGAAGCCGTCCGTGAGCTTCTAAGCCATTCCGGCATGGCGTTTGACCCAGAGGTTGTCCGGGCCTTTATTGGCGCACTGTAGAGAAAACACGACTTGCGCCGAACTTTATCTTGCCCCACTGGCCAGCGCCAGTCCTTTCACCGATGCTGCACCAGCCTGTTTTAATACTTTTGCACATTCGTCCATCGTCAAGCCGCTTGTAAAAATGTCATCTACCAGCAAAATATGTTTTCCTGTGATAAGTTCTGGGCGCGTTACAGCAAACGCGCCTTTTATATTTTTCCGGCGGTCTTTCAGGTTGAGTTCCCATTGCGGTGCAGTGGCTCGTGTACGTACAAGCGCTTCTGTCCAGCATAGATTTCGCCGTACAGCCCATGGTTTAAAAATAAGCGCAGTTTGGTTAAAGCCGCGTTCCTGGTATCGATCTACATGCAGCGGCACAGGTACAATAATTTGTATATCGTTATACCGCCCGGTGGTTATGGCCTGATCCAAAAGCCGCCCCAACTTGATAGCTTGCTTGGTAATCCGCCGAAACTTCATATCGCGGATTAGCCGCTGGACAGGCCCGATATAATCGGTCACTGCCACACACTCATCCAGCCAGGTAAGATTATGAAGAGCCAAAGCAACTTGGCTTGGTCTGACAATTTTCTCAATACAGGCTAAACACCACCCGGATTGTTCGGACCATTCCCGGCAGCCTGGACAACGTTGAGGAAAAATCAGATCCCAAAGAGCCTCCCACCAGGCCTTTAGCATAAGTCCTCGCCTCGCAGTCGTTCTGCCAGCAGCGAGTAACGCCTGCGGGTCCGGTCACTTATCACTGCCGTATTAAGTGCCGTCTGAGCCCCTAGTAATATGACACGTTCTTTGGCCCGTGTAACAGCCGTGTACAGCAAGTTGCGCTGCAGCATAATATGATGACCGGGTGTAAGCGGCATAATGACAACTGGATATTCGCTACCCTGACTTTTGTGCACACTCATAGCATAAGCCAGCGTGAGTTCATCATACTCGCCCTTTTCATAAACAACATCGTCCTCCGGATACCTGACAAGAACTTTGCCGTCAGAAATAGCTAAAATATAACCAATATCACCATTAAAAACCCTTTTTGTATAATTATTGCGGGTCTGCATAACCTTATCGCCTGCGCGTAATATCTGGTTGGTACTCTGCAAATAATCCTTGCCTTCAACCGGGGGATTGAGCGCCGCCTGTAGCAGGCGGTTGAGGTTCTCAACTCCGCAAGGCTGACGGTGCATGGGCGATAACACCTGAACATCTCGCCAGCAATCAAAGCCCTCTTGTGTCAACTCGTTTTTACACAGCTCAACAATAGCCTGAGCGGCTTCATCGCCACCCTCAATCTCGCGGAATTGGAAATCCAGACTACCATACTCAGGCAACCTTCCCCGGTTGATCCGGTGAGCATTTAGCACAATCATGCTTTCACCCGCCTGGCGAAAGACCTCGGTCAGCCGCACTACCGGAATGGCTTCTGAACGAATAATATCCTTGAGTACCGATCCAGGGCCAACTGACGGCAATTGGTCAACATCACCAACTAATACCACCCGACAGCCATCTGGGACTGCTTGCAGAAAACAGCTCATAAGCAGCATATCCATCATGGAAGTCTCATCCACAATTACCACATCGGCATCCAGAGGATTATCTTCATCCCTGGCAAACATAGGCTCTTCCTCCAGCCCGCCGCCGGCTTCAAGCAAACGGTGAATGGTCGAGGCCTCCCGCCCGCTTGTCTCGGCAAGCCGTTTAGCTGCCCGGCCGGTAGGCGCACCTAACACAATTTTGAAACCCTGCTGTTCTAATAACGCCAAAATCCCCTTTACCGTTGTCGTCTTACCAGTTCCCGGACCACCGGTGAGCACCAGCACACCATGCTCTAACGCCGCCGCCAGCGCATCGCGCTGCGCTTCAGCCAGTGTAACCCCTGTCGAGGTTTCCCAGTCGGCAATAAGCGCCTGACTATCAATATTATCAATAGGTTTAGCCTGATCTTTAAGCCGCTGCAGCCGCTCGGCAACTTGTCTTTCCGCCCGATACAAATAGCGTGGATAAACTAGTGTCATACCGTGAAAATCCTCGGTATACAGCTTCCCCAGGCTGATTTGCTCGTTTACAACTTTGGCAATCTCAGTTTCGTCATTATGCAACAGTTTGGCAGTTTCGGCAACCAGCGTTTCCACAGGTACACAGCAATGACCGGCCTGTCCGGTCATCAGCAGCGCAAACTGCACACCAGCCGCCAACCGCGACGGGTGGCCTTTGTCAAAGCCAACAGCCATAGCAATTTGATCGGCAATGCGAAAGCCGATACCCTTTATTTCTTCGGCCAGACGGTACGGGTCAGTTTCAAGCACAGCAATGGAATCTGAGCCATAACAAGCAAAAATCCGAGCGGCATACGCACCGGTAACCCCGTGCATCTCCAGATACAGCATGACCTCCTTGAGTTCAGTCTGTTCTGCATAGGATTTGCGTATCTGCTCCACCTTCTTGCTGCCAATGCCCTCCACTTCGGTCAGACGATGGGTATGGAGCTCAATAATCTCAAGGGTGCGAGCGCCAAAATGCTTGACCAGACGAGCAGCCATAGCCGAACCGATGCCTTTAATTGCCCCTGATGCCAAAAAGCGTTCTATACCTTTTTCTGACGTTGGTGCAAGCCGCCGGCAAGCATTGGCCTTAAATTGCCGTCCATAGCGGGCATGTTCCACCCAGTTTCCTGTCAGACACACCTGCTCGCCAACAAGCGGCGGCGGAAAATTGCCGGTTACCGCCACATTACCCCCTTCGCCGTCCGGTTTCAGGCGAAATACAGTAAAACTGCCGTCTGCTGCCTGAAATGTTATATTCTCAACAACACCTTCAAGTTTGTTTTCCACTCTACTAACTCCTAGCGCCATACTCCCAAACATAAGTTCTTTCTTTTATTCGCAGTTTATCAACAAAAATCCTTTATTTTTTATTATCAGGAAGGGATTTTTGTCACAGATGTAGTACATAATACATAGTTGCAAATTTTATTACATCTTTTTACATATTGTGAGGCAAGTGATTATGAAAGAAGATATGTACACCTACCACTACTTTCAAAATCGGGCGATAAAACGCCCATCCCGCGCGTGTGATTTTATTTTTCATGCGGCACTGTTATCAGCTACAGCCTATATTGCTGCCATGCTTGTTTTTCTATTCAAATAAGCAAGCAATACGTCCCAGTTCTACACAATATTCCAATCGAAAAAGCCCTATTTGCCAGTTCTTTATACTGGTAAATAGGGCTTTCTGATTTTTGCTTACAGTTTTTCAGCAATTATTTGAGCCAAATCATTAATGCTGGCTGCCAGTGTTTCCAGCCGGCTCTCAATGCGTACCAGCAAATATGCTGCCACCACCATAGGGAAGCCATAACTGGAAGCATAGTTAAGCATCTGTTCCACAAGCCCACTCCTTTCTAATGCCTGATGATATCTGTAATATAAAGCGCCCCGGCTTACGCCAGAGCGCTTTATATCACTTACACTAAAGCCACTGTCTCACGGCTGCGGATGCGCGCTTCTACCCGTTCAGTCAGGGCACTACCTTTGTTGACAAAGATGTTTCTGGTAATAATGTCCTGCATGACAGTCTGTGCCTGAGCAAGAGTTAAATCAGCTTTGGGATCAGGCAAACTGATTGTCACTTCGTTGCCTGCACTGGTACGAAAAACCAGTTCCAGAGTCTTGGTCATCTGTCATTCCTCCTTTCTCATAAAATTTTGTATCCGGGATTACTGGTTAACAAGACTGTTCAAATCCTGGCGAACAATGTCTACCAGCGTATGCTGCTGGAGACCGGCCAAACTTTGGGCTACGGCAAATGCATCGGCATCAGCTACATCAGACTTAATGTTGGCAAATGTCCGGAGACGGTATACCGGACTGCCGCTGGCATTTACTCCTGTCTGAACCTTAAGAACCAGCTTGCCGCTTTGCGGCATTTTTACTACTGCCATGTTTATCACCCCCTTTACACTTTCATACATTCTGATGGGGTGAGTTTTTAAACAGGCAAATCATTTTTTTCGTAACATTTACAACAGATCTGTTAGTTCTTTTCTCAGGCGGCAGAGTGCCCGCTGCCGCAAACCATAGACTGCCTGTGGCGAAATCCCTAATTCATGAGCGACATCAGCTAAATGCGCATCCTGCAGCAACGTTTTGGTAACTGCAAGGCGCTGTTTATCTGGCAAATTAGCCACGGCTTTATGAATGGCAGCATTTACAAAGTTATTCTCGGCCACGGCTTCCACATCATCCTTGGCAGCCAGCGCCTCAAGCAAACACAGGCCTTGTTTATCTTCCTGATTGTCGCCCTTTCCTATCAGCGGTAGCTCCTGCTGCCAGCGTCGCCGTTCCCGCTTGAATAAATTCCATACGGCAAATTTTACCCGGCTTTCCACATAGCCGGCAAATCGGACACCACTTTGACTATCATAGGTTTGTACCGCACTCACTACTGCCAGCCAGCCTTCGGCAACAGCCTCTTCTTTCAGACCTGCCAAATGCGGCTGAGTGGCATACTTTTTTACCAACCCGGCAAACCGTCGGCATATTTCCGCAAATGCCACTTGACCGGCATAACCCTGTTGAGCTTCTCTAACCAACTCTTCTAAATCCATTATCCTCACCTGTCGGCGAGGAACCGGTTCCTCTGTATTAGCGCTTGCCTACAGAGTAGCACTACCGTCAAAAGAAACACAAAAGCCGACCTGGCTCAGGTTAATATCTGAGCCAGGTCGGCTTGAAAGAAAATAGTTCAATTTGCATTACGTACACTAAATTACTAATCCTACCAGGGCTAATTCAAAATGTACAAAGTTTTATTCGAGGTATCCATTTATTCGGTTAGTTCCAGCCAAGTGGCATACTTTTCATCAAGTTTTTCCTGACAGGCCTCATATTCTTTCGCCAATTCCCGGCTAAGCTCTGCATCCTCATGACTGGTCGGATCATTCAATTTGACCTCAAGCGCAGTTAATTGGTGTTCCAGCATGGCAATCTCTTCTTCCAGTTTTTTAGCTTGCTTGGCAGTATCAGGCTTGCGCCAGTTAGCAGCCTTACCGCCGGTCTGTGCTAGTTTTTCCGGGTTGCTGTTTTGCTTTTTGGCGGCAACTGCCGATTGGGCTGCTGCCTCAGCTGCTTCTTTGGCAACAGCAGCTTTTTTGTCCCGGTAATAACTGTAATTGCCGGCATACTCGGTCAACTGTCCGCTCTCAAGTGCTACTACCCGGTTAGCCACTTTATCAAGAAAATACCGGTCATGGGACACCGTTAAAAAAGTACCGGGGAAATTCATAATGGCTTCTTCCACAGCCTCACGCGCCGCAATATCCAGATGGTTTGTCGGTTCATCCAGTATCAGAAAATTAGCTCCGGTCAGCATCAGCTTTAATAATGCCAGCCGCGCCTTCTCGCCGCCTGACAGGTCACCGACCTGTTTATATACGTCATCACCGCGAAACAGGAAGGCACCAAGGTAATGCCGTGACCGTTCCTCACTAAACGCAAATTCGCGCATAAGTTCATCCAGCACGCTGTTACTGTCTGTCAGTGTCTCATGCTCTTGGGCAAAATACCCAAGCTTCACCCGACTTCCCAGTTTGACCTTACCGCTGTTTGCCATAATATCGCCGGTTAACAGCTTTAGCAGAGTTGTCTTGCCTGCACCATTCGGACCAACCAGTGCCACACCGTCCCCGCGTCTTACTAAGAGCGATATATTGTTAAGCACGGTCTTGTCACCATAACCAGCCGCCACTTCGCCCAGTTCGGCCACCCGCTCGGCACATTCTGCCGGGGGATTAAACATAAAGAAATCAAAACCTTTGGTATCTTCCGGCCTGGCAAGCCTAGCCAATCGGTTAAGCTGGCTTTGCCTCCCGCGCGCCTGCTTGGACTTGATGCCGGCCCGGTAGCGATCAATATATTCTTCTGTTTTCGTAATCATCGCCTGCTGCTTGTTATAGGCAGCTTCCTGTGCTGCCAGTTTTTCAGTTTTCTTTACCATATATTCACTATAATTGCCGCTATAATCAGCGATAGTGCCATTTTCGACAGCCAGTATCCGCTCTGAAACCGTATCAAGAAAATAGCGATCATGAGATATCACCAGCACAGCCCCGGAATAGCTTGTTAAAAAGTCCTCCAGCCACTCCACCATTCCCAAATCGAGATGGTTTGTCGGTTCATCCAAAAATAGATAGTCAGGCTGACGAATAAGTGCCCGCGCCAAACAAATCCGTGTCTTTTGTCCTCCGGAAAACTCACAGGTACGGCGAGTCAAATCCTCAGCCGTAAATCCTAAGCCAAAAGCCACCCGGCGCACATTATTCTCATACTCATAGCCGCCACCACGTTCAAAGCGTTCGACTGCCTGTGCATAGTCCTTCATGCACTTTTCCAGCTTATCCGCATCTTTTTCACAGGCAATCGCGGCTTCCAGCCGCCGCATATCCTGCTGCCAGCCAAGCACATCACCATAGGCACCTACCAGCTCTTCATACAGAGTGTTGTCACCCAGGCCGGTATCCTGTTCCACATAGCCAATCCGTTCACCAGGTGTCAGCGAGACATAACCGCTGTCGGGCTTTTCAAAGCCCAGCAGGCAGCGCACCAAGGTTGTCTTGCCAACACCATTGGGACCAATTAACCCTACTTTCTCGCCACGCCGCACTTGAAAACTTATATCTGAAAAAATATTTTGTATACCATATGCCTTACTTAGACTGCGCACTTCCAATAAACTCATATGTACCTCCTGTCTGCCACTACTATTTTACCGATTAACGCCATCAGATACAAGTATGAGATTGCTGCGCCACCCTCTTGTCAATAAATTACTTTTCTGGTACTATGATAATTGTACAGAACATATGTTCGATATTGATAGGAGGTATTTATTCATGACTGTCACCCTCCCCGCGTATGCCAAAATCGCGGCCATTGTGCCCTGTTATAATGCCACAGGCGACAGTACTGTCATCTATTCGGCCGACGGCACCACTACCATTCTTGCGTCCCGCACGCGCACCGTCATTCAGCGTTTAGCCAGAAGCCAGGCCGTGGACCTAGCTGCCCTGCGCGCCAGGACTCGTTCGGTTACGGAACGGACAAATCTAGAACCGCTGCCGCTTGCCCCAGGCCTCATTCTCGTCCCGGTCAAGATTCGCCGTCCCCGGATAGCTGGCGATTCTACCACTGGGTACATAAATCTTCATACCATTGCCGGCGTTTGCCAAAACACAAAAAAGCCTTACCAGACAACAATTACCCTGTCTGGCAAGACCGAAATTCCCGTCCTTTGGACACCGGCCACCGTCAACCGCCAATTGGCATTAGCTCGCCTAGCGGCCAATACAGCTCCCTCTTCGCAGCTGTTTACTGGCGAAGCTTTTAGAGAAACCTTCTCCGGCTATGCCGCCGAACTATTTCCTTTGGCAATAAAACTAATTGATGTGTTTAATGAAATTATCACAATTAAAGAACGTCAGTAACCTTTTTTCAACTGTTCTGCTTCTTTCGGAATACTGGTTCAGCTTGAGTTTGCCGCAGCAGTGAAGAAACCACCGCCATAAACTGTCTGGTCTTAAGCCGCCCGGTTAAATCCAGAACATGCACCACCGCTCCACGGCAAATAGGGAGTACCTCGGCTACCGGTCGCATTGCCCTCCCGGCGCTGACCACGGTCAAGCCTGGCATCTCAGACGCCAATCTTCGCAAAATGGCCGGAGTCAAATCATCAGAGCCGCAATCTACCACAATAACATCACACTCATAGCTGCCAGTTGCCATCTCCGCAGCCAAAAAGCGCAGCAGTTCTTCTAGCTCATATTCCATATTATGTACCAAAATAACAAAACTGGCATCAGGCAGCTGCATATACGCCAAACCAGTGCACCAAGCCCACATATCTTTGATAACATACCACAAACCATACAGGGCCAACGAAACCAAAATCACACTTGCCGTGTATGACAAAAACAAACTATCCTACCCCCTCTTCCTGGGATAGGATAGTATATGCAGCATTGTAAATAAGGTGCAATCTATGGTCAGTGCTAGTCCAATACCACAATCTTATGCTTTATCGCATACAGCACAGCCTGCGTCCGGTCAACCACACTAATCTTGCGAAAAATATTGGTCAAATGGTTCTTAACCGTCTTTTCACTTAAAAATAACGCTTGAGCAATTTCTTGATTGCTCATTCCCCGACCGACGAGTTGCAAGACTTCAATCTCCCGGTAAGTCAGGCGTTCTTCTTTGCGCCGTTCCAGCATGCTCGGCACCTCATGCCGCACCTCGTCCCGCCGTGAAAGTTCACCAAACAACCTTTTTGCCAGTGTCGGATAAATAAACGACTGGCCCTCATGTACCATACGAATAGCTTTAACCAGCATGCCTGGCTCAATGTCCTTTAGCAAATAACCAACGGCACCGGCCTTAACAACTTCGATTACATAGTTTTCATCATCATGGATGGTCAAAATAATAACCTTTACCGTCGAATCCTCGGCCTTAAGACGCCTGGTGACTTCGAGGCCATTCATGCGCGGCATGTTCACGTCAAGCAGCAATATGTCAGGCTTTAGGCTTTCAATCTTGCTTATAGCTTCTTCACCGTCAGCGGCCTCGCCAATTATATCAAAGTCGGGTTCTAGAGATAATACGTTTTTAATTCCCTGTCTGAGAAGCGCATGATCATCAGCAATCACTATTTTAATTGGCAACAAACTCACCCCCTACTTTTTTTCAGCATAGGCCCCAGTAGGCGCTTATACGCCTCAACACCCGGCTGGTCATATGCATCGACATCGGCTAATTCCCCTTCATAAGCCACCGATAGAGCCAATAAATACAACAATTCGCCCAGATGGAAAGCACTCATCTGCGGCAATACAAACGTGGCATTAAACCGTCCATCGCCACTAAGGGCTGCCGCGTTTGCCTCCAGTGCCGCTGCCATTGCCTGGCTGAGTTGAAAACCGGCTATATCGGACAGCTTGGGTACATTAGGGAAAATATCAGGTATCACCAAGTCCTGGTTCCACGTAGCAACCTTCACAAACTGGATAACTTTGTCTTTTTTGCCATCCTGGTGTTGCTGGGTCTGGGCATGCATATCAGTAGTTCCCACGGCAACAACCGGAGTTCGTCCATAAAATATATCGTTGCCTGAACGGTCTTTCCTCTTACCCAGCGACTCAGCCAACAACTGAACATACCATTCAGCCACCGACTTAAGATAATCGGCATAGGGCATAAAGACTTCAATATCCCGACCATAGTTAACCGCCGCCAAATATTTAAGAGCCGCATTGAGCATGGCCGGATTACTCCATATATCACCAGTCTTGCAGGCCTCATCCATAGCGCGCGCGCCGGCTAAAAAAGCGTCTATATCTAAACCAATACAGGCCGCAGTTACCAGTCCGACTTCAGAAAATACACTGAACCGACCGCCAACACCATCAGGCACACTAAACATCGGCCAGTCCTCCTGAGCAGCCAGCTTGTGCAGCAAGGTTTCCTGTGCACCAGTTGCCGGATCAGTTACGGCAACTACTTCTATAGCAATAGCAGGAGCTGCTTTTTTAAGCAGATCATAAGCCACCATGAAAGACGCCATCGTATCAAGAGTAGAGCCAGACTTGGAAATAATAATAAGCATTACACGATATGGTTGGTTTTGTCGTGTTGCGGTGTGCAGAGCCTTTACCCTTGCCGCCTGCTTAATGTGTTCCACAAGTTCCATAGTCCGGCGCGGATCAATATTATTGCCGCTAAAATAATGCTGTGGATAGCCCTGCCGTTCTTCCTGGCTTTTGCTGTTCCAGAACTCACCGCAATGCACATCAAACAACACTTTATTGCCCAGATAAGAGCCACCAATACCAAAAGATATGGCTGCATCCACCCGGTTTTGCAGCGACTTGCTGAATTCTTTGAGTCGTGCAAGCGAAGCCGGATTGTTGAGCTTGCCTTGCTCAACATATGGTAGCTGAGTAAATAATACCTTCTCTGGCGTACCATCTTTTGATAAATGGCCGCGTACTTCCCCATTCATTCGCATCTGTGAAATAGCCTGATGTGCAGCCTTAAGTCGTTCAGACAGTGCTGCAATAGCTTCTATCGTAATGCTTTTCTCACCACAAAGATTAGCATAATCAAAGGTAAAACCTGATGGTAACTCCAACCTACTCTCCCGGTTACCCATTCATCCCTCTCCCCCACTGGATATATAAGCATGAATAAGCTCTATCTTATCCTTGCTTCGTGGTTGCTGCCATTTCCTTTTCCAACTGCCCAACAGTTTTGAGCAGATATCGCAAAAACGGTTCTCTAAGATCCGGGCGTTTTAGTGCAAACTCAACGGTTGCTTCCAAATATCCCTGCTTGTCGCCGATATCATAACGCCGACCGTCAAAATTGTAGGCATATACAGGCTTATAAGCAGCCAAACGACGTAACGCATCAGTTAGTTGTATTTCGCCACCCCGGCCAGGCAAAGTATTCTCCAATAAGTCAAATATTTCCGGTTCAATCACATATCGTCCCAAAACAGCAAGTCGTGACGGAGCTTCTTCAATAGTAGGCTTTTCGATAAGATCAATAGCCCGCCAGACATTATCCTTAAACGGCTCAGGTTGAACAATGCCATAACTCGATACTTTCTCTTTAGGAACTTCCTGCACTCCAAGAATAGTCCCCCGGCAATCGTCATAGGCATCCATTAATTGCCGTAGACAGGGTACATTGGCGTCAATAATATCATCACCCAAGAGTACCGCAAACGGCTCATTGCCGACAAACTGTTTGGCACAGAGTACAGCATGCCCTAAACCCTTAGCCTCTTTTTGGCGTACATAGTGAATGGTGACTTCTGACAGTTCTTCTACCAATCCCAGCAGGTCATATTTCCCTTGAGCTTTCAGTGTCATTTCAAGTTCAACGGCCCGATCAAAATGATCCTCAATCGCCCGCTTGTTACGTCCGGTAATGATGAGGATTTCTTCAATTCCAGACTGAATGGCCTCTTCAATAATAAACTGAATAGCAGGTTTATCAACAATAGGCAGCATTTCTTTGGGTTGCGCCTTGGTAGCCGGCAAAAACCGGGTGCCAAGACCGGCTGCAGGAATTACAGCCTTTTTTATTTTTTGTTGAGTTTTAGGCATATTTTAGTCCTTTCCAACCTTAACCGCGTATCATGGTCAACAGTTCCTGCGTTTTTTGCTCCATAAGTTTTGCATCACAGCGCGACTCGACGTTAAGCCTGAGTACCGGTTCGGTATTTGACATTCTGACATTGAACCGCCAGTTATTATATTCCACGCTTAACCCGTCCACCCTTTCTACCTTGATGGCTTCCGGCGTATATTTTTTCTCAATCTTTTGAATGACAGCCCGCGCATCGGCAACTGTACTGTTAATCTCACCACTTACTGGGTAGCAGGCGACTCTTTCCCGCATAAGCTCCGACAACGCTTTGCCCTCACGGCAGATAATTTCCAGTACTAGCAACCAGGGAATCATACCGCTGTCACAATAGGAGAAGTCCTTGAAATAATGGTGAGCCGACATCTCTCCGCCATATACGGCATCTTCCTTACGCATGCGTTCTTTGATAAATGCATGACCGCTTTTGCTCAAGACGGGAATTCCGCCTGCCTTCTCTACCACCTCAATGGTATTCCAGGTCAAACGCGGATCATAGATGATTTTGGCTCCGGGCTGACGCTGCAGAAAAGCCTGTGCTAAAAAGCCGACAAGATAATACCCTTCGATAAATTCTCCTTTTTCATCAAAAAGAAAACACCGATCAAAATCTCCATCCCAGGCAATACCCACATCGGCACCATTCTCTCGTATCACTTTGGCTGTAACCTCGCGATTCTCAACCAGGAGGGGATTAGGCACGCCATTGGGGAAACTGCCGTCAGGCTGATGGTTAATTTTAATAAATTCGAATGGTAGATATGGCTCTAAAGCATCAATAACTGCACCGGCACCGCCATTTCCGGCATTCACCACAACCTTCAGAGGTTTTAGGACATTCTTGTCCACATAAGTAAGCAAATGCATCACATAGTCCTTTAGAATATCCACATTTGTGACCATACCTGGTGCAACATTGCCACTCACAGGCGCAAAATCACCGTTGACCACTTTTTCTTCAATTTCCTTAAGACCGGTGTCGCCGCTAATAGGACGAGATTCTGAGCGGACCAGTTTCATGCCGTTATAATCTTTGGGATTATGGCTGGCAGTAATCATAATGCCGCCATCCAGTTTTAGGTGGGCTGTTGCAAAGTAAATCTGCTCTGTTCCGCACATCCCAATATCAACAACATCACAGCCTGTTTCTGTAATCCCCTTGATTACTGCACTTTTAAAGGCCGGACCAGAAAGTCGAATGTCATTGCCAATAGCCACTTTTTTCGCTCCAACTATATCTACAAAAGCGCGTCCAATGCGATACGCCATTTCTTCATTTAATTCTTCTGGTACTTTGCCACGAATATCATAGGCCTTAAACGCATCACGTTTGATTTCCATAGCGACCCCGCCTTTTCTCTTTTCTCAACCATATACTATATACTACACTTGATAAAAAAATTCCTGTACTTATCGTTTGCAGGAATTTTTATTATACTCCAAATTTTTGCTTACATCGCACCATCCATCTGTGTTATAATACCCAAGTTGAGTTTGTTACTCTCTATTTTTTCCATATATAAAACAGGCTAACGCACAAAATCGCTCTTCCCGGGAGTAGGTAGAAGCTGACACCGTGCGCAACTATAATTTTTCATCTTCTAGGAGGTAATATTTTGTCTAATCAAAAAAAACGTTTAGATTTCACCCTAACACCTACATCTTATTTTTGTTTAGCTTTATTTTTATTCTCAATATGTTTCGGTTGGTTATTGCCGTCTGAGTACGGCAAGGAGAATGGTCCTGTTGAATGGTTGCAAGTTGTGGTTTTAGGTATAGCTGCCTTGGTAGCACTAAGTGCACAATTTCAGACAAACCTAGCTTCATCCCGTCGTAAACTTATTGCTTCATCAAGCATTTTTCTTGTACTCGCCATGCTCAGAGAACTAAGCTGGGGGCGCGTATTTTATATGAATAACATCATCTTTATAGTTATTGCTTTTTTTGTTTATTCTTTTTCACAAGGCTTACATAAAGAACTGCTTAATTGGCTCAAACATGACCGAATTCCGGTGCTTGATATCGTCATTATCATAGCAGCTATCTTTATTGCAGATATTGTCGAGCATCACAGTACTGGATTATTTGGCAAAAGAACTGAGCTTTTTGAAGAGTTGTTTGAACTTGTTTCCTATACCGGTGTGCTTAGCTTCATGATAAACGCAGTGTATAACAAAAAAGTTCATTCTGATGAACCCCTTAAACTAAAAATGAATATCTGATACATATATCAAAAAAGAACAGAGCATTTTTACTGCCCTGTTCTTTTTTGCATTAACCCACTTTACACCCGCCCATACACATCATCAAACCGTACAATATCATCTTCGCCCAGATAACTGCCGTTTTGTACCTCAATAATTTCCAGTGGTATTTTCCCTGGATTTTCCAGGCGATGTTTGGTAGATGTCGGAATATAGACACTCTCATTAACATGTACCATTTGTGCTTGCTCGCCAATTGTCACCTTCGCCGTACCACCAATCACAATCCAATGCTCACTGCGATGATAATGTAGCTGCAGGCTGAGTTGTTGACCGGGAGCAACTACAATTTTCTTCATTTTGTAGCCAGTACCTTCGCCCAATACCGTATAGCTGCCCCAGGGCCGGTACATAGTTGTATGCTCATCCACCTCGCGTCGTCCGCGAGCTTTGAGTTCTGTAACCACATCTTTTACTTTTTGCGATTCACCACGTTTGGCAACAACAATAACATCATCGGTCTCAACAACCAGTACGTCTTCTAGGCCGATGCCAGCAATCAGACGATTACGCCCTAGCATAAGCGTATTCGAGCAATCAATTGGCAGACAATCTCCCTTGATAGCATTACCGCTGTGGTCTTTTTCCAGTACATCATAAATGGCATCCCAAGAACCAATGTCATTCCAATAGGCTGTCAGTGGCGCCATGACCACACGCAGTGACTTCTCCGCAACTGCATAGTCAATCGAGATGTTTGGCATAGCATCAAATTTATTAAGCACTTCCGAGAATTCCACCGTTGCCAGTTGGTATATCTCCGGCGCATGCTCACGAAATTCTTCCATAATACAACCAGCGGAAAAGGCAAACATACCTGAGTTCCAGTAATAGTTGCCTGCAGCAAGATACTGTTCGGCAGTTTTTTGATCAGGTTTTTCACGGAAAGAAGCCACTTTATAACCTGCTCCTATAGCCTCACCTGCCTGAATATACCCATAACCAGTCTCCGGCTTATCTGGTTTAATGCCAAGAGTCACTACCTTGTCTTGAGCCGCTAACTCGACAGCTTGCCGTACATTTTTGATAAATATATCAATTGGATGAATAATATGATCAGCCGGTGTAACAAAGAGTACTTCCTCTGCCGCCGCCCCCAGTTCATCCTGACAAAATCGCGTTGCCAGCGCAATGGCAGGTGCCGTGTTACGGGCAACAGGTTCAAGCAAAATATGTGCACTGCCAGCCCCGCAAGTTGCCAGTTCGGTCTTAACATGATGAATATATTCCTTATTTGTTACAACAACAATATCTGACGATTTCAATAATGGCAGAAACCTCTTAACTGTTTGCGTTAAAAGTGATTCAGACTCTCCTAGCTTAAGAAATTGCTTCGGCATACAGGTACGGGACAATGGGAACAGGCGCGTACCGCCGCCGCCAGCTAATATAATCAGTTTCAAAATAAATCTCCTCCTAGCGATTGGAAAACCCATCTATATTATACCATATCATTAGAAAAGGTTGCATTAAACTGTATTCACCTCTGCCTAACAATAGGCCATATTCACACTAAGACAGAAAACCCGCCTAAAACCAATTGTTTTAAGCGGGTTAATATCTGGGAATAATTTCGTTTACCATTCATATGTTAGCGTCTGAATTAATTCTCTCTTTATTGCGCTCTATATACTATATCGGTTTGCATAAGATATGTCATAACCAATATCCTGCAGCATACCCAACTCGATATCAGTGGGCACCAGCCTCATCCCGTCAGTATATAGGCCATAAGACATAACCGGAGCCTGATTGTTGTAAAAGGGAGTTGTAGACCCGGCTGCATTGGTAGTATACCCATCTGGATGACAGCCATCCAACAGGGGAACATAGGCTCCACCGTTCTGCAGTACCGCATTAGGCCCTGTGAAATAATATCCTGAGCCGTTGTCTAACAGATACTTATCCCAGGCATTAATGCCATCAACAATACCCAGAACATGGCCAATTTCGTGAACTGCCGTAGTAAGAAAATCCAACATACCCGCGCCAGCGGTTGCCACATCATCAGCGGTCTCCGGTGTTGTATCAAAAAACCACTGTGCGGTTCCTCCCCCTGAATAACTGGGTGTGGCATCAAAACTAATGGATCCGACCCATGGTTCAAAGTTTGATGTACTCTTCCAACGATAATAGAGACTGTAGTTCTCAAAGGAGCCAGAAGGCCCGCCTTCAGCCAATGCGCCTTTGCTATCTAAATTCATTGTCCCCACATAGATACGAATGTCGTCAATCGATTTAGGTGAAGTAATAGTTTCATAAATACCAGTATCCGGACGCTTAATATAAAGTTTAGTTCCGGCCGCTACGTCATCAAAGTCGTTCAAAATAACTCGTTCCCAAAGACTTGCAGCATAATCCAATATATTCTTTACCGTATCGTTAAAGAATGATCCCGCATAAGTATAATCAAACTCAATATTGAGGGGCGTTTCCCAGTTATCTTCCTCTATCACCTTTACGCCATCGGTAAATTCGAAGCGGTTGAGGCGACTCCACTCACTTGTATCATACCAATTGCTCAGAGTAACACTACTGCCATCTAAGGCAGTTAAATTCAAATCATCATTTACACGTGAGATTGTGACTTCAGTTGACTTAAAGTTTTTAAATTGAACTAAATCATCCTCATCATTAAACACATCATCAATAATAATGTCATGTCCAAAATTAGTACCGAAAACAAAAGTATCGTTCCCTATACCACTGTCAAGGATATCATTTCCTGCTTCGCCCCATAAAAAATCATTTCCAGAATTACCATCTAAAACATCATCACCAGCGCCACCTCGTAAAACATTGTTAAACTTGTTTCCGGTTATAGCATTGTCGAATCCGTTTCCAGTACCATCAATATCTTTAGAACCCATAAGTGATAAGTTCTCAAGATCATTTCCAAGAGTATAAGTTATCCAAGATGCAACTGTATCGATTCCTTGCCCCGCTAACTCTTTAACAACAACCGTACCCGTCGAATCTACATTATATGTATCATTTCCATCTCCACCTATTAGAGTATCACTTCCGCCACCGCCGTACAGAATGTTGTTGCCGGCATTGCCAGTAATAATATTATCAAGACTATTACCTGTCCCATTTATATTGCCAACTCCGGTTAACGTCAGATTCTCAACATTGTTTGACAGAGTATAGCTAACGGAAGCTTTTATTAAATCTGTCCCGCCGGCAGCCCCTTCTGTCACACTATCGCCGGTATTATCTACAAAATAAGTGTCATTACCAAAACCACCGCTCAGTGTATCTACTCCTGACCTACCATCCAGAATATTGTCACCGCTATTGCCGTTTATGACATTGTTTAAGCTATTGCCATAACCGTCGATATTATCAGTACCGTTTAGGATAAGCTTTTCCACATAAGCGCTCAGTGTATAACTAACACTCGCCTGCACCGTGTCGGTTCCTCCGCCGGCAAGCTCAACTATAACGTCAGCGTTGTTGTCCACTAAATAGGTATCGTTACCTGCCCCGCCAATTAATGTATCAACGCCAAGACCGCCGTCAATTACATTCGCACCGGCATTACCAGTAATGGTATTATTCAACCCGTTTCCGGTAGCCGTTAAATTGCCTGAACCGGTGAGCGTAAGGT
Organism: Bacillota bacterium; assembly: GCA_017889705.1. Classification (GTDB taxonomy): domain Bacteria; phylum Bacillota; class Negativicutes; order Sporomusales; family Sporomusaceae; genus Sporomusa. The sequence goes on along the minus strand of JAGGAB010000025.1, from coordinate 1,755 downwards.
TTTCCACATTATCACTTAGAGTGTAGTTCAGAGAAGACAATACGGTATCAATTCCTTCGTTGTAGCTTTCCACAACAATATCGCCAACATTATCTACAATGTAGTTATCATCACCGCTTCCCCCAACTAAGGTATCGGCTCCAATTCCTCCCGCCAGTGTATCATTACCACTCCCGCCTTCCAGCCGGTTTACCAGACTGTTGCCTGTCAACACATCATTGCCGCTCCCCCCGATGATGTTCTCTATATCGGTGTATTGAGTGGCAAGACTAATAGCAAGATTACTTTTTGCCTTACTGGCATCAAGCGTGTCAATACCATCTCCGCCTTTTACGTTAGCTGGCAAATCAAGCGCATCATAGATTATAGTGTCGTCGCCGGCGCCGCCAAGCAGAGTATCTTTTCCTAAACCGCCATCAAGTATATCATTACCGGCTCCGCCTTCCAAACGATTTGCCAGACTGTTGCCTGTCAGTTCATCATCACCGCTGCCGCCAGTAATATTTTCAATGTCAGTGTACATTTCCAGATTGATATGTATATTTGTAGTAATGCCGCTTGCATCCAAAATATCAACGCCGGCACCACCGGATACGCTGCTTGCACTGTCAGCCGCATCATAGATAATAGTATCGTTGCCGTCGCCACCAAACAAGCTGTCATTGCCTAATCCACCAATAAGAATGTCATTGCCGGCTCCTCCGAATAGAGCATCGTTTCCCTCTCCGCCGTCAATACGGTCATTACCAACACCACCATTAATTACATCAATCCCTATAGTTCCGATAATGCTATCATTTTTTGCAGTGCCCTGTTTTCCCCAGCCAGCGTTTATCGCTTGGGCAGTAAATGTATTCCACAAAATAGGCTGGCTGTCAAACTGCACGCTTGACACCGGATGGTTCATCCAGTCAGCAAAGGTAATGACAATGCTTGCGTCTGTTTTGCTGGTCATAATCAAATTATTGTTATCTAATACATAGTCATAATCGCCGAATTTGGCAGGATTTCCATCCCCATCAACAATGCGTACTTTATCTATGCCACTAGCATCATTTGCCGCATTTTTAATAGTTCCGGCAGCGACAATGTAGGTATCATTACCGGCTCCACCTACCAGTGTGCTGTTTTTTCCGTAGTTATCAAGAGTGTCATTGCCAGCCCCACCATCCAGGGTATTCGTGCTGCCGCCCCAGGCATGCAGGCTGTCATTGCCATTGCCTCCTAATAAGCTGTTGGTATTGGCTGGATTATTAATAAAATCACCGTCGATGACAAGATCATCATTGCCGTCACCGCCGTCCAATACATTGCTGCCATACCGATCCCACAGCCTGTCATTGCCAGCTCCTCCGTACAGCCTATCATCAGCATTACTGCCATTTTCCCCTTTGCCATCGCCGCCAATAAAGTCGTCACCGGCGCCGCCATATAAGGTGTCATTTCCTAAGCCGCCGACCAAATAGTCATTCCCGGCATTGCCGTTCAGTGCATCATCGGCATTGCCGCCGTCAATGTAATCGTTCAGCTTTCCACCATTGATACTTCCGATTCCTGCGATATAATCATTAATAACAAAAGTCTGATCACCAATAGTAAATCGGTTTATTTTAGAATTGCTGTTAACATACCAGCCTTGCAGGGTTAACGTACTGGTATCTATAACTGTTGTTTTATCTGAGGAATCATAGTAAGTAATAGTCAGGAGCAAATCATCGTTTGACTTAGTAAAATTAGCATCATATTCGTTATTTC
>JAGGAB010000120.1 GCA_017889705.1 Bacillota bacterium | reverse complement strand
GTTAGTGCCTGTTCTGGCTTAATATAGCTAGGGCAAAATTCAGTGTAACCGCAATAATTATCATGGCATTCTTTGAAATAACCAGAGCATTCTTTTATTTGTTTGTCCACAATAGTTCCCAGTTTTGCAAGCCGCAGGAGTTCTGCTGTACCTGACTCTGATACTCTTACCGCCCTACGTATGCCACTACCTACCATTTCGCCAATTACTACGGTCAATTCTCCCCGCTCTATCTTGGCTATCACATCATTCACGCTTACCCCTCCCACATAACCCCGGCACATCCGGGGATAATATTACTAAACCTTCATTCTCCTTACTGAACAAGGTCAGATATGCCGCTGGCCTTGTTCTTTTGTTTTATTGGGCCACAAGCAGCGTTTTCATGTGTGCCTTGTAAGCCGCTGGTCTGCTCCACGTCCGCGCAAACTGTTTCCACTCCCTGGAGTATATAATCGGTATTTCCGGCTGGTACAACTGAGCGAACGGCAACACTCCGGCTTCATATACTTGCCTTAACCTGTTTTCGTTTTCCGTCATGTCGTCGCCGATCAGCACGTAACACCGTATTTTATTCTGGTTATATCCAGCGGAATAAAGCTTTTCACATGCCTTTTTTAACACATCTATTCTTTCTTTTGTGTCGCAGGCAAGCCATAACTCTTTAATTCGTAGCCCGCGCATTTCTTCAATATCCCAATCCGTTAAACGTGCAGCTTCTAAACCACCTTTGAAGCATATAGTCTTTTGAGTCTTTAGCATGTCGTACACCTTACGACGATGTTCTTTCGAGCAAGCTAGGAAATTGTTATCGTTGATGATATTACCGGGCTGTATCTCTAATTCCCTCAGATCTCCTTCACGTTTTGGCACAAAGCAGAATCCGCATTTATTTGGACATCCCCGGCTTGTGAATGTTACCCCCGGCTTAACGTATAGCCCCGGCGTGAAATCGCCGCCGGAATTGCCATAGGCAGGGCCGCCGATTAGTACCGGCTTATCCGTAACCCCTTCCCAATTCCGCTGTAAATACTCTGCTCTGGCCTTATCCCATGTGAACACGCAGCATATATGTACTTCATCATGCGGTGGTATAAATAGCCCCGGTACATCGTAGAAAGCCATATCATCAACAGGTGTCATTTCGGTTCTTCGTGGAAACACTCTGATTGTCAGCACCTACCCCACCCCCATCTAATCATTCAATAGTTACCCTGAATTTGTGTTCCCTTGCCATCCTCAACACTCCCCCTTACCGAAATAATCATCATATTCACCAAAGCAGTTTTTATAGTCGCTTATGCTGTTTCCATAGCTTTCAAATATTTCGTTTAACTCAAGCGCAATGTATCCGCTCATCATGTGTACCTCTATGCCGCCATCATCAAACGCTCCATAACCAAGTATCTTAGCTAAATTATCTAAATCGCTAAATGGAACAACTACCCAAGCAATTATTTCTTCGTGTTTATTTCTATATAGCTGACATTCGTGATTACGTAGAAATTCATATAGGTCAGCGTCTACCTTTTCAGCCATCCTCAACACTCCCCTACTACGCTACAACGCGTTTCTCTATCACATTCGCATATGGGCACTTGCCGCCGTCCTGGCTAATCGGCACACGCAGCGCAAGCATAACCTCTTTTGTCTTGCAAACTGCTTTACCTTGGCACCCTTTGCATTCCGATTCAATCGCCATTTCAGCTAGTTCATATATCGTTTCAACGTCCACATAACACTTTTCATCATCGAACCGCTCCGGTGCTATCCGGTTTTCATACGTCGATGTTACCGTTACCTCAACATTGCTGTATGCTCGCTCTACCGCCGCCCGTTCCTTTTCATCCAGCGCGTTAAGGAAGTCCATTGTCGCCACCGCTAAAATCCGGCTTGCAAGGTCTACATGGTCGGCCTCAAATTCATATCCTCTCGATTCAAGTGCCTTGGCCTTATCCTTCAATGTCAGGCTGAAAGCCCTTAGAATAGTCACCAGCACCTGCATTTCCTTGTTTAGATAACTTGGTAACTTACGGCTGTTATCTCGCTTGGTAATCCCTATCACGTCGATAATCTGCTCTTTAATCGCTTTTGCTATATTACTGCGCTTTACAGCGTCAACAAGATTCATTATCTTCCCCTCCACCTGGTGCATTGTTGGTTTTCCTTAACCCTCACCGCTTGCTGTACGTCAGGATTCTTTTTATAGCAGACCATTTCGCCGGGATACGCTCGCCGATCAACATTTTGGCATGTTCCGCAAACCTGTTTAACCGCCTTATACATTCCTACCCCTCCTAAAAATCGTCATCATCGTCCGGTATTAAATCTTCCTTTTTTATCTCGCCGTTTTTTACTTTTTGTGCGAAATTGTATAAGCTTTCGTTAAACTTAATCCACTCATCAACTTCTTCTTTTGATTCAAACTTAGGATGATGCAAAGAAAATATTCTATCTCTCTGTTTTGCGCTTTGCTCAAGGAAATAATTTTCCACTTCTTTGTTTTTTATGCCACCACACAAAAATTCAATGTCATCAACCGATTTTGCCAGCACATAAACCCCGCCGTGTGACTCTATATCATTTTGGAAATCTTTTTGTACATCTGACTGTCTTCCTTTTGGCTTCTTAACTTCGATATAGACCGTGTGACCGTTTTTTATTGCCGTTAGGTCACTTAGTCCCTTATGGCAACCTAAACCCTGCTGGTGGCGTATCACAAACCATTTATCCCAACGCAACCTATCACGTATCTGGCCCAATATATCCGATTCAGTAATTGGTGCAATCCTCATGCTATACCCGCCGCCTTTTTCATCCGGTAATCATCCCAATCACACTGGATGCCGTCGCTCATTTCAACAATCCGGCTTACAATCGCTGTGTCAATCCGCTTTTTAAGTTGGTCTAGGGTCAAGTTAGTTGTTACGATCATAGGTAAATAGTTTTCATACCGCTGGTTAATTACTTCGTACAAGGTTTCATGTACCCAACTCCACCCGTCAGCGTTCTTCCTTGCGTACTCCTTGCCTAAATCGTCAATTATCAGCAACGGAACACTACCAAGTGCGATTACGATCTTGTCGCTGCCATCTTCGAAAGAGTTTTTAATCTTGTTTAGGAGCCCCGGTGCCGTCCCGAACAATACCGGGATGTAATACTCTTTCATGGCCTTGTTAGCTATCGCCGCGGCTAAGTGTGTTTTCCCTGTTCCCACGGGCCCCGTTAAGAAGAGCCCCTTGCAATGCTTATTCTCAGCAAACCTTGTACAAAAATCATTTGCCACTTTTAACGCTATTTGCTGGGGCTCCGTTCTAGCTACATAGTTTTCAAAAATCCGGTCTTGAAATCTGAGCCCCATCATCGAATTATTGACCAATCGTCTTATTTTTTGTTGTTGCTTATCAAATTCCAATTGTTGTTTCATAAGTTCATATTTTCTGGTTAAAGATACAATAGCGTCAATTGACTGTTTACACCCACAATCAACACATCCAATTCGGTTATGTCTTCCCTAAAGCGTTAACTATTCTAGGCTGGAGCTCTTTATCGCAAAATGCACAATATGTTTTACCCGTTTGCCCAGAAACCCTTAGGGATATTTCCACTATCTTCGTTGACAGTTGCCGATCCAAATCTTCCGGTTCCGTCTCGATTATCTGTAATTCCATTACTACCAACTCCTCTCAATTTTACCGGAACCCAATTATCAGGAAGGTAAGCTTTGTAATACTCAGCCTTTCCTAGGAAATTTGAAGCCTTGTAAAAGAAATCGTTTCTGCTTTCAGCCTTGCAGTCCACTGCATAGTTCTTAGCTGCTTGAATCAATCTATCTGCACTTACTCCTTTTTTAATCAAAGAGGTAAAGTTTTTAAAAGTCTGTGGCTTACTTCCTTGGTGTCCACCTTCGGGATATTCAGACCAAAACGATTCGAAAATTTGCGTATATATATACTTCTCATGATTCTTATTATTCTTATTATTCTTGTTAGTGGTTGGTGGTTGGTTGTTGGTTGGTCGTTGGTTGGTTCTTGGTTACTATCTTGGTTGGTTTGCTTTGGCTTGTCTTGATAAGTGTCCCAATTTACTATAGTTATAAGCATTCCTGTCTTGGTTGTTTCGTAGGTTAAAAAATCAAGCTTTTTGAATTTTTCAAGCGCACTTCGTACATTTTGGCGAGTGATACCTTTGCCGCATTTTTTTATAATTGAATCTGCACTCGTTACAAATTGACCGGGGTTTGCTTCAAATTGTTTCCCTTGCCAAACCCATTGTTTTGTTTCACTGTTAGCCATCATTAGCAAGGTGATAAGTATCTTGCAATGCTCAGGGGTGGAGCATGTCCAGATAGCTTTTTCAGTTAAACAACGGTATATTTTTATCCAGCCTACATCTGCCATTTATTCCCCGCCCCCATACATACATAATTCAATCCTGGGCAAACTAACATGGGCTAGTCTGCCCTTGGCCCATCTATATTTTTTTACATCGCTCCATGATCCGGTAAGTTCATAACCAATGATTCTAGTTCAGAAAGCTTATTAACTAGGTATTTTATATTATCCGGTACGGCTACCTCGCGCCGAATTAGTCCTTTTAGGGCTGTTTGGTAGGTTGGGTAATATCCAACATCTACCCATTTCGTTTCTCCGTTCCTAGACGGGTCTTTCGAATTCTCAATAATTTTCTTTTGTTGTAGTGTAAAGTTTAATCTTCCGTCCGTTTCAATCTGCCAGTTATCATTTATTTGTATTGCCACGCTCAATCACTTCCTTAAAATGGAGTTTCTTCTTCTTGTATTACCTCTCCGCCGAATGTTCCACCGTCCGGCCTGTCCTGTTCCGGCTGCTTCTTCTCTAAGAACTCCATGTTCTGCGCTATAATCTCAGCCACACGCCACTTCTGCCCATCATTTCCTTCGTAAGACCTTATCTGAAGTCGCCCTTCAATTAGTACCCGCTGTCCTTTAGACAGGTTATTACCGCATATCTCAGCGAGTTTTTCCCATGCCACAATAGTAATAAAATCGGCCTCTTTATTACTGCCTCCGGTGAATCGATTTACCGCTATTGTAAACGATGCAACCGCCTTGCCTGATTGTGTGTACCGTACTTCTGGATTGTCAGTCAAGCGACCAACAAGTATACATTTGTTCATGCGCTTTTCTCCTTCGCTTGGCACGATACGCACATGCCAACTTCTTCATATTTTTGTTTGGTAATACCCTTGCCGCACACTTTGCATTTAG
>JAGGAB010000119.1 GCA_017889705.1 Bacillota bacterium | reverse complement strand
ATAATTTAACCGGATTGTTTAGTCATGCCTTTTTTTATCTTGAAACTTCATTATTTTTTTTAAAAAAAGCTATTGCTTTTTATTAGCAGGTTTTTGTCAACAATTTGCTACCTATCCAGAGGTAGCAAAATCCGTAAGTTACGGTACGTCCCATTATACAGTCTTATGATAAGTAGAAGGCCAGCATCTTCCAATTAGTGAAGTGCTGGCATTTTTATTTTGGCCCTCGATATAACATTTCTTATACAAAGTACATATAGGACACTGGGGACGTTCCCCTTTTGTCAACATAAAGTTGTCAAAAAAGGACTGTCCCCAACTGTTTTTCAGTATAATTGATATTATATATGTTTTTTAATATATCGGCCACATTTTTTTCATATCAACCGCATTGGACTCTGCCGAGCAACTCCCATGACTGATTGTTGCACCTTGATTTTTTAGTACGTCAGTAATGGCATTCATTCCAGGGTAAGCCTTATTATCCCCAGTTTTGAGTTATCATCTGATATAACAGTAGTGTATTGTGGTGCTAAACAAAGCATTCATGTTTTGCCTGTTCAGATGGAGTTGCCCATACAACAGCTCCTACCTTGTGTGAGTGTTGTTGTCGGATCATCTCCTACAGCCCCAGCATCATGAATAAATAATACTAAAGGATATTTTTTCGACGGATCATAATTTTGGGGTACATATAAGTTGTACATCAAAGGTTCGTTATTGTAGTTTGGATCTGTATAAACAAGTTGTATTAATAGGCGCATCATATTCTAACGCCACAGCACTTATTTTTTGACCATCTCCAAATATTTCTGTAATTGCCGTTTAATATGCATACTATTTTTATTCGCTAAAGTCTCCATTGCCTTCTCGCCCCCATTGGCTAAACAAACCGATACCCCTAACGTGAATAGCAAAAATGTTAGAACTACCGTTACCAACACTATGAGCACTACTATAGCACTGACCACCATCCAGATAATACCCTTTCCTTTCAACATTAGTTTTAGCTCCTCTAATTGTACTTGCAATATGGGGGCACCTTTTATTTTAAAGTCTCCAACATAGACAATATTTTATCTTCTACGCATTCAGCAGAACCCTTGGCATATTGCGAATTTCTTGCCTCATAGGTAAATTTATCATAACTATTTTCATCTGCCATATATTTTGCCGCACCATTTACTAGTGTCATTACCACCGTGTTTTTAAAAGGCGATTTCTTTTTGATATCAATGCCTATTTGGCAGGCTAACTCCGGTTGTACCCCAACAAGAGCAATGTCTCCAATTTGCATAATCTCGATTGGAACATCAATTTCGCCATTGCTTTGATAGTTGTATTTCTTTGTAGGATGGATATCGGCAATATGAGCCGACATTAATTGCCCTTTGCATCGGACACTATCTTTGACAATACGCAAAGGAACTTGAGACTGCACAGCATGAATCCCTTCGCTGACTCTGACAGCTTCGCTTCCTAAACGTTCACCTAATAGATCCACCAACACATAACCAGCGTCATGAATATCACTTCTTGATGATTGCCCATTTTTATCAATGGTATAATGGTTGGATGTGAAAATAGGCTCTTGATCACCTGCCGCACCAATAGTAAACAACGCAATAGTTCCATTGTCATTGTATTGCTGCTCAATATGACGGACAGTAGCACCGCCAAGATCAGAAGTAACTAATTGACCACTGTTTTCCAAAACCGATTCATTCATAATAGATGATTGAACAGCATAGTTCATAAAGACTGCAATCGGGTTTCCCTTAAGGTCTTCAAATTGGATGACAGCTACGTCTTTATCTGAAATCCCATGTTCATTGCTGCCATGCCACCACCCTTCAGCAGTAAGCAAATCTCTATTAACATTTACATTGCAGCTTCCAACACCATATCCTATTTTTGCGGGCTGCATATCTTTTTTAGCACTTGTCACAGAATTCGAAATAGAATCATCAAGAGCGCGTCGTAATATATCATTTTTTCCCTTCTCTGTATCTGTAAGTCCCAGAGTCGACTTAATATGTGGTGCTGAAAAAGTATGGTTTGTGCAAATAAAAATATTGGAAAGATCGACATCCCCTGCACGACTTACGATTTCTTTTAGGCCACTAATCTGCTCAGTGTCCAAGGAAGTGAAATCAACAACTACGAGGGCTGTTCTTTTAGCACCGTTATCCATCAACAGTGTTCTTGTGTAAAGCTTGTCGTGTACACCTACAAAGCCATGTTCTGGGAAAAAAGAATCAGGTATATCAATTGCATAACGACCAGCGCCTACAGCAAAAATCATATTTGGGGTATCTCCATGAGTATCAATTCCTGGCATTTTATTAAAATTAATTTGAGAATTCTCAATGGCATTACTTGATGCAAAACATAATCCGACTCCGACCATGCCCGTGATCAAAATGACTAAGAAGAGAATAGCAAACCATTTTTTAAACGCATGGTTCATAATAATAACATTCAGTCCTTTCGCTATGTTCAAACATAAAAATATTCTAACTTCTGACTCCAACAGAATCTGTTTGGGAGGATCGCTATAAGCCCCCTAATATTAAAATATTATACATACTAAAATCTCGCTTAATACCAAAGTATAATACTCTAGCAAGACAACAAGCAAAACCATTATAACGTAAACAATACCCATATACCTAAAAGGTGTTACAAAATAACTGCCAAAGAAATACATATTGTCTAAACGACCTCCAATTACCCTATCCGGCCGATCATTTAAGGAAAGTATCTTTTACATAACGACCAGCTGGTAAGGCACTTCGCATTCCGAATGGACAACACCAAGCTACTATCCCGGGCCTCTTACTCCGTCATACTCTCTAACACTCTCGGGCTTGCGATTTTTCCCGCTTTGCGCAATAGGGTTTTATTCTCTCGGTCACCTTTTCCACTACCACAAAGAATACGGGAATCATGAATACTCCCAGGGAAGTTGCCATAAACATACCGCCTACGACCGCCGTGCCCATGGAATTTCTGGCACTGGCCCCGGCGCCGGTGGCAACCGCTAGCGGAATACATCCGATAATAAACGCCAATGAAGTCATCAAAATTGGGCGTAGACGGATTTTTGCCGCCTCAATGGCTGCCTGGGCCGGCGCCATCCCGTTATCCACCCTGACCTTGGCAAATTCTACAATCAATATGGCATTTTTCGCGGCCAGCCCAATCAGCATAACCAGGCCAATCTGCATATAAACGCTGTTCTCCAGGTTGCAGGCGTATTGAAAGAGGAAAGCGCCAAACACCCCGGTCGGAACGGCAAGCAATACGGCAAACGGCACGCTCCAGCTTTCATAAAGAGCCGCCAGACACAAAAAGACAAATATGATTGCCATTCCAAATACAATCGGAGCCCGGTTCCCTGCTACTTTTTCTTCCCGACTTTGACCCGACCACTCATAGGTATAGCCGCTCGGCAACGTCTGCGCGGCCACTTCCTCCAGCGCCGTTATTGCCTGGCCCGAACTATAGCCTCCAGCCTGACTTCCGTTAATTCTTACAGCCCTAACACCATTGTACCGGGTGATTACGGAAGACGCGCTTACTTTCTTGGGTTTGACTAACGTATTGAGCGGCACCATTGTACCACTAGAGCTTTTTACGAAAAGATACCGCATCGCGTCAACATCACTGCGAAACGAAAGATCCGCCTGCGCAATCACTTTGTAGGTACGGCCGAATTTGTTAAAATCGTTCACCTGTGTTCCACCAATAAATACGCTCAAAGTTGTAAACACACTGTCCACCGATACGCCCATCTTTTTCGCCTTTTCCCGGTCAACCTCAAATTCGTAGCCTGGCGTATCGGCTTTAAAGCTGGATTTAATCGAGCCGATTTCAGAGCGTTGCTGCGCCGCATCGACAAACTTCTGCGCAACTTTGTCCAGCGCCTCAAGCGTACCGCCACCCCGGTCTTCCAGATACACTGTAAATCCGCCTACATTGCCTAGTCCAGGAAGTGCCGGAGGAGCAAGCACCATTACGCTTCCTTCCGCCAAGTGCGATCCATTTATAAGTGTTTGCTCAATTACCGCGTTCACTTGTAGTTGCGGTTTATTTCTTTCGGCCCATGGATCCAGCAAGATAAAGATAGCTCCAGCATTTGGCTTTGATCCTCCCCCCAACAAATCTTGACCTGCCATTGCCATGACATCTGTAACTCCGGGTTGACTTTGCAGTGTCTGAGCAAAGCTTTTCAGTGTTTGCGTCGTACGATTTAAACTGGCTGCCTCGGGCAAAGAAACTGCCGCAATGTAACGCCCCTGATCCTCCTCCGGCACAAAAGAAGAAGGAACCAGCTTATACAGGCCTCCTACTAAAATAACCAGCACGCATAACAGCAGCATACACAGACGGGCATTGCCAATCCATTTTTCCAGTCCCTTTCCGTAACGTTCGATACTTTTTTCAAACCAAATGTTAAAAGTTTCAAAAAAACGCCCGAGCATGCCTTGGTGCGCATTGGGATCGTAGGGTTTTAGAAGCATAATGCAAAGCGCTGGCGTCAATGATAAAGCAACAATGGCCGATAACGCCATAGATACTGCGATGGTCAAGGCGAATTGTTTATATAAAATTCCCATCATACCGCCAAAAAACGCCACTGGAAGAAAGACCGAAGCCAGCACAAAGGCAATTGCCACTACCGGCCCGGATACTTCGCTCATCGCCCGCTTTGTCGCTTCCAACGGAGAAAGCCCCGAGTATCGTATATGATGCTCCACCGCCTCAATGACAACAATGGCATCATCCACTACAAGCCCGATTGCCAATACCATAGCGAACAAAGTCAGCGTATTGATACTAAACCCCAGCACAATAAAGGCGCCAAACGTTCCAAGTAGTGATACTGGTATCGCCAAAAGCGGAATTAATGTCGCGCGCCAGCTCTGCAAAAAGAAGAATACGACAACCACAACCAACAGCAACGCTTCAGCAAAAGTTTTTGCCACCTCAATCATGGATTCGCGAACAAATTTAGTATTATCAACACTCACTGTATACTTCAGACCGTTGGGAAAACTTTTTGATGCTTCTTCCAGCACCTTCTTTACATTGCCGATCGTCTCCAGCGCATTGGCGTCGCTTGCTAGCTTAATAGCAAAGCCTGAGCTGGGATGGCCGTTAATAATGCTTTGATTGGAATAGTCTTTACTGCCCAACTCTACCCTAGCAATATCTTTGAGCCGTGTAAAAGAACCGTCGGTACTAGCCTGGATAATGATATTCCCGAAACTGTCAGCGTCAGTAAGACGGCCTTTT
>JAGGAB010000118.1 GCA_017889705.1 Bacillota bacterium | reverse complement strand
ATCCCTATTTGGATCTCGATTACGCCCCATGCTACATATCACCCACCTCCGTTATGGATCTTCACGTTGAAGCTTTAAATCAAGCTCAATAAGCTTTTTAAGATCATCTACATTTTTAATCTCAATAAGCCCCTTCTGGAAATCGCTTATCCATTTTGCAATTCCCGCCCGGACAATTTTTCGATACTTAGCCTTTTCCGCTGCTATATCCTCAGTAAACTGGGGTTCACCCTGCAAAGCCTTATTCGAACATTTGTTTGTTTTTCCTATTGCCAACACCCCCATTTATATAATAAAATGGTTGCGAGGTAGTAGTCCTGAGTAACCGTGGCCACGGACTATCCTACTATCTCCTACCGGGGGTGCCCGGAAATGGGGTGGACGTTGACGCGTCTACCCCTCTATCTTTATCAACATCGACGTAAAACGAATATCAAAATTGAATTCTACAAACACTACAAACATACCCAAATCTGGAGCAATAAAAGGGGGGCTCTATGATGCCATGTACAACAAAAGATTTATTTGAAATTCCTATTCCTATCCCTGAGACGCGAGCATCCATGTGCCGTCAGGAACACACTATAAGCATTGGTGGTTATAGACACAGAGTATCCTATGACGTTCCTTGTGTTCAAACTAGAACGTGCGATTATACAGCACAAATGGAAGTTTGTTATCCTTCAGAAAATGAATTAACTGACACTGCTAAAAAAGTTCTAGGAGCTGCAATACTTGCTGGAATTGCAGGAGCTGTAGCAGCCGAACTTGCTATTCCAGAACCAACAGCAGTTGAAGCTACTAAGGGATTCGAAACAGGCTTTAATGGTTATTTGCTCACACAATCAGACGAAATAAAGAACCAGTTGCTCAATAAAGTTACTACACATGTAAAGCTTGATTCCACGTGCGGCAACTGGCATTGAATGAGCTATTAGGTGGTAAGTTTAAGTGCCTTGTTTCCCGTAAACTCTTCCCATCGCTTGATTATTACGTCGCAATATATCGGCTCCATCTCCATGCTGTAGCAGACGCGCTCAGTTTGCTCAGCGGCCATAAGAGTCGAACCTGAACCACCAAAGAAGTCAGCGACATTATCGCCAGACTTACTCGAATTGCAAATAGCCCGACCACATAAGCCAATCGGCTTCATGGTCGGGTGCTCTCCGTTTCTAAGAGGCTTTTCAAATCTCCAAATACTGGTATCCTCATCAGTGCCTGTATGAAGAATTTCGAAATCAGTCATTTTTAATGCAACCGTACTGAGGCCCACCGTTATAGTTGCGATGGCGTTTTTTCCATCCTGCTGTATTACAATCGGCATATCATTGTCAATTACGGTGCTCTGCTTTCGACCACCGTACCAACGATGTGCCGCCCCAGGTTTCCATCCGTACAAGATCGCTTCATGACGCCATTGATAATCTTGCCGACCGATAACAAATTGATTTTTAACCCATATAAGACACTGCTTCAATAGCCAGCCAGCACCCTGTAAAGCTCCACGAAAGTTTGAACCTTCCGAATCAGCATGACACACATAAATAGCACCGCCTGGAGCAGTAACGGCATACATTGAAGCAAATGCATCATGAAGGAATGTATTAAATTTCTCCGACGACATGTTATCATTTTGAATCGTTAGCTTATCCTCTGTGCCACCTTGGTAATTTACGTTATATGGCGGGTCGGTGAATACCATTTCCGCCTGCTGCCCGTTCATTAGTTTCTCGACGTCGGCCAATACAGTAGAATCACCACACATAAGCCGATGACGTCCTAATTGCCATATATCACCCTTTTGGGTTATCGGCTCAGTAATATTAGCGGCCTCAGCCGCAGGATCAAAATTATCTTCGACAATATCGCCAGTCTCCATCTCAGCCAGCAACTTATCTACTTCCTGAGCACTAAAACCAGTTAATTCAACGTCCAACGAATCGTTAATATCCGCCAATAGATCTGCCAACAATTCATAGTCCAATTCGCTAAACTCTGCAATCCGATTATCAGCAATCAAATCTGCCCACTCAGCAGCTTCATCCGCATAGACCTGCCGATCAATCGGGACTTGGCTAACACCAAGCCGCTGGGCCGCCATAAGCCGCCCATGACCACGAACGATAAACCCAGAGCGAGTGCTTACCGTAATCGGTGCGCGCCAGCCCTGGTTTTGGATTATCTTCGCTAATAACTCTATTTGTTTATCGCTGTGTTGATTGGGGTTTCGCGGATTCGGTACCAGCTGTGCAATATCGGTCAATTCATCGAAAGCACAATAGACGGAAATTCCGTCTGCAAGTATTTCTTTCGTCATTTCAGCACCCCTGTCACTTTACTAGATTTATATTTATTTAAACAGTCACGCTGTTGTTTTCAAAGTTAATTTAGGGGAACCGATGTATTGTCGGTTCCCCTAGTTTTATTAGTATTTGATACAGTATTTAAGTACGATATAAGGAGGCATATTATTGTGGGCACCGCCGCCACCAGTGCTATCCGTTACGGCGGTATCAGACGTCATAGCAATACCATTTGGAGTTCCCCCAGATGCAACACTATACCTAGCCGCACCTAATTTATGCGTATGTGCAGGCATTTCATCCGTGGTCAGCGTATGTGTTGCTTCGCCGCCAGTAGCAGCAATCGTCGCATAGGTAGTACCCAAACCAAGTATAAAATTGTCATGTAAGCTTGGCAAAGCAAATGTAGTGCTACCGTCCCCTTCACCAAAAGCAGTTCCAATCAACGCAAACAACTCCGCATAATCCGTTCTCGAAACAGTCGAACCGTCACATGCCAGCCAACCGGACGGTACAGTAGTCATAGCAAAAGCTTGTACAGCACCAGTTGGCACACCTGCAAGCGCAACACTTGGTAATACGCTAGTATCAAGTACACCAGTAGCCCCTAGTACTGGAATATTCCCTGCATTCGCAGACCCTGTTGATTCTACAACTCCCGTTAATACAAAACTCATTTTCCATTTCCCCTTTCAATTTAAACAATATTAAATGCGGCAAATCATGAGTTGATTTTGGCAACCACCTCCCTTAAAGGCAAAAGAAAAAGACTCAACAAAAAAGCTGAGTCTCAAGCAATTATTACTTTAAAATTCCGGTTACGCGGCTGGACTTATATCCCCGCTGAGTTTTACTGCACCCTGGATTAAACGTCTCATGCACAATGATGGACCGCAATACTGGTTCATAGCACTCTACCTGCCCAACCCCATCAATGGCTACACGCCGGGCGGTGCAGGTTTCAATCCCGTGATGTTTACAGTCTGTCAACTTACAAATTACAGTTGTTATGGCGTCCGCCTCCTTGTTTTAGACATAAAAATAGACCGCCATAAAAGGCGGTCCGCTTTCCAAAAGTTTGCGTTATTCGCTTCCGGGTATCATTTCAGCTACTTCTTCAACTGCTTCTAATTCAGGCTTTAATCGGATAGCGCACCCATTTTTGCCAAATATACTTTGTATTAAAAATGCATACATAGAATCCCTATTTTGGGGGTTTGCATATTCAACTAACTTAATCGCTGTTAGAAACTTTTCCGTATTTCTTAAACTATCATGGTAAAGGTTTAATTGTTGTTGAGATTGTTTATACAGCCAAAAAAATAGACCCGCAATAATTTCGGTAATTGCGCCCGAGAATGTAGAATAGAATAATACTTGTCCATCCTTAACAAGAAGGGTAACTAGCATACCTGCAGCAAAAAGAGCAAAACCAATAACGCAGGCCCATTGCGCACCTGAAAATGCCTTGCGGGCTTGTTGCTTGTTGAGTATATAATACTCTTTAGCCTCGGCCACATTTCTTAGCATTAAGGTTAAAACATCATCATTTTCTTTTATTTTTATTTTTTCGAAGCTTTCAATTAGTCGATTAATCTCATCTTGTATTTCTTGATTTTCTGCTTTCGTATGCTTTGATTCTGATGACTTAACAGCTTTTAAAGAAAATGACATCACCGATAGACTAAATGCTGCCGCCAATATTATCAAAGGTAAATCAAAATTCGAAGTTAAGTTGAAAAAACCCATTACACACACTCCATCATAAAATCCTTTTACAATAATTATTTTACAAAGATTGCTAATATCCTGCATAAAAATAGACCGCCATTTTCGGCGGTCACGTTATGTAAACCTACTAGGTTGCAGACCAATTAATTCAAGTTTAGCATATTTGTCAAAAAAGTCAACCGTTAAATGACGCGCACTTTCCAGCCAAGCCTGCATTAATTTGGGCTAACGATTTCTTTTTCATATCAGACGTTCGACTTCGCCCCTTGCTTTTACTGCCGCCACTACCTAGCAAAGCCTCTCCCGCTGGTAATGCTTCTTTAGCTGGCAAGTTAGCCTTGTATCTCTCACTCATCAAGCTTGTAATTTCATCATCGTCAGCACTACTTGTTTCTGGCCAAACCTCGGTACCACATTCGGGGCATTTATAAAAATCCTGCTTTGAACTGTAAGTCATAACAACCCTGCATTCCTGACAAAACCAAGGCTTTCTAATCATCATAACCCCTCCCAAAAATAAAATATCATTCAAAACGCCATTGGGGCGGCCTGATCGGCTGCCCCTTTATCTGTATATAATTACTGCTACCAGTACTCCGGCTGTGATTGTTACCGCAAAGCCGTGCGGCGTACAGAGCAAGAAATAACATGTGTTAGTTAGTTTTTGTATTGCGGGTCGCCTCCTCAAATTCTGGCCTTTGATTCCATTTCTTTATAGCAGCACGATTACTGCTACAATACCCCGAAGAAGATTCACAGGTATTGCAAAACACTTTAAACTCTTCCCGATACGAACCGTAAGTCTCGTGTTGGCGTAATGCATTCGCTATTTTTGTGTTCGTGCTTCCACAAAACGGACATGGTTTTATATTCACTTTTACTCCTCCCAATTGTTTAAGTCGGTTTCCCATGCACGGGACCATACCAAAAAATAACGCTACTTATTCATGCTGTTCACTCGTTCAATTCTTGCCTTTAGTGCATTCATCAACCTATCCTGCGTACCCGACTTGTCCTCCAAGGCTGCAATTACATCATCATCCACGCCGCCTTCAACCGTTAGATGATGAATAATAACCTTCTCTGTTTGCCCCTGACGGTGTAGCCGCTTATTTGCTTGCTGGTAGAGCTCTAAGGACCAGTTAAGTCCAAACCAGATAACATGGTTTCCGCCCTGTTGAAGATTTAGGCCGTAGGCAGCGCTGGCGGGATGGGCTAGCAGTATATCAATTTGCCTGTTATTCCAATCGGTTTCATCCTGTGGTGTTTTTAACTCACGAACCCGTAACCCACTGCTCTTAAG
>JAGGAB010000117.1 GCA_017889705.1 Bacillota bacterium | reverse complement strand
GACTGATTAATGTGCTGCCAAAACATGCGCAAAAAGTGGTTAATATGATGGTTAAGGCCGGGATAAAAGGAGTGGCGAATCTTTCAGCTGTACCTGTATGTGTTCCGAGTGATGTTTCGCTTAGCCAGATGAATATGACTTCTTGCCTTAGTCAATTGTCGTATAATTTGAATAGCGGCGGATTATCTGAAGAGTATCTTTGTCAGACGCAAAGAATAATTTAGGTGGGCATAGCTATGTGATTGTAACTGAATGGACATGTTATTTGTGAATTTGACAAAGTTCTCATTGACAGAAAAAAATAGTTTGTGTAAAATATAACATAGTGGTAACTGAAGTTACTGCTATGTTATTAAATGTAAATTAAGTAATAACTACATAGTTAAGTAACAGCAACCATGAAGGTAAACAACTCTCTGCACGAGAGAAGTTTATTTGTCATGGTTATTTTTATTGTAAAGCCATTTTATAAGGAGGAGATGTTGTAGTGAAAATCGGAGCAATTATGTGGACAAGCTACATGCCGGCATTGGCAGCGGCTGTAAGAGATATTCCAGGTCTTGAACTAAAAATGTGCAGTGTGCGTGAATTAGAAGACCTTAGCTATAAGCAAAGATTTTTTGAATATCTGCGTTCCGAAGCGGATGCACTTTTTTTATTTCCATCAACTAGCGGTGTATGGGAGGAACTAGCTGAGGAAGTTGGCGACCTAACCAAGCAAAAGCCGACAATTGCTTTCGGTTATGATCCGGGTCTGCTTGGCTATAACACTGTGGGGGCTAAGGTGGCCTTAACCGTACAGCATTATCTAACATTAGGCGGCGTGGAAAATGCCAAAAATGCGCTTTTGTATATTATGAAAGAAGTGTTGGGTGCCAAGGTTACTGTTTTAGCGCCAGAAGAAATTGCCTGGCAGGGGATTTTTTACCCTGGCAGTGATCGTTTATATGAAGATGCGGTAGATTTTATGAAGCACTGTCCGGCCTACCGTCCAGGCAGGCCGACAGTGGGAATACTCTTTTACCGGCATTTGTGGGTTAATCATAACACCGAAGTGATTGAGGCACTTGTGCGGGAATTTGATGAAATGGGATATAATGCGCTGCCTGCATTTAGCACTGGACGACAGGATGTAGAGACAGGTTCGGAAGATAATATTTTTGCGATCAACAACTATTTTATGATTAATAACAAGCCGGTCATTGATTGCTTAATTAATCTTCAGTCCTTTTTGCTTGTCAAACAAGGAGAAACAGAGCGAACAGCCAGGCCTGCCGGTGATGATTTGCTCCGGTGTTTGGATGTACCAATTATCAAAGGCCTGTTGACCTACAGTAAAACAGAAGAAGAATGGCGAGCCGATCCCTATGGGATTTCCGGTCCTACCATGGTGATGTCGGTAGCCATGCCGGAATGTAATGGCGTCATTGAACCTATCGTAATCGGTAGCTTGAGTCGGGTTGAAGAGCAAAGCATTGGCGGAACACTGGATTTTTATCTGCCTATCCCGGCGCGGATTACCTATTTGTGCCGCCGAGTAAAAAAATGGTTGGAGCTTAAGGCGAAATTGCCATCAGAGCGCAAGGTAGCTATTATTCTGCATAACAGTCCCTGTCATGGAGTAGAATTGGCCGTAGGCGGAGCTGCTAACTTAGATTCACTGGAAAGTGTGGCCCGAATTATGTCAGCCATGCGACAGGCCGGTTATTCCATAGAAAATCTTCCGGAATCAGGTAAAGAAATTATCGATCGCATCATGAAAACAAAGGCCATATCTGATTTCCGCTGGACGCCCATCGAAGAAATTGTAAATAAGGGCGGTGTACTCAAATACTTAAGTGAGGCCGAATATCGGAACTGGTTTGACAGTTTTCCCGCCAAAGCACAAGCCGCGATGGTCGAAACCTGGGGCAAGCCGCCTGGGGAAGAAAAAGACGGCGTACCTGCTGCCATGGTTTATCAAGGGGAGATATTGATTACTGGCGTGGAGTACGGTAATGTGGTCATTTGCTGTCAGCCTAAACGGGGCTGTGCCGGGCCGCGCTGCGACGGTCAGGTATGTAAGTTGTTGCATGACCCTGAATGTCCGCCCACCCATCAATATGTGGCAACCTATCGTTATTTGGAAGAAATGTGGGGTGCAGACGTCTTGGTACATGTCGGTACCCATGGCAATCTGGAATTTTTACCAGGCAAATCAGTCGGGCTTTCTGAGGATTGTTTCTCTGAACTGACGTTAGGGACAATGCCTCATCTGTATATCTATAATACCGATAATCCGCCGGAGGGAACCATTGCTAAAAGACGGAGTTATGCGACACTTATCGGTCATATGCAGACAGTGATGGTGGAAGCCTCAACATATGGTCACCTCGAAGAACTGGAGACTTTTTTGGATCAATACATACAGGCCAAACATACCGACCCGGCTCGCAGTCATGAATTGGAATATTTGATCATGGACAAAGCGGTAGAAGCTAAGTTAATGGACGAAATTGGTCATAATCATGATGATTTTGCTAGCATTGTAGAAAAATTACATGGACTGATTACTAGCTTAAAAAACCGGATGCATCAGGATGGCATGCACATTTTTGGTGATATTCCTGAGGGTGAGCGCCGGGTTAACTTCATTCAGGCCGTACTCAAGCATGATACTGGCGATTATGGTACCTTGTCTCGTTTAGTGGTAGAACTCATGGGTCTTGACTATGACCAGGTAAAGGACAATCCACATGAGTGGCATGAAGGATTTGGCCAGAATTATGGTGGATTGCTGGATGATGCCAATCGCTATGTAAAAGAATTTGTCCGGAAGTTGATGGTTAGTTTAGACATTAATTTATTGGTGTTAGCCCAAGACGTGATGGGAACACATCTGGTCAATCTGCCCAAGGTGGAAGAGCTAGGGTATTGGCGGGATAAAGTGAAAAACATAGATGCTAATCTAACAGCTTCAAAGGAAATTGATAGCTTGCTGCACGGTTTTGAGGGTGGCTATATTTCTGCCGGACCGTCAGGCCTCATTACCAGAGGTCGAGCCGACATTTTGCCGACAGGCCGAAACTTTTACAGCGCCGATCCGGCGCGTATTCCGACCAAAGCGGCCTGGAAGATAGGGCAAAAGCTGGCTGACGCCCTGATTAGCAGGCATGAACAAGATACCGGACGAGTGCCGGAAAACTGCGGTATGGTGCTGTTTGCCACCGACTGCATGTGGACAGATGGCGAACAGGTGGCGCAAATATTGTCACTGCTAGGGGTGGAACCCCAGTGGATTGCCGGTGGGCGGGTAAAAGGTTTCCGGGTTATTCCGCTCAATGAACTGGGGAGGCCACGGATTGATGTGACCTTACGTATCGGCGGCGTTACCAGAGACTGTTTCCCCGGCATTATTGAGTACTTGGATGAAGCTATCCGGGCCGTAGCTGAACTTGACGAACCCTGTGAGCAAAACTTTGTGCGTAAACATGCACTAGAGCAAATGGAGCAGTTGCAAGAAAATACTCCTGAAGCCTGGGAGCAGGCGACAGCCCGGATCTTTGGCAGCAGACCCAACACCTATGGCGCGGGAGTCAGCCTGGCGATTCATGCGTCAGCCTGGAAAACGGAAAAGGATTTATCAGATATTTTTATTGCCTGGAGTGGGTACGCCTATGGTAAAAACCGTGGTGGCCAGGAAGTGACCGAACAGTTCAAACGCCAGCTCACAACAGTCGATTTAACCTATAACAAGGCCGCGACAGATGAATATGACCTCTTTGGCTGCTGCTGTCACTTTTCCTACTATGGTGGATTGACTGCCGCCGCCCGGACACTAAATAACAGTGAGGTTAAGACTTACTATGGCGATACCCGTGACCCGGAAAGACCGGCAGTTACTAGCTTATCAGAGGAAATTAACAGCATTATCAGGGTGAAAATTCTCAATCCGGACTGGATTGATGGTATGAAGCGCCACGGCTACAAAGGGGCTGGCGATATGGCCAAACGCATTACTCATGTATATGGCTGGGAAGCCACTACTGGCGAGGTTGCTGACTGGGTATTTGATGACTTGGCTAAGACCTATGTTCTGGATCAGGACATGCGGGAATGGTTTGAAGAGAATAACCCCTGGGCGATGGAAGAAATCAACCGCCGCTTGCTGGAGGCAGCCGAACGGGGCTTGTGGGAAGCCGATCCGGAAGTACTTGATGAGCTAAAAGATACCTATCTGGAGATTGAAGGCTGGATGGAAGAGCGTATGGGAGATGTAGAGGGCGAGTATCAGGGCGGTACGATTGATATCATTACCGCTGAAGATGTGCCGGCGTGGAAGGCTAAATTAAAATTGTAAGAATAGTAAATAGTAATGGAGGAAGATCATTGAAAAAGCAACGAAAACAAAAAAGTATAGCCTTAGCCCTAATGGTAGGTTTGGCGCTTTCCTCGCTGAATTTTACTTCAGTGGCAGCAAATGAGGAGGCACAGGTCTTTGATCTGGATCAAGTGGTAGTTACGGCTACTAAAACGGAGAAGAAGGTTAAGGATGTTCCGGCAGCGGTAGAGGTTATTACCAAAGAAGAAATGGATAAGAAAAATATTAAAAGAGTAGACGATGCGCTGAAAAGTATTACCGGTGTCTATGTCCGGCAAACTAAAGGTGTTATAGGTGGTTCGACTTCGGATAAGATTACCATGCGGGGCTTTGGCAATTCAAACCAAGTACTTGTGATGATAGATGGTCAACCTGTTAATGACGGCTATAATGGCGGGGTTGGCTTAGCTAATATTCCTACAGACAATATTGATAGAATTGAGGTAATCAAAGGTCCGGCATCTGCGCTGTATGGCTCTAACGCTATGGGCGGTGTTATTAATATCATCACCAAAGATAAAGCCAAGCAGGAAACTATAGTTCGCAACGGTATCGGAGGACTGGGAACGGATAGTCAATCTGTTTACACCAGTGGCAGTACCGGTAAAATGGATTATTTTATTACGGCTCAAAGAACATCTAGCGATGGCTATCTAACCAATCCCACTGCACCTGAGCAAGGCGACAACGGAATGAAGCGAGAACTGTATGATGGTAAATTGGTGTATCATTTGGATGATAATAGTAAACTAAGCCTGTCCGGTGGCAGTAACAATTATAAATATTTCTACAAAGGTAATACTGATTGTGGGGAGTCAAATGAAGATGTCTGGGCTTTAAACTATGAAAATAAATTAAATAGCACTAGTTCTTTAAAAGTAAGCTATGGAGAAAAGAAATTAGATTATCACTATGTATCTGGCGGTAGCTATACCACTAATCCTTCCAAAACTACCCAGGGAGAAGTGCAGTATAATTTCAAACA
>JAGGAB010000116.1 GCA_017889705.1 Bacillota bacterium | reverse complement strand
AGAAGCATAGGCAATAATGAGGGACGGCCCTTTGTAACTTTCCGCTTCGGTAATTGCTTTAAGGGTTTGATTCATATTGGCCCCCATGGCGATTTGGGCGACATAAACATAGCCGTATGTTGTAGCCATAAGCCCGAGATCTTTTTTGCGAATTTTCTTCCCGGCGGCCGCGAACTTTGCAATGGCTGCTGTCTGCGTAGCCTTTGAGGATTGACCGCCTGTGTTAGAATAAACCTCTGTGTCCATAATGAAAATGTTTACATCATCTCCACTGGCGATGACATGGTCCAATCCGTTATAACCGATATCATAAGCAAAGCCATCCCCGCCAAGAATCCAGACCGAAGGTTTCACGAGATAATCTTTTCGGGCCATAATTTCGGACAGAATCGGATTGCCGGAGACGGTTTCCTTTTTCATCTCTTCGAGCACGCGGGCCGCAGCTTTTTTAGACCCCGCACCATCGTCCATATTGTCAAGCCATTCCTGGAAAGACTGCTTCAAGTTTTCGCTGTTCGAACTCTTCAAACCCTGGTGCATGAGATCAGCAATTTTCTCACGAATTTGTTTTGAACCGAGGTACATGCCGTAGCCGAATTCGGCGTTATCTTCGAAGAGCGGATTCATCCAGGCCGGTCCTTTTCCATCGCCATTCGTTGTATAAGGAATGGAGGGGGAACTGCCGCCCCAGATGGAAGAACAGCCTGTAGCATTGGCAATCAGCATGCGATCGCCATATAATTGTGTGAGAAGTTTGGCATAGGGAGTCTCACCGCAGCCGGGGCAAGCTCCGTTGAATTCAAGGAGCGGCCTGGCAAGCTGGCTGCCAAAGAGGGTATTTGTCTCCATTAAGTCCGGTTTTTCCCTCACCCTCATAGCAAATTCCCAGTTTTCCGATTCCATCTCAATTTCATGGTCGGCCGGCTTCATAACAAGCGCTTTTCCCGGTGCCGGACATATATCGGCGCAGTTACCGCATCCGGTACAATCAAGCGGAGCAACCTGAATACGGAAATGATATCCGGTGAGCTTCTTGTTTTTCGGCTCCTTAGTCTTAAAAGTATCGGGAGCTTTAGCTTGTTCTTCATCATTTAAGAGGAAAGGGCGAACGGTCGCATGCGGGCATACATAGGAACATTGATTACATTGAATACATTTATCAATTTGCCATTCAGGAAGATAAACAGCAATTCCTCGTTTCTCGTATTTAGTTGTACCGAGCGGGTGCGTTCCGTCCTCCATTCCGACAAAGGCGCTGACCGGGAGGTTGTCCCCATCGTGTCTGGCCATGGGACGCTGAATGTTTTTAACGAAATCGGGCTCGTCCTTTACGGGCAAATCTTCATCTTTGGCATCAGCCCAGGAGGCAGGAACTTTAACTTGATGTAATCCTTCAACGCCGCGGTCCACAGCCTTTTGGTTCATCTCAACAATATTAGCGCCCTTTTTGCCGTACATTTTTTCGATGGAATCCTTTAGGTACTTGATGGCGTCTTCGACCGGTATGACATTCGCTAATTTAAAGAAAGCTGCCTGCATGACCATGTTAATGCGGCCGCCGAGTCCGATTCCTTCGGCAATAGATATCGCATCAATGATATAGAAATTGATATTATTTTTCGCTATGTAGCGTTTAAACAGGGCTGGGAGATGGTCTTCCAGTTCTTCTGGCCCCCAAGGGCAGTTAAGGACAAAGTTACCATTCTTTTTAAGCCCTTTAAGCAGGTCGTAATGATAAAGGAATGACCGGTTATGGCAGGCAATATAGTCGGCATCGGATACTAAATAGGAGGATTTGATTGGCTTTTTGCCAAAGCGCAAATGGGATATTGTTGTACCGCCGGATTTTTTACTGTCGTATTCAAAGTAGCCTTGCGCATAGAGGTCGGTATTGTCACCGATGATTTTAATCGCTGTTTTATTGGCGCCGACAGTCCCATCAGAGCCAAGTCCCCAGAATTTGCAGCTAATCGTGCCCTCCGGCGTAGTATCTACCGACTCTTTTGTCGGCAGCGAGGTGTGGGTGACATCGTCGACAATTCCAATTGTGAAGTGGTCTTTAGGCTGGCTTTGTTTAAGATTCTCATAAACAGCGAGGATGTGATTGGGTGTAGTGTCTTTAGATCCAAGGCCGTATCTCCCGCCAACGATGACCGGTTTTGCGTTCTCATGATTAAACATCTGCAGCACATCAAGATAGAGCGGTTCACCAGGTGATCCAGGTTCCTTGGTACGGTCAAGTACAGCAATCTTCTTCACTGACTTAGGCAAAACTGCAAAGAAATATTTTTTGGAAAACGGACGGTATAAGTGGACTTTGAGCAGTCCAACCTTTTCGCCCTTTGCCTGCAGGTAATCGATGGTTTCTTCCGTTGTATTGCAAACTGAGCCCATGGCTACGATTATGTTTTCAGCTTCAGTATCTCCGTAGTACTCGAAAGGGTGGTATTCACGCCCGGTAATTTTCTTAAATTCTTGGAAGTAGTTTTCCACGATGTCAGGGACAGCTTCGATAAAAGGATTAGAAGCCTCGCGATTTTGGAAATAAATATCAGGGTTTTCAGCAGTGCCTCTTAATACGGGGTGTTCGGGATTTAGGGCCCGGTTTCTGAATTCTTCAATTGCTTTGTGATCGACAAGTTTCGCAATCGCGTCAGCGGGCGCCACTTCAATTTTCTGAATTTCATGAGATGTTCTAAATCCGTCAAAGAAATGTAAGAACGGTACTCTGGACTTGATTGCGGAAAGATGCGCAATATAGCCAAGATCCATAGCTTCTTGAACATCGTTAGAGCAAAGCAAGGTAAAACCGGTTTGACGGCAGGCATTAATATCCTGGTGATCACCGAAAATTGACAAGGCATGGGATGCTAGGGCGCGGGCGGTTACATGAAAAACTGCCGGTACCAGATTACCCGCCATTTTATACATCTCAGGAATCATCAAGAGTAAGCCTTGGGAAGCCGTATACGTTGTTGTGAGAGCTCCTGCCTGAAGTGAACCGTGAACTGCTCCTGAAGCACCCGCTTCAGATTGCATCTCTACAACTTTTACAGGTTGGTCAAACAAGTTCTTTTTACCGTGAGCTGATGCTTCATCAACCCCTTCTGCCATCGGCGATGAGGGTGTAATCGGAAAAATGATTGCAACCTCAGTAAGGGCATAAGAGGCTTCAGCAGCCGCCTGATTGCCATCCATTGTTTTCATTTTTTTTGCCATACTAGAGCCACCTTTGCTACAAGAATATTTCCTGTTTAGTATTTGAAGTTTACGGATCTTCATACATGTGATTCACAGTTAAGAGCGACTAAGTCCCTGGATAAGTTCGGTTAAATCTCACTTTTATGACGCTATGGCTCAGTGGATGTACTTATTGACGACGGCAAAGGCGGAAAGTTAGGCGCAGCCAATCTGGCCAACTGAGAAAGTCTTGACAATTCGAACCAATTGTGTATAATGGTATTCAATATAATAAATCGTTTTCTAGGGTTCCGCAGTTCGCTGGTCTGGTCCGAGAGAAAACGCAGTCTAGGGACTGTATCACGGAGGGATAAAAGCCCGGGAGAATAGCTGCAAAATGGCAGCGTGTTTTCCCGGGCTTTATTTTTTTGTCTGTAGTTTGTTAATACTAAAGAAGCAATATTTAGCACTAGGGTATCCATTAATAAATTGACAAAACATATTATGGCGAGGAGGTAAGGCTATGAACAAAACCTGGATATCAGTTTTTATTGCTGCTTTTTTTGAAGTGGGCTGGGTAATCGGGCTAAAGCATGCGGATGGTGTATTGGAATGGGGAGGAACATTAATCGCTATAATCATCAGCTTTTACCTGATGATTATGGCTGGGCGCGATCTTGCCGTTGGGACGGTATATGCTGTTTTTGTTGGACTTGGAACAGCAGGAACTGTACTGGCGGAGATTCTATTATTTGATGCACTTGTCATACCGGCTAAGCTCGCCTTGATTGTACTCCTGTTGAGCGGCGTTATTAGTCTTAAGATGCTTAGCAATCAGAAAGAGAAGGAGGTGCTATAATATGGATTGGCTATTCCTAATAATGGCAGGCATCTTTGAGATGATGGGTGTTGCCATGATTAATAAATTACACAAAGACCGCAACTGGAAGGCCTTTGCCCTGCTGTTCACCAGCTTTGGCCTAAGCTTTTTCTTTCTAGCCCTTGCTATGAGAGCATTGCCTATGGGAACAGCCTATGCGGTGTGGACAGGAATTGGAGCTTCGGGAGGAGCAATATTGGGAATGTTGCTATATGGTGAACCTAGAAATTTATCAAGAATTATTTCTATTGCCGTTGTGCTTGGCTCTGCTGTTGGATTGAAGCTGATTGGTTAAACAAAGAATGTGGGCGAAAAGCACTCAACACTAATTTAGAAACCGTTTTCTATATCTATATGTTTTTAATTCACTTCCACCCATTGTGAGTGTGTAGCATTAATTACTAGGGAAATATTTGCTTCGTGATATCCTTTACCCATAGTAAGTAGATAGGCATGCCTGTTCGATATTACTCCGTCTAATATTATTAACCATCGTCTTTTTGTTCATCTAATGGCTTAAACGCCGGATGCATCAAGGTACTTCCCAAAGGACTAGGCTTTTTTTCGCGAGCTGCGTTTTGAACCTGAATGACCAAATGAAAAGCGGCTCGTGAGAGAGTTGCTATCACATACGAAACGACAAAAATATATAAGTAGTTCCAATGCATTAACTGTATGATGTCGAGCGCAGCAAATATTGGGGCAACGATCCCTGCGAGGAAGAAGGTTCCCACAGCATTATAGATAAAAAACTGTCGCCAATTAGAACTATATTGTTGCACAAGCATATAAGTGAGCGGTATTAAAGTCCAGTCCCTAAGGAAAACACTAGTAAAGAGTGGTAATAATCGAATTTTATAATACCAAAGACCTGCTGTGGTTCCGTAAAGGTCAGCAAGGCTCGTCATAACCGTGATTAGAGAGCCGTAGAATAATAGGCTAGCTAGTCGTGTCTTATCCGTAAGATGATACCAAACAATATAAGTTATTAGGATGGTTACGACAACGCCCCAATACTTCGGGGTGGTTATGGCAGTTTGCCATTGGGCGAGTAATGCATTCCACATATCCGTCCTTATCTGATACAGCATATAGTTTACATCCATGTCCTAACCTCCATATTACGTATTAAGATTAGGTTGCTCATATTTAATAAAAAAGATTCAATGAAAAGATAGTTATGGAAAATATGATATATTATTAAGTGAGTTCCAAATAATAAAACTCAAAGGGACGGTTCCGTTGAGTTTAAAAGAAAGAAGTGATAGAATATCAATGAGGTGATAAGAAATGTCCAGACAAGCGCGTCAAAGGAGCGAAAGTGGAATTTATCATA
>JAGGAB010000061.1 GCA_017889705.1 Bacillota bacterium | reverse complement strand
TTCCTTTCTTGATCAGCAGGCTGCCAGGCTCAATATTCCGATTGATCAATTTGGTGATATGGCTCTGTCATCACAGACACCTGTAAGAATTGCCGGACGGTGTGCGGTGTTTGCTGAATCAGATATGATTCATAAACAGCAGGCAGGTCATTCACTTGCTGATATTCTACAGGGGTTGTGCCAAGCCTTGGTGCGTAACTATCTAAACAATTTAGCAAAAGGAAAGTCAATTCAAGGCCCTATTTTATTCCAAGGAGGCGTGGCGGCAAACAAAGGGATGTGCCGGGCTTTTGAAGAGGCGCTGCAGATAGAGATCAAGGTGCCGATTTATTACAATGTGATGGGTGCGGTAGGCGCAGCATTATTGGCTAAAGAAGAAATTAATGGCAGTCGGGCTACAAAATTTCGAGGCTTTGGAGTAGCTGATTGTTGTTACAGCCCCAAAAGTTTCGAGTGTTCAGGCTGCGGCAATATGTGTGAAGTTGTCGAAATTCGGCTAGATGATAAAGTTATTGGCTTGTGGGGTGACCGTTGTGGTAAATGGTCGAATAGTGTGGCTGTATAGCCCTAAAAACCCTTTGCTCAAATTAATTTGAGCAAAGGGTTTTTAGTTTGAGAAGGGAAATTAAAATAGAAGAACTAATGCATACTGATTAATAACA
This sequence comes from Bacillota bacterium, assembly GCA_017889705.1. Taxonomy (GTDB): domain Bacteria; phylum Bacillota; class Negativicutes; order Sporomusales; family Sporomusaceae; genus Sporomusa. The sequence continues at coordinate 16,765 of JAGGAB010000061.1, read as the reverse complement.
AACCGATAGTAATAAAGAAAGCACCAATAACTTGGCTGGTGGTAACGACTTCATTAAGCAGGAAATAGCTCAAAATTATCGTAATTAATGGAGCGCAGGCCATAATCAGGGATACTTCATTGATATTGCCTTCTTTTAAAGCGTAAAAATAAGCTAAATCACCTAATAAGGCGGCCAATACAGCTTCGATAGTAATGATTAGCCACAATGAAGGAGGGACGGTGAGCAGCTCACCATAACCGCGTGCATTAAAGAACCAAGCGGTAATTAAGAGGGCAGCAATTATTGATCGCAAGACAAAGGCTGTAACTGGATTTACATTATTTAATACGGTTTTACCGAATAACGGGGCTAAGCCCAGACAGAAGACTCCAGTTAAGGCATAAACTAAAAACATAATTATTCCTCATTTCATAGTGAGCCTTTGTAGATAAATATGCTAAAATATGTTTATCTGATGACTAATCCAAGCTATATATTTGTTGAGGGGTTGATTTAGATAATAACAAATGTACTTTTGGTGGCACTAGGTGGTGGTATTGGCTCTGTAACCAGATATGCTGTGTCTTTATGGGCGGCAGCGCGGTTAGGTACATCTTTTCCATATGGTACGTTGATTGCTAATGTCGTGGGATGTTTTATTATTGGCCTTTTTATGACAATTGTTACCGAACGGTTTATTGCCAATCCTTACTGGCGTTTATTGATTACTACCGGCTTTTTGGGTGGTTTTACAACCTTTTCTTCTTACAGTTATGAGACATTTAAATTGCTAGAGGATACGGGGGTTGATGCGGCATTTTACAATCTTGCTGCCAATTTGATTGTCGGTCTGCTGGCTACCTGGTTGGGAATTAAGCTAGTTAGAATGCTGTTTTAATAATCAGCATAGTATTACAGTAGCTTTTGCAGGCAATAGGGGGATTTTACCGAATATATATTGAGATAGTCTATTTTGCGAAAAGGCAGGGGTAGTATGAAAAAAATTGCTGTAATAACTAGTGGGGGCGACTGTCCGGGCATGAATGCAGCTATCCGTGCCGCAGTCCGTGTTGCATTAGCTGCCGGTATTGAAGTCTGGGGAATAAAAAATGGTTATGCCGGCATGATTAATGATGACATGATAAATCTTGACTCGCGTTCGGTTGGCGACATTATCCAAAAAGGCGGTACTTTTTTGGGAACGGCGCGCAGTGAAGAGTTTAAAACCTTGGCGGGAAGGCAAAAAGCAGTTGCTAACTTGCAGAAACATGGCATTGAAGGCCTCATTATTATTGGTGGTGATGGTTCACTTACCGGAGCAAAATTGTTAAGTGAGCTGGGTATTAAAATGGTAGGTTTACCTGGAACCATCGACAATGATATTTGGGGGACTGATTATACCATTGGCTTTGATACAGCCGTGAATACGGCACTTGATGCTATAAATAAACTGCGGGATACTGCTTCGTCTCATGGAAGGGTTATGCTTGTCGAGGTAATGGGTCGGGCTTGTGGTTGGATTGCACTTACGGCCGGACTGGCAGGCGGCGCTGAAACGATTCTCATTCCCGAGCAGCCTTTTTCGCCAGATATTATTTGTAAACAACTTGTCGAGTCGCGGGCGAAAGGCAAAAAATATAGTATTGTTGTTGTTGCTGAGGGGGCCGGGAGTGCGGTTAAGCTTGGCGAATATATACTAGCAAAGACAGGCCTGGAGACACGGGTATCTATTTTGGGGCACATCCAACGTGGTGGCGCGCCTACCGTGTCAGACCGGTTGCTGGCCAGCCGCTTAGCAGAACGGGCAGTCACTGCCCTTTTAGCAGGTAGAAGTGAAATCATGATAGGTTATCAAAACAACGAATGTGTAGAAGTTCCGATTGCTGAAGCTGTTGGCAAGAAAAAAGACATTGATCCCGAGTTATATCGCTTGGCCAATGTGTTAGCTCAATAAATTTACCTGACTTGGTTGATTTAGAGAAAGAGTTAAGAAAAACTGAAAAACCCGCATTTATTTCCATATTTCCTGGGAAATAAATGCGGGTTTTTGTCTTATATGCATGTTTCAAGTTGAGGTTTTTGTTGGTTTTAGTAAATGTACATGACTAAAGGAAGTAAACTGTCAATGTACAACGCTGAGTAGACAACTGGAAATTTCTTCTTGTCGCGCGACTTTAGTTTATACTAGTATATAACTATTGGGGCTTTGAACAGCGGATACTTAACTAGGTGGGAGCGTGTATGTATGGCAGGATGGTTTGGCAAGAATCAATCAATTGAAAAATTAAGCAAAGTTACGAGTTGTTACTTAAAAGGAGATATGTCGGTAACAGTTCAAATAGATGAATATCCCGGCGAACTGCGGCCTTTAGCGACTAATATTGCGTCACTGGCAAATATGCTGCGAACGTTTACACGGGAAACTCAGGTATCATCCAGTCAGGTATTGGCAGCTGTAAACCAAGTAAATGCAGTTATTGGGGAAGCTGCTAATTTAGCAGATCAAGCCCAGCAGGAAACAGGTGTAGTTGATCAATTGTCCCAGGATATTGCCAGTGCTACCCAAAATGCCACTAAACAAATTGACGAGGTGATGGTTGCAGCTCAAACAATAACTGAAGTTGCAGGTGAAATATATCAAGACAGTATTGCTTCTAAAGAGACTGCAGGACAAGGCTGTCAAGCTACTGCCAAGGTTGCAGTAGCTATGGATTCAATTCGGAAGGCAACAACCGAAGTTGGCGAAAAGATCAGTCTGCTGACGCAAATGGCGCGGGATATTGATGGACTTTTAGCAACAATTCAAGGAATATCGGCGCAAACAAACCTGTTGGCGCTTAATGCCAGCATTGAGGCTGCGCGAGCCGGTGAACACGGACGAGGGTTTGCCGTGGTGGCGCAAGAGATTCAAAAACTATCAGATGCCAGTGCTAATGCAGCTAATTCTGCCAACAAATTGTTAGCGGAAATTGACGGAGGTGTGTTAGCAGCGGCCAAAGCTGCAGAGGTGGGAACTGGGGCTGTCGAAGCAGGCGCGCGGGAGATGAGGGAAGCTGACGCCAGTCTCCAGGCTATTTTTGAAGCAAGTTCACAGATTGAAGCAAAAATGGGAGAGGCCAGTGCTGCCAGGCAGCATCAGCTCGCTGCTACGCAGCGAACTGCAGATTTCTTAGGGCAGATTGCAGATATAGCGCAGCAATCTGCCAGCCGCATGGTCAAAGTGGCATCATCGATTAAACAACAAGACAAACATTTAGCCAATACTCGTCAAATGGGCGAAGTATTGGCTAAGGTTGCAGATAATCTGGTAGCTGCGACCGGTAAAATTACGCTTATCGATATGAATAGTTACCAACAGGCAGAACTTGACGCTAAAATTACTGGATTGAGAGAACTGCTTGCTGGGACTGCGAAAGATAGACGTATTACCTCTATGGATGCTTATTCGCATAAGGATGTATTGCAGGCTATTCTCGAGAAAAAAGCTGAGCTTGAAGCCGCTTGGACTAACCATGCGGATGGACAGTTTGTTGTTTCTTTACCACCTGCCGGAATTGCCAATGCACAGACAAGAGAATGGTTTAAACAGGCGATGCGGGGAGAATTTTACGTATCGGAAGTTTATGTTTCTGCAATATCACATCAACCCTGTTTAACCATTTCTTTGCCAATTTGCGATACTATCACGGGAACAGTAATTGGTGTGCTTGGCGTTGATTTGCGTTTGTAGCAAATTACATTACAAGTACCAGCAGCATTTTGAAGTTTTCTACAGCATCCAGGGCGTGGGCAACTTCGGCTGGCATAATAACTACCTGACCAGTAGTTGCAGTGATGGTTTCATCGCCAATTGTGATTTCTGCTTTACCGTCAAGAATGTAGACCATGGCATCGCCAGGAGCTGAGTGACTGCTAATGGCTTCACCTTTGGCAAAAGCAAACAGGGTCATGCTGAGCGTTTTGTTTTGCGACAAGGTCAGGCTAACTACTTTGCCAGGCTGATAATCTACTAAATTAACCATTTCGAGAGCCTTGCTGAACTCAATATTTTTTATAAATTGTTTTTCCATGAAGAAAACCTCCTTAATTTTTGGTGATACTTATCTTTGAATTAAGTTTAGCAAATTACTCAAGATTAAACTGTGACACATGTCACAGTTTTCCAGAAAAAAACAGGCCAAAGCTGGCCTGTTTTTTTACCCTAACAGAAAGTATAACTTTCTTACAAACAGGATAAGGGCAACATCGGTTTTCGCCGTCGCTAAAGCTCGGCGTAAGCCGTGTTTTCTTTAGCGGATGTCATCATTTAAATCAAGGCTTCCGTCTTCAGAAACTCTGGCATTCAGGCTGACTTTTTCTTCATGTCCCCAGAGCATTCTTGCCACTAGGCTGCTGGCTGCATGTTTATTGCCAAGTTTTAGATCGCCGGTACGCAAGCCATCTTGCGTGTTATCCAACCCGCTTGTTTGATTTACCGCGGTGGCATTGTCTATGTCAGGGCCTTCTTGCAAGTTGGTGTTTGTTAAATCAGCAGTTGAGTTAATTTCTGCTGTTGCTTTATCTTTGGTTTCACTCATAGTAGACTCCTCCTGTTCGCATCAGCTCGTTACAGTTAGCGTATCCGTCGCGCCTGTACTCCATACATATTTTCTCTTGCTGCCAAGAATTTTGTCTGTGGCAATTAGCGGCTGTAATGCATAGTTATAAGCATGATGCGGAAGGCAAGGGCGCCTGTGCAGCACGCCGGAGGGCTGCGCAGGCTATTCTTTTGGGGAGATGAGAGTTTATGTGTGGAATTGTTGGCTGGATTGACTGGGAACAAGAGCTTTCGACGAAAAGTCATATTCTGTCGGCTATGGTGGAAACGTTGGCGGCACGCGGACCGGACGCGCAGGGAACTTATATTACAACACATGCAGCATTAGGACACCGCCGTCTTAGTGTTATTGACCCTGCAGGTGGTGCGCAGCCTATGATCCGTTTCCGGGGTGAGCAGAAATTTGTTATTACTTATAATGGAGAACTGTACAATACGCCAGAACTTAAAGCGGAACTTGAAGCACGAGGACACAGATTTACCACACACTGTGATACAGAAGTACTGCTGGTGGCCTATATTGAGTGGGGAGAAGCCTGTGTCGAAAAGTTTAATGGTATATATGCGTTTGGTATTTGGGATGAAACCAGGCAAAGCCTTTTTCTCGCACGCGACCGCATTGGTGTAAAGCCGTTGTTTTACGCTGAACGGGGCAGCAGTTTTATTTTTGGTTCAGAGCTTAAAGCTTTGTTGGCTAACCCGCTTGTGCAGCCGGAGATTGATGCAGAAGGTTTGGCTGAGATCTTTATGCTTGGCCCTGCCAGAACGCCGGGTCATGGTATCTTTCGCGGAGTTCATGAATTAAAGCCAGGTTATTCACTGATGTATACCAGACAGGGTAAGGTTATCAAGCGATATTGGGCGCTTGAATCGAGAGAACATAGCGAAGACTTTGCAGCAACAGCGGCAAGGGTGCGTGAACTTTTAATAGACGCTGCCAGACGACAGCTGGTGTCTGATGTTCCTATTTGCACCTTGCTTTCCGGGGGACTTGATTCCAGTGTGCTGACTGCATTAGCTGCGAAGTCAAATGAACAGCTAGGGCTCGGCAGTCTTTCGACTTATTCGGTAGATTATGTAGACAATGACCTGTATTTTAAAGCAAATGGTTTTCAACCGAATGCGGATGCTCCTTGGGTTACAAGGGTATCAGAGTACTTTGGGACCAATCACCATAATGTTCTGCTTGATATTCCTGAGCTTGCGGCAAGTCTGCGGCCAGCGGCTTTAGCCCGGGATTTGCCGGGAATGGCAGACATTGATACTTCTTTATATTTATTCTGCCGGGAAATAAAGAAAAAAGCCACGGTTGCCTTGTCTGGAGAATGTGCAGATGAAATTTTTGGCGGATATCCTTGGTTTAGGCGTGAAGAGATGATTAATGCCGCTACTTTTCCCTGGTCACCACGGCCTGAAATTCGCATACCCTGGTTGAAACCGGAAGTGCGGAGCTGGATTAAGCCAGAGAAGTATGTAAGGGAGCGCTATCAGGAAGCCTTGGACGAGGTGCCGCGCCTTCCCAGTGAAGAAAAGTATTCAGCCAGAATGCGTGAGATATTTTATCTTAGCCTCACCCGCTTTATGCCAACTTTGCTTGATCGCAAAGATCGCATGAGTATGGCATTTGGTTTAGAAATCAGAGTACCGTTTTGCGATCACCGGATTGTTGAGTATGTTTGGAATGTTCCGTGGGAGATGAAAAATGCGCAAAATCGCGAAAAAGGATTGTTGCGTTATGCCTTAGACGGGATTTTACCTGAAGATGTGTTGTGGAGAAAAAAGAGTCCATACCCCAAAACGCATAACCCGGCATATACTAACATTGTCGTTAAAGACGCGCTGGAAGTCCTCAGCCAGGCGTCATCTCCGCTGCGTGACCTGGTGGCAATTAATAAAGTAAGCGAAATTGCTAAAGGTGATTTAGCTGCTTCCAATATTCCCTGGTTTGGTCAATTGATGAGTGGGCCACAATTGTTTGCGTATCTCATTCAGGCAGATTATTGGATGCGCCAATACAAAGTGCAAATCGTTTAGAATAAGCGCCGAATTTCTTGAGAGTAGAAATTCGGCGCCTGCATTTCTGTAGTGTAGTATTAACAATCTATTTGTAAAAAAATAATTTCGCGAGTATCTTTTTATGTCGAAACAAAGGGAATTTGTGTGCTTGAGGCGAATATAGTATTGACATACGTTCAAATGCTACGATTTACTCATGAATTCTTGATGTAACAGGTAAATGCCCTAGTAGGGCTAAATCTCACTTTGTTTGTGCGGAGTGTGTTATGTGGGAAAAAATTAAAACAATAATTACTGAGAGTATTGCGCAATTAAAAGCTATTAGGCGGCCGAATATTAACAAACCCGATTTTTCCAAAGCGGGTGATAAGGCAATGGCTGCTATGGGAGCAGTTGCAGCAGGATTTGAGCCTAGACATTTAATCTATTTTGCAATCATTCTTTTGCCGGCTATTGTTGGTTTAGGGGCGTACTATGGCATTATGGATAGTAAAGCCAAGATGGAAGCTGCTAACCAGCCAGAAAGCCAGCTTATACGCATGGGCGTAAGCTATACGGCTGATGAGTTTGTCAAATATGCCGGCCGCGGTGACAGGCAGATTACAACAATGTTCCTGCAATCAGGAATGGCACCTGACACATACCGGAAAAATGATGGCTTTACGCCGTTGCATGCCGCTGCAGCTTATGGGAAAACTTCAATTATACGTCAGCTTTTAGACAAAGGCGCCGATGTTAATGCCCGTGATAAAGATGGACAAACTGCATTAATGAAGGCTGTTTGGAATAACCAGGCCAGTGCGGTTGGCACTTTGGTGCAAGGCGGAGCCAATATTCAAGTTAATGACAGCAGAGGCAACAATGTTATTACTATGGCAAAGATTAAGAATGATCGGAAGGTCTTGGATGCTTTGGTACAAGCAGGAGTTACCGATCTTAAAGAGACACTTGATAAAGTTTCGTCTGTACAAAAGAAGCCGGGTAAGCAGCCGCCCAATACACTTAACAGCAAACCTCAAGAGACAACCCCTGCCTCCAATACCAATACAGTGAGTAAGCCTACGTCAGCTACGGCTGGGCCACCGGGGCAATTTGTATTAGCTTCCGGATATGCGGGGAACCTAGGTGTGGGCAAATCGGTTGAACCGCTGTATCAAGAATTTGGACAACAAGCTGTAACCGACGGCGAAGAATTTTTCAGCGGCAGAATTTATCCTGTTCTCAAAGCCTATGATAAAAGTACAGGAGCACTGTCGCTTACTGTTTTTTTTGCTAAAAACAAAGACGATCACAAAGTAGTTACAGCCATCCATGTATTTGATAAACGGTATAAGACAAGTAACGGTATTGGTGTGGGCGGCACCTTGGGTGAGCTGCGGCGAGCTGGGTTGGCGTCTGTTCAATACACTGATGGGCTTTATGCAATAACACGCGATGGTAAAATGCGTTACGAACTTGATATCAGCGCAGACGCTATACCCATTGCCTGGATCAATGGCGGTGACGAGAAAACACTGCCTGATGATATGAAGATTAAAAGCATTTACATTTTTTAGTGTTAATTTCGTTGACAAGTAACTATTGGTATGATACTATATGTAACATAATAGTATATAGCGTATAGACATGTAGGCTGATTAGTAAACTAAAGGCCAAAGAACTGCTCTAGTGAGCCATTCTTTGGTCTTTTTATTTTTTAAAAATATCCATATTTTAGGAGGTAAATAAACATGGCATTACCGGAAAATCTAAAATTCAATACAGTGGCAGTCCACGGCGGTCAGGAACCTGATCCTGCAACCGGTTCCCGGGCAGTACCTATTTATCAGACCACATCCTATAATTTTAAAGATGCTGATCATGCTGCCAACTTATTTGGTCTTAAAGAAGCAGGTAATATCTATACCCGGCTTATGAATCCGACTACCGATGTTTTTGAAAAACGTATTGCCGCACTGGAAGGCGGGGTTGGGGCGCTGGCTTTTGCTTCCGGTCATGCTGCTATAAGTGCTGCTATCTTCAATATTGCACAGGCTGGCGATGAAATTGTCAGCTCCTCAACCTTATATGGCGGTACTTATAACATGTTTGCGTATACCTTGCCGCGTCTAGGTATTAAAGTTACTTTTGTCGACCCCAGCAATCCGGAAAACTTCGCTAAGGCAATTACTCCGAAAACCAAGGCACTGTATGCTGAGACTATTGGTAATCCCAAAATTGACGTACTGGATATTGAAAGTGTAGCGGCCATTGCTCATAAAAATGGTATACCACTTCTGATCGATAGTACTTTTGCCACTCCATACCTCTGCCGTCCGATTGATTTTGGTGCCGATATAGTCATTCATTCTGCAACTAAATTCATTGGCGGTCATGGAACATCCATGGGTGGTGTTGTCATTGACAGCGGCAAATTCAACTGGGCTAACGGCAAATTCCCGCTACTGTCTGAGCCAGATCCCAGCTATCATGATTTAAGCTATACTGAAGCCTTAGGACCACTGGCTTTCATTATTCGTCTGCGGGTACAAATCTTGAGGGATTTGGGCGCTTGCGTCAGCCCATTTAATAGCTTTGCCTTTTTACAGGGTCTTGAGACATTGCATCTGAGAATGGAACGCCATAGTCAAAACACGCAAAAAGTGGCTGAATACCTGGAAAAACATGAGCTGGTATCCTGGGTTAGCTACCCTGGTCTGGCAAGCCATGCTGATCATAAACTGGCGCAGAAATATCTGCCCAAGGGTGCCGGGGCCATTTTGACCTTTGGTATAAAAGGCGGCCTGGAAGCCGGACGGAAATTCATCAACAGTCTGAAACTGTTTTCGCTCCTTGCCAATGTTGGTGATGCCAAGTCACTTGTTATTCATCCGGCCAGTACTACTCATTCCCAATTAAGCAGTGAACAACTGACCGCAGCCGGCGTAAGTGATGATATGGTACGGTTGTCGATTGGTATCGAAGATGTAGAGGACGTTATTGCTGATTTGGAACAGGCATTTACAGCTACAAAATAGTAATAAAAGTGCAGCAAGAGTAAGACTAAGGTTGCTCATGTTAGCACCTTAGTCTTTTTGTTGTCTAAATCAGGACAAATTTTGAATAAAATTATATTAAATGGTAATTTGTACAGCGGGTAGATACCATAGGAGGTAGTGCAAGTGAGCTTAGAAGATGTGAATCAGTATCGCAAAACCTTTCCGACAAAACAACAGGTCATTGAGCAAACCCCAGACCCGGCTGTCAGCGATATGCTCAAACATTTGGACAAAGCCGGTATTCCTACAGCGTTTGACCGGTTTGATGCGCAAAAGCCGCAGTGTTCTTTTGGATTAGCAGGCACCTGTTGCCGGATTTGTAATATGGGACCCTGTAAGATAACCGAAAAGAGTCCGCGCGGCGTATGCGGTGCCGATGCTGATGTTATTGTAGCTCGCAATATCCTGCGCTGGGTTGCCGCGGGCGTAGCCGCACACGGCGCACGCGGTCGGGAAGTACTGCTGACCCTCAAAAAGGCAGCTAGTGGGGAACTGAAGTTGCCACTATTAGGGCAGGAAAAAATTGTGGCGGCCGCAAAATCCTTCGGTATTTTTACAGAAGATAAAACGGTCCCTGAGCTGGCTGAACAACTGGCTGATTTGCTGCTGGAAGATATGTCACGCACTATACCGGGAAAGCATAAAACCATTGCTGCTATGGCACCGCCTGAACGCATAGAAACCTGGTCAAAGCTTGATATTTTGCCGATTAGTTCGTATCATGAAGTGTTTGAGGCCTTGCACCGTACCGGAACAGGTACAGACGGTGACTGGGAAAATATCATGAAACAACTGCTACGGTGCGGGCTGGCTTTTTCCTGGAACAGTGTTGCCGGACCGTCAATGGCTGCCGATTGTCTATATGGACCGCCTAAGCGCAGTTATATTGCGACTAATTTTGCTTCCATAAAAGAAGAGTATGTTAATATTGCTTTGCATGGCCATTCGCCTGTTTTGCCGTCAGCCTTGGTGCAGGCCAGTCGTTACCCTGAACTGATCGAACTGGCGAAAGCACAAGGAGCAGCAGGCATCCGCCTGTATGGCATTTGCTGTTCGGGGTTATCATCACTGTATCGTTATGGCGAAGTTCATCCTTTAAGCAATGCATTAGGGGCTGAGCTGGTTATGGGAACAGGCGCACTGGATGCCTGGGTGGCTGACTTACAGGACATTTATCCAGGCATCATGGAAGTAGCAAACTGCTTCCACACCAAGGTTATTACTACCAGTGATTCCTGCCGCCTGCCTGGTGCTACTCATATTGCTATTAATCATCAGCATTCCAATATCGATGAAGTGTTTAGTCAAACAAAAGAAATTATCAAAATTGCTATTGCCAATTACTCGCGGCGGCAGCAACAGAATGTATATATACCCAAAGTTGGCTTAGAAGCCGAAGTAGGGTTTTCGGTCGAAAATATTACCCAAACCTTTGGCAGCTTAGATGAACTGGCGGAACTTTTAAAAAGCGGAAAAATTAAAGGCGTTGTAAACCTGGTAGGCTGCAATAATCCCAAGGTGGTTTATGAAAAATCGATTGTTGAGGTTGCAGATACTCTTCTTGCAAACGATGTCCTTGTTCTCACCAATGGCTGCGCTTCATTCCCGCTCTTGAAGCTGGGCTACTGCACGCAAAAGGCACTTGCCAAAGCCGGACCCGGTCTTAAAGAAGTCTTAAGCGCAAAACAACTGCCGCCGGTATGGCATATGGGCGAATGCCTGGATAATGCCAGGGCCTCCGGTTTGTTTAGAGGACTTGCCGATAAATGCGGACAGCCGCTGAAACATATGCCGTTCGCTTTTTCCAGTCCAGAATGGTCTAATGAAAAAGGAGTGGGGGCAGCTCTGAGTTTCCGCCTGATGGGTCTTAACTCCTATCACTGCATTCAGGCTCCGGTACAAGGTTCAGACAAAGTTGCCAATTTCTTTGCAAAAGACACCCAGGAACTGCTGGGCTCGGTTATGGTTGTAGTGACTGATCCTAAGGCATTAGGTCAAAAAATTGTCGACGATCTAAACGTCAGACGTCAAAACTTGGGATGGTCAAATAGAGGGGGAGAAGTATGAACAGGCGAGAGTTTATAAAAAATAGTGCGATTTTGACTTTTGGGATTGCCAGCGGTTTGACGCTGGCTGGCTGCGGCAATACCCAGCAACCAGGGACAGCTTCTTCACAGTCGAAAAATAAGCCGACACTAAAAATAGGCTATCTGCCTATTACCGACCATCTTACGATGATTGCCCACGGACAGACAGAGTATCGCCAGTTTATTCTGGAGCCTGTCAAATTTTCCGGCTGGGCTGAACTGGCTGAAGCTCTGAAAGGTGGAGCGATTCAAGGCGCGTTTGCGCTGACCCCCATTGGCATGAGCTTAAAACAAAAAGGTGTACCTATCAAAGCTGTATTCTTAGGACACCGCAACGGTTCTGTACTCACGGCGAAAAATTCGGCTGATCTTACTAAGGTTGAGGAGTTAAAGGGAAAAACTATCGCCATTCCCAGCCGGTTTTCCACGCACAACATTCTTATCCATAAATTATTGACGGAAAAAGGCATTAATCCTAATTCGGATGTAAAACTTTTGGATATGTCGCCGCCGGAAATGGTAAATGCATTGTCAACCGGTAAGGTAGATGCTTTTATCGTGGCAGAACCTTTTGGCGGTCAGGCAGAACTGCAGAAAGTGGGCAAGGTATTAGTGCTTAGTAAAGATATCTGGCCGGATCATATCTGCTGCGTACTCAACCTTCACGAAGAGGTTATCCAAAAGCAGCCGGAAGCCGTGGAAGAACTGGTGGGCAGCTTGGCTAAAGCCGCAAACTTTATTGAGCAAAATCCGCAAGAAGCCGCGAAACTATCGCTAAAATATCTGGGGCAAAAACAGGAAGTAATTGAACATGTGTTGACCAACCCGAAAGGGCGGATCACGTTTGCCAACCTGGTGCCTGAACTTAAGGACTTTAGCGCTACCCAAGACTATTTAGTGCAGTTTGGAATCACCAAAGATAAAATTGATTTAGTCCAATATATTGATGACCGATTTGCGAAAAAGGCATTCGGCGTGTGACGGGCCTATGCTGACAAAAACGCTAAACAAAACCCTGCTTTTGCCCTGGCTGGCGATTGCCGTCTTTCTGGGTATTTGGCAAGGGGCTGCATCTTTTTATACACCTGAACAGCTGCCTACTCCCCAAAAGGTATTGGCAGGCTTAAGCGAACTGGCTGCTGTCGGTTTGCTCTGGGAACATATTGAGGTTAGTCTGATACGGTTTGCCATTTCCTATAGTTTGGCACTTGTTACGGCTGTACCGCTGGGCTTGTTTTTGGGATGGCACACCTATTCACGGCAGGCACTGGGACCCATCGTGCAAATATTGCGGCCGATTTCGCCAATTGCTTGGTTTCCACTTGCTGTTCTGTGGTTTGGGGTAGGCAATGCGCCGGCAATATTTATCATCTTTTTGTCGGCATTTTTCCCGATATTGTTGTCAACCATTAGTGCTGTCCGGAAAATAGACCCTGTATATTTGAAGGTTGCGAAAAACTTTGGCGTCGGCCGGGGCATGCTGTTTACTAAGATTGTAATACCGGCTGCTTTTCCCTATATTATGATCGGCCTCAACATTGCCATCGGTGTAGCCTGGATTCATCTGGTAGCCGGCGAAATGCTGGGGGCGCAGTCTGGCCTGGGGTATTTGATTGTTGACTCCCGGAATTTTCTGCGGACAGACTGGATTATCGGCGGTATGCTGGTGGTTGGTCTCTTAGGTCTGGCTATTAATACCATCATTGGCTGGGCTGAAAAAGCAATTAACCGCAAATGGGGCATAGGGTAAAGGGAGGAATACCATGGCAAAAATCGAAATCAGCAATATAGCAAAAAGTTTCCCGGATGTACAGGGAAATGAGCTGGATGTACTTGTCGATGTTAACCTCCAAATAGAAGCAGGGGAATTCTTGTGTCTGCTGGGGCCGAGTGGCTGCGGTAAAACAACCCTGATGAACCTGATGGCCGGATTTGAACAACCGACCAAGGGAAGCCTGACGATTGACGGTTTGCCTGTCAGCCAACCCAATCCTAAGCATATTACCATATTTCAGGATTATGGTTTGTTTCCCTGGCGTAATGTGTTAGGCAATGTGGTATTTGGTCTGGAGGCTAAAGGAATAAAAGGCAAGGCAGCCCAGGTAAAAGCCGAAGAATATCTGGAACTGGTAGGACTGACGAACTTTGCCAAAAGTTTTCCCAACCAGCTTTCCGGCGGAATGAAGCAGCGGGTGGCCATTGCCAGGGCACTGGCGGTAGAACCTGATATCTTGTTTATGGATGAACCTTTTGCCGCTTTGGACGCTTTTACCCGCTACCGCTTGCAGGATGAAGTGCTGCGAATTTGGCAGGCCAAGAAACCGACTATCATCTTTGTTACCCACGATATTGATGAAGCCGTGTATCTTGCACAGCGGGTGGTTATTATGTCGCCGAATCCGGGGCGGATAACGAGGACTATTGATATTCAGCTGCCAAGGCCTTGCGACCGGGGTGAAGCAGGTCTTAGTGCTTACCGTCAAAAAGTCTTCCGAGAATTTGAATTAATTCATGAAGACGGCACCGATTATGCGATTTAGTTAGTAGGAGGAACTCATGGTGGCAATCAATGAAAAAGTAGATAAACTTATGCAATTGCTGCGAGAAATGGGCAGTGTGGTCATCGGTTTTTCCGGTGGCGTTGACAGCAGCTTTCTGGCAGCGGCGGCGCAGCGGGCCTTGGGAGATAAGGCAGTTGCGGTTACCGCTTATTCGGAAACACTGCCTGATTCGGAGCGGCAGGAAGCGATTGACGTTGCTAAGCAAATTGGTATCAGGCATGTACTGCTACACATCAGTGAGCTTGAAAGTGAAGAATTTGTGGCTAACACAGCAGACCGCTGTTATTTTTGTAAAAAAGAACGGTTTGGCTCCTTAAAAAAATGGGCGGATGAACAAAACATTGCCTGGGTGCTGGAAGGCTCGAATGCTGATGATGCTTCAGACTACCGGCCGGGAATGAAGGCGGTTGATGAAATGAGTGGAGTTCGCAGCCCGCTGCTGGAAGCCGGGATTACCAAAGCAGAAATCCGGCAGTTGTCAAAAGAATGGGGCGTTCCCACCTGGAATAAACTCAGTGCCGCCTGTCTGTCCTCGCGGGTAGCATATGGCTTGCCAATTACGGCAGATAGACTGAAGCAGATTGAACTGGCAGAGGCCTGTATTAAACAGTTCTGCACCGGTCAGGTCAGGGTGAGACACCATGACGATTTGGCCCGGATTGAGGTATCGCCAGAAGATATTCCGGTGCTAGCTGCGCCTGATAAAGCGGCGGTTATTAATAGTGAACTTCGAAAGCTTGGGTTTACCTATGTGACCCTGGATTTAGCGGGTTACAAGATGGGTAGTATGAATGCGGCGCTAAACCTGGGCAAATAGTATTGCTAAAAACAAGGGGTTGTACCAACAATCAAATACAAGTGGACCAAAAAGTCTAGGCCTGAAGCCTCCAAAAGCTGAAAAGCCGGGCGGTATTCCTAAAATTCGTAAACTCGCTGCGCTCAAACAGTACGAATTTCTTAACGGAATACCACCCGGCTTTTCTCCTACGGAACGCTTTCTCCAGCAATGGCCAGGGGATACGAGAGTTACGAGGGTTGACGTACACAGTACGATTACTAAGCACGACATCCCTATGTTTTTACTATAAGGCAATTAGGCAATTTTTGCCTCCGGCGTTTCTTTGCCGGTATTGATTTTGTAGAGTTGCTGATAGAGGTCTTTGGCGGCTGGGGACAGGTTTTGCGGGATGTCAATCGAGATTCTAAGATAGAGATCGCCAAAGCCTTGCTTCTTGGGCAGACCTTTGTTTTTTAGGCGCAGCCGCTGACCGGCGTGCGTGCCGGGTTGAATTTTGAGCTGTACTGTGCCATGCGGTGTAGGTACTTTAATACTGTCACCCAATACGGCTTGCTCAGGATAGATGGTAAGCTGAGTCTCTAGGTCACTGCCGTTTACTTGCCAGGTGCTGCTGTCAGCTACTTTAAGGTGGAGCAGCAGATTGCCGGCAGGACCATCGCCATAACCTTTGCCGCCTAAGCCCTTGAGGCGGAGCGATGAGCCAGGATAGAGGCCGGCAGGTACTTTTACCTTAACGGTTTTAGTATCTTCAATAACGCCTGCGCCCCGGCAGGCAGGACAGACACCCTGCTGCCTGAAGCGTTGGCCTTGGCAGGCCGGGCACGCTTGCGGCGCTGATAAATAAATATCTTTTTCCACACCGTGGATGAATTCTTCTACAGTTAAGCTGATCTCGGCGTCAATGTCTTCACCGCTGATATTGGTTCTGGCTGCGCGACCGCCGGTATATTGGCTGCGAGAGAAGTCTTGACCAAAGATATTGGCAAAGAAATCGCTGAAGGCAGAACTGCCGCCGCCGAAATCGCCGGTTGTGTGGTACGTATAGGTATGGTTAGCAGTCTGATCAAAAGGATCACCCAGTACTTCATAGGCTTCATTAATTAGTTTAAACTTTTCTTCGGCCTTGTTCTTGGCATCACCTTGATGAAGATCGGGGTGATGCTGGCGAGCCAGTTTGCGGTACGCCTGTTTGATTTCCTTGTCAGATGCCGTTTTGGATACTCTAAGTGTTTCATAGTAATCAATGTATTTCATGAGCATCACCCCCTCTTGTTTTATTTAGTATTAGCTGGCTTCATAGTCGACGTCGATCACGTCATCATTTGCTTTGGCTTGCGTGGTAGTATTGCTGCTGTCGGCTGCCTGGGAATCGGCGGTGTTGTATTGGCTGGCCTGACTGTAGGCTTGCTCTAGTTCGTTTTTAAGCTGCAGCAATTTATCTTTTTCGGTAGTTGCTTCTGCTTGCTGCGCGGCTTCAACCGCTGCAGTCAAGCGTCCGCTGATATGGGCTGGCAGTGCATCGCCTTTTTCTGCCACTAGTTTTTTGCCTTGGTAAGCAAGCGAATCCACTTCGTTTTTCAATTCAACCAATTCACGCCGGGTTTTATCTTCGGCGGCATATTGCTTGGCAGCTGCCACCATGCGGTCAATATCGGCTGTATCTAGGTTGCCGGAGTTGCTGATGG
>JAGGAB010000024.1 GCA_017889705.1 Bacillota bacterium | reverse complement strand
TCACCTTCTCAATCAGCATTTGACTATATTTTAACATATTTGTAGTTTTATGTGAATTTTAACCACTTTTCACACAGTCTGACAGGTTCCTTGTCCCACTTTATCGCTGAACATTGTCTTAAATAAGTCCCCACTTACTAAGGGGATTGACGAGTGAAACATAGTTTGCTAAACTGGGGACAAATGTAAATAGTGGATTTGTACTACTGACGGTTAAGTGGAGTTTACCACGTGAAGTACAGATTCTTGAAATGCCGACCGTCTGGGCAAGATTATATACTGCGGTGTGTAATGTATGTCCGGATGGTTTTTTGTTTGTGTACTAAGAGGGAGGGGAAAATTATGAAACCGGAATTGCAAAGTATTCCAAACCGATGGCTGATAGCCATTATGGGAACATTACTCCAGCTTGCGCTGGGAACTGTTTATGCCTGGAGCTTCTTTCAACAACCGATTATGGCGGCTAACAATTGGACTAACTCTCAGGCTGCCTGGGCATTCAGTCTGGCTATTTTCTTTCTGGGATTAGCGGCGGCCTGGGGTGGCGTCAATCTCCCGAAATTTGGTCCGCGAAAGCTTGCCATGAGTGGCGGCGCATTGTTTAGTCTCGGCTATTTTATTGGAGCATATGCTCTTGCTGTCAAAAGCCTCTTGCTACTATATGCCGGGTATGGCGTAATCGGCGGCATCGGACTGGGTCTTGGTTATGTTACTCCTGTGGCAACTGCAGCTAAGTGGTTCCCGGATAAAAAAGGCTTAATTACCGGAATGGTGGTTATGGGTTTTGGTTTTGGCGCGCTTATTATGGCTAAGGTTTTGGCGCCGGGTTTTATGGCCATCACCGGCGGAAATCTTGTGCTGGTATTTTCTTATGTCGGAGCAGTTATGCTTATTGTCACACTGCCAGCAGGCTATTGTCTTGTTAATCCACCGGCAAATTATATGCCGAAGGGTTATATTCCTTCGGCAGTTTCGGATGGGGCGCAGGCTTTTCAAGATAATGTTACCGCTAAACAGTGTATTCTCTCCGGCAAATTTCTGATGATGTGGACAATATTCTTTTTCAACATTATTGCCGGCATTATGTTCATTGGTTTTCAATCGCCTTTGCTCCAGGATCTTTTGAAGAAAACCATGGAACCGGCTGCACTCAATAATCCACAAGTGGTTGCCGGACTAGCTGCCGCCGGTGCAACTTTAATTGCTGTCAGTTCTATTTTTAATGGTGTCGGCCGCTTTTTCTGGGGCGGGTTGTCTGATAAAATCGGCCGAGTGCAAACCTTCCGGTTGATTCTTGGCACGCAGTTTGTGGTCTTTGGTGCATTGCTTTTTGTCAGCGATCCAATTATTTTCAGCATTCTTGTCTGCTATATTCTTCTTTGCTATGGTGGCGGTTTCGGCTCGATGCCTTCGTTTATCCTTGACGTTTTTGGACAAAAACTAATGCCGGTTGTTTATGGTGCTATTCTTACCGCCTGGGGGTGCGGCGGAATCGTAGGCCCTCAGATCGTGGCTTTTCTAAAAGATAACTTTGCGGCTGAAGCTGCCCGGTATACCTTTGTGACGGCTGCTGTACTGCTAGCACTGGGATTGGCGATTACCTTTGCTTTAAATAATAATAAATGGAGACTCAATTCAGTCGACGTTGTGCCACCGCCTGAAAGCTAGCCGAAATTATTCAGGGTCAAATTCTCGGCGGGAAAGGCCGGCAAAGCGTGCATTGAGGTTTGTAAAAATTAGTTGATAGCTAATTTTGTTAGAAACTACTGCGCAGATAAGTGGAAGTTAAGGGCTGATTAGCCGTTCTTAGTGGGTTTATTCATATGTCGAAATGCATCCGCTACCCTGCAAAGTAGCGGCCTTTTCTGTTGAATGGAGAGGTGATAAAGCATTTGCGATTTGCTGGATGGTAAGCGCTATGTTGGTTTTGGCCAAAAATACCAAGCGTTTGTCATATTGGCGAATAAGTTTGATGAACTTATAAAAACAATCATGGCTGAATTTGTAGCGGACATTAGCGAAAACAATATCAGCATTGACAATAAGTGTTTCATCAAAATTGTTTGTATCGCCTAAAAGATAGACGAAATGTGGAAATTTGTTTTTTAATTTAGTCTGCCAGTTTTCGGTGCCGCCAATAACCAAGACATGAATATTACCTAACGATCTTAAATATGCTTCTGAATTGACGTGCTTTTTGGCAGCTGTATCAATGTTTATTACAGTAGCCGGCTGTACGGTTTTGGTGTCTGTGATCCTAGCTTGCATTTCTGTTTCAGCAAGTTTGATTTTTAGCAGGTTGTTTTCTTTGGTTAATGCGTTTATTGCAAATTTTTGTTGTATTACCAGGTTGTTAATTTCTGCTTCTTTGCGAACCAGCAAATTCGTTTTTTCTGCCAGAGCTGCATTGGTTTTTTGGATTTCTGCTTCATAAGCCTGGAGCTGCTGTTTGAGCTCGGTGACTTCGGCAACTGAAAAAGGCGGATTATGTTCAAAATAATATTTTCTTGTTTTCTTATATTCTCTTACGAATTCAAGAATGCTTAAGCCGAACATGACAAATTCGGCGCAATCTATTTCCATATCTTCTTTGCGCTTTTTCTTGTTAGCACGAAATAATTCTGCAGTCATTTTTACAATATAGAGGCGGCACAGCAGCTCGACATCCCTTTCCTTACTATGTGTCAGAAGTTTTGGGGAAAACAAAGACATTTTGGTTAATGACGACAGGTAGGCGCTGCAATGGGTTAATCCTTCCCAGTAATGATCGCCATTCCAAGGATCAAGATAATTATGAAAAACTTTTTGGTATATCAAATTTTTAAGATAGCGAGCCATTTTTTTTACGGTTGCTTTGTTTAATCTTTTCTTTAACAGTTGAAATTCGCTGGTGTTATCAAGGGGGCTGGCAAGTACTTGAAGCATAAAAAGTGTTGCGGGGTCAGATGTATTTGCTCTTTTTCCCAAAGCACATACCATAAATAGGGCAAATTTTAAGGAGGCTTGCAGTGGCAAATCAATAGCTGGATATAGTGTGACGAAATATTGAAGATAGTGCGTTGTTGCACCTGTAAGGAGATTGTGATAGTGATTTCCTGGGGTGGAAGCGGCATAGTACCTCGGGTCAGCTGCCAGGGATAAATCAATTAGTTCGGAATTTTTAATGTAAAGGTATAGTTCATTATGGTATTTTGCCGGAATGGCTATTGTTTTTTGGAATAAAGTGGAGGCAGGTCCAGTTTCGAAAGCGGCTAGAAGCAGTCCCAAATATTTGGCTGCATAAATTTGCCGGTCAATGCTGCCACTGCTGAACAAAGGATGATTAACATAAGGAGAACGGGAGGCGGCAAGTTGGTAGCGGGTTTTATCGGTTTGATAGAGTAAGTCAATTTCTTTGTAGGAGGAGGTCATATCAGCGGTGAGCTGGACAAAAAGGGGGAGTGTATCAATCGTAATAGAATTGATTGTTAACGTGAAATCTGCAGTGTTCATACGAACTTACCTCGCTCTTTATCCA
Organism: Bacillota bacterium; assembly: GCA_017889705.1. Classification (GTDB taxonomy): domain Bacteria; phylum Bacillota; class Negativicutes; order Sporomusales; family Sporomusaceae; genus Sporomusa. Next base: position 56,718 of record JAGGAB010000024.1, on the reverse strand, counting down.
AGTTTATTTGCGCGGTATTCGATACTTTCTATTTGGTAGGATTCGGCAATGATTTTACTTTGAACATTTTGGGTCGTATGGATTCTTGTTTTGACTGCAAGTAGTGATTCGGTAATGACTTTAAGGTTGTTGGTTAGCGATGTGAGGATATTGACATAGGTTTCAAGAGTAAAGTTGTTTTTGGTAGCAATGGCTTCCTGAATGGTTTTTTGTGTGTCTACAAGGAGTTCTTGCAGTGCGTGTTCGGAGTATTCTAAGTCAGTTAATGTATAGCAACCAGGTTCGCAATCGACTAATAACATGATTTTTCCGCCCTTCAGGAGATCACTCTGGGCATGAATGCGTTCGAACATAATTTTCCTCCTAGTAAGGTAGTAGTGGTTCTTGAGAACAAAAGATGCCAAGCCTATCCGCGATGGAAAGACTTGGCAATAGATGTAAGCGAGCGAAATGCCAACCGAGAAGTAGACGCAGGCTGCGCCGCCTAAAAATATTGCTCCTTTCCAAGGGAAAAGGGAGACATAGCCGTTTCCCGCTATGCCGATCGGCCGGATACCATACCGCGTCAAGGGTTAGGTAAAGCGGCTAAGGAGCAAAGTATGTGATTGTAAATATGGAAAAACAAAGCAATTCATAACAACTAACATAAACTAACTTAAACAAATATAACTGATTTTAATGCTATTATAGTATCTGAGGAGAAATTATGCAATAGAAATAGTAACTATTAGAGGCTTTAAATTAGTATATTTTATATATAATGCAAGCTAATAACAGATATTTTTAAATAAAATATCTGTTATTAGCTTGCAATTGTTGGAGGATCAGTACTATAATAACAAGTAAAGTTATGTTTGTTTAAGTTAGTTTATTTTAATTAAACGCTTACTTGGCGGTTTGACTGCCGGACAGAGCGAACATGAGGGGGAAGAGATTATGCGAAAGATAAGTTTATTGTTTGTGGTGGCTTGTTTGTTAACTGTGGTTGTGGCTCTGTCTGGTTGCAGTGGCGAAAAACAGGCTCCACCTGCGGCGCAGCAAGCTCAGTCGGTGGAACTCAATATTTCGGCTGCGGTTAGTCTGAAAGATGCCTTGGCGGAAATTCAAAAGAACTACCAGGCCAAAAATCCTAATGTAAAGCTTGTCTATAATCTGGGAGCTTCGGGTTCACTGCAAAAACAAATTGAGCAGGGTGCGCCTGCCGATATTTTTATTTCAGCTGCACCAAAGCAAATGAACGAACTTGAGGCAAAAAATCTTATGAATAAAGCCACTCGTAAAAATCTGGTTGAGAATAAATTGGTGGTTGTTGTGTCCAAGGATAGTAAACTGAATATAACCAAATATGAAGATTTAAACCAGGATGCTGTGCAGAAGCTTGCGCTGGGTGAAACAGCCGTCGTGCCTGCCGGTCAGTATGCACAACAGGTATTACAAAAGCTGGGACTGTGGGACAAAGTAAAAGACCGTGTGGTATTTGCGAAAGATGTGCGCACTGTTTTGGCTTATACCGAAACAGGCAATGTTGAAGCCGGAATTGTATATAAAACCGATGCTATTTCCAGTGATAAAGTAAAGGTTGCTGCTGTTGCACCGGAAGGCAGCCATGAGCCCATTGTTTACCCGGTAGCCATAGCCACCAACAGCAAACAGCAGAAAGCGGCAGAAGCTTTTGTCGAATATCTGTTTAGTGCTGAAAGCAAAGCTGTTTTTGAAAAAAACGGTTTTGTTATGGGTAAGTAATAAAGCAGGCTATTCTAAGATTGCACGCAGTTGGATATAGTAAAATTATAATTAGCAAGAAAGACGGCCTCGGCTACTGTGGGAAAACAGCAGCCGAGGCCGTAAAAATGTAATGATATATTAGTTTGTGTTTGGTAGCGGCGGAGGTACTGGTTTACGCCTCGCAAGGGAAGCGCAATCCCCAGGCGGCGCGGGCTTCATCCATTAGTTTCATGATGGCTAAGGTGTTTTGGTGAGTCATGATGCTGCTTTCGGTCTGGTTGGCCAGTAAGCAGGCGGCTGTTTCCCGTATTTGATATTCAAAGCCGTTGGTTTCAAAGGGAGCATCCACCGTGTAAGAAATGCCGTCGCTTTTGGCAACGATAAAGCTTTGTAAAGCCGAAAAATTGGGCAGGGTAATCTGGCCTTTAGTGCCGAAAAGCACGGCTTCCTGTTCGATAACGGTGCCAATGGCGGTAATTAAATGGGCGGTGATGCCGTTGGGGTAGGACAGCATAATGCTGTTAAATGTGTCGGTACCATATTCGCCGATAATGGCGTTGGAATACATATGTTCCGGCTGATAACCCAGCAGCATGGCCGCCACTCCCAGGGCGTAAACACCGATGTCTAGTAAAGTGCCGCCGGCCAGGTTGGGATCAAATTTCCGCACATAACGCGCGCCTGTTGGCGCAAAGCCGTACTGTGCCCGGAAATGGGTTATGTTGCCAATTTCTCCTTTGGCGATGGTTTGGTTAAGCAGCTGATAGGCAGGGAGAAACTTGGTCCAGAAAGCTTCCATGAGAAATAGGTTGTTCTCTTTGGCAAGTTGAGTAAGGGCGGTTGCCTGGTTCAGGTTAACGGTAAAGGATTTTTCACAAAGCACATGTTTGTTATGTTCCAGGCAGAGTTTGGCATTTTCATAATGTAGGGAATGTGGGGTGGCAATATAAATAACATCGATGTCAGGATCGCGTACCAGTGATAAATAATCGTTATAGGCTCGTGGAATGTTATAACTGCCGGCAAATTGATCGGCAGCTTCCTGGCTGCGGGAAGCGACGGCTTGCAGTGTGCCGCAATTGGGAAGCTGGCAAAGTGTGTCGGCGAATTTTTTTGCGATAGTACCTGTGGAAAGAATGCCCCATTTTAGCTGTGTCATAGTAGAACCTGCCTTTCGGTTTGAAGTCTTTACCTAAGATGCAAATAATGGGCAACATGCCAAGCTAGCCTGTTATATCAGACTTCAGTGCGAAGTAGAGGGGTAAACGCGGGTTTTCTTCCTCCTTAAATTGGGTTATAATATAAGCCAATACTACCAATAAAAGAGGGATCAGAAATGCAATTCTTCAAAAAGAAATTATTGTGCCAGCAGCTTATTGGCTTGCTGATCGGACTTATACCTGCCATGTTTGCCAATAATGCCTGTGCTCAGTATCTTAACGGTATACCTGTATTATTATACCATCATGTAAGCGAAGAAAAAACCGAGCTGCCTCATTTGACGGTGACGCCGGCAGAGTTTGAACGCCAGATGGCTATGCTGAAAAGCGCCGGTTTTGAGACTATTCCACCGGAAAAGTTTGTGGCTTACATGCGAGGGCAGTCTGTGGAACTGCCGGAAAAGCCGATACTGATTACCTTTGACGACGGGTATGACGACAATTATACCAGGGCGTTTCCAATATTACAGGAACAAGGATTTACGGCAGTGATTTTTATGGTGGGCGTAAATATTGACAGGGAAAAACGCTTGTCAACCAAGCAGATCCAGGAGATGTCTGACTATGGCATCTCTTTTGGCGGACATACGCTGACTCACCGGGATTTGACGACATTGCCGGAAAATGAGTTAAAACACGAGATTGGAGATATTAAAAAGAAACTGAGGCAAATTACCGCGCGAGATATTGCGTTGTTTTCCTATCCGTATGGCTATTATAATCTAAAAACATGGGAAAAAACCGAAGGGGCCGACTATCAGGCCGCTTTTACCGTGCTGCCTGGACTGAATAAGCCTGATCGGGACAACATCTATTTGTTGCGCCGTATAGCGATGTACAGTACAACAGATTTTGACACCTTGTTTAAGCTGTTGGATGCCAACAAGGCTAAAACCAAATTACTGGAATATACACCAGAGTATGGTGGTTGAACAGAGGTTTTTGCATTGGTACAGGATGGAAAGTTACACTTAAACATTATTCTTGACAATCGAATGATTTTTCTGTAATATTACATTTAATAAAATAAATCAAATGACGATGAACGGAAGAGTAGTTATATCATGATAGCCACAGCGAGCCGGGTTTGGTGTGAGCCGGCACTATCAACTATAATGAAAATCATCCGCGAGTTGCGGGCTGAAGTGTTAGTAGGCTGCGCCGGGTTCTCGCAAGAGGTATTGCCGCCCGTTATTGCGGCGAGGTATCGAGTGTATGCATATACTCCGTACCGGTGAGTTGCTATGGCAATAGCCATAGAATTTGGGTGGTATCGCGGATTAACCTCCGTCCCTTTAAACAAGGGACAGAGGTTTTTTTATTTTTTTACGAAGAGAACAGAAGGGGGAAAATAGCTTGAAAATGTTGGGAGCGGAAGCCGTTATTGAATGTTTGAAAGCCGAAGGGGTAGAATTGGTATTCGGCTATCCGGGAGGATGTGTGCTAACCTTGTATGATGCCTTATTTAAGGCTGATTTTCCTCATATTTTGACCCGGCATGAACAGGGGGCCGTCCATGCTGCCGACGGTTATGCGCGGGCAACCGGGAAAACAGGAGTATGTTTTGCGACTTCAGGTCCTGGTGCCACTAATCTGGTAACCGGTATAGCTACTGCTTATATGGATTCGGTGCCGCTTGTCGCCATTACCGGTCAGGTCGGGGTTGGTGTGATTGGCAAAGACGCTTTTCAGGAAGCCGATGTCCGAGGGATTACAACACCGATTACCAAGCACAATTACTTGGTGAAAAGGATTCAGGATTTGCCGCGGATTTTAAAAGAAGCTTTTTATATTGCCAGAACCGGGCGGCCGGGGCCGGTGGTTGTTGATATTTCGCGTGATGTATTTAATGCGACAATAGATTTTGAATATCCGGAGACTGTTTCACTACGCGGATATACGCCGCTGTTTGACGGTGAGCCTAACAGTGTGGAACTGGCTGTACAGGCTATGCTGGAAGCCCAAAATCCGGTAATTTTTGTCGGCGGCGGGGTAGTGCTCTCCGATACGGCCCAAGAGTTTCGCAAGCTGGTTGAGCTGACCGGTTTTCCGGTGTTTTCAAGCTTGATGGGGTTGGGCTGTATTCCGGCCGATGCTGAGCAGCATTTGGGCATGGTGGGCATGCATGGCACATATGCCGCCAACATGGCAACAACCGAATGTGATCTGCTTCTGGGTATCGGCGTTCGTTTTGATGATCGGGTAACCAGTGTTGTAAAGAACTTTGCGCCTCAGGCCAAAATTGTGCATTTTGATATTGATCCGGCCGAAGTTAATAAAAATGTGCGTGCTGATCTCCGGGTGGTTGGTGATCTGCGCTGGTCGCTGCCACTCCTCAATGAAAAAGCGGGACAGCGCAGTGCGACAGAGTGGCGGCAAGGGATTGCCGCATGGCATGAGTGTGTGCAGAGCTGGAAAAAGGAACAGCCGCTAACATATGACCAAGCTTCAGAAAAGGTTATGCCGCAATTGGTTATTGAGAAGGTAAGCCGCCTTACCCAGGAGAATACGATTGTGGTGACTGATGTTGGCCAGCATCAGATGTGGACGGCGCAATTTTATAATTTTAAGCGTGAGCGTTCGTTTATCACTTCAGGCGGCCTGGGAACTATGGGCTATGGTTTGCCGGCAGCCCTGGGAGCGCAATTCGGTCTGCCTGACTCACAGGTAGTGCTGTTTACCGGTGATGGCAGCATTATGATGAATTGTCAGGAACTCGCAACCGTGGCGGATAATAACCTGCCGGTGAAGATTTTTGTTATGAACAATGAAGTGCTGGGAATGGTGCATCAGTGGCAACGGATGTTTTACGGCCAACGCTATTCTCACTCCACGCTTAAAGGCAAAACTGATTTTGTCAAGTTGGCTGAGGCTATGGGTGTGCCCGGTATGCGCGTGACCCGGCCTGAGGAACTTGATACTGTGCTGGAAAAAGCTTTGTCAATGGAGGGACCGGTACTTGTTGAAGTACTGGTTCCGCCTACGGAAGACGTATTGCCAATGGTGCCGCCAGGCGGACGTTTGGATCAAATGCTGTTAGGGGGAATGAACTGATGAAATATACATTGGCAGTGCTGGTGGAAAATCGGCCTGGGGTATTAACCCATATATCAGGACTAATCAGCCGACGGGCATTTAATATTGAAAGTATTGCTGCCGGTTATACGGAAGAGGCGGATACTACCCGGATTACGGTAAGTGTTGAGGCTGACAATGAGGTGGAACTCGAACAGGTTGTTAACCAATTATCCAAATTGGTTGATGTTATCAAGATTGTAAATCTTACCTATGTCGAGTCTATTGAACGGGAATTAGCGCTTATTAAGGTAAAAGCCAGCAAAACTAATCGTTCTGACTTGGTAAATGTTGTCGAAATCTTTCGGGCCAAAATCATTGACGTTAACCGGGAAACGGTGGCAATTGAACTGACAGGTGAAGAAAGCAAAATTGACGCTTTTTGTGAAGTGCTACTGGATTTTGGCATTATAGAGATTGTCAGGACAGGTAAAGTCGCTTTGGCGCGGGGGCCGGTGCCTGCCAAAGAGATGTAGGGAAAGACAAGGTTTTTTTAATGATTAATCGCAAAGAGCGGGGAATAAAAATTTAATTCATACCAGCAAATGGAAAATAAAGGGATAATTGATTGTGCGCAGAAATATTTAGTGGAAGATACCGTAAAACCAATAGATATAGTTGAAAACCACCCGTGATAAATGGAGACTTAATTCAGACGGCGCTTTGACGCTGCAGGAATTCTTGTCGAAATTATCCAGGGACTAATTGGTAGGAGTGAGGTAAGTGCGCGACAATCAACAACTATCTATAATAAATACTGTCAATATGGAAGCAATTGAGGAGTTTTGTCACCAGATTTATTATTGTGATCCGTACACCCTGATGCATGCGGAGCATGTGGCTGAACTTATGTCCGGTTTGGCGGCTGAGATGGGAATGAGCTCTGATGAAATCAGTCTCGCATTTATTGTGGGGCTTGTTCATGATGTCGGCAAAATAAAAACACCGAGTGATATTCTTACTAAACCTGGCAAGCTTACTGATGAAGAATACGAAGTCATGAGAAAGCATGCGCATCAAGGAGCCGAAATTATTGGTCGTATCGAGGGTGCCCAGGCTGTTCTGCCCAGTATGCTGCATCACCATGAACGGTATGATGGTAAAGGATATCCTGATGGGCTTGCTGGTGAGAATATACCGCTATTAAGCAGGATGCTGGCAATCTGTGACTCTTTTGACGCAATGACAACAGGACGCTGCTATCGGGGGCCTGTTGACTTAGGTCCGTGCATAGAAGAAGTTAAGCTATGTGCTGGAACGCAGTTTGATCCTGAGCTTTGCCAACTGTTTGTCGCTTTTTTACAATCGCGGTTCGGTGTTGCTGTAGAATAATTTTGCTGTAAAGAAATGCAGCGTTAGAACGTTTAGCCAACTAAAAACCGCTATATAGAACCACTCAACTCCAGTGGCGTTTTTCGACAAATTAAGTATTTTTTTGTCGAAAAAAAGTTCCTGGAGTTGTTTTCTTAGGTAATTTAAGGTATCATTATTTATATATAATAATCACATTTTTTGGGAGAATTCGTGTAACCGGTTATGTGAAAATACAATACGAAAGTAGGGCTGAAATTGAGTATTCGAATTATGGTTGTTGACGACTCCTCCTTTTCCCGTGTGATTTTAGCTGATAGTTTGCAACAAGAAGGCTATGAGGTTGTCGGAGAGGCAGAATCTCTGGAGTCCTTGGTAGAAACCTATGATCAGTGTAAGCCGGATATTGTAACTATGGATATAGCTATGCCCGGGGCGGATGGTTTTGAGTGTAGCAAGGTGTTGCTGGCCCATGATCCACTGGCCAAAATTATCTTAATTAGCTCTATGAAGGATGAGGAAACCGAGGCCGAAGCCAAGCGAACCGGCGTGCTTGGTTATTTGCAAAAACCTGCTGAGCCGGAACTTTTAAAGCGGGTTATTGAAGGCGTAATGTCACCTGATACGCTGTATAAGCAGCTTGAAGACTGGGGTGTCGGTGTTTTTCAGGAAGCGTTGGGGCAAAGTATAACCCGCATGACCAAAACCATTGCCACTTTTTCGGAAAGTCAGTGTGCCGACAAGCACATTTCTCAGGGGATAACCATTGTAATTGGCATTATCGGGCGTTATTCGGGCTCGATGATTATGGATTTTTCTCAAGAGACAGCAGCGAAAATGGCGGAAGTTATCTTGCGCCGACCGCCGAAAGGCCAGGAAGAGATTGTGGCTATGTGCGCGGAGTTTGCCAATATTGTTGGCGGAATCGCCTGCTCTATGCTTAATAAGAAAGATCAGTCCTTTAGTCTTAGAGTATCGCCGCCAAGTGTATTTTATGGGGTGCAGACTGAAATTGCCAGCCCTAGTGTTCAATTGCGTGGCATGTACGCTGATACGGATTTTGGCAGAGTATACCTTGGTGCGGGCTTTAAGAAGGGGAGGGTATTATGGATGTAAACATAATTAATCCTGTACTAGAGGCGTTTGTTGGTATTCTCCCACAGATTGGCTTCCAGAAGGTTGAAAAAAAAGGTCTGGCACTGGAAGACTGCACCTTGCATTATCGGGGAATACTGGTTAATATCGGTGTGCTTGGCCCGCTGCAGGGTGCCATCTTGATTGGTATGGATATGGATTCGGCCAAGCAGTTTGCCTCCAAGATGATGATGGGTATGGAAGTGACTGAATTAGATAACCTGGCGCAAAGTGCCATTTCTGAAATGGCAAATATGGTGTGTGCCAATGCATGTACCAATTTTGTTAAAACCGGTATTAATGACCTGGATATTTCTCCGCCGACACTTCTTATTGGCAGTGATGGCCAAGTAAGGCTGGCCGTGCCTAATATTATTGTAGTCGACTTTTTGGTAGATGATATTAGCATGAAAGTTTATGTAGGCTTGATGAACAGGTAAAGTCTAGCTGCGCCTAACAACTAACAAATGAACCGAAGGAGGAGGATAAATGACCAAAAAAAGTTCAAATTTACGTATTTTTCAAAAGTATGTATTACTTTTTATTGGGTCAATTATTGCAGCAGTTGGTTTAGAGATTTTTTTGGTTCCCAACAACATTATTGATGGTGGCATTGTCGGCATCTCGATAATGGCCAGTCATTTAACAGGAGTGCCGCTAAGTCTGTTTTTGGTCTTGCTGAATATACCGTTTTTGTATCTTGGGTATACGCAGATTGGAAAAAGCTTTGCGATATCGACGCTCTTTTCTATTATATCGCTGTCTTACTGGGTCTCGGTATTTCATCCTATACCAGGACTTACCAATGATCTGTTTTTAGCAGCCATATTCGGCGGTATTATTATTGGTATTGGCGTTGGCCTTATTATCAGGTATGGTGGGTCACTTGACGGGACAGAGATTGTCGCCATTTTGATGGATAAACGAACCAGTTTCTCGGTTGGTGAAGTCATTATGTTTTTCAATTTATTTATCCTTACCAGTGCGGGTTTGGTGTTTAGCTGGGATAAAGCCATGTATTCTCTGGTAGCGTATTTTGTTGCTTTCAAAGTTATTGATATTGTAATTGAAGGTTTGGATGAATCCAAGGCGGTTATGATTGTAACAGATAAACCTGACGAAATAACCGAAACACTTATGGCGCGCCTGGGGCGGGGTGTTACCGTTCTGCATGGTTCAGGTGGTTACACCAAAGAACGTAAAGACGTATTGTATTGTGTTATTACGCGATTGGAGATGGCCAAACTAAAATCGATTATTGACGAAATAGACGAAGGCGCCTTTGTTACCTTTAATGATGTTCATGAGGTTATGGGCGGCAGATTTAAGAAAAAGGCTATTCACTGACAAATAGAAGCTTTGTATTTATTGCGAAAAAAGAACCAGTGCCGAGCAGGCACTGGTTTTTATGTGCTTATTTTAGTTCAAGGCCGACTGGGCAATGGTCGCTTCCTAAAATATCAGGATAGATGCTGGCCTCAACTATAGAAGGTGCTAAGCGATTAGATACCAGGAAGTAATCAATACGCCAACCGATATTGCGCGCTCTGGCATTCATCATATAGGACCACCAAGTGTAGGCATCTTGTCTGTCAGGATAGAGAAAGCGAAACGTATCGGTAAAGCCTGTGGCAAGCAGCAAGGTCATTTTATTGCGCTCTTCATCGGTAAAACCGGCATTTCGTCGGTTGGTTTTAGGATTTTTAATGTCGATTTCCTGATGGGCGACATTGAGGTCGCCGCAGACAATTACTGGTTTTTGTTTATCGAGATTAAGGAGATAAGAGCCAAAATCCTCTTCCCATTTCATGCGGTAGTCAAGGCGGGCAAGTTCCCGCTGAGAATTCGGGGTATAGACATTGACTAAATAAAAATCGGCAAATTCCAGAGTAATGATGCGGCCTTCCTGATCATGGCCGGCGATATTCATGCCGTAGGTGGCCGATAATGGCTCAATGCGCGTAAAAATTGCCGTGCCGGAGTAGCCTTTTTTTATGGCGCTATTCCAGTATTGCTGATAACCTGCCAGTTCCAGCTCGGATTGCTCTTGTTGCATTTTGGTTTCCTGCACACAGAAAATATCCGCATCAACAGCGGTGAAAAAATCGGTAAAGCCTTTGGTAATACAAGCCCTCAGGCCGTTAACATTCCAGGAGATTAACTTCATGATAAACCTCTTTCTCTGTGATATATCGCAAAAGATATTCCCGGTAAGGCGATTATTTTCCTGCTTTAAAACATAAAATGACAAAAAGTGACAGAAAAATATTAGAAAAATATTAGAAAATTGTTGACCATGGAATAATTTTACTATACACTGAAAATAAGACTAAGTATGTAATTGATGATGAGGTGATAATATGGTCAATGCTATTAGTAGCTATAATCGGTATAATTCCTACAGTTCTCTTATTCGACAGCTTTATGGGAACAACTCTACACCTGTTTCGGCCATATTGTCCGGATATCAGAATCAAAACAGCAGCGCGATTTCGCGTAATGCAGCAAATCAGGCACAGCTAAGCAGAACACTTCGTGATGTCCGGGAAGCTTATGACGATCTGAAAACTTCGGCGCAGACACTGGTTGCAAGTAGCCAAAACAGTGTATTTAAAAAAGATGACAGCAAGGCTGTTGTCAGCGCGGTACAGGATTTTGCTGAAAAATATAATGATACGGTGGAAACATTACAGGATAAGGATAATTCCAGCATACTCAATAAGCGGCTGCTTAAAAATTTGACAGAGGCTGCAAGTGATAATAAAGTTAGCTTGGCCGATATTGGAATTACGGTTAATAATGATAAGACGCTAACTGTTGATAAGGATAAGCTGGAACAAGCCGTGACCACCAACTTGTCAGCAGTAAAGACTGCTTTGGGCAGCGCTGGTGGCTTGGCCAGCAAAGTTGCTAAAGTTGCCACAAATACCCTGGCGCAGCCAATGGCTGCGATGGTGAATAATGGGAACAGCACCGAACGCAGTGCGCTCAATACGCAATATCAGGCGCAGCTTAGTGAATATCTTGGCAGCACCTATACTTCTTTTTACAGTCAGCTGTATGGAGTCGGCGGGTTAGTAGATACAATCGTATAATAACCATAATGAATTTGGAGCCTGAATGTTGCAAGGTAGACTGCAGCGTTCAGGCTCTTGTTATTAAAAAGACAGTTTACACAGAAACTGAGGCATGAGGGAAACGCAGGTTGTAGTGAGTATGTATTGTTACAAGCAGGATTTAAGAAAAGGATGGATAATAAATATTAATAAAAATAAGTTACAACCAAAGGGGGCGCAGTTATGCTTGATGTTTGTATTATTGGTGCTGGAGTTGTGGGTCTTAATATTGCCAGGCAGTTGTCGCGCTATCAGCTCAAGGTGTGTGTGCTTGAACGGCAGGACGATGTCGGCTGTGGTTGTTCAAAAGCCAATAGTGGCATTGTTCATGGTGGTTATTCTGATAAACCAGGTAGCTTAAAAGCAAAACTCTGTGTTAAAGGAAATCAGATGTATGAACAATTAAATAATGAGCTCAACTTTGGGTATCGGAAAACAGGTTCACTGGTGCTGGCTTTTCAGGAGGAAGAAGTGGCAACTCTGCAAGAGCTTGCGGCCTATGGGGAGAAGAACGGTGTGCGCGGTTTGCGTATTGTGGATGGCGAAGAAGCGCGGAAACTCGAACCCTACATAAGCCAGAAGGCAAAAGCCGCCTTGTATTGCGAAAATGCCGGGGTTACCTCACCTTATGAATTTGCGCAGGCATTAGCGGAGAATGCTGTTGCAAACGGTGTTAAGCTTTATCTGGAAACAGAAGTAGTACAAATAGAACAAAAGGCAGACGGTTTTTTGCTTACAACCAATACAGGTGTTGAGATATTGACCCGGTATGTGATTAATGCTGCAGGCATTCATAGTGATCAGGTCGCGCGGATGGTAGGGATTAATGAGTATCAGATAACTCCGCGGCGTGGTCAATATGTTTTGCTTGATAAAGACCAAAATTACCTGGCTAATTCCGTCATTTTTCAGGTGCCGACAAAACTGGGTAAAGGTATTCTGGTGACGACTACCTATCACGGCAATTTAATGATTGGCCCCAATGCCGAGGAGATTGATGATAAAGAGGATTTGGGAACAGATGAAAAGGCACTAAAATACATTGTGGAAACTGCCCGTAAATCGGTTCCGGGTTTTACCATGAAGAAAGCGCTCAAGTCGTTTGCCGGTAATCGCCCGGTATCTAATAAATCTGACTGGATTATTGAAGAAAGCAGTGTAAAAGGCTTCATTAATCTGGTGGGAATTGACTCGCCGGGTCTTACGTCTTCGCCGGCTATTGCGCTGGAGGTTATCGAAGTTTTACGAGCAGTCGGTCTCGACTTGCAGCTTAATCCGGCGTTTAATCCCTACAGAGCACCGATTATCAGAAAAAAAGACGCAGCCTTTGCCGGAGATATCAATGCAATAGATCCGGAGCAGCATATTATTTGCCGGTGTGAAAAGGTCACCGAAGCTGAAATTATCGATTGCTTACACCGGAATATTCCGGTGAAATCGGTTGCGGCAGTTAACTTGCGTACTCGCAGCGGTATGGGCAGCTGTCAGGGAGCCTTTTGCGGTCCGCGGGTTAGAGCGCTGATTGCCCGGGAACTTAATATTCCGCTGGAGGATGTCCCGGAGCGGGGTAGGGGGTCATCAACCTTGGTACAGCGGGCTAAACGATTAGAGTTATTGAAAATGTAACAGAATGAAGTTGAAGTAAATAGTGGGTAAAGTTGTAAAAAGTAAATGTACACCTGGGGAATACTAATGAATATTCTAAAAATACTAAATTGTTTTTTGTATTTTTTATAAAAAAGACTATAACTTCCGGCCACATTTGAGTTATAATGAAAAAGTAAACCGTAATAATGCTGTGTTAATATTACTTTCACAGACAGGGGATGGTGGCAAAAAGTACATTGGAGAGATACTTATGCCTGTTTTGCGATGGGGGAGTAAGAAGGTGACACAAAAAAAACTGGCAAAAAGTATTACGGGAATGGATTCATTAATTTTACGAAAGGTAGGTAAAAAAATGAAGCAATATCAAAAACTCATTTTAGGTTTCTGTCTAGGTGTTATTGTCGGTCTTATTGCGTATTATACTGTACCTGAAAAAACCTATCCCTGGATGAAAGCAGTTACTGACGTTTGTACTTTAACTGGAGCCATTTTCCTCAAAATGATTTTTATGGTTGTTGTTCCTTTGCTAGTTTCGGCGTTAATGCTTGGTGTTTATGAACTGGGTAAAGGCCGCAGCTTGGGTAAGGTTGCCAAAAGGTCGCTAGCATTTACTCTGTTGTTAAGCTTAATTGCAGTTTTTATTGCCGTAGGGCTGACCAATGTGATGCAGCCTGGTGTTGGTCTGCAGTTTGACAAGGAACAGCTTGCCAAAAATCAGGGTGTTGTCGCTATTGACAAAAACATGAAGGCTGCCCAAGCCAAGCCTTGGACTACCTATATTACTGATTTGATTCCACAGAATCCGATTGATTCTGCTGCCAGAGCGTTTGGTGGCGAAATTATCGCGGTAATGGTATTTGCCTTGATGTTTGGTTATGCGCTCAGTATTATCGTTAAAGATGATAATCATCCGTTTGTCAAAGTGTTGGAAGCGATTTTCGAGTGCTCACTGAAAATTATTGACTGGGCAATGAAACTTGCTCCTTATGGTATTTTTGCCATTGTATTTAATACTACCTATCGGATGGGTGCCGGCTTCCTGGCAAACGTCGCTTACTTTGTGCTTGTTGTTGTATTGAGTTTATTAATTCAGCAGCTTGTGGTTTATGCTGCTTGCCTCAAAATTTTTGCCAAAACAAACCCCTGGCAGTACTTTAGGGATTGTAAAGAAGCCTATGTATATGCATTTTCCACTGCATCTTCCAATGCTACGTTGCCAATTGCATTAGAAGTGGCTGAGAAAAAATTACACATTCCTCCCAAGATTGCGCGTTTTGTATTGACCTGCGGTGCTTCTGCCAACCAAAATGGCTCAGGTTTGTACGAAGGTGCGGTTTTATTGTTCCTGGCTCAGGTGTTCAGTGTTGATTTGACTTGGGGCCAGCAAGTGGTAGTTGTGTTGACTGCTGTTCTGGGTGGTGTCGGTACTGCCGGTGTTCCTGGCGGAACCTTGCCAATCATTGCGATTTTGTGCGTTAATGTTGGCGTCCCGGTAGAAGGCTTAGGCTTGATTCTTGGTGTTGACCGTTTCCTGGATATGTGCAGAACAACCATCAATGTATCTGGTGACTTGGTTATTGCCAAATTAGTTAGTGCCGGTTTTGAAGACGATATTCCTGAGACCCATGACACAGGAATAAACGCTTAATTTCATTGGGGTGTTTCAAGAAAAAAGCGTAATGGGTACAGGGCCGCCGGTAGGGCGGCCCTATTTGTTTGTTGCTAAAAAGGAATATGCGAGAATTGTTAGAATATGTATATTTTTTGCAGGACAAACAGGTGAAAACAGCGAAAGAAAGTACCCATAGCCTACTAAAAGGTAGGCTATGGGTACTTTCTTTACGCAGACACCCACAGCGGGATTTGTTACTTTGAGGGGGATGCAGCATGGATAAAACACAGAATACCCGGAAATTTACCGTAGCACCTGATATTATTTATTCGCTAATCAAGGCACAGGCCGGAACGCTGGCTAAAAGCGTGGGCGAATGTGTGATGAACAGCATTGATGCCGGCGCGAGTGAAATAATCATTAGCGCAACCCAACATAAACTGGTGATTAGTGATAATGGCCGCGGCTTTAGAGCTCGTGAGGAAATTGAGCAATGTTTTGAAGTATTCGGGTTCGAACATAAGGAGGCCGACCGTGAGTTTGGTCAGTTTGGGATTGGCCGGGCACAGCTTTGGAATTTCTGTGCCACCTCCTGGCTGACAAATACCTTTCGCATGGATGTGGATATTAAAAATAAGGGGCTTGATTATGACTTGGCAGACGGTTTGCCGCCGCAACCGGGTCTGGTAATTGAAGGTGTGTTTTATCAAGCGATGACAGCCAATGATTTATTTACTTTTGAGCGGGAACTAAAGGAACTTGTTAAGTTTGTGCCGGCCAAGGTCGTACTTAACGGCAAAGTAATCAGTAAAGAGGCTGGCAGGGAGAAATGGACCTATGATACGCCGGAAGCCTGGGTCAAAATCCGGGAAACCGGTGATTTGTATGTGTATAATCTTGGTTTTTTTGTAAAACGCTATCCAGCCTATCAGTTTGGCTGTGGCGGTACTGTTGTTACTAAACCTGGTGTTCGTCTGGCACTTAATATGGCTCGCAATGATATTTTAGTTAGTGAGTGTGAAGTCTGGAAGCAGATTAAACCATTGCTGCAGCAAAACGGTAAAGTTCACAAGGAGCGGCTTACCAGCGCAGCGCGCAACCGCTTAATCCATCTGTTCCTGGCAGGGGAAATAGATGAAAAGACTGTAAAAACGGCCAAACTGGTTCAGGACATTCTGGGGAAATATCATACGTTAAGTGAACTTGCCCCAACACTGCTTTGGGGTCATAGGCCAATATCAGCGGCAGAAAGCGGCAATACGCTGGCTGAGTATATTCATCGCACCAAACGGGGGTTTATTTTGTCAAAGGCGACACTGGAACGGTTTGATGCGGAAACCGTGCGGGAGTTTGTCGAGCAGTTCAAGCAAGGCATAACAAAAGTTCAGCCCTGGTATAAGGAGGCGCAGCCGGTAGTCTTTGAAAATGTTAAGGGTGTCTGCGTAGAATTGTCAGAGCTTAGGATGCCGGTGCCGCCTAACGAGTGGACCAAAGAGGAACAGGCGGCGCTTGCGGCACTTAACCAATTATCACGCAAGATACCAGCGGTATTGGAACTTAGTCGGGAAGGAAAAGGGGAACTTGCCGTCAGACAAATCGACCTTGGCGTATCCGATACGGCCAAAGCCTGGACAGACGGCAAAAACTATATTACGTTTGATCGTAAAACCATTGCGTTGGCGCAAAAAGGGATTGGCGGCTGGCAGCTTATTTTAAATGTGCTGTTGCAGGAATATCTTCATAACCGCCAATCAGGGGACAGAGTGGCGCAGGAGGAAGATTTTTATCAGCAGTTTTATAATGCTGCCACCTATGGGCTTGAAAATCATATTGAATTATTAGAAACCGCGTTTACCCTATATGTAAATGCCTGCCGGAAAAAAGGCGTTGTGCTCAAACGAAGAGTGGTTGCCGGCTTTGATCTGCTTGGCGGCGTGTTGGAGGAAACTCCAGACTAGAAACCGCGGGCGGATAATTGAGAAAGGAGTAGTGTAGCTTTGAATTGGCGCAGAAATCTTTGGACTTTAGCTTTGGCAGTGATGTTATCAGGCGCAAGTTATACTATGGTAATACCGTTTCTGCCGTTATATCTTTTAGATATTGGGGCAAGTCCCCAGTCGGTGAATATGTGGTCAGGCTTGGTGCTTTCGGTTACCTTTCTGGTGGCGGCCGTGCTGGCTCCTTACTGGGGGCGGTGCTCGGATAAAAGCGGCCGGCGCCGTATGGTGATACGGGCAGGCTTTAGCCTGGCGGTGGTTTATTTTTTAGGATCGCTGGTAAGAAATCCGCTGGATTTGTTTTTTGTAAGACTGCTGCAGGGGTTTGCCAATGGATTTGTGCCGGCGGCAATGGCGATTGTAGCGGCTTCAACACCTAAGGAAAACCTGGGTTTTAGCCTGGGGATTATGCAAACCACGCTATTGATCGGCGGTATTTTGGGTCCCATGATAGGTGGGACGCTTTCGCACATTTTTGGCATGCGTCTTTCTTTTGTAGTGGCAGCTGGTATTATTTTTTGCAGCACGCTGATTGTCGGTATTTTGGTGACAGAACCTGAGGTCAAGAGCAAGGCGTGTTCAAAAGAGAGCAGTAGTATGTGGGCGGATTTAAAACAGTCGCTCACCAACCGCAAGCTGGTGCAAATGCTGGTGCTGATGTTTGCGGTGCAGGCTATTGGCATGGTGCTGCAGCCGGTTATTGCCCTGTATGTGGCAGAGCTGCAAGGGTCGTTAGATGGGGTTGCGCTTAAGGCCGGGATAGTATTTAGCCTGGCCGGTGTTGCTGGCGCATTGGCTGCTCCCTTGTGGGGACGGATCGGTCAAACTCAGGGATACTTTAACGTTATGACAATTGCTTTTGTAGGAGCCGGATTTTTTAATTTTTGGCAGTTTTTCGCTAGTGATCTTTATCAGTTTGGTGTGCTGCAATTTTTTTATGGATTATTTATTGTAGGTGTATTTCCTGCTATTAATGCGATTGCCGTGTCTTCGGCCAGTGCCGATGCACAGGGCCGTGTATTTGGTTTGACAACAACAGCCAATCAGCTGGGCCAAATGTCCGGGCCGGTTATGGGTGGCGCGATTAGTTCCTGGCTGGGAATATCGACAGTATTTCTCTTTACCGGCAGTATCCTTATTCTGCTTGGTGGCCTGGTGTATTATATCTTTATATACCGGGCAGCCTGGACAAAAAGGCAGGCACAGACGTGAAAAAAATATAAAAAAACTATACAAATTTTAGTTGAAATGTGGTAACATGTTATCGGAGTTGCGCAAAGCATCTTTAGTAGCTGGTATTCACGGTAAACCAGACTGATGATTTGGGCGGGCTTAGAAAAAAATCGACTTATATCCTGGACGGGAATAAGAACGGAGGTAATGAAAATGGGAAAAACGGCATCATTGCGAGGAACAAGCAAGTTTGGGGTGCGGCAGATCACGGTTGTTGGTATGCTGTCAGCCATATCGATCATGTTAGGACTTTCGGGTTTTGGGTTTATTCCCTTGCCGACAGCCAAAGCCACTATTATGCAAATTCCGGTTATCATTGGCGCCCTTCTGGAAGGGCCGCTGGTAGGAGCCATGATTGGCTTAATTTTTGGCTTGTTTAGTATTGTCCAAAATTTAACATCACCGACAATTCTTTCGTTTGCCATTATTAATCCGCTGGTATCTGTATTGCCACGGGTGCTTATCGGGATTACGACTTACTATGCCTATAAATGGACGCTGGGTCAGCGCGAAGGAGTTCGGATTGGTGTAGGTGCGGTAGTTGGTTCGCTTACTAATACCTTTGGTTTTCTGACAATGCTGTATCTATTGTATGCGGCTGAGTTTGCGGCAACCCGGGGGATTGAAATGGGAACCGCCGCCAAAGTGATCTATAGTATTGCGCTTGTCAATGGCGTTCCGGAAGCCATTATTGCCGCCGCTATTAGTGTTCCGGTGGTAGCCGCTATAAAGAAACGTTATAAATGAGACTTGATTCAGAGGGGGTGTTAACTCCATCTGAAGCTTAGTCGAATTATCCAGGAACTTAGCCGTTCTTTACTCCCGCTGCAGAGGGCGGGAGTATTAGAACGGCTTAGTCATCGGACAAGTAATGATAATAGATAAGCCTGAGGTTCAGAGACATCTGAAATCCTCAGGCTTTTTAATTTGCGTTATTATCCTTTAGATTACTGCACAGTAACCCAAAAGTCAGCTGCTCTGGCTTCTTCTGTACTGTTAGGAATAATCTGGAGTTTTCCTTTGCCGGGTTTTTTGGCGAGAAAAACTAGTTGGCCGCTGTCGTTTTGATCACCTTGCTGTTCCATGACATCGCCAAAGAAATTGTCATTGCCTGACCGGAAGCGGGTATTTCCCGTTAGGCCGGAGGCTGGCTGCAAAATGAGCTTTTGTCCGACCTTAAGCGAAACATTATTGGCAGAAAGCTCAACTGGGCCGGTTGCGCCGTAGTTATAGGTAACCTTAACCTCCTGTACATCAGGTGTTTGTTTGGAGGGCGTAGTCGGAGAAGTGGGAGAGGTTGGCTTTTGCGGTTCGACAGGTGTTAAATCGCTGCAGCCGCCAAGCAGCAGACTGCTTATCAAGAGCAACAGGCCGGCTGTTTGTATGAGTTTTTTACCATAGATCATTTTTATAAACCTCCTGTGTAGTAATGTTACTGTTAGTATTAGGAGTTTGTTAGTTCTTAGTCTGCCAGAATTTACAACTTGCTTATCTGGTACTATGTTTCTAAACAGCTGGCAGTGTACAAAGATAAGCAGCCGGGCAAACTAACAGCTATGGAGGTGGCTTTATGCTGTTAAGCTGGTTAATGATGAAAATGATGGATCCCATGGCTGATGAAGCTATGGCTAAAATGCTTACTGAAGATTACCCGGATAATCCGTTTCTGATGGTGACGGTTGCTGAAAAACTGTCACCCCGCGCCATTGTGGAAGCCGCGATGCGGGCGGAAAGTGGCAAAGAATTAACCCGGCCGTTAGGAAGCCCAATTGTCTTATCGCCATGGGATAAGCTTTTGCTTAATCCTAAGCAGGTGTTTCAACTGCCTTATCCGGATTATACCCAGGTTGATACGACAACCGTGATTGGACCAACTGCCAAACGGCCGCTCAAATTGGATACTCCTGTTATGATTACCGGTATGTCTTATGGTGGATCGTTAAGTTTGCCCATGAAGATGGCACTGGCCAAAGGGGCGGCATTAGCTGGAACTGCAACTAATACAGGAGAGTCGGCTGTTATTAATGAAGAACGTGATGTGGCAAAATTTTTGATAGGCCAGTATCACCGGGGCGGTCAGTTAAGCGGTGAAGAACAGCTCAGCCGGCTTGATGGCATTGAGATTCAATTAGGTCAGGGAGCTTGGGGTGGGGCGGTTGACGAACCCATGCCTGCCGATAAAATTGGCCGGCATTTGCGGCAAACGTGGCATTTGCAGGAAGGACAGAGTACTACGGTTTATGCGCGTATGCCTGGAAAAGAGACGACGAAAGATTATATTACTATGATTAACAATATGAAAAATCAGTATGATGTGCCTGTTGGCGTAAAAATCGCCGGTACAGATTACATCGAATATGAGCTGGCAGTCATTGCGCAAACGCAGGCCGATTATATTGTTGTTGATGGCTCGGAAGGAGGGACAGCTGCGTCTAACCCAACTTTGCAAGACAGTGTTGGCTTGCCTACTTTACATACTCTTGTGCGAACAATCGACTGGTTGGAAGAAAACAACTTGCGCAGCCGCTTTAGTGTGATTGCCGCAGGCGGGCTGACAACCCCGGGGCATTTTCTTAAAGCCTTAGCACTGGGGGCAGATGCTGTGTATATTGGAAGCATTGCTTTGCTGGCAGCCATCCAGGCGCAGGTGGCCAAAGCGCTGCCGCAGGCACCGCCTGTTCAAATGGCTCTGTATACCGGACAATTAGCTGATAAACTGGATGTTGATCTGGCGGCGCAGCATTTGGCAAACTTTTTATTTTCCTGCAGGGCAGAGATGCAACTGGTTGCGCAAGCAGTTGGTAAGCAAGCCCTGCGGGAGTTAGACCGCAGTGATCTTGTTACTGTGGAAAAGGATCTGGCTGAATTTGCGGGAATTCGCTATGCTGCCAGTCATAGGACAAGCTCGGAACAGTCTGTATCCCAAAAAGTTCAGTATCGTCCCCGCGAGCTGCAACTGCAGTAAGTAAATATGGCGGCAGGCAGGAAAAAAAGTGTTATATAACGAAAAAAGCCATAATTCTCCGTGCAAGGACAGGAGAATTATGGCTCTATTTAGTCTACCAGAATTTATAACAAAATTCTGTTGACATAAGAACGACTAAGGCTTCTGCCGGCGTCCTGAAGGACTTGGCACAAACCAAGTCTTTTCTTATTTGAGTAAGCTGCAGGGGGGAGATAACCGATGAACGAAGTTAATGTTGCAGTGCTAACGCAAGATAGAATGGCAGAAGCTCTGGCGGTATTTAGAACCAGCGGCTGGGATGAAGATAGCTTGTTTTATGTTAAAGTAGAGATGCAAGCTTTCTTTAACGGCGACGTTAACGGCTATATTCATGCCCATTTTGTTATGGCAATCGCGAATAACAAGGTGGTTGGGGTTGCTGCCTGGGCGCCGTCGATGTGCTCTTTCTGGTTGTACGAATTATCCTGGGCCACGGTGCTGCCTGAGTGGCGGCATCGCGGTATTAATGCTCTAATGCTTGCCGAGCGCTTGCGCCAGATACGGATTCATCGCGGGCCGGAGCCTTTCAGTGTGATGGTTTGTACCTGGGATAATCCGATGTATGCGCGGCTTGGCTTTGTTCCTATGCAGCCTCAGGGGCGGAGTACACCGGATAAGCGGGGAAAATGCCTACTGTTGGCTCAGTTTCACGGGGATGCGGACGAGGGGGTCTAAAAAGGGCTGCAGTAACCGGGTTTGTTAATCGCCCAGAAACTCCACCTGACCGTTGCTGAAGGCTTTTATCCGGGCAAGCGATTCTACGCGATAGCCGGCATCTGTCAGTTTTTTGGCGCCAGGCTGAAATGATTTTTCGATGACAATACCAATGCCGACAACCCGGGCTTTGGCCTGTTCAACAATATTAGCCAAGCCGGCAGCGGCTTCGCCGTTTGCCAAAAAGTCATCAATAATCAGGACCTGATCGCCAGGCTGGATAAATTGCTTGGAGATCATAATGGTGTTGCTTTCTTCTTTGGTGTAGGAGTATACGTTGGCTGTATACACTTCATCACCGGTGACTTTAGGCTTACGTTTGCGAGCAAAAATGACAGGTACTTTAAGAATGAGTCCTGTCATAACAGAAGCGGCAATGCCGGATGATTCGATTGTCAGAATTTTAGTGATTTTTTCTCCGGCAAACCGGCGGACAAATTCTTCACCAATTTCCATCATAAGCTCAGGGTCAATCTGCTGGTTCAAAAACGAGTCAACTTTAAGTAAAGCGTTATTTATGATCAGACCATCAGTCTGAATGCGGTGTTTTAATATATCCACGACGGCCTCCTAGATTGTTGCTGTGACCGGAATTAAGGCTAATCCCCGGCTACTTATTATGTTATTGTAACAGCAGTTTTGGAGAGTTGTCAATATTGCCGTCAGTATCGGTAAACAAGCCGCTAAGGCTTGGCTGCCGGCGGTTTGCAGTCTATAATAGTATAAAACGTAGTTGGATTTTATTCTCATTTATAGGTTGGGAGAGTAGACAAAGATGGGTTATGAAGTAATTTTATTTGATTTGGATGGAACATTGACTGATCCTAAGCTTGGGATTACCAAGTCAGTGCAGTATGCGCTGGCAAAATTCAATATTCATGAACCGGATTTAGATAAACTGGTGCCGTTTATTGGGCCGCCGCTGGTGGAATCCTTCCAGGAATTTTATGCGCTGAGTGAGGAAGCGGCGGTAGACGGAGTTGGCTATTATCGCGAATATTTTACCAAAGCGGGAATATTTGAAAATGCCGTTTATCCTGGTATTAAAGATATGCTGACACAATTAACAGCGCAGGGGAAAAGATTGATTGTAGCAACCTCCAAACCCACGGTGTTTTCAGAGCAGATTATTGAGCATTTTGAATTGAAACAGTTTTTCGAAATGGTTGTAGGCAGTAACCTGGATGGGTCGCGTATTCATAAAGCGGAGATTATTGCGTTTATCTTGGCTGAAATTGGGGCGTTCGATTGCAAGAATATTGTAATGGTTGGCGATAGGATGCATGATATTGTTGGTGCCCAAAAAAATGATATTGATTCCATTGCAGTAAAATATGGTTATGGAACAGAAACAGAACTTGTGGCTGAAAAGCCAACATATTTAGTGCGATCGGTTTCTGAACTGACAGAGCTTTTGCAAAAATAGTAATATGCTGTAGCTGTGATCTCCTGTTAAAAACTGCATGACATTGAAACAGCCTTTTGGCAGAAACTATAATACTAGTTTTGTTAGGAGGCGATGAAAAAAATGACGCATAGATTGCAGCGTAAAACAAGTAAATCTCTCAAGCGCAGGCTCAAACGGATGGCTGCGGCTGCAGCTGTTGCCGGAGCCTTTATAACATCGGCTTTTATTCCCGGGGTATCGGCTGTGGCTCATGCTGCCGCTATGCCTGATGTTACTGCGCCGCCTGATGCTGCCGTGCAGCAGGTAAAATCACCTAAGGGAATATATAATCTGCAGTCAGACAGCAAGGTTCCTCTGAAAAAACAGGCCAGGATGCAGGCCAAGGCTAAGGCCAAAGCGGCAGCCGAGCATACCCGGCAGGCAGCGAAATCGGCAGATAGCAATACTGCAGCTAAGGCGCATAAAGAAGTAAAACAAGGCCATAAGGCTGGAGGCGTGGCGGCCGCTTCACAAACCGAAAAGCAAACGACTGGTGCACCCGAAAATGCTAAGCAAGTTTTGGAGGTTAAAGCTACGGCCTATGCGCCGGGAGCCCATGACAATGACCAATGGGGTGACAAAACCTTTTTGGGGACAACCGTACGTCCTGGTGTTATTGCCGTTGATCCTAATATTATTCCGCTGGGGTCGCGGGTATATGTCGAATATCCTGATGGAACCGGCCACTATGCGACAGCCGAAGACACCGGCGGAGCCATCAAAGGTAATCGCATAGATGTCGCGGTAAGTTCTGTTGACAAAGCTTATGATTTCGGCATCAAGAATGCAAAAGTATATGTTGTAGGCTCGAAAAAAGCTTAGTATTTCAGCCTCCATCTGTCAAACTTGGACAGGTGGAGGCTATTTTACACATATTATATTCCAAATATATACAAAACAAGAAGGAATTTCTTGGTAAAAGAAGAATAAATAAATGAGAGATAATTATAAAAAATAGCAATAAATTCAAGAAAATGTATAAAAAATATCGCGAAAGCTTGGAGATAACATGGGATTATCAAATTTGACAACAAGGCTGAACGTTACAGCGGTTAGCATTGTCTTGTTATTTATGCTGTTTTTATCCATATACCAGCAATGGATGGCGTTTGAAGAAAGAAAGACCTCTCGCGTGGTGGTTATGGACAACTATACCGCATATCTAGAAAGGACGCTTCCTGCCTTGGTTTTGCTTGAGTTGGAAGAGCGAGATGTTGCAGAAACTGCAGTGGAAGAACAGGTGCTGCAAGTTAACGGGAAATTGCAGCCGGCGTTAAATGCAGTATATATTCCTCCAAATTTTGAGCGATATGGTGTATATTCCGTGCGGCTGCAACGCGTTGTTGCGATGGGACCGGAACTTGATAAATCCTTGTTGTTAAATGCAGATTCCCGGGTGTTTGGTGATATGTTTACGCATAGAAAATCAACCGTTGGTACACAGAGCAAGTCTGTCATAGGGTATGGAGCAGAGATGATGTATTTCGTGCGGCCAATCCAATATAAGGATGAAATCATTGGGTATATCTTTGTGTGCGACAATCTGGATAAGATGAAAAAAATTATGTTCCAGAATTATGAAAAGACATTGCTGGGCGGTAGTGTGGCTTTAGCTATAGTCATTATGCTTTTTCAGGAAATCTTTATCAGGCTGAAAAAAGAACTGGCGTTATTTGCGGAGGCCATTGTTGAAGGTCGTGGGAAAAAGTTTCAGAGTAAAATTAAAGAGTTAAATCCCCTGTTGCAGTATATTACAGAACAAACCGACCGTATGGCCCGCCTAGACCGGCTCAATATAATCGGTGAGATGGCGGCTAGTATTGGGCATGAGGTGCGAAATCCCTTGACTACTGTCCGTGGATTCCTGCAGTATATTGGTAATAAGCCGGAATATGAAAAATATAAATCGCATTTTTGGCTGATGATTGAGGAACTTGATCGAGCTAATGGGATTATTACTGAATTTTTATCCTTAGCAAAAAATAAAGTCATGGATTTTAAAGAATGTCACTTAAATGCTATTATCAGAGAAGTTACTCCTTTGCTGGAAGCAGATACAATGCGCCATAAATGCGAATTAGTACTTGATTTGAGAGATATTCCTCCCCTTATTTTGGATGCCAATAGTATTAGGCAACTGATTTTGAATATTGTCCGCAACGGAATCGAAGCCATGCCGCAGGGTGGAAAACTAACAATTAGCACGTGTAACTGCGACTCTGCGGTGAAACTCATTTTTTGCGATGAGGGAATTGGTATTCCGCCCGAAATTATGGATAAGTTGGGAACGCCTTTCTTCACAACCAAAGACAATGGGGTAGGACTTGGCCTGGCTGTGTGTCACCGCATTATACACCGGCATAATGCCAAATTGCTTATTGAAAGCCAGCAAGGAAGCGGCTCTGTATTCACCATTATTTTTACACAGCTAGTTAAGTTGGGTGAGGAGTAAGATGATGTCCGAAACACGAATCACTGGTTTTTTTTTAATAATGAGTATTATTTATACATATAATGCCTGTTCTTTATCTTTTGGCAGCCTTATGGCTCCTAAGGCCGGATTTTTGCCAGTAATAGCAGGCTGTTTGGCTGTTGCGTTAACCTTTGTTCAGCTTATGTTGTGTATGCGCAAGAAGAGTGAGGGTTGTATTCATCTGCGAAAACTGGTTTTTATAAGTATTGGCATAATTGTTTATATTCTTCTTTTAAAGTTGGCCGGATATGTGTTTGCTGTGTTTATCAGTTTGCTTTATTTTCTTAAAGTGACTGAAACAGAAGGTTGGGTTTTGCCGTGTCTGTTTTCGGCAGGAACAGCAGTAGGGTTCTATGTGTTATTTGGAATTTTGTTGGGCTCAAATTTGCCGTAGGTGGAGTTGATATTGTGGAAGTGACAGCCCTGCTTTTGCATGGATTTTCTGTGAGTATGCTGCCAGTAAACCTGCTGGCGTGCACTGTCGGGGTCCTTATCGGAACCTTAGTGGGTGTATTGCCGGGAATCGGGCCGGTAGGAACAATGGCGTTACTGCTTCCCTTTAGTTTTTCGATGGATGTTACTACTTCGCTTATTCTATTTGCAGGAATTTATTACGGTTCTTTATATGGCTGTTCTACTACCGCTATTTTATTGAATGTTCCGGGGGAAGCTTCGGCGATCGTAACCTGTCTAGATGGATATGCTATGGCGAAAAAGGGAAGGGCGGGAGCTGCTTTGGCTGTTGCGGCAGTGGGCTCCTTGATTGCCGGCACGATGGGGCTTGTCGGCTTAAGCTTTTTTGCACCGTTGATGGCGGGAGTAGCTGTAACTTTTGGACCTCCCGAATATTTTGCTATTGCAGTAGTGGGATTATTGATTCTTATGAAACTGACAGGCACGTCAATGCTTAAATCTGGATTAATGGTTGTAGTGGGAATTATGCTAGGTACAGTGGGTCTAGATAGTTTGACTGCCGTTAACCGTTTAACATTTGGTGTAGATGAATTGCAGCGCGGTTTAGAGTTTTCTATTGTAGCCATGGGTTTATTGGGGATTGGCGAGATATTGAACACCATTACCCAGGCGGATTCTTCAGCTACTGTACATTCTGTTAAGTTTCACGAGCTTTATCCAAGCGAGGAAGAATGCCGACGCTCGATAGGACCTATCTTTCGCGGCGGGATTATTGGTTTTTTAGTGGGCTTGCTTCCTGGACCTGCGGCTACCGTTTCGACTTTCGTTTCTTATGCTGTTGAAAAGAAAAAAAGCAAGACGCCGGAGGAATTTGGGAAAGGGGCCATTGAAGGGGTTGCCGGACCGGAATCTGCCAACAATGCGGCAGCTTCGGCAACTATGATTCCCTTGTTGGCTTTGGGTTTGCCTTTTTCGCCGGCAGCCGCGATTTTGCTCAGTGGTTTTATGATTCATGGAATTGTGCCAGGACCGACTCTAATGACCCAAAACCAGGATCTGTTTTGGGGACTCATTGCCAGTATGTACATTGGCAATGTCATTCTGGTTATAGTGAATTTGCCATTGGTCGGTCTATTTGCCTATATACTAAAAACTCCGATAAAGATTCTTATGCCAATTGTTTTGATTATTACGTTCACAGGTGCTTATTCAATCAATAATAGTATTTTTGACTTGGTGCTGTTGCTTTGTTTTGGCATTCTTGGTTTTTTCATGAAACAGACAGGTTATGAACCGGCGCCGTTGGTGCTGGGTCTTATGCTGGGACCGATATTGGAAAATGGTTTGGCGCAGAGCTTGATTATCGGTGATGGCAGTATGTGGTTTTTTCTCTCGCGCCCATTATCTGGAACCATTCTTTGGAGTGGGATTGCATTAGTGATGTATAGCATGATTAGATGGTTTGTAGACAAAAAACAAGGCAATAGAAAAAATGAGGAATGGAGGGGGTTTAGTGACAAATAACAAAGGTTTTGCCATGGTGGTGCTGTTTGTATGTATGACAATTATAATCGGGGGGTGCGGTAGGGGCGCCAAAGAAAGCGTGGTTGCAGAAAAATATCCGTCTAAACCCATAACTATCATTGTTCCTTATGCGGCTGGTGGTAGTGCAGATCTTTTGGCTCGTGCGCTAGAAAAGTCTTCGCAAAAACATCTTGGTCAGCCTTTGGTTGTGGTAAATGTTCCTGGAGGCGCAGGAACTGTGGGGATAAATGAGGTCGCCGGTGCTAATCCTGATGGTTACACGCTTGGTGTTACTGGTGCAAGCTTACTATTGCAACCGCTTTATGGGCAAACAAGATACCATTATCCTACAGCATTGGAACCATTAGTGAATGTAGTTGCTTCGCCGACAGTGGCGGTCTGCCTTGCCGAAAAGCCATGGAATAATGTAAGTGACTTAGTTAGCTATGCTAAACAGTATCCTGGTGAGATTAAATTTGGTCACTCAGGATTAGGCGGGGCGGTTCATATTGTTGGAGAGATGTTTGCCCAAGAAGCCGGAATTAATATTGTGCAAGTGCCCTTTAAAGGAGATTCGGAATCACTGGCGGCGCTTTTGGGTGGCCATATTCAGTTGATTTTTACATATAACTCGGCTACTTTAATGGAGCATGCCAAAACTGGCAAAATTAAAATATTAGGGGTTGCCGAAGAGAAACGCTTGACGATCACGGGCTTAGAAAAAGTGCCGACCTTTAAAGAATTAGGCATTAACGTGGAGTTTGGTTTTTGGACTGGAATCGTTGCTCCCAAGGGCATGCCTGCAGCCGAAAAGGCCAGATTGACTGCCGGGCTGCAGGGGATGATCAATGATCCCGGGTTTAAAAAAAGTATGGAAGATATGGGGTTGTTGGTCGAATATCTAGGGCCTGATGAATTTAGTACAAGATGGGTAGAGGATAATGCGAAACTGACTAAAATGGTTAAGGATACAGGGATTGTGGAGTTAATTGCCTCGCAGAAAAAATAGTAGGTCTATATATTCTTATAGAAGGAATAATTTTGTACTGCGCAATAAAGAATCTGAAGGTGAGGATATGATGCAAAATAAGAATGTTCTTATTCTGGTGATAGTTTTATTAAGCATGGTCATTATGATCGGTGGATGTAGTATGGGGGCAAAGCAGAGTGTTGCTTCCAACAAATATCCGGAAAAGCCGATCACAATAATTGTTCCCTTTGCTGCCGGTGGGAGTATGGACATGGTCGCGAGGTCATTAGAAAAGACTGCCACAAAACATCTCGGGCAACCGTTAGTTGTTGTTAATGTGGCGGGTGGAGGAGGAACAATCGGGCTGAATGAACTTGCCGGAGCCAAATCTGATGGCTATACAATCGGAGTTGTTGGAATGGGGGTAATATTACAGCCGCTTTACGGTCAAACAAGATACCATTATCCTACCTCATTAGAACCCCTTGTAAAAATTGCAGCTAGTCCCAATATAGTAGCTACACTTTCGGAAAAACCATGGAATAGCTTGAATGAGTTAATCAGTTATGCAAAGCAGCGCCCGGGGGAAATAAAAGCAGGACATTCTGGTTTGGGTTCAGGGCCGCATCTCACGAGCGAGATGCTTGCTAGAAAAGCTGGTATTACTGTTGCACAAGTTCCTTTCAAAGGAGAAGCAGATTCTATGGCTGCTTTGTTAGGTGGCCATGTGCAGTTTATTGTTGTAACTCCGTCAACGGTAAAAGAACACGTAAAAAACGGTACAGTTAAAGTATTGGGGGTTGCTAATAAAAATCGGTTAATGCTTCCTGGGTTTGAAACAGTGCCAACACTAAAAGAGCAGGGAATTGATGTTGCTTTTGATTTCGGGCATGGGATCGCCGCGCCCAAAGGTCTCTCAGTTACTGAAAAGGCAAGGTTGACAGCTGGTCTCAAGGGAATAGTCAATGATCCTGTGTTTAAAAATAATATGGCAGATATAGGTATGACGGTAGAATACCTGGGGCCAGAAGAATTCAGCGTAAAGTGGATCGAAGATTGTGAGGAATTAACTAAAATAGTCAAAGAAACGGGAATTGTAGACCTGATTGCTTCACAGAAAAAATAAGATAGTTGAATTGTTTGGCTGTGCTCTTCCTAAAACAAAGGGAAGGGCACATTTAATTTTGGCAGTAATATAAAAACAGTATAGGCAGTACAACTGGGATGGATAATCGAAAACAATGTTTCCTGAAGAAGGACAAAAGGTGAAAAAAATTGAGATAAATAGTGATAAGTATCACGAATTGCCTTGAAAAAGACGAAGCGATGTAATATAATGTAGAACTATAATAAACAATATTGAAAAAATACTATAAAAGTATTCGGTCAGTATACTTTTTGGTATTTTTTTAAAAGGCCAGCGTTTCTATAGCCTGAAACGAATTCAGTGTACATACTACAGAATTTGTATATGCAAGGCAAGTTAGTGCGGCCAAAAAGAGGGGGAGAAAATTACAAATGAGCAAGACAAGTGTAAGAATGGTAGCCGTGCTGACAGTAGTACTACTTATGGCCGGCATGTTGGCCGGTTGCGGCGGTACATCCTCGAATGAAATTAAAATCGGTCTTTTAAATGAAATGACAGGCGGTAACGCCACAATGGGTACCTCGGCTGCCAATGGCGCCAAAATGGCTATTAAAGAAGCTAATGCCAAAGGCGGCGTACTTGGTAAACAGATTCAAGCCGTTGTTGCTGATAACAAAAGTGAACCTTCCGAAGCTGCCAATGCCATGACAAAGCTGGCAACTCAGGATAAAGTGGTAGCTATTACCGGTATGTTTGCCAGCTCTAATGCGATTGCTGCATCTAGTGTAGCCGAATCCGCAAAAGTTCCTTTCCTCGCAGTTGGCGCAACAAATCCGAAAGTAACTGTTGATGAAAAAACCAATAAAGTAAAAGAATATACCTTCCGCGTATGTTTTATTGATCCCTTCCAAGGCACAGTTGGCGCCAACTTTGTGCTTACAACGCTGAAACTCAAAAAAGCTGTAACCCTTGTTGACAACAGCAGTGATTACAGCAAAGGCCTGGCTGCTTTCTTCAAAGACGCCTTTACCAAAGGCGGCGGCACTGTAATGGCTGAAGAAGCTTATCTGCAAAAAGACCAGGATTTCAAAACCATTTTGACTAAAGTGAAAGCCATGAATGCTGAAGTTCTTTATATACCAGGTTATTACGAAGAAGTTGGTAAAATTGTAAAACAAGCCCGCGAACTGGGAATCAATATTCCTATTGTTGGCGGCGACGGCTGGGATTCCCCAAAATTAGTAGAAATCGGTACTCCTGCTGCCCTGAACAACACCTATTTCACCAACCACTATTCAGTTGATGATACCAGCGCTGCTTCTAAATCCTTCGTAGACGCATACAAAAAAGAATATGGTCAAGCGCCTGACGCTATGTCAGTACTTGGTTATGATGCTGCCAATGTGCTTATTGACGCTATCAAACGCGCCAACAGCACCGAGCCTGCCAAAATCCGCGAAGCCCTAGCGGCCACTAAGGACTTTGCAACCGTAACCGGTTCAACAACCTTAAACGCCACTCATGACGCTGTAAAAAATGCCGTAATCATCGAAATGAAAGACGGCAAGCAAATGTATAAAGCCACCATTAAGCCGTAAGGATTAATGGGTAACCAGATAAGCAGCCGCATATTTTAGCGGCTGCTTATTTTTATGTACCAGATTATAAATTTGGGGAATTACGAGGTATAAACAAGGGGTTTAAGTAGAAAGCCTGGCTGGGGTAAAGATAAATTGGTACCTTTCGTAAATCCTCGTACCCCCTTCGGCCTTTGCCGGAAAAAGCGTTCCGCAGGAGAAAAGCCGGGTGATAGTCCGTTAAGAAACCCGTACTGTTTGAGCGAGTTTACGGGTTTTAGGAATACCGCCTGGATTTTCAGGTCCGTGCATTGATATGGAGACTTTATCATAAAGCAATGAAAGTTGCTCTCTAGTGGAACAGGTTAGCGTGGAGGCTCTAGGCCTAGACCTTTTGTTACTTTTGGGGTAATGCCAAAAGTAAAACACCTATCCTTGTACTCCGCAATGGTAAAGTCTAAAATGGTATGCTAAAATCAGTTGGTTAGGCATTGACGCCAGGAATAACTCTCTGTTATAATGACCATGAAATTACATATAACAGTACGGATAAGGTGCCCCTGAATTGGGGAGAATAGGGAAGACCGAATATGGGAAATACCCATATGTAGGCGCGGGCCCACCACTGTACCGGGAAGAACTTACATGGCCACTCGCAAGGGGAAGGCGTAAGAACGATGAACCGGGAGCCAGGAGACCTGCCTTAAACCGCATAACCATCCTTCATGGACGAGAAGGCTTTTTGGGTAACCCCCAAAAAGCCTTTTAATTTTAAGCTGAAATAAGGTTAGATGGGTGCAGTAGTTGTCATTGCGAGCGCAAGCGTGGCAGGCTGTATTGTTGCAGTACTTATAACAACAATGGGGGTTAATATGAGTTTATTGCAAGAAGCGTTAGCGAAAATTACCATGCCTGATGTTGCTGTGCGCAGCCAGGTACAAGCCAAGCTGCAGGGCTTATTGCAGCCGGCAGGCAGTTTGGGACGATTAGAAACTATGGTAGAGCAGTATGCTGGTATAACCGGTGAAGTCAATCCTGCTTTGCCTAAGCCCTGTATGGTGGTGGCTTCAGCCGACCACGGAGTGGCCAGACGCCTGGTCAGTGCATATCCGATAGAAACAACCTTGCATATGACGGCCAATTATCTTATTTCAAAAGGCGCGAGTGCCAATGCCTTTGCCAATTTCTGCGGAGCCGATATGGCCGTTGTTGATGTGGGGGTTGCCGGTGATTTGTCCTATGTTCCC
This sequence comes from Bacillota bacterium, assembly GCA_017889705.1. Classification (GTDB taxonomy): domain Bacteria; phylum Bacillota; class Negativicutes; order Sporomusales; family Sporomusaceae; genus Sporomusa. The sequence goes on along the minus strand of JAGGAB010000024.1, from coordinate 24,230 downwards.
GAACTTTGGCACCGCAAGATTGCCTATGGCACAGAGGATTTTACTCAAGGACCGGCAATGACCCGGGAGCAGGCCATCCAGGCAATTGAGACAGGTATTGAAATTGTTAATGACAAGGTAAAACAGGGCTGCCGTTGTTTTCTTCTGGGAGAAATGGGCATTGGCAATACCACAGCGAGCGCAGCTATTGTCGGGGCATTTACCGGCCTGCCGCCAGAGCAGGTAACCGGGCGGGGTACCGGTATATCAGATGACCGGCTGAAAACCAAGATGAGTATTGTTGGCCGCGCTTTAGCTGTCAACAGACCCAATCCACAAGATGGCCTGGATGTGCTTGCCAAAGTGGGTGGCTTTGAACTGGGCGCTTTAGCCGGTGTTATTCTAGGGTCAGCAGCCAATCGCTGCGCTGTTATTATTGACGGACTCAATACTACGGCAGCAGCCTTAATTGCTAATGCCATTCAGCCGCTAGGTAAAGAGTATATGTTTGCTTCCCATTTGTCTGGTGAACCTGCTCATATTATCGCCTTATACCATCTGCATTTACAGGCATGTCTGGAGCTGGGGGTTAAACTAGGTGAGGGTATTGGTGCTTCCATGGTTGTCGATATGCTCCATATCGCGATAAAAATGCTAAATAATGCGGGAGGCCAAGCTCATGCTTAACGATATCATTGCCGCTATTAAACCGCTGGATAATGAAGCTATGGAACGCTGCCAGCTCAGGGTTGATAATCTAACCAAACCGCTGCACAGTTTGCACTCCTTTGAGCATATTGCCGTAAAACTTGCAGGGATTACCGGCAATCCCCGGCTACGCCAATTGAGTAAAAGTATCATTATTATGGCGGCCGATCATAAAGTCACTGGACTAGCTGACAGCGGACAAATGACAACAGCTGCCCGCGTGACCGCTTTTTCCCAAGGTGAGACACCTGTCCGGGTATTTTGCGACCATGTTCAGGCTAAGCCTATATTGGTGGATATCGGTATTGATGGAGAACTGCCGATGCTGCCGGACGTATGCCAGGAAAAACTGGCGTATGGCAGCCCCAATACCTTGGCAGGTCCGGCGATGTCCCGCGAGCAAACCTTAGACGCTATTGCGGTAGGCATAAAAATAGCTCGCGCAGAAATTTCGCGTGGCTCTAAGGTCATTGGGCTTGGGGAAATGGGACTAGGAGGACTGCTTACGGCGCAAGCCATAGTATCCTGCTATCATGACAGTGTACTTCCTGGTTTAACGAAAGAAAACGCCGATAGAGTCGGTGCGGTCTTGGCGGTCAATCATCCGGACAGCCAGGACCCAATTGATGTTCTCAGTAAAGTTGGTGGGCTGGGGATTGCCGGGCTGGTCGGTGTTATTTTAGGGGCGGCTGCCGGACGGGCGGCTATAGTGCTAGATGGTATGGCGACCATTGCTGCCGCGCTGCTTGCCCTACAGCTGGCCCCAGATGCCAAACCCTATCTAATAGGCTCACATTTTGCTGCCGAGCCGGCGCATGAGACTGCGTTGGCGCTGCTTGGTGTACCGGCTTATCTCCGTCTGGAAATGAATCTGGGTGAAGGGACCGGCGCAGCACTTGGAATGTCGCTCATTAACGCCAGTTTGCATATGCTTAATGATATGAAAACCTTTGGAGAAGCCGAAGTTGCCGTAGCTCAGGACGGGCCTGGGGCGTTGCGCCAAAGTAAGGATATCAGAGACTAGAGTATATACACAAATAAGTCATAATAAGTCGCTTAAAACTCCTGGTGGTAAAAAATGGAGTTTTGAGCGGCTTAGTTATTTGTTGAAGTTTGTTTAATACTAAAGAAATACTAGTATTTTTCTAAAAAATATTGAAGCCATACTAGTATGGTAGTATAATCAGAAGTGTAATACTTGGAAGAAAGAAGGGGTTTTATGTTACAGCTAAACAAAGAAAGCATAAAAAATAAGGCTTTGTGGGAAAATGCAGGCATCGAAACTATACAATTTGACTATGACCAAATGACGGCGTTGACAACAGAGAATCCAACTTGGGTGCACTTTGGAGCTGGCAACATTTTTCGGGGTTTTATTGCAATGCTGCAGCAAAACCTGCTCAATACAGGGGCGGCAAAAAGCGGTATTGTTGTTGTGGAAACCTATGATGACAAAATTATTGAAAAGATTTATGCGCCCTATGATAACCTGGGGCTGTTAGCCGTTATGCATACTGACGGCAGTCTGGAAAAGAAACTTATTGCCAGCCTTGCCGAAAGCCTTGTAGGCGATCCAGCCTGGGATAAGGATTGGCAGCGCCTTAATACCATATTTACCAAACCTTCGCTGCAAATGGTCAGCTTTACCATTACCGAGAAAGGCTACAGCCTGAAAAATGCGGCCGGCAGCTATTCGACTGAGGTTGATCAGGATATTGTTAGTGGCCCAAAACAGCCTAAAAGTGTAATGGCAAAAGTGGCGGCTTTGGCGTATACCCGCTATAAGCATGGCGAGCTGCCTCTTGCTTTTGTCAGCATGGACAATTGCTCTCACAATGGCGATATTCTGCATAACTCGGTATCAACTATCGCTAAGGCTTGGCAGGAAAAAGGTTTGGTTGAGGCCGGCTTTGTCAACTATATTAATAACCCTGACAAAGTATCTTTCCCTTGGAGCATGATTGACAAAATTACGCCCCGGCCGGCCGACAGTGTAAAAGCTGCTTTGGAAGCAAGTGGCTTTGGCAGCACTGAGATTATCCAAACTACCAAAAACACCTTTATTGCACCGTTTGTCAATGCAGAAAAATCGCAGTATCTGGTGGTTGAAGACAAATTCCCCAATGGCCGCATGCCGCTTGAACAGGCTGGTGTAATTTTTACTGATAAACAGACCGTTGACCGGATCGAAAAAATGAAGGTATGTACTTGCCTCAATCCACTGCATACCTCCCTGGCAGTTTTCGGTTGTTTGCTTGGCTATCAACTGATTGCTGATGAAATGAAAGACCCGGAATTAAAGAAGCTCGTGGAAAAAGTGGGTTACCAAGAAGGTATGCCTGTTGTGGTCAACCCCGGGATTATTCAGCCTGAGGACTTTATTAAAGAAGTTATTGAAGTGCGTTTCCCTAATCCAAATATTCCCGATACACCACAACGTATTGCCACCGATACTTCACAGAAAGTGGGCATACGTTTCGGCGAAACTATCAAGGCTTATGGCGAGCGCCCAGACCTTGATGCTAAGTCCTTAACGTTCATTCCGCTGGTTATTGCCGGATGGTGCCGTTATCTGCTAGGGGTGGACGATCAGGGCCAGGAAATGGCGCTGAGTTCTGACCCATTATTACCAATGCTGAACCCTCAGCTTGAAGGGATAAAGCTGGGTGACGCAAAATCAGCACAGGGAAAATTACGAGGCATTCTGTCCAATAAAGATATATTTGGTACTGACTTATACAGTGTTGGCCTGGGCGAGAAAATTGAAGCCTATTTTGCTGAAATGATTGCCGGTCCCGGAGCTGTACGGGCGACCTTGAAGAAATATGTAAAATAAATAATGAAATAGAGGGGCTGGCGCAATAGCGATCCTATCGCGGGCGTTAGCCTCTTTTTGTGTAAAATTTAAGCTGCATCATTGATAAAATTGATGGCATACAAGAAAAGTGGTCTTACTTTTGGCATTGCCCCAAAAGTAAGCAAAAAGTCTAGGCCAAAAGCCTCCAAAAGCTGAAAATCCGGGTGATATTCCTAAAATTCGTAAACTCGCTGCGCTCAAACAGTACGAATTTCTAAACGGAATACCACCCGGATTTTCTCCTGCGGAACGCTTTTTCCGGCAAAGGCCAAGGGGGTACGGGAGCTACTAAGGGTGGCGAAGGCACAGTTTCACTGCTCGATCGTTTCTTTGCTCAACACGGAGGTACAGGCGGCTATTATGCATAAGCGGAGGTTAAACGCTAGCGGAGAAGCGTTGTATCACGGGCGTCTTTGCAGACTTATGTACATGGTGAAGTTTTTTCACAGTAGGAAAATTTTCTAAATAAATTCTAAATATTGCCTGTTACTATTAACACATGAACTTGAAATCAACCGTGAAGGAAGTGTTACCATGAATAAGTTGGCAAAGAAACTGATGATATTTTCAATGGTAGGATTAATGCAAGTGGGATTGTTTGCTACGGCAGCCGAGGCTGCTGCACCAAGACATGATGACCCGCCCGGATTTGAACAGCGGGATGAACATCGCCATCAGGAGATGGAAAAAGAAAAACAACGCAGAATTCATGAAGAAAATGAGCGGCATGAAAAAGAAATGAAACGGCGTCCGTTTGAATCCAAGCAGCATTGGCATGAGCGCCAAAGACAGGAAAATGAGCGCCATGAAAGAGCAATCCATGAGATCATGGAAATGGGGCATAGAAGATAGTTAATATACAGGAAAATTCCCCGTGGAGAAAGTTTCCGGGGAATTTTCTTTATGAGTCTAAAGGACAATCATATTTTAGGTAGGCCAATGAATTATGTGAGGATTGCAGCAGTCGATAGGACGGCATAACCGGTATGGTCGGCAGAAATATGGCCGGCAATGATAAGGGAAACAATTAAACGGGATGCAGCATTGACGATAATTTTGTGCAGTACTCCATTCAATTATCTCAGGATATTCCCGGAAAACTTTTTTTCTATTCATAAATAATCCTCCATTCCTCTGCTGTTACATAATATGTTCCTCAAACAAAATAATTTAACTAAATTTAAATAAATAATGATGGAAAAAATCCGCTGACTTGGTATAATATTGTTTAACTACACTTAAAGGAGATGATTATTTGGCAAATCCGGTACTTTCAAAAGTAAGAGAACTTCATTCATATAGCGGTGATACTGCCACTTATGCAGGGGTAGCGACAAAAAGCCTTGCCTTGGTGGGGATTGTTACTGCATCGGCCCTGGTAACTTGGTTCATGGGTTATGCTACCCCGGTTACGGCAATGGTAACCTCGATTATGGGCTTTATCGCGGCGCTTGTCATAAGCTTTCGTCCTGCATGGGCCGGTTTTTTATCCCCGCTTTACGCGATATTGGAAGGGATGTTTTTAGCCGCGGTATCGGCGATATTCGCGAAGATGTATAATGGTATTGTAATCAATGCCGTAATGATAACACTCGGCATTGCCATTAGCTCGGCAATTATTTACTCAAAAGGGTACGTAAAAGTCAATGAGAGCTTTATGCGGGGCGTATTTATGGCGACTATGGGTATTGCGATTACTTACTTGATTGAGTTTGTGTTAAGTTTCTTTGGAGTCCGCATTCCGATGATTCATCAAGGCGGGATTGTGGGTATTGTATTCAGCCTGGTGGTAATTGCGGTAGCTACCTTAAATCTATTTATTGACTACGAGAATATCAGCCAGACTGTGCGCCAGGGACTGCCCAAGGAATATGAATGGTTCTGCGCCTTTGGCCTGCTGGTCACATTGGTGTGGTTGTATATTGAGGTATTGAACCTTCTCCGCAAGCTGAAAGATGAATAGTCAGAAGTGCTGTTAATGCAATTCACAGAGATAAGCTCCTGGTGCGTGTGCCGGGGGCTTACTTTTGTGTCAATGACAAAAGTAAAACCATGCCATTAGGTATTGTCAAAATATTTTAGATATGCTAGTATGGTAGTGTGGTAGTACGGCAGTAGGCCGTCTGAAGGGAGACGTGGAAATTTGTTAATTGTTGAGCAGCATCCACAAGAGTCAATTCGTGAGTATGTATATAGATTTTTAAAAATCAACATTGTTAACTTGGAGCTTCCACCTGGTCAGAATATCTCAGAACAAGAGGTGGCCACCCAACTTAAGGTCAGCCGGACACCGGTTAGGGAAGCGTTTATAAAATTAGCGCAGGAAAACCTACTTGACATTGTTCCCCAAAAAGGAACTTATGTTTCACTTATTGACACCGATCAAGTAGAAGAATCTACTTTTGTCCGCCAAACGCTTGAATATGAGGTTATTCAGCAGGCGTGTGTGAGTTTTCCGGCTGATGAATTGTTCCAGTTGCAGTCCAGTTTGGAGCTGCAAAAATTGTGCATCAAGGAAAAGAACTATTACAAATTCTTTGAACTTGATGAGAACATGCACGGAATTATTTTCCGGGGGTGTAAAAAAGGCCGGACATGGGAGATGCTGCAATTGATGAATGCGCACTATAACCGCGTGCGGATACTAAGCTTAAAGACCAAGGAATTTAAATGGGATCAACTGCTTGAGCATCATCAAGAGCTTATCAAGGCAATTCAGGAGCGTGACCTGGAAGTAGGCAAGAAAACCATTAAACTGCATCTGCACAAAGTTCTTGTTGATTTGGAATACTTAAGAAAAGCACATGGTGATTACTTTTTGCAGCCTAAGCAGCAAACCTTTACTATGACACAAAAATAAAGGAGGAATACTTATGTTAATGTCTTTCCGCTGGTATGGCAGTAAGCTTGATAAAATTCCCTTAAGCTATATCCGTCAAATACCTGGTATGAAAAATGTAGTAAGTGCCATCTATCATATTCCAGTTGGTGAGGTATGGCCCTATGAAGATATTCTGGCACTTAAAAATGAAATTGAGGCAGCCGGTCTGCAATTTAAAACTGTAGAAAGTGTTAATGTGCATGAAGATATCAAACTTGGCTTGCCCACAAGAGACCGCTATATTGCTAACTACTGTGAGACGCTGAAGAATCTGGCAAAAGCCGGCGTAGAGGTTGTCTGTTATAATTTTATGCCTGTGTTTGACTGGACCCGTACAGAACTTGCTAAGGAACTTCCTGATGGCTCAACTGCCCTGTTTTATGATGAAAACGTCATCAAAGGTCTAGAACCGGCCAAGATGGTAGAGGATATGGAAAAAGGCTCTAATGGGTTTGAACTCCCCGGCTGGGAAAAAGACCGTCTGGCCTCTATCAAGAAATTATTTGATGCCTATAAAGGCATTGATGAAGAAAAGCTATTTGAACATCTGAAATATTTCTTGGAAGGCATTATTCCGACTGCTGAAGAGTGCGGCATCAAAATGGCTATTCATCCAGATGATCCACCCTGGTCTGTATTCGGCCTGCCACGCATTATGACAAGCAAGGCTAATCTCGAACGCCTTGTTAAGATGGTGGACAGCCCGGCTAACGGTCTGGCCTTATGCAGTGGTTCACTAGGGGCAAACCCCAACAATAATATTCCAGAGATTTTTGGTCATTTTGCTCAAATGGGCCGACTCCACTTTGCCCATGTGCGCAATATCAAAATCTATGAACCAGGCGTATTTAGTGAAACTGCGCATAAAGACGACAATTCCTCGCTTGATATGTATGCCATTATGAAAGCTCTCTATGAGGCAGGCTTTACCGGTCCGCTGCGTCCTGACCATGGACGGATGATTTGGGGCGAAGTCGGCATGCCTGGCTATGGTTTGTTTGACCGGGCGCTGGGCGCAGTATATCTCTATGGCTTGTGGGATGGTATTGACAGGGAAGCCAAAGGTTCTAAGTAGTAAACTTTCCTAAAACACGGTTGTTCCTACCCCGGTTCTGAATAGTACAGACGGGGTAGGGCGGCGTAGCTGCGAAAAAAGATAGGAGGGGCAGAACGAGTTGGATTTATTAAAAAAAATCGCTTTAAAAATAGATACGTTCTTTGAGTCATTCGCGATTCTGGCATTGCTTGGTGTTATCATTGTAATGTTTGTTCAAGTGCTGACGCGGAAATTCTTTAACTTTGTCTTCTTCTGGTCAGAAGAGGGCATCTTGCTCTGCTTGGTATGGTTTGCCTTCATGGGAATAGCCATTGGCTTTCGCGAGGGAGTTCATATGGGCGTTGAAGCGTTGACCGATCTGTTGCCGGCTAGTGTCAATCGCTGGATTGACAAATGGATTGACCTGATGGGACTGATGTATGGGCTTTACTTTGTTGTGTATGGCTGGGAATTCACGGTACTCATGTTTGATTCCACCCTGCCTGCTACCAAGTTGCCAAACAGTATTGTGTACTTGGTCATGCCTGTCAGCGGTCTGATGGTATGCGCCTATTCCCTGCTGCACCTTGCAGGTATTGATACAAAACGCCACAAAGGTTCTGATCTTGAGGTTGGCGGGGACGCGGAGGATCAAGCATAATGGATGTAAATGATATTGCAGTTTGGTTACTGGCCATCAGTTTTATTGGTTTTGTTTTGTTGCGGCTGCCGGTAGCACAAGCACTATTTGCCTCTTCGCTGTTTACTATGATGTTTTTGGAGGTTCCCCTGCCCACCGTCGGTCAGCAGATGATTAACGGCGTAAGCACCTTTTCGCTTCTGGCTATTCCGTTCTTTATCCTTACCGGTCAGATTATGGGCGAAGGTGGTCTGGCTCAACGGCTTGTCGATTTTGCGAGCCTTCTGGTAGGCAGAATTCGCGGCGGTTTGGCCTTGGTAAACTGTATTGCCTGCATGTTCTTTGGCAATATCTCGGGTTCAGCCGGTGCCGATGCCGCCTCAGTCGGTTCGGTTATGATTCCGGCCATGAAGAAAAAAGGTTATGATGCCGACTATGCGGTTGGTCTGACGATTTCTTCAGCTATTCAAGGTGTTGTTGTGCCGCCAAGCCATAACCTGGTACTGTTTTCCGTAGTTGCCGGTGGTATCTCGATTAAGAGCCTGTTCCTCGGCGGTATTGTGCCAGGCCTTATGCTCTTGGCTTCGTTGATGACGGTTGCTTATATTATTGCGAAAAAACGGAACTATCCGGTGAGCGATCCTGTTGCTAAAAGAGCCATCCCTGGTATTGTGTTTAATGGAATTTTGTCTATTTCACCGGCGTTCATTATTCTTGGTGGTATTATTTCCGGTGTGTTTACCGCTACAGAATCTGGTGCAATTGCTGTTGTATACTCGTTTATTTTGGCTTTCGGCTATTATCGCGATGTGCCGGTAACCAGGATGTGGAGTGTGCTTAAACGGACACTCCGGACAGTCCTTATGGTGTACTTCCTGATTGCCGCGTCGGCTGCTTTTGGGTATGTAATGGCTTATCTCAGCATTCCTGATATGATTACCCAATGGTTTATGAGTGTTTCCGATAATAAATATGTAATCTTGTTAATGATTAATATTTTGCTGCTAATCTTAGGCGGACCAATGGATATGGCGCCGATGATCCTGATCTTAACGCCTGTTCTGCTGCCGGTAGCCACTGCTATGGGTATGGACCCTGTCCATTTTGGTTTGATGCTGATCTTTAATGCCGGTATGGGCTTATTAACACCGCCGGTAGGTACGGTACTCTTCATTGGCTGCGCCATTGGCGGCGTAAGTATTTCCCAAGGTACCAAGGCCATGATGCCGTTTTTCTATGCAATGTTTGTCGTGTTATTCCTGATTACCTATATTCCGCAAACCGTTCTTTGGTTGCCCTCTCTCTTTAAATAGAGAGTTGCTGTATATGCAGATTAAGGGTAAGAGGAGGCGGTTGCGTTACTAATAACTGTCAGGGTATTACCATTTTTGCATTAAATTTTTGAGGGGGAAAAAAATGAAAAACAGAAAATGGTTAGCAGCATGTTTAGCAGTTGTATTAGGAGCCGGGCTTGTAGTAGCAGGTTGCGGCGGAGCTAAAAAGGATTCAGCGGCAGGTGACGGACAGAAGGCTAAGTATTCCTTCCGTTTGGCAGAAGCACATCCGGCCGATTATCCGACAACACTTGGCGATAAAAAGTTTGCTGAATTGGTTAACGAGCGCAGCAAAGGCCGCATCCAAATTAAAGTATTTGATTCTGCTCAGCTTGGTGATGAAAAATCAGTGGTTCAGCAGATTCAAATGGGTTCACTGGAATTTACCCGTGTAAGCACAGGCAATCTGGCTGAGTTCAACAAAGCCTTCGGCGTATATTCCCTGCCGTACATCTTCAATGATGATGCTCATGTATGGCGTTATCTTAACAGTGAGTCCGGCAAGCAAATGTTAGCTAGCCTTGATAAATCCAAGATGGTTGGTCTGGCTTACTACAGCTCAGGCTCCCGCAGCTTTTACACTAAAAATCCTGTTAAAACCCCAGATGATCTTAAAGGCATGAAAATCCGCGTAATTCAAAATGCTATCAATATTGACCTGATGAAAGCCTTTGGCGCCAGCGCCACTCCAATGGCTTATGGTGAAGTATTCAGTGCCTTGCAGACCGGTGTTATCGATGGTGCAGAAAACAATGCGCCAAGCTACCTGACTGCCAATCATAACCAGGCTGTAAAAAACTATGTGCTTGACAGCCATCAACGTGTTCCTGAAGTGTTAATGATGAGCAAAGCTACCTATGACAAATTGTCTGAAGAAGACCGCGCTCTTATTAAACAAGCAGCTCAGGATTCGGTACAATACCAGCGCGAGCAATGGGATAAATATGAAAAAGACGCTATGGATAAACTCATTAAAAGCGGTGTAGTAGTAACCGAAGTTAAAGATGTAAAACCATGGCAGGATGCTGCCAAAGCTGTTGTCGACAAATATGGTGTTGATTTCAAAGCTGAGTTGGAAGCCATCCAAAAAGTTGCCAAATAATATAATGCAGCTAAATAAAGCGGCCTTTGCCCAAGTGGGTAAAGGCCGCTTTCGCTTTGAGCTTGTTTTGCCTGTTCTGCAGAATTAACCAGTATTTAACATCAGGTTAACACGCGGCAAACTATAGTATGGGATAATAAGGTCAAGCAACCTCTTAACCCATATCTCCCTCTCAAAATTAAATAGTTCCTATCATTATGTGCCGCTCTTATATAAGAGCGGCACAAATGATATACAGGGAAGGTCTAGACATCCGGATGAATGAAAACTCGAATCAGGCACTTAGGTGCTCGCCTGTGGCCGTAGGGGGTATATTCTCCTCGTTAAAGAGAGAGTAGACAGGGTAGTCAACGACGAAAGGGTGCAAAACATGGTTGATCGTGAAAATGGTATTCCTTATTACCGGCAGTTAATGAATAACATTCAGCAGCAAATTGAAGCCGGCTTTTATAAAGAAGGGCAGCAAATTCCCACCGAAATGGAACTCAGCCGGGCCAACCGGGTTAACCGTCATACCATCAGGCAGGCTGTTGATGAGTTGTGCCGGGTAGGGGTGCTGTATAAGCTCAAAGGCAAAGGAACGTTTGTGGCCAAAGCGCCCTTGGATTTTCTGGAGTATCAGTTGTCAAATAAGAATCGCTTTACCGAAAATATCGTGCAAGCAGGCAAAGTACCCACCAACAAAATTCTTCGGGCAACCGAGATGATTGCGCCGTCTGTGGTGCAAGATGCGTTGGCACTTGCAGCTGATGAATCGGTTTACTGTGTTCAGGTGCTGCGCTTTGTAAATGATAAGCCATTTTTGTTGTCACAGGTATATTTGCCATCAGACTATTTCCCCGGGCTGTTTGAGCGCATTGCCGATTTTCAGTCATTATCGCTTGTCTTTGAACAATATGGAATCACGCCGCACCGGGTCAAGTCAGTGCTGCGGGCCAGTTTTCCCAGTCAGGAAGAAGCGTTGGTGCTGGAGATTCCGGGTAATATGCCGGTTATTAAGGCTGAGAATATTTTAAAATCCCAGGATGATATCCTGATTGAATACAATCTTTCTTGTTATCGTGGAGACCTTGCAAAGCTAAGTATCGCTTGGTGAATCTAAAGGAGGGCTATGATGAAAAAACGGGTTGGATTATTTCTCGGTGTATGTTTATTAGCGCTGGCGGTGGTTATGGCAGGTTGTGGAGGCGGCGCAAAAAACACAGCGCAGCCGGCGGCACCCGAACTCAAAGTACTACGCGTCGGGGCGATTCCGGCTGAAGATGCTCAGAAAACACGGGACGCCTATAAGCCGCTTACTACTTATCTGGAGAAGAAAACCGGGTTGCCTGTAGAACTGTTTGTAGCAACCGACTATTCCGGAGTTATCGAGGCTATGCGAGCCGGCAAACTGGATATTGCCTATTTTGGACCATTTTCCTACATACTGGCTGCCGATAAAGCCAATGCCGAGGCCTATGCGGTAGAAAGCCGCAAGGGTTCAGGAACTTCTTATAAAAGCATTGTTGTTACCTGGCCTGGCAGCGGTATTGAAAAATTAGCCGACATCAAGGGCCATACCTATGCCTTTGTTGATCCGGCATCGACTTCTGGCAATTTGATTCCGCGTTCTTTTTACAAAAAGAATAATATTGATCCTGACAAGGATTTTAAAAGTGTAGTATATTCCGGCGGACATGACGCTGCGGCGTTAGCAGTCAAAAATCACAAGGTCGATGCAGCGTCTATGGATGATATTACTTATGGCAATATGAAAGAAAAGCAGCTAATCAGTGACAAGGATATTAAGGTAATCCATCAGTCTGATCCCATTCCCGGCTCAGTATGGGCCTGGCGCAAGGATTTGCCTGACAAGCTGAAAACAAGCATTAAACAGGCTTTTTTAGATGTAGCTAAAGAAGATCCAGCAGCATTAAGCGCGTATGGTGGCAAAGTTGAAAGCTATATGGAGGCTAAGGACGCCGATTATAACGTAATTCGTGAAACTGCCAAAATTCTCAACCTGGACTTATCAAAAAAATAGTTAGGGGTTAGGGCCGCTGCGCATTGTGGCGGCTCACTCCAACAAGATAGTTAAGGAGGCGGTAGCTATGATCGAAATTAGCAATTTGGGTAAAGAATACACCGGAACCAAGGCGTTACGGAATGTCAGCCTAACAGTAAAACCAGGTGAATTTGTTGTGCTACTCGGACCAAGCGGTGCCGGTAAATCTACTTTGCTGCGCTGCATTAACGGCTTGGTAAAACCTACTGACGGCGAAGTGATTGTTCAGGGTGTTCCCGTACATGAAACCAAGCGGCTTGAAAGTGTTCGGAGCAAGGTGGGAATGATTTTTCAACAATTTAATTTAGTTAAGCGCTTAACTGTACTGGAAAACGTATTATGCGGTTGTTTGGCGCACACCAATGTGTTTACCAGCTGTCTCAAGCTTTTTTCAGAGCAGGACATCGATTATGCACTGCAGTGCCTGAAACGAGTGGGATTAGAACATAAAGCTTATCAGCGTGCCGACCAGTTAAGCGGCGGTCAGCAGCAGCGTGTCGGCATTGCCAGGGCGCTGGCGCAACGTCCGACTATCGTTTTGGCTGATGAACCGGTCGCCAGCCTTGATCCCAAGTCGGCAGAACGGGTGCTAGATATTTTGCGGGTTATCAATAAGCAGGATGCAATAACCGTGGTGGTTAGCCTGCACAATATTGAACTGGCAACTAAATATGCCGAAAGAATTGTCGGTCTCAGAGAGGGAACGATTGTGTTTGACCAGCCGGCAGCCAGTTTGACTGAGAGCGAGGTCGAGCAGATTTACGGCGCAACTGAAGCAGCAGAGGAAGAAGAGCTTTATTACAAGCAGGTGACTTATGCCCACGCCTAAGCAAAATTATTTTTTACTTAAACCGACCATGCCCTGGTTTAAAAATACCGGAGTCATGATAAGGCAATTGACGCTTATTGTTATTGGTGTTGGAATATATGTCTGGAGTGCTAACGGTACTCATCTCAGTATTACCGAGCTGTCAAAAGGACTGCCTAATATTATTGACATAATTAGCCGGATGCTGCCACCCAATCTAACTATATTGCCGAGGCTGCTTCAGCCCACTATCGAGACTATCCAGATTTCTATCTGGGGAACAACGCTGGCGGTATTTGCCACTTTGCCTTTTGGACTGTTGGCTGCCCGCAACACGTCACCCAATATCTTTTTGTATAATTGCAGCCGCTTTATTCTAAATGCCACTCGCTCGATCTCCGAGATCATTTTTGCCCTGATCTTTGTTGCAGCTGTGGGCCTAGGGCCTTTTCCGGGGGTATTGGCGCTGGCCTTTCATTCGGTGGGAATGCTGGGGAAATTTCTTGCAGACTCCATTGAAAATATTGACCCTGGTCCGGTTGAAGCGCTCCAGGCAACCGGCGCCGGGAAATGGCAGGTAATTACCTATGCCATTTTGCCGCAGGTACTGCCTGATTTTGTGACACTGTGTCTCTATCGCTGGGAACTGAATTTCCGGTCTGCCACGATTTTGGGTATTGTCGGGGCAGGCGGTATTGGATTTGAACTTATTACAAGTATGCGCCTCTTTATGTATGAGGATATGACTACCATTCTGATTGTAGTGTTAGTGATGGTAACGCTTGTTGACTATATTTCTTCTTATATCAGAGCCAGAATACTGTAAATGGGGTGGAGAGGATGGAATTAGGGGAAATATTGGCTGAGGGTGAACTGAGCGTGTGGCAGGATTTGGCTGAGATGATTGCCGGTAACCATGGAATCAAAGTACTGCAGCAGCCGGAAACCTGTATGACCATGATGCAGGTCTTAGACAGTGTTGGGCATACGCCGTTTTATGCCGGCGAAGTGCTGATGACTGAGGCCACAGTAAGTATTAACAATGTTGTTGGTTACGGGGTGGCCTTAGAAGACGATTCTATCAGGGCATTATGCGCAGCGATTATTGATGCCGCCTTGCTGGCCGAGGTGGCTGAGACCGAAGAAATCCGCAATGTGATATCACAGGAAGAACTGCGCATTTTGGCACGCCGGCAGCAAGAGGCGGCGCTTATTGCCGCTACCCGTGTGCGGTTTGCGATCATGGAGGGATAAAAATGATTGAGCCTAGCTTTGACAAAGTATTTGATACCCAGCGCATATACCGTGAGGTTTTGGATGCCATGGCCCGGCCAGGTAAAATCAATGCGCTTAAGTCGCTAACGCTTGTGCCGCCCCGGGATCTCAATCAGGCTTCTGCGGCAATTGCCTTGACCTTGCTTGACAGTGAAACCAGCTTTTATACCACTGCGGCGGGATCAGATATTGCGGAATACCTTGCGCTTAATACCGGTGCGGGAAGCTGTCAGGTAAACTGCGCTGAATTCATTATAGCCTGTGGAGATAAAAGGTTGCCTGAATTGCAGGAGGCCAGTTGCGGAACACTGTTGACTCCAGAGCAGGGAGCAACCGTTATTTTTCAGGTTGATAGTCTTAGCGCAGCAGGTAACGGAACGATGTTGACCATGACCGGACCGGGAATTAGAGATTCGGCTCAACTGGTAATCACCGGGCTGCAGACGGAAAATTTGCAAATACTCGCTGACCTGAACCGGGAATACCCGCTGGGTGTTGACGTGATTTATGCAGATGCCGCCGGTAATATTGCCTGTGTTCCCCGGTCTAGCACTGTGCGTTGGGAGGGGGAAGCCTAATGGGATATGTAGCTGTTTCAGGCGGCGCGGAAGCGATATTAAATTCGGAAAAACTGCTAGCCTATTTTCGTTTAAAGGGGAAATCTCAGCCGCTGGGAGTAGACCAGATTCGCGAACAACTGCGGCTTGCTGTTGACAAAGTTATGGGCGAAGGTTCACTGTATGCCCCCAATATTGCCGCTTTGGCAATCAAGCAGGCCGAAGGCGACAGCATTGAAGCATCTTTTATTTTGCGGGCGTATCGGGCTACCCAGCCGCGCCGACATATTTCGCTGGCTGTAGATACTACCAACATGCAGGTTATCAGGCGGATATCTGCTGCCTTTCAGGATATTCCCGGCGGTCAGATTTTAGGGCCCACCCGTGATTATACCCAGCGTCTGGTGGATTTTTCGCTGCTGACCGAAGATAAGGAACAGATAGAACAGATACTCCACGAAGTTGGTGTTGTTTCCATGCCTGAGACGCTGCCTGACACCTTTCCCAAGGTGGTAGACTTATTGCGCCAGGAGGGTATCTTATCAGGTAGAGAAACCAGTGAAAAGGTTTATGATATTACCAGACAAACACTGAATTTTCCCTGTGAGCGCTCAGCTAAACTGCAGTCGCTGACAAGAGGGGAAACCGGAGCCATGATGGCACTGGCCTATAGCTGCATCAGGGGTTATGGCGATATTCATCCTTATCTCGGAGAATTACGGGTAGGGTATGTGCCGTTATATATCAATCAACCGGGACGCCAAACGCCCTTTTATGTTGGCAAGATATTGATTACCGAAGCGGAGATTATTGCCCAGTACGGACAAGGCGATAAGAACAAAAAGCCGCAGCTTACCTTAGGATATGGTTTGTGCTTCGGACATAATGAACTTAAGGCTATGGCTATGGGCATTTTGGATCGTTCTACTCGCAGTAGCGCGCCCCAGAAGGCACCTGCTGAAGATGAGGAGTTTGTGTTATACCATATTGACGGTATTGAGGCTTCTGGTTTCGTTAATCACTGGAAACTGCCGCATTACGTGACCTTCCAATCTACGCTTGACCGCTTGCGGCGGTCACAGCAGCTTAAGGAGGATGCAGAGCATGCTCAACATCAGGCAGAGTAAGCGAAATACCGGCTATAATTTTGCTTTCTTAGATGAAAATACCAAACGGGAAATACGGCGCAAAGCCTTAAAAGCAGTTGCCATACCAGGACACCAGGTACCTTTCGCTTCGCCTGAACTGCCAATTGCCCGGGGCTGGGGGACTGGCGGCCTGCAGGTTACCATGGCGATTATCGGCCCAGAAGATATCTTAAAGGTGATTGACCAGGGATGTGATGGCGGCGTTAATGCCGTCAATATCCGTAACCTGCTGACCAAAACCACCGGGGTTAAGACCACCTTTAATGCGCAGGAAGCAACGATTTTGCAGACACGCCACCGTATTCCCGAAGAGCCTATGAATGAAAATCAGATTGTGGTGCTGCAGGTGCCGATACCTGAGCCGCTGAGGTTTGTTGAAGCCAGTATGGCAAAGGCCCAGGAAATGCATGCCGAAATGGACTACAGCCGGATGTGGGTTTTTCTGTATGAGGATATTGTAAAATGGGGCGAAATCACAATTGGCGCGCGGTATCCTTCGCTGGTCAACCACCGCTATTTAATTGACCCTTCACCCATTCCGCGCTGGGATGTGCCGAAGTTAAATATGGCTGATACCCTGTTTTTGTTTGGTGCCGGGCGGGAAAAACGCATTTATGCCGTACCGCCTCACACCAAGGTGGAACCCATGGAATTTGAAGATCATAAGTTTCGGGTTGAGGATTTTTCCGGGTGCGTATGTATACGCTGCGGGTCAAGTCATACCTTTATGAATGAGATTTATGATGAAAAAAGCGGCAAAAAGCTGCACTTGTGTTCAGATAGCGGCTATTGTGACAAGATGCGGGAACAAAAGGAGGCAGGGCAGCATGCTAACAAATAATCCGGTTGTTCTCAATGTTCGCAACCTGACAAAGCTGTACGGGCAAGGTTGTCCGCAGTGTTTTGACAATACTGGTCCGGCCTATGGCAGCAACATCTGTCCGGTTTGCGGCAGTATTGTGGCCTGTCACAATATTTCTTTTGATTTGGTACAGGGAGAAATCCTAGGAATTGTCGGTGAGAGCGGTTCAGGTAAGAGTACACTAGTGCGCTGTCTGTACTTTGATGAAGATGCATCAAGCGGCGAAAGCTATCTGGCTGTTTATCAGGACGGACAGGTTAATCTACTGCAGGAAACCTCCCAGCGCAAACGCTATGTGCGTAACCACCTGATGGGTATGGTCTATCAGAATCCGCTGCTGGGAATTAAGCCGCATTTTACAGCAGGCGGTAATGTCGCGGAAAAACTATTAACAGCCGATATCTATAACTATCATGCTATTCGGGAACGCGCGGCTGATCTTTTGTCACGCACCGAAGTTCCGCTGGCGCGTATGGATGATTTTCCCGCACATTTCAGTGGAGGTATGCAGCAGCGGGTACAGATTGCTAAAGCACTTGCCAATAATCCGCCGCTGCTTTTTCTTGATGAGATAACAACAGGCCTTGATGTGTCAGTGCAAGCCAAAGTAATCCGGATGCTGTCAGACCGGACAGCCGTAATGAAAAACGGGCGTATGGTGGAGATCGGGTTAACTGATCAAATCATGGAAGACCCGCAGCATCAGTATACCCAACTATTAGTTCATTCCATGTTATAAGGAGGCTTGGTCATGAAGGATACCATTCTGACAGTACAGGATTTATCGAAAGACTTTACCATGCATATTCTCGACAAAAAGACACTGCACGGTTGTGATAAAGTGAGTTTTACCATGAAGACCGGCGAATTTATGGGAATAGTCGGGCCAAGCGGTTCAGGCAAATCGACAATTATAAAATGCTTGTACCGGACCTATTTACCTTCAGGGGGCAGTATCTGGTATTCGGCCAAAGACGGCAGCGAAATTGACCTGGCAGCTGCCGGCGAGCGCGAGATTCTCAAGCTGCGTCGCAGTGAAATCAGTTATGTCAGCCAGTTTCTGAAAGTCATCCCCCGCGTATCGGCAACCCAAATTCTAGTTGAGGAACTGCGCCGGCGCGGCTGGCAGGCTGGGGAAGCCCAGGAACGGTCTTATGAATTACTGCGACTAATGAATATTGACAAAGCCTTGTGGGATGCCTATCCGTCAACCTTTAGTGGCGGGGAACAGCAGCGGATAAATTTGGCGCGGGCGCTGATTGCCGAGCCAAGACTGCTGCTCCTGGATGAACCGACAGCATCACTGGATAGTGATACCAAGAAAGTGGTTATCCGTTCGCTGCTGGCGTTAAAACAAAAAGGTACAACAATCATCGGCATTTTTCATGATCTGGAGAGCATGCATAGTATGGTGGATAAGGTATTTACCATGAAAGCCGGACAATGCCGGTCAATAAAGCGCATGCGGGAGGTAGTATGAGTACAATACTCCTGAAAAACGGCAGTCTGGTTTTGCCTGACAAGGTAATTTCCGGTGGTGAGGTCATGATTGAAGATGGCATCATCACACAGGTGGGGCGTATGAGCCATCATTACGGCCGTGCGGCAGATAGAGTCATTGATGCGCAGGGCGGTTATATTTTGCCGGGATTTATTGATACCCACAGTGATGCTATCGAAAAGGAACTTGAGCCGCGTCCAGGCGCATTTTTCACCACTGATGTGGCCTTTGGGGAACTGGAAAAAAAGCTTGCCGGCCAGGGCATTACCACCATGTATCATTCGTTTTCCTTTGCCGGTGCTCAGTACGGTGTGCGGGCAGACCAGGTAGCAGCTGACTGTATCCGGACCATTATGAATATAGCGCGTGATTATGCCAGTATCAGGAACAAAATTCATTTGCGGTTTGAGGTTACTAATTTTGAAGCTGTAGACCTTGTCCATGACTTGATTAAAGAAGGTTGTGTTGAGCTATTATCTTTCATGGATCATACCCCGGGGCAGGGGCAGTATCCAACAATTGAAGATTACCGGCGTTATTTGGAGAAAACATATCATTTGCAGCTTGACGAGATTGGTGAGATACTGAAGTTAAAAGAACAGGGACGCCGGCAGGCCGGTGAATCGGTAGCCAGACTGAGTAAAGCAGCCCAGACGGCAGGCATACCGCTTGCCTCTCATGATGACGACTCGCCGGACAGCATTAGCTATTACCAGCAGCAGGGCGTGACCTTAAGCGAATTTCCTATTAATCTGCCTACTGTTTCCGCTGCTCGCCAGGCTGGTGTTGATGTCAGTGTGGGTGCGCCTAATATAGTGCGCGGCGGCTCAACAGGCAAAGGCATGCGGGCCATTGATGCCATTACTGCCGGCAGGGCCAATATTCTTTGTTCGGACTACTATCCGCCGGCTTTGCTGCATGCCGTATTTTTACTGGCAGAACAGACAGTGAGCATGACCGAAGCAGTTGCGCTAGCAACGGTGGCACCGGCCAAAGCGTTGAGCCTTAAGGATATCGGCAGTCTGGAAGAAGGCAAGTGCGGTGATGTCATTGTTGTCCGTAAACGCAATAATACACCGGTGGTCACCAATACCATTGTGGGCGGTGTGCCGGTGTATACCATGAACTACCGGGTAACTTTACCTGACGACCGAGAAGAACAATCGGCGAGTTAAAGGAGGAGTTCGGTATGAATATCAAGGGTATTGCCATCAACGCTGATGCCTCAGTTATTGACGGGAGCTTGTCGGCACTAAAGCGGGAACTGGACTATTATCAAGATCAGGGCTTCAGTCATGTTGAGCTTTCCCCGCACGGGGTTGGCGCAATCTACAACGGCAGACTTGACCGGGCAAGGCTAAATGAGGTCAAAGCTGTATTGGATCGTTATCCTTTTTGTTATACTGTGCATGGGCCTAACCCTCTCAACCTGATGGCTAAAGATCCGGTACACCGACTTGGGTTTATTGCCAGTCTGGAATTCACTGCGGCTGTTAATGCCGAAGTCATGGTGTACCATGCCGGCCGTTATATACCGGAAGAAGACTTTTTGCTGGTTCCCCGGGACAATCCCACACCCAAGGAAAGAGCCGGCATGTGGCAGCAAGAGTGTGTGCTGCTTCAGGAAATGGGACAACTGGCAGGCCAGCTCGGAGTGAGTATTGCGGTAGAAAATGCCCGACCATATAGCAATATCTCGGACTATTGCTATGCTGAATCGCTGGCTGGCTTGTTAAAGATGGTAAAAGAGGTAAATCACAGCCAGGTTGGTGTAACTCTGGATACCGGGCACGCCTACCTGGCCGCCAGACACTATGGCTATGATTTGCTGCAGGGAGTATCGCACCTTGCCTCTTATGTACGGCATATTCATCTGCATGACAATTTTGGCAATGCATCAACTTCCTGGGAACGCAAACAGTATGAGATGGCAAGCGTCGGCCGTGGTGATATGCATATGCCAATTGGTTGGGGTGATGTTCCTGCGCGAGAGATACTAAGCAGGCTTCCCAACTACCGAGGTGTAATCACTGTGGAACTGCGCCCCCGTTACCGGGAACATTGCCGGCAAACATTGTTGGCTGTGAAGAACTTGCTAAATATCAGCAAGCGGTGTGTGTCATGATTACGGAAGAGAAGAATATGGTTCTTATCCGAAAGGCCACTTGCTGGGATTTGCCCAAGATATTATCGTTGTATCAGCTGCTGGACACCGCCTATGATCATGAGCCAGCCAGCAAAGTGGCAGAAGATGTGGTCTGGGAAAAATTAATGCAAGATCCACGTCAGCATTTGCTGGTAGCCGAAGTAGCCGGCGGTGTGCTGGGGACACTTACGGTAATTATCATTCCTAATATCGGGCATGACGGCTGTCCGTGGGCGGCCATTGAAAATTTTGTGGTCGAAGAGGCCTGCCGCGGCACTGGTATTGGCAAAAAACTTATGGATGCTGCCACAAAACTGTGCCAGGATTATGGCTGCTACAAAATTGTCTTATCAAGTAACCTTGCACGTCAGCAGTCACATGAATTTTACCGGCATCTAGGCTGGCAGCAGAGCCATATTGGTTTTTCCATTGCTATGCCGCAGGAACCGGTCGACAGTTGTAACGGCAAGAGTAAGCAGGGTAAAAAGCAATGACTTTTTGCGATAGTTGTGCTACAATAGCAAGATGTAATAATAGCTTAATCGCAGGAGTGGACGGAAATGACAGCGTGGAATATATTTGAAGTTATGGGAATTATCGCGTTTGCGGTTTCAGGCGCGTTAACCGGAATTAATAAAAAACTTGACGTTTTTGGCGTACTGGTATTGGCCATCACCACAGCCATCGGCGGTGGGGTGATGCGGGATGCCATTATCGGCAATACCCCGCCATTAACTTTTCGCGATCCTACCTTTCTGATTATCAGCGCTGTGGCGACAATTGGCGTGTTCTTTACTTATCGCTGGTTGGGACGGTTTGAAAATACCATTAAGATATTTGATGCTATCGGGTTAGGAGCGTTTACGGCAACAAGTGCCAATCTGGCCATCCAGCATAACTTAAATTCCTTGTTTATTGTTACCACCGTTGCGGTAATTACCGGCATTGGCGGCAGTGTCATGCGGGATATGTTTGTCAGAGAAATACCCTATGTATTCCGCCAGGAAGTATATGCTATCACCACTATTGTCGGAGCCATGGTATTTTACTACTCACATCAGTATTTTGATGGCAATATTCCCTTGTACCTTTGCTTTTGCATCACGACAGGGCTGCGGTGTTGCTGCATCAAATACGGCTGGAACTTCCCGGTACTTGAAGTGGACTCAGACAAAACCATTACCGATGACAGTAATTCCCGAAATTAGCTAAAGCGTATATAATAATGCAGTAATTGCAGTGAGTGTCGATTTTTTTGACAGTCACTGTATTTTTTTTGTGAATGTCGCATTTTTACAATACAGCTCTTTTTTGACAAAGTAAAATAATAGCTAGCATATGAGTTTTACTACAATACATATGTCAACGACCAGGGGAAATCATGACCTACAATAAGGAGGAAGCCAATGAAAGCTTTAGAAAATTTACTCAAGAAAAAAACCTTTATGATGTTTGGTGGTGTGGCTGTGATGGCAATCGGCCTGTCGATTGCCGGCTGCGGCAGTTCCCAACCGCAACAAACACAGCCGGCCGGACAGCAAACCCAGGTGGCAGCACCGGCCAACACTGCTCAAACTCCCGAAAAAGCTTATAAAGATGCATGCCAGGAGCTGGAATTGCGCGGTTTAAACAACACCTTTACCAAGTATGTTAATAAACAGGTTAAAGCAAAAGGGCCCATAACTGAAGTGCAAAAACTATCAGACAGTAAAGTGCGGGTAAAAATCCAGTACTCTGATACCGACCCGGTATGGGTTACTGCCGATAAACCCATGACCTTCCAACCTAAAGTGGGAAAAACAATGGAGTTTTGGGGTGTCCTGAAAGGCAAAGGCGATAAATCCAAAGCCATAGAAGTTACTGCACAGTATATTACTATTATCTAGGAGGCTATTATGAATCACGAAGTAGATTATGAAATTTTAGGCGCAGAGATGCAGCTTGTAGAAATTGAACTCGACCCAGGAGAAAGCGTGGTAGCCGAGGCGGGAGCCATGATGTATATGGAAAACGGCATCCAGATGGAAACCATCTTTGGTGATGGCTCAAACCAGTCCAGTGGATTAATGGGTAAACTATTTGGTGCCGGCAAACGTTTGCTTACCGGAGAAAGCTTATTTATGACACTGTTTAGTAATGGCGGTAGCGGCAAGCAAAAGGTCGCTTTTGCTGCACCACATCCCGGCAAGATTGTTCCCTTAGACCTAAGTGCTTTAGGCAATACCGTGCTTTGCCAAAAAGATTCATTCCTTTGCGCCGCAAAAGGCGTATCGGTTGGGGTGGCCTTCAGCCAAAAAATTGGTGTTGGTATGTTTGGCGGCGAGGGCTTTGTGCTGCAAAAACTGGAGGGTGACGGCAAAGCCTTTGTGCATGCCGGCGGCACCATTGTTCAAAAAGAATTGGCAGTCGGACAAACACTGCGGGTCGATACCGGGTGTCTGGTAGCACTGACCAAAGACGTGCAGTATGATATTCAAATGGTTAAAGGCATTAAGTCAGCGATATTTGGTGGTGAGGGTTTGTTTTTTGCGGCCTTGACAGGCCCTGGTACTGTTTGGCTGCAGTCTATTCCATTTAGCCGTCTGGCTGCCAAAATTGTGCAAACAATACCGACGCAAAAAGAAGAATAATAGCGAATAAAGACTTTGGACCTATATATTAATTTCAATAACTAGTCGATATATTTATATATTGGTATAATATGGAGTAAGTTCTGCTTCTATTATTTTTCTGGAGAAATTAATAATGGGACAAATGAAAAATCAGTCTTTTTGGAAAGTGCCTTCCCGCTTTTGCAGGGAAGGACTCTATCAGTATGTGTTTTGGAACATGGGCAGTGGCGAGCTGTCTGCTCCCTCCGATCCTTTGATGCATGTGGTATTTGTGCGGGACGGGGTGGCTAATTATGGCGACATCATTGCCAGAGCCGGCGATGTGCTGGCTTGTGGAGTAAATAAGCAGCCTATGTCCAGCCTGTGTAAAGGCCTGTCGCTATTTACTATCGATATGGACTTCTTTCTCTTTTACCGGATTACAGGGATTGTACCATCGTTGTTAGGAGAGAACAGCGCGGAGTTTCTCCTGGTGTCAAATCCCTTTTACCAATTAGGGCAGCGGCTGTTTACATTACCGATTCACTGCTGGGTAGATAAGATCGAAGAGCAAATCGAAAAATGGCTTGGAGAGAGAAAATATTATGCAGGAGCCCAATTAGAACGGGTTGCCCATGCATCACAGGTATTATTTCATAACGGGAATGCGGATCTGGATAGGCTGAGCAGTCAGTTTTCCATTTCCTATCGCCAGATCCAGCGGGATTTCCTAGCTGTGCTAGGGGTAACCCCGAAAGAAT
>JAGGAB010000060.1 GCA_017889705.1 Bacillota bacterium | reverse complement strand
AAGTATGTAGACAGAACCAAATTAGTATAGGAGGGATAAACTATGAGTCAGCATGATGAACATGGACCGCGGGTACTCAAACACCCTCTTATCTCGCGGCTGTTTCACTGGGGATTGATTTTAGGATTTTTACCGGCAGCCATTACCGGTTTCTTTATCTGGGTTAAACCATTTAATGATGATCTGCAAAATTTATTAATGCAAGTGCATATTATTGGCGCAGCTATTCTTACGCTATCCTGCATTTTTTATACCATATTTGCTTTAGACAGGGTTGTTGCTTTCACCCGCCGAATATTTAGCTTTGATGAGCGGGATATGGCCTGGATGAAGGTTTGTGGCGGTTATCCGCAGAAAATGCTGCTTGGCAAGAAAATACCGGTACCGCCAATGGGCAAACTGAACTCCGGACAAAAACAAATGGGAATCATGATGCTGATTGGTGGCATTCTCCTGATTGTTACTGGTTGGGCACTGTATGCGTTCTTGCCGGTAGCACCCAAGGCAGTTATGTATTGGTTTGATCAAATCCACCTGATTGTCGGTCTCGTTTTAGGAGTAAGCTTATTTGCCCATATTTTCTTAGGGGTTTACAACTGGGGTGAGTTCTTGTGTATGTTTGGTGACGGCACACAGCCGCTGCATGAAGCCGAACACCACAATCCGGTGTGGGTAGAGAATGAAATTGAACCGGTCAAGGGTGGCAATGTTAAGACACCTGGCCAACATCAAGCAGGCTAAACCGTCTGTTCGATAACCCAAAATGTAATAACGGGATTGCTGCGCGAGGTTTGAAGTGACAGAGAAAAGAGAAGTTTTTTTCACTGTAACTACAAGTGCGAACGCGGCAATCTCGTTTTTTTTTGCCCTGTTTCTACCAAGGCAATTTTTGACTTTGAACGAGGTTTCTGTTAAAATCATGTATTAGGCACATACTAACCCTATGACTGCGTTTAGCTCTCTGAATCAAGTCTCATTTGTCCGATGACTAACCCGTTCTAATACTCCCGTCCTCTGTAGGTGGGAGTAAAGAACGACTAAGTCCCTGGATAATTCGACTAAGATTCAGGTGGGGTTTAAAACCCCATCTGAATCAAGTCTCATTTATCGAAGGGATGCCTTGCTGAGCGGTCTGTGGTTGTTATGCTGTTCATTTGGTTTTTTATCCGATGACTAACCCGTTCTAATACTCCCGTCCTCTTTAGGCGGGAGTAAAGAACGGCCAGACGTTAGGATAATTCGACTAAGATTCAGGTGGGGTTAAAACCCCATCTGAATAAAGTCTCATTTATCGGGAGTTGATAAATTTGTTAAAATTTTTAAAAAGTTTATTTGGTGATGATAACGAAAAAGAAATTAAGCGCATGCTGCAACTGGTAGAGCAAATCAATGCGTTTGAACCTGAACTTATGAATATGAGTGATACCACCCTTATCTCCAAGACGGTTGAATTTAGACGCCGTCTGGAAAAGGGCCAGACTCTTGAAGAGCTTTTGCCTGAGGCATTTGCTGTAGTTCGGGAAGCTTCGCGCCGGGTGCTGGCTATGCGCCATTTTGATGTACAGATGTTGGGCGGAATTGCCCTGCATGAAGGTAAAATTGCCGAGATGCGTACAGGTGAAGGCAAAACCCTGGTAGCTACGCTGCCGGTTTATCTTAATGCCTTGACAGGTAAAGGCGTGCATGTGGTTACCGTTAACGACTATCTGGCCCGTCGCGACAGTGAGTGGATGGGGAAACTGTACCGCTATCTGGGTATGTCTGTCGGACTTATTGTTCATGGCCTCGATTTTGATGAACGTAAACTGGCATATAGTGCGGATATTACCTATGGTACCAACAACGAATTCGGTTTTGACTACCTCCGTGACAATATGGTTATTTATTCCGAACAAATGGTTCAGCGGCCGCTAAATTATTCTATTGTCGACGAAGTTGACAGTATTTTGGTTGATGAGGCGCGGACGCCGCTTATTATCTCCGGACCTGGTGAAAAGTCTACCGAAATGTATTTTGTTTTGGCTAAGATTGTGCCAAAACTGACTGCAGGCGAAGATTACACCATTGATGAAAAGGCAAATACGGTAGCGCCGACTGAAGCTGGTGTAGCCAAAGCTGAAAAGCTGCTTAACGTAAAAAATCTTTATGATGCTGAAAACATAGAAATGTCCCATCATTTTAACCAGGCACTCCGGGCACATGCCTTGATGCATCGCGACAAAGATTATGTGGTTAAAGACGGCGAGGTTGTTATTGTCGATGAATTTACCGGCCGCTTGATGTTTGGTCGCCGCTATTCTGAAGGTCTGCATCAGGCCATTGAGGCCAAAGAAGGCGTTAAAGTTGAACGCGAAAGCCAGACTTTGGCCACCATTACCTTCCAGAACTATTTCCGTATGTATAAGAAATTAGCAGGTATGACAGGTACTGCCAAGACTGAGGAGCCCGAGTTCCGCAAAATTTACGGTCTTGATGTGCTGGTTATTCCGCCTAACCGTCCGATGCAGCGGGAAGATTTACCTGATGTTATTTATAAAACCAAACGTGCCAAATATAAGGCCGTTGTTAATGAGATTGCCGAATTACATAGTAAAGGGCAGCCGCTCCTGGTGGGCACAACTTCTATTGCCCAGTCTGAAGAATTATCGGCGATGCTCAAGAAAAAAGGCGTGCCGCATAATGTGCTGAACGCTAAGTTCCATGAGATGGAAGCGCAGATTGTAGCCCAGGCCGGTCAGGCCGGAGCTGTGACCATTGCCACCAATATGGCTGGCCGTGGTACTGATATTGTGTTAGGTGAAGGTGTACCTGAACTGGGAGGCCTGCGGATTATCGGCACTGAGCGCCATGAGAGCCGCCGGATTGATAATCAGCTGCGTGGTCGTGCCGGCCGACAGGGTGACCCTGGTTCCTCCCGCTTCTATTTGTCGCTGGAGGATGATTTGATGCGTCTGTTTGGCTCAGACAATATTGCCAGCATTATGGATAAACTGGGCATGGAAGAAGATGAGCCTATTGAACATGCGCTGATTACCCGCTCAATTGAACAGGCGCAGAAAAAAGTCGAAGCTCGCAACTTTGACATCCGCAAATATGTTCTTGAATATGATAATGTAATGAATCAACAACGTGAGGTTATTTACAGTCAGCGTCGGAAAATCCTGATGGGCGATAACCTCAAGGAAAATATCGATATGATGATTGAAAAAGTCATCGACTATGGCATGGATCTCTATGCTGATGAAAAAATCTATCCTGAAGAATGGGATTATGCCGGGCTGATCGAATACTGTGAAGGCTTTTTTGCCCCTGCCGGCGCACTTAAACAGGATGAACTTGATAAACTCAGCCGTTTTGAACTTAAGGAAGAACTGCAGCGTTTAGCAAACACGGTATATGAAGGCCGGGAAAATCTGTTTGGTACTGACAATATGCGCGAACTTGAAAAGGTCGTTATGCTCAAAACTGTTGATGCCAAATGGATGGAACACCTTGACGCCATGGAAATGCTGCGCCAGGGCATAGGTCTTCGGGCTTACGGACAAAAAGATCCGTTGATTGAGTATAAGATTGAAGGCTATGATATGTTCCAGCAAATGATGGAAAGCGTGCAGGAAGATATTGTCCGCTATATTTTCCGGGTTGATATTGTGTCTCAGGCTCAGCCGGAAGATCACCTGCGCGGCGCGCATGCCACTCTCGGTGGTGACGAAGGAGACCAAGAGGCTCAGTCACATGAACCTGTTGTAAATACCGATACCACAGGCCGCAATGATTTATGTCCGTGCGGCAGTGGGAAAAAATATAAGCGCTGCTGTGGAGATAAGCAATAGGAGTTGAGAAAGTGCTGTTAGAAGACTTGCGAGGGTCTATTGATACTTTGGCTAAACGCATTGAGGAAATGAGGGCTTCTCTTTGACGTTACTGGTAAATCAGAACGCATAGAAGAACTGGAAGATAGAATGAGTGATCCGTCATTTTGGGATGAACCGGCATTAGCTCAGAAAATTGCCCAGGAAGTTACTTACCTCAAAGATAGTATTAATAAATATAAAGAATTGTCTACCCGTCACAGCGATATGCTTACTTTGTGGCAATTGGGCATGGAAGAGAAGGATGAAAGCGTTTATCCGGAAGTGAGCGGCGAAATTACGGCCATGGAGCAGGAACTCGATCATCTGGAACTGACCCAGATGTTATCAGGTGAGTATGACAGCAACAATGCTATTTTGACGCTGCATGCCGGCGCAGGCGGAACCGAAGCTCAGGATTGGGCGCAAATGCTGCTTAGAATGTATGTGCGCTGGGCTGAAAAAAATAATTACAAGGTTGATACCATGGACTTTTTAGCTGGTGATGAAGCCGGTGTTAAAAGTGTGACATTGCTGATTAGCGGCACCAATGCCTATGGCTATTTGAAAGCCGAAAAAGGGGTGCACCGTCTTGTGCGGATTTCTCCCTTTGATGCCAGCGGGCGTCGCCATACCTCATTTGCCGCAGTTGATGTCATGCCTGAGATTGATGACTCAGTTGAGGTCAATATTAATCCTGTTGATTTGCGGATTGATACCTACCGGGCCAGTGGTGCGGGTGGTCAGCATATTAATAAAACCGACTCGGCAGTGCGGATGACGCACTTGCCGACAGGTGTTGTTGTACAATGTCAAAGTGAGCGTTCTCAGATTCAGAACCGGGAACAGTGTATGCGGCTGTTGCGCGCCAAGCTGTTTGAGCTTGAGCAGCAAAAACAAGCCGACAAAAAAGCCGAGCTTGGCGGCGAATACCAGGCGATCGAATGGGGCAGCCAAATCAGATCTTATGTTTTCCATCCTTACAATATGGTCAAAGATCATCGGACTTCTGCGGAAACCGGTAATGTGCAAGCCGTAATGGATGGGGACATTGAATTATTCATTGAAGCTTATTTAAAGAACGAGGCTGGTGCCAAAGGGTAAATAAATGGAAGGAGATTGCCACGTGAGTAGCGTGGCTGTCTCTAGTTTTCTGAAGGGGGCAGCACTATGAAGCGTTTCACAACAATATTGCTGTTTGTAGTCATGGTGTTAGCCGCAGTTGAGGTTATCCTGCCAAAACTGGTTTCTGATGCGGTGGCCCAGGGGTTGCGCGAACTGACCGGCAGCAAGCAAGTGACTGCCAGGGTGGATAAAACTCCGGCCGTACTTATGTTTGACGGCAGTTTTGACCGGGTGACTGCTGATGTCAGCGAGTTTAAGACTGAGAAGATAACATTTCGTGATGTACAGCTTAATTTGACTAATGTAAAAGTAGACATTCAGTCGCTGCTGTCCAGCAGAAAACTGGTGATTGAACAAGTTAAAGATGTTGAGCTTACGGCAATTATCGGGCAAGAAGAATTGGCCGCTTATTTAAATAACTCTGTAAAAGGGATCAAAAATGCCAAGGTAGCTATCACTCCGGAAAAGGTTCAGGTTAGCAGCGCATTAACCTTAGGCGGTATTGCCCGCCTTGATATCAGGCTGGAAGGGCGAATCGTCAGTGATCGTGAAAACCGTCGAATTACCTTTGTGACTGAACGGTTTTGGCTAAATAACTCTCCTGTCGGCAATATCGGCGGTTCGCTCTTAACAGAACTGCCGCTGGTTGACTTGAAAAAAATGCCGTTTAATGTTAACGTGCGTGAGGTTGTTATGGAAGAAAACCAGATTATTATATATACTGATAATAAGAACTAATACCCCGCTTTTCATGCTGAAAGCAATTATTTTGGGGAATAGTACAATATACCGTATAATTATTGAAGCTGTTTGACAAGAAGCAGTTTCGCAAAGGGTGGAGAGATTTTGTCAAGCGTTACATATAACAAATGGCTGATTGGTTTGATTCTCATTGGCCTATTGGCGGCTTTTACTATCGATTATCAACGTCACACGGTAGAGCAGGCTAATTCCACTGTGGAATTGCTCATGGAATATGAAGATATTATGGAATTGGCGCAAATCGAGGGTGCTCAGCCTGGCGAAATGTTTAAGCAGTTTAAAGAGGCTGGCATTACCAGCTTGGCCGTGTATGAAACAACCCTGGAAAAACTCAGCAAAAGCGGTAAAGTAACTGCTTTGCAGGGTGCTGATATTCTGCATCAAAACAGCACCGGCGCGCTGACAGATCCTTTTTGGCGCAATTTGATTGCAACAGGTAAAATCCAGGCCGAGGATGTTTATGTTATTGGACAGGATCAGCAAGTCTTTAAAGAAGTAAAAGAAGACCTAATGCGACGGCTGGGAGCTGCCAGAGTAACACAGCTGTCAGACGGTGATCGTCTGGTGCTCTCTGCCAAGGCTAATTTTGAAAAAGTCGTAAAATGGAATCTGGGTTTATCGACAGCAGAACTTGCTGAGGTGGAAAAACTGGGCTTTCATGTTGTGGCCCGACCCAGTAACTATACTAAAGTAACCCCTGATGATGTTAATGCCGTGTTTGAGCGCCTGTCCGGCGTGAAAGACCTGAGCGCCATCATCTTTTCCGGTGATGAAGTCTTAGGCTACCCTGATTCACTGCCTCTTACGGTTAAACATTTCCGTGACCGCCAGTTGACGCTGGGGATGATTGAACACCCGCTGCAACTGCAGTTTTTCAAACAGGAAGGACTTACCCAATTAGCGACAGCCATTAATTATCAGGCTGCCCGTCTGTATGTTATTCCCAAGGATGAACAGTTAAAACTGAAAGCTTCGGAGGCTATTCAGCGCTGGGCTGTGACCGATCAGGAACGCAATATCCGGATTAACCTTATCCGCCGTTTTGAAAAACCTGAACCCGGGAAAACACTGACTGAAACTAATTTAGATTATGTATCAGGTATAAAAAACGCCTTAGTGGCTGAGGGTTTTACGTTTGGTCGTGCAGATACCTATCAACCGTATTTTCCTGCACAGTGGCTACTGGGCGTGGTTGTGCTTGGCGCAACAGCTGCCGGAGTGCTATTGTTATCATTAATTTTTCCCTTTGCGGCCCGCTGGCAGTATATGCTCACTGCAGTAGTGGCGGCACTCTTGCTATTCCCAATCATCAAAGGCGGCGGTACGTTTAGCCGGCAGATGGTGGCGCTGGCCTGTGCCAGTGTTTTTCCGGTTCTGGCTATGACCTGGCAAATTGACCGGTGGCGGCGGCTGGAGGCCGAAGGCGAGTTTGAACGTCCGGCTTCCTTAAGCAAAATTATCCCTGCCGGGCTGAAAGCTATTGTTACTACTACGTTAATATCGCTGGCTGGTGGCCTTTATTTAGGCGCGGTTTTGAGTGATGTTCGGTTTTTCCTGGAGATGGAAATATTCCGAGGAGTAAAATTAACATTTGTTGCTCCGCTTTTGCTGGTAACCATTATTTACTTAACCAGATATCGATTGTTTGATCATGTTCAACTGACTGATGCCAGAGGCTTGTGGCGTCAGTTGTGCTCAATCCTGAACTATCCGGTAACTGTTAAAACCTTGTTGCTGTTTGGCGCAATGGCCTTTGCGGCCTGGGTATTTGTCGGACGGTCTGGTCATACGGCCGGAGTACCAGTACCGGCATTTGAGCTTAAACTTCGGGCGTTATTAGAGCAACTCATGTATGCCCGTCCCCGCGAAAAAGAATTTTTAATCGGCCATCCGGCCTTTTTGATGGCGGTAATGGCAATTTACCGGCAGTGGCCGCGGCTTTTCCAGTACCTAATGGTTCTTGCAGCCACCATTGCCCAGGGGTCACTTGTGGAAACCTTTGCTCATTTGCGGACACCTGTGCTGATGTCGACCATCAGAGGTATTGACGGTTTGCTGTTAGGGGCGGTAATTGGCACTGCAGCGGTTGTCGGAGTGTATGTCATTCAAGCCGTAATCACTCGCTTGGGAAGGAGTAATGCGGCCAATGAGTGATATCGTTATTTCAGGTTATTACGGTTTTGCCAATGCCGGTGATGAAGCTATGTTGGCAGCCATGATTGAGGCTCTGACCGATATCGAGCCCAATATAAAAATTACCGTTCTTTCCGGAAATCCTGAGGACACTAAGCAGCGGCACGGTGTTGCTGCTGTTTATCGTCTGAATTACCCGGAGATTGCCAGAGTACTGGCCAAAAGCCAGCTCTTAATCAGTGGCGGCGGCAGTTTGCTGCAGGATGTGACCAGTGACCGCAGTTTGTATTATTATTTGAGTATTATGATGCTGGCCAAAAAGCTGGGTAAGCCTGTTATGCTGTATGCTCAGGGCATTGGCCCGGTCAGAGGTTCACTGGCACAGGGTGCTATGCGCTATATTGGCAATATGGTTGATCTCATCACCGTGCGTGATGAGGGCTCTTATGAAGAATTAAAACGCTTAAAAGTGACTGCTCCACCTATCCATATTACCGCCGATCCGGTATTGGCCATGCACCAGGTGGATAAACAGATTGGACGCAGTATTTTGAAGCAGCATGACCAGGAAGGCGTGGCGCCATTAATCGGCATTTCCGTACGGGAGTGGAAGGATTGGGGCCATTTTAAACAGGTTATGGTTCATGCGGCTGATAAAATGATTGAAGAACTTGGGGCCAGGGTAATATTCATTCCCATGCAATGGCCGGATGATCTCAGTGTTTCCGAAAAAATTGCCGGCCGCATGAAGAATAAAGCCGCTGTACTGCCAGGTGAATATACTACAAGTGAACTGCTTTCCCTTGTTGGCAATTTGGACCTGTTGATCGGTATTAGACTACACGCTCTTATTTTTGCCGCTGTTATGCATGTGCCAATGGCCGGCATATCCTATGACCCGAAGATTGACCGTTTTCTTGAAACCATTGGCGAACGGCATGTCGGAACACTGAAGTCGGTGACGGCAGACAGTCTGATGTCCAGGGTACATGAGCTGTGGAATGAACGCAAGCATCCCAATCAGGAACGGGAAGAACAGATCAATCTTTTGCGTAAAAAAGCTTTTCAAAACGCCGAACTCGCACTCAGTCTGATGAGAAAATGAGGAGGTAGCGGATGGTGAAATGGAAGTGGCTGCGTGACTATTTGGGAATTGTGCTGGGTACTGTGATTACGGCAGTGGCCCTAAATATGTTTTTAATCCCTAATAAAGTTGCGGCTGGCGGCATTAGCGGCCTGGCTACTGTGCTTCATCATACCTTTGGACTGCCTGTGGGCATGACCATGCTGGCCTTTGATATTCCCATGTTCCTCTTGAGTGTCAAAATCCTGGGAACCCGTTTTGGGGTAAATACCTTGCTGGGGGCCGGTATATTGGCGGCCAGCATTGATTTATCAGCTCCGTTTGTGCCTGTTCTTACTCATGATTTGCTGCTTAACTCGATTTATGGCGGTGTTCTTGCCGGTGTTGGCATGGGTATTGTGTTCAAATTTAAAGGGACAACAGCCGGTACTGATCTGGCAGCAGCCATTATTCATAAATTAACTAAAATCAGTATTGGCCAGGCCTTGCTGGGAGTTGACTTTTTTGTTATTGCTACAGCAGGCATTGTGTTTGGCAGTGCCGAACTCTCCTTATATGGCCTGATTTCACTCTTTGTTACTACCCAAATTATTGACTTGGTACAGGAAGGTTCCAGTACCGCCAAAGCTTTTTTTATTATGTCGCAGATGCCGGAAAAGGTGTCTGAAGCCTTAATGACAGAGCTCGGGCGGGGGGTGACTTTACTTAGCGGCCGTGGTGCTTATACGCAGGCTGACCGTGAGGTAATCTTTTGTGTGGTAAGTACCAGAGAGGTTTCATCAGTCAAAGATTTGGTGTATCATATTGATAGTAAGGCGTTTGTTATTGTAACCGACGCTCATGAAGTACTTGGCGAAGGTTTCACCACCTACCGCTGAAACTGCTGAAATTGGCAATAAACGCCCATCTGCGGCGTTGCGCCTCAAAACGCTTGCTTGCGTACGGATGTACGCGGCACTGCGCGTTTTTCCGGTGCGCCTTGCATATGGACATTTCTTGCCAATTTCAGGCCTTGTGGCTTTGCTTTGTTGGGGGCATACCTTTTTGGGAGTGACTTGTTTCAGCTTGGCTGAAACGTCGTTGGGGTATTGCTGGAGAATTATTGAATGTTGTTAACTTGTTTGAGTTATCAAAGGACTATAGGAGGTTGAAAGAATGTCACAGAAACTAACCCCGCAGCAGCTTACTGAGCTTGCCGGGCATGCCAAATCCATCCGGAGTAATATTGTGCGGATGGTTACTGAGGCTAAGTCCGGTCATCCGGGTGGATCTTTGTCTGCTGCCGATATTTTGAGTGTGCTCTATTTTGCTGAAATGAAAGTGGATTCGGCAAAGCCGAAAGATCCTGATCGCGACCGTTTTGTGCTTTCCAAAGGCCATGCGGCTCCGGTGCTGTATTCTACGCTCGCGGAGAAAGGCTTCTTTCCGAAAGAAGAGCTAATGACGCTGCGTAAGATTAACAGCCGTATGCAGGGACATCCGGAGATGAAGCATATTCCGGGTGTGGACATGTCAACCGGTTCTTTAGGACAAGGCCTAAGTGCTGCTAATGGCATGGCGTTGGCTGCAAAACTGGATACTCGTGATTATCGGGTGTATGCACTACTTGGTGATGGTGAGCTCGAAGAAGGTCAGATTTGGGAAGCCGCTATGTTTGCTCCTCATTATAAACTGGACAACCTTACGGCTTTTGTTGATTTTAACGGCTTGCAAATTGACGGCCCGATCAGTGAAGTTATGTCCCCGTTGCCTATTCCGGAAAAATGGCAGGCCTTCGGCTGGAATGTAATGGTTATTGACGGCCATGACTATAACGCCATCTATGATGCCATTCAAACCGCCAAAACAGTAAAAGACAAACCTACCATGATTGTCGCCAAAACCATCAAAGGCAAAGGCGTTTGCCAAATGGAAAACGTCGCCGACTGGCACGGCAAAGCCCCGTCCAAAGAAGAATGCGCAACCTTCCTAGCCGCATTAGATGCTTTGGACGATTAATACATACTTAGGCATTGCAGAAGCTTGCAGGCGCAGGTGGGTGTATTGACAACGTTCCGCCACTAGCGTTTGACTTCCGCTAATGCCAGCACACTGCCTACTAGCAAAAAAATATTCGTTTCATCAAGCTTAAAAGAAACTATGAATATATGCGCGGATGGCTATGAATGTCCAGATGCAAGGCGCACCGGAAAAACGTGCAGCGCCGCGTACATCCGTACGCAAGCAATCGTTTTGAGGAGCAACGCCGCAGATGGGCGTTCAGAGCCATTCGCCCCTGAAAGAGGTGCATAAATTAAATGGGAAATTTAGCTACGAGAGAAGCCTACGGTCAAGCCCTTAAAGACCTAGGTGACCGCAATAAAAATGTCGTGGTATTGGATGCCGATTTGTCCAAGTCCACGAAAACCAATGTATTTGCAAAAGCGCATCCTGACCGTTTTTTTAATGTCGGTATTGCCGAACAGAATATGATGGGAGTTGCCGCAGGCCTGGCTGCTGCCGGTAAAATTCCGTTTGTTTCCACATTCGCCATGTTTGCAACCGGCCGTGCTTTTGAGCAAGTGCGCAATTCCATTTGTTATCCAGAGCTCAATGTCAAAATTGCTGCTACCCATGCTGGGCTGACAGTTGGCGAAGACGGTGCTTCTCACCAGTCTATCGAAGACATTGCCGTTATGCGGGTGCTCCCTAATATGACAGTTATTGTGCCTGCTGATGCCACTGAGACTAAGCAAGCCATTGATTTTGCCGCCGAATATAACGGACCGGTCTATATTCGTCTGGGACGTGCTTCAGTACCTGATATTTTTGGTGAAGCTTATGAATTCAAAATTGGTAAAGCCGCTCAACTGGCAGATGGCAGTGATGTAACCCTTATTGCCTGCGGCGTTATGGTGGCTCCGGCCCGCCAGGCAGCCGAGCAGCTTATTTCCCAGGGAATAAGTGCCCGGGTTTTGGATATGGCTTCCATCAAACCTATTGATAAAGAAGCAATTATTGCTGCGGCCCGTGACACTGGTGCAATTGTGACCTGTGAAGAGCACAGCATCATCGGCGGTCTTGGCAGTGCGGTAGCCGAAGTGGTTGTCGAGCATGCGCCTGTTCCTATGGAACGCCTTGGTGTTATGGATACCTTTGGTGAATCCGGTACTCCGAATGATCTGCTAAAAAAGTATAACTTAACCGATGAAGCCATTGTTGCTGCCGCCAAAAGAGTTGTGAGCCGTAAAAAGTAGCAGTTGCTTTATAGGTAACAACTGAGCACCATATAGGCAAGTTTTAAAAAATTCCGCACATGCATATCTATGATGTATGTGCGGAATCTTTTTTGTTTAGGTAAACCTGACAGATACTTGTAATGACAGGCGAGATATATCGGAAGGAGGGAGGCTGTGAGCTGCTGGCAAGTAATCAATCTGGGTCAGCGGGTACTTCGCCGTATCGGGGTGGGGGTGGTTGGGGTGTTGGCACTCTTTCAGATCGGGGGTGCTTTTTCTACGGCCTTGTCCATGCTGGTGTCCTTGGCGGTATATGCGCTGGCTTTTGGTATTAAATTTGCTGTTGGTTTTGTTATTTTACTACTTGTTCATGAATGGGGACATATTGCGGCTTCACGTATTGTTGGCCTTAGAACCAGCGGACCTACTTTCATTCCGTTTATTGGTGCGGTTATCAGTCTAAACCGCCCACCGGTCAACGCCAAAATGACTGCGAATATTGCTATTGGCGGTCCGGCAGCCGGGACACTCAGTGCCTTAGTATGTCTGGCCTTTTATCTATGGAGTAACAGTATGTTGATGCTGGTACTTGCATATACTGCCTGTCTGTTAAATATTTTTAATCTCATTCCCTGTGCTCCGCTTGACGGAGCACGGATTGCGGCTGCCATCTCGCCCCGGCTTTGGTGGATTGGCAGTTTTGTTATTGCTGTCGTCTTTTTTTATACTTATAATGTTTTGGTGCTGCTGATTTTTTTATTTTCTCTGTTAGAATTATGGCAAGGAGAGAAAACCCAGGAGTGTGGTTACTATCAATTAAGTGCCAGGCAGCGTCTTACAGTAACCTGGTGGTATTTCGGCTTAGTGGGTGTATTGGGCCTGACAACACTGTATACGTTAGAATTGTTGAAATAAGCATAATCGGCAGTAAAAAGACCTTGTAAAATAATGGCAAATAATAGCAATTCTTACGCAATAGTAGCAAAGAAAAAGGAGGGTTTTCTATACCCACGTCGAATAAATTATATGTTTTGGTCTTTGAATTTGTAATGGAGGTACTCTAGAAATTGATTTACATGAGTGAAGTGTCGAAAGTCTACAGCAACGGCTCAGTTGCGTTGGCAGATGTTACAGTAGATATCCACAAAGGTGATTTTGTATTTGTTGTTGGTCCGAGCGGTGCTGGCAAATCGACATTCATTAAGTTGATTTTACGCGAAGAACTGCCTACTAGTGGTCGAATTGTTGTAAATGGCAAGAATGTTATAGATATGCAGCCTGGAGAAGTGCCGTATTTAAGACGGACTTTGGGCATGGTATTTCAGGATTACCGGTTATTGCCTAATAAAACTGTATATGATAATGTGGCTTTTGCTATGCAGGTAATTGAAGCACCCCGCCGCGAGATTCAGAAACGAGTGCACAATGTGCTTGAACTTGTCGGTCTTAGGCACAAGCTGCGGACATATCCTTCCGAGCTGTCCGGCGGCGAGCAGCAGCGGGTAGCTATTGCCCGGGCCATTGTCAATAATCCGGTTATTGTAATTGCCGACGAACCTACAGGCAATCTTGATCCGGAAACTTCATGGGAAATCATGAAGGTATTTGATACCATTAATAAGGCAGGCACGACCATAATTATGGCCACCCACGATAAAACCGTCGTAGATGCTATGCGAAAACGCGTTATCGCTATTGAAAAAGGCCGTATTGCCCGTGACCAGGTAAAAGGAGTATACGGCTATGAAGATTAGAACGTTTGAATATTTTTTGCGCGAGGCGGTTACTTCACTTAAGCGTAATGGGTTAATGAGTATTGCCTCGGTGAGCACAGTGGCTTTATCGCTGTTGATTTTGGGGATATTTCTGGTTATGGTGCTTAACCTTAATCACATTGCTTCTACTCTGGAAACCCAAGTGCAGATTACGGTATATATGGAAGATGGGCTTTCTGACCGGGATATGCGGGAAATTGGTACAAGAATAACTAAAATGACCGGTGTGACAGAAGTCATGTTTGTTGATAAGGAAGAAGCTATGGCGAAGTTCAAAGAGCGTCTGGGTGAGCAGAAAGGCTTGCTTACCGCGCTAGGAGAAACTAATCCGTTGCCGAACTCCTTTGAAGTAAAAGTAGACAAGCCAGAGTATGTTAAGACGGTATCTCAGACAATTTCCCAGCTTAAAGGCGTAGAGAATGCTAAATATGGTCAGGAAGTTATTGA
This sequence comes from Bacillota bacterium, assembly GCA_017889705.1. Taxonomy (GTDB): domain Bacteria; phylum Bacillota; class Negativicutes; order Sporomusales; family Sporomusaceae; genus Sporomusa. The sequence goes on along the minus strand of JAGGAB010000060.1, from coordinate 2,740 downwards.
GCAGCTGTTTGCGCTGACAAAAATGATTCGGATATTTGGGCTTCTGCTTATTATTTTTCTTGGGCTGGCGGCCTTGTTCATTATCTCCAACACCATTCGGATTACCGTGTTTGCCCGCCGCAAAGAAATCGGCATTATGAAGTATGTCGGGGCTACAGATTGGTTTATCCGTTTCCCGTTTATGATTGAAGGTATGATTTTGGGATTTGTTGGTGCGCTTTGTGCAGTACTTATCCTGAGCCAAACCTATAGTACACTTACTGATAAGGTTTACGAGTCGCTGGCATTTTTACCACTGATTCCTAAAAACCCGTTTTTAACCAATATAAGCATGATCCTTCTAATTGTCGGGACGGCAATCGGTGCGTTAGGCAGTACGATTTCACTGAAACGCTTTATGAAGGTGTAACAGGGGGGAAGAACTTTGTTGACAAAACGGAGAAGTTTGTCGATACTAATGGTCATGTTGCTGATAGCTTGTATTCTTGGCACAGCATTGGCCGATGAAATCGATCAAAAACAACGGGAACTTGAAAGTGTTCAGCAGCAGATGGGGGTGCAGCAAAATAAGGCTGCACAGGCACAACAACAGGTTGACAGTGTTTCTGAGAAGCTACGGGTGATTCAGGGTAACCTGGATACCGTTGTCGGTGAATATAACGCCATTTTGTCCAAATTAGCCGCTACCGAGCAGCAAATAACAGTAAATACCGAGTTATTGGCCCGAGTTGAGAAAAATTTGGCTGAGCGCAGTCAGATCCTAAATAAAAGAATGCGCGACATTTATAAAAACGGTCAGGTAAACTATCTGGATGTTTTATTTGGTGCTGCGGATTTTGCCGACTTTACCACCAGAGCGGATTTGTTAAAACGTGTTGTTAATTTGGATCTGACACTTGTTAATCAGGTAAAAGCCGAACGCGAGCTTGTTATTGAAAAACGGGCAGAACTCGAACGCGACAAAGCAGCTATTATTGAACTCAGGGCGCAAGCCGCTGCGGCGAAGGCTGTTATCGAAAATAATAAAAAACAGCAGGAAACGGTATTGAATTCAGCGGTAAGCGAGCGTGATACGGCTGAGCAGGCATATCGGGAACTTATGGCGACCTCCAGTCAGATTGAACAAATGATCCGTCGCATCCAATCAGGCGGCAGTCAGGCAACTGGACCGGCAGGCGGCAGCGGCGCGTTGGTGTGGCCGACCTCAGGTCCGATTACGTCTCCGTTTGGTTGGCGGACCCATCCTATTTTTGGTACAGAACGCTTCCACAGTGGGATTGATATTGGTGCAGACTATGGTGATTCGGTTGTGGCCGCCGATAGTGGTGTTGTAATGACCAGCGGTTGGCTGGGTGGTTATGGCAATGCCGTTATTATTGATCATGGCAACGGTATCTCAACATTGTATGCTCATAACTCGGAGCTCTTAGTAGAAGAAGGAGCCAGGGTGCGCAAAGGGCAATTGATTTCCCGCGTTGGTTCGACAGGCTATTCCACCGGTCCGCATCTGCACTTTGAAGTGCGGCAAAATGGCTCGCCGGTTAGTCCGATGAATTATTTGCCGTAATTGGTATGAAACAAGCAAGAAGAATAATTACAGATATTTTGACATATAGTTAAAAGGATAAAAGGGATGAGTCCGGTGGTTATACCGTGACTTTTGCGAGGTGTGTTTATTGAGCCGCCGTAAAATAATTGTCGGTGCGTTACTTTTAGTTATTGTAACCTTTTTTGCAACATCTGCCGGATTTCTATATTTGATTAATGCCTGGTCAGCTGATGCTGCCGGTGCGCTGCGCGTAATCAAGGCATTACAGATTGTTAAGTCCCGGTATGTAGAAGAAGTATCTTCAGATACCCTGATGGCCGGAGCCATCAAGGGTATGGTAAAGTCTCTTAATGATCCACATTCCATATATATGGATGCCAAAACCTTTAAAGAATTTATGATTGAGACCGAAGGCTCTTTCGGCGGTGTTGGCATTGTTATTGGGATGAAGGATAAACTGCTCACCGTAATTGCTCCCATCGAGGGGACACCCGGAGAAAAAGCCGGTATTAAAAGCGGAGATCAAATTATCAAAATTGATGGGCAGGACACCAAGGATATGGCGTTGGATGAAGCTGTCAACAAGATTCGCGGTCAGGAAGGCAGCAAGATTGTATTAACACTGATGCGGGGGCAGGAAGTACAGGATTATACACTGACCCGCTCTAACATTCAGATTAAGACCGTTGCCGGCAAGATGCTGGAAAATAATATTGGCTATATCCGGCTATCCATGTTTAATGAGAACACCGGGAATGAATTTATTCGCAAACTTCAGGAACTGGAAAAGCAGGGCATGAAAGCACTGGTGCTTGATTTGCGGGATAATCCTGGCGGACTTTTGAACGAGAGCGTCAAGGTTGCCAGTCAGTTTGTTCCTAAAGGCCCGGTGGTTTCGGTCGTTACCCGTGATGGTCAGCGGGAAACACATACTTCCAACCTGGAAACGACGAAATACCCGGTGGTTATTTTAGTAAATGGCGGTAGTGCCAGTGCTTCCGAAATTGTTGCCGGAGCCGCCCAGGATACTGGGGCAGGCACGCTGGTAGGCACCAAAACCTATGGAAAAGGATCTGTGCAGACAGTTGTCCGCCTGGATGAAGGCTCGGCCATCAAATTGACTATTGCCAAGTATCTGACGCCAAAAGACCGGTCAATTAACGGCGTAGGCATTGAGCCTGATATTGTAGT
>JAGGAB010000115.1 GCA_017889705.1 Bacillota bacterium | reverse complement strand
TATAATTAACTGCCCGGGTAAATAGCCGCCATTAAGAGCGTAATTAAGGCGCGGGTAACTTGTGCTAATGCCGCCGTTTGACTTTTTATCCATGCGCTCAGACACCGTGTTCAGTATTCGCTCTGCCATCTGCTGAGGCGTGATGATTTCATCAACTTTCCCCGTACTGGCTTTATAAATTAATTTCTCAAAACTCTTTACAACTTCGCCCGGGTCTTCTTGGTCTTCCATCCGGTGTATAGCAGCCTGGGCCACCATGACGATCTGCCGGGAAACATACAACTTCTGCAATCGGTCTATGTAGTAGCTGAAACTTGCCGGACTGTAAAAGGCATCTTTCAACAGCAGCCAGCTTGTGCCGCAATGCTTAACTATGTCCTTTAGTTCAATTGCCACCGTTACCGGATTTACCGTTTTATTTTCCTCATACATTTTCTTCACGCCGTAAAACACTTCCCGGCAAAAATCCTGTGAAAAATGGTCAGGGTTAACATCGTATATTCCCGACTCCAAACACGCTTTGTCGCCGATCATGCAAGCCAACACTTGCCGTTCAATCTCTAAATCCATCATGCTAGTGGTAACTCCTCTCCTACTGCCTTTCTTTGTTTTGTGAATGGTACTACATTGCTTTTAATCGTCATTTCCAGCCTGTCAAACTGTTTTCTTAGCGTTCCAGGCGATAAGCAATTATTTTGCCAGAAAGAATCTTGCTGTGTCCATTCAATCAATGCGCGGATCCTGACAAGCGGCCTATTGTCGCGTTCTTCCGTCAGGCGTATTTCGTTAGCCCAACTTTCAACGCTGCTACCAAATTTGTAATCTGGTTTCCGTTCGGTAATCAGGAACCGGAAAAGCTTTGCTAAATTTAGGTGGTCGTCCGAGAATTTCAATTTCGGGCAAGAAGTATTTTTTTTATTTTTTATATTATTTAATTGTGTACTGTTCGATGTACTGTTCAATGTACCGTCACTTGTATCATTACTTGTATCGTCACCCTGCAGGAAGTCATATTTAACAAGGCTTATAGCTGTATAATTTGCTGTACCATTTTTCTCACAAATTTGTTCCATTTTTAGTTCGTCTAAAAACCGTCTGACTTTACCTCTTGACCACTGCCAGCGCTCGGCGAGTTTTACCTCCGATGTAATAAGTTCGCCTCGTTTAACATCGAAGGCAGCACCGCCAAACTTTGCTTTCCCCGGCTCATAATTAACGCGAAGCAGAATATCGAGAAAAGCCTCTAACTTTGTATAAGCTCTTCCACTTGGCCATATTGGATTATCAAGTATTTTTCTATGTAAGCGGATCCATCCAGAATAGGCCACGGTACACACCACCTTAGTCGGTCTTACTATTCGCCTGTTTCCACAATGAGTAAATATACTCAAATATTTTTTCCCCACACCTTACAGGGTTTTTCCATATTTCGCTTCCTGTAAAATGCATTACTACATAGCCATCGACTGTAAGATTACGGTCCCTTTCTTTATCATGTTGGGCTTGTTTTTTTGTTTTTTCATGGAAATTATGTCCGTCACATTCAATAATTAGCGAATACTCTTTCCCTTTTATAGAAAACCCTAGCAATAAATCAGCGCGATAAACCTTACCGCAACACTTAATTACCGCTTGCGGAATACGCCAGATAGCTCCATTTTCAACAACAAGTTCAATATCATCCATAAAGGCAAATAAGCCAGTAACTAATATCTTTTCAATTGGGCTTTCGCAACTTTCAATTAACGAGAATAAATCAGCATTATGTTGATATAATCTTGCCTTTAGGAAAAGAGTTGTTCTTTCATCAAGCCCAGTAAACCCAGCATCAAACTTTTCTGCATTATGTTCACATATTTCTATCCATCTATTTTCTTGTGAATAAGCCAATTTTCCGCCCCCTTGCATAACATAAACCGTAGTTGCATATACTAAAATGGGCTACTCTGCCCTGTACTGCCACTGAAATTTTTTAATACTCGATCATGTTCTCATATACGTTACCGATCACTTCAATGCCATCATTTGCATAGTCAGAAAGTGGACCGTTAAAATTATCATCGCCGACCGCCCAGCCACCTGTTTCACTATCCCAATACACAGGCCCTATTGTATGGCCTTCTGTATCGCCTAAAATATCGCCCTCATATACTTCTGAATAGCCGATATCCCTTCGTCCAGTAAACTCCATTAACTCAATTTCTGACATTCTTATAACGTTTATCTTCCCGCTTTCATCACAGTAGCTGGCTATTGATGAGTCTTTAAAATTTTGGAACCCAAAACTGTTAAAGTTAATTCCATCAACAGGTAACATACCTTTGTATTCTTTATCCCAAGCCCTGAATTTAATCTCTCTCATACCCTCACCCCTCAATAATCTTGCATATTAGCCGATGTGCCTCCATCATGCTAAGGCCGTCCCACCGACTCTGTTTCTGCTCAATAGGCCACTCAAACTCAGTCTGCACCGGGCTACCCATTGCCACATATTTTCGGTAGCAGCGCGGCCCGTGTCTATGGGATACTGAATCTTCCTTGACAATAGGCCTGCCGCACATTCTGCACCGTTCCATGACCTAACCCTGTACCGCTGCCTGCTTCTGTTCACTAATCCGATCATCCAACCAGCTAATCAAATCCTCGGCCTGATCTATCGTCAAATCGTTGCTACTATCAACGTTGTATGTAGTATGGATGTGCTCTTTGATACCGTCGACTGTCATCCCGGCCTGCTTTGACATGGCAAACATCTTTTTGCGCTGAATATCAGTCAGCCTCGGTTTAGGTGGCTCTGCGCCGGACTCTAGCCACTCAATAATCTCCTGGCCAGTGGTTTCATCCGGTACGAACGCCTTTCCATCAAATAACCCCGTACGATCTTTCCCAGCCTCTGCAACGTGTTTTTGGTTATCAAGGTCAAGAACTACCGTAAATTCATATTCAAGCCCATCCCGCTGAATTGGAGCCATACCTTTTTTAACCGGAACCGCTTTCCCACGTTCATCCTTTTCAATCTCATAAGCTGTCTTTGACCGCATCGTAACAATAACGTGCATTTTACATTGTAGGATGGTATCAACTAGCCTGTTGTGCTGAGGCGTTACATCACGCCATGCCGCGAATGAATTGCCGCCCTTGGCCCTCTTATCGACTTCTTCAAGTAGACCGCCCTGCCCATTCCAGGCATGTGTCAATGAATCGATTATCAGAACATCGTAGCCGGCGGCTTCAGCTTCTTTGATTGCCGCAATATATTTAGCGGTAGTAAAGGGTGGCGCAATATCTGCTGTATCATAATCACAAAGGTGACTGTACAGCGAACCGCTTTCGTTCTCGGTATCAACAAGTGCTATCTTGCCACCAATCCCATGCGCTATTTTTAATGCACTGTAGGTCTTGCCTGAGCCTGACGGCCCGCACAACGCGAGCCGTATTTTAATTTTTTTACGTTCAGCTTTTTTAAACATTATCTAATTGCCAGCCTCCTACTCCGTATAAATTCACACCCAGGCACATCCTCGCCGTTTTTCAGTGCCGCCGCAATCGCTTTCTTGTCAGGTACATATTGTGCCGGGACAATCGTCAAATACTTAGTTGGAATTGCTTTTTCATTGCTGATCTGCACCGTGCCGGGGTTGTTCTGCAAGGCTATCGTGAATAAGTCGCCTTTGATTTTGTCCCTGCCCAGCTTTTCCATGGTCCCCTGTAGATAGGTCTTGATTGATTTCGCTCGGTTCTCATAGGCTTTGCGCCTTGCTGACAACCGTTTTTCCTCGGCTTCAATAACCTTCGCCTGCCCTTCTAAATCCTTAGCATAAGCAACTATGTTGAACGCCTTTTCCTCAATCGCTCCGTCAATGGCTTCTAAGGTATCGTTGACTGTCTGTTGGTCAATCTCTTCCGGTATCCCATCCAGTACCGCCAAGTAGGCGGCAGATAGGTCATATAGGCTATTCGTCATCTTCTTCTGCCTCCTGTGCCCTTTGCGCTATCGGGCAAACATAGTCGCAGTAGTATGTAGATGGTGGGTTGCAATATCCGCATTGTGATAAGTCACCCATTTATACCGCCTCCACTTTCTTAACCCTGATATACCGTTCCGGAACATTCTCAAACCGGGATACATTCGCTATAGCCAGCTTCATAATGTCGGCCTTGGATTCGCCGGGAACATTCCGCAACGTTACGTTATATTTACCCCTTGACTTGGAGTTTACGATCAATTCAACTTTACTCATATTGCTTGTTCACACCCTTCATGTTATAATTAGGTAAATGATATTTCTTCAACGCGCCACCCTGGCAGGGGTGGTTTTTTCGTGCGCCAAATACGCAAACGCCGCTTGAATTATCTTCTTAAAGACCTCCTGCCCTCGCCGATGTGTCAGCATTTCATGGCGTTCAATCTTATTATCAGAAACGATTCTCCCTATTCTGCGTTCTAAAAACTTTGCATCCTCTATGCCCAGATATATATCTGAGTAGGTTTCATATAGAGACTTCCGTTTTAGTTCCGGTAACCATTCGCGCCCTGCATCAGTTGACCGCAACCAGTGGTAACTCAGCTGCTTTGCGTTTAGAGCTTTAACAAGCGCATACATGGTTTTTTCGTTTGGCAGGCTCTTACTGTTTTCGTAATTACTAATGCTTAGTTCAGTCAATTTTGCCAGTTCAGCAAGTTTTGCTTGGCTCCATCCCTTACACTCCCTATACCTCAAAAGCGCAATTCCAAATTCGCGATACATGGTGTTCACCTCCCTTCATTTGCTACACTAAATGCGTGGGGTTCATAACCCCGGTGGGCTGTTCCCACGACAGCCCCTCCCTTTTTTTACAAAACTGTTATACATATTAAATAAGCAATCAATCCTCCGGCAATTTCTCGCCAGGTCAACTCTCCATCACTTGTTAGCCAGTTGCAAAAATTATGTATCATTGCTCTGCCATCCCAACCATGATGCAGAGGGCCAGCGCAATCAGTCCGGCTAGGAGCATTTGTGTTGTCATGGTTTTTCACCTCCTTTCGGTATTTTCCAGGGATTAACTACATAAGATATAGAAGACAAATTCCTTATTGAGCTACTTTGCGCTTCTCTGATTTTTTCTTATCAACAACGACAATACTAAAACCAAGAGAATCCGCTACCTTTTGAAGAGTTCTAACCGTTGGCGATTTTCTGCCTAGAAGTATGTCGGAAATCTGGGACGTTGACACGCCGGAAACCCGAGCTACTTCCGCACCATTTAAGTTCCGACTATCCATCATCCGGCGTAGATAGTTCATATCGCACCTCCTAATTGTTTACAGCTTTATTATATCCGCAGTTGCGGAGAAAGTCAACGCTTTTGCGGAACTTTTATTATATTTTTTACTTTTTATTTGCTTTAGCGGATAACCCATGTTATATTTTCACTAGTAAATACTAAACTGATTAATACTGGTGGTGATTTAAATGAAAGACTTTGCAGACA
>JAGGAB010000023.1 GCA_017889705.1 Bacillota bacterium | reverse complement strand
TTGTTCGCAGTTGAGAATATCAGTTTTGGTTATTCGCCAGCCGGTGATTTGCTAGCAGATCTGTCCTTTTCCGTTAGTAAAGGGGATGTTGTTTGTCTTTTAGGGCCCAATGGCGCCGGTAAAACGACATTACTGCGGTGTTTGCTGGGAATTGCCAAAGTAAGGACAGGCAGTATAAAAGTTAGCGGGCGCAACATCGGAGAAATACCGGCCAAAGAGCTGGCTATGGCTATGGCCTATGTGCCGCAGGCTGCTACAAGCGTATTTCCGTATAGGGTGCTGGATATTGTTGTTATGGGGCGTACGCCCCATGTGGGTTTTACGGCAGTTCCCACTGATGAAGATTATGATATGGCACAAGCAGCGCTTGCCGAATTGGGAATAGAACATTTGGCAGATTGTTTATTCAGCCAAATCAGTGGCGGTGAGCGGCAGCTTACACTGCTTGCCCGCGCGCTGACTCAGCAGGCCCAATTACTAATTATGGATGAACCGACATCCAGTCTTGACTATGGAAACCAAGTGCGGATTTTACGAGTTGTCGACAAATTAGCAAAACAGGGGTATTCCATTATCATGACTTCGCATTTTCCCAACCATGCATTTTTGTTGTGCAACAAGGTGTTAATTATGAAAAACGGCAAAATTACTGCGATAGGTACTCCGGAAGAAGTTGTTACTGACAGTATTCTGAGTGATTTGTATACAACTAGAGTCAAAATTGTTGAAATTGACGGCGAAGCATCCAAGAAGATGAAGGTGTGCGTGCCGTTATTGATATAAGAGCGGTAAAAGGCAATAACGGGCTTAGCCCGATGATATATAAATCAACTGCGTTTTGGTAACGCGGGAGCATGCAATAGTTGTCGCAAAATGTTTTTACAAAATAAAATATGCGATGCAGAAGGCTATATGCGTGAAAATATTTTAGGGTGGGGGAGTTGTGGTATGAAGAAAGTTTTTAAGAAACTGGTTATTCCATCGGCGGTTGTATGTTTGTTAAGTCCATTTAATCTTGCCATGGCAGAAGGCTCAACAGAGGTTTCTTTGGATGAAGTCGAAGTCCGTTCAACAACGTTAGCAGACTATCTGGTGACGACAGAGGTCATTACGGCCGAAAAAATTAAGGAGATGGGAGCAACCAATCTGGCTGCGGCAATTAATGCGGTACCCGGATTGTATGTCGTACATGCTGATAAAAATGCCCGTCTGGTGCGTATCCGTGGTGCGGCAACCGATCAGACAAAAGTTTATATCGACGGCATGCCGGTGTTCCCTCTGTCGGGTATTGCTTCAAACTCTGCGTCTGATTTGTCAACAATACCTATTGATAATATTGAGAGAATTGAGATTATCAAGGGGCCCGGTCCTGTTCAATATGGCACTGACTATAAAGGCGGCGTGATTCTAATAACTACCAAAAAGGGACAAGGTGCCGGTCAAACCAGTCTTCATTTGGCGGGCGGATCACATAATAGTTTTGACAACTATATGTCCTACAGTGGTAGTGATAAAAACATCAGCTACTACATAACTGCCGGTAAAACACAAGGCGATGGGTACTTAAACAATTCCAGCTTTAAGAAAGAGTATTTCAATGGTAAATTTGTATGGGATCTTGATAAAGATTCTACCATGACATTTAGCGGGTACTATATGAATACAGATCGTGACATAGCTAATGGTATTGATCAGGTTACTGGAGAGGAAACCTCATCAAGCGTCAAATGGTCTGGTGATACAAAAGTCAATGGGAAATATGATGTAAAAAACTGGAAATATAAAAATTTTGAACAAACTAGTTTGGCCTTGCAGTATGACAAAATAAGCAGTGATCGATTCAAATATAATGTAAAATTTTACCATGTATCAGATGGAAATGACCTATGGGTACTCAATGGAAATAACGCCAAACTAAATGTTAATACCGCTACCAATCCGTTATGGTACAAAAGTACCTGGTATGCGCAAGGAAATGGTATAGAATTTACTGGTGACCTAAAGGCGGATAGGAATAATACCGTCACTTTTGGTGCGAAATACAACCAGATTAACTGGGAATCTTATGACATCTTGAATAGTAGCGAAAGTGGTACTGATAAACGTGCTGGTTATTATATACAGGATAACATGAAACTGAATGATAAAACTGATCTTACCTTTGGTGTGCGATATGATGAGGCAAAGCAGTCTTATAGTAGTTATAAAGATGTAGAAAGTGATGCTACTGATCCAGTTGTTAATATTACGCATAAACTTAATGAAAAAAATACCCTGCGATTTTCTGCCGGTAAGTCGCATGTTTTTGTAACGGCTAAACAAGCTGCTGCTAATTTAGATCTGGATGAGGCCATTCCTACCACTGAAAAGGCAATTAATTATGAAATAGGCTGGGCCCACAATTTTGATAATAAATCGTCACTCGATATTGCCGTTTTTGCTAATAAAATAACTGATCGTATCACACGAGAAAATAAAACTGATCCGTATACTAATATTGCCAAAACAGATATAAAAGGCATAGAATTGGAATACAGTCGGTATATCTCAAAACGTTTGAAGGGATTTGTCAACTATACCTACCAAAAAGCCGAAGATACCGATGAAACAGGAGTAAAAACAAGAGCCGAGAATCTGCCGAATTACATGGTTAACTACGGAGTAACTTATATGGTGGACAAGTTCCAGGGGAGTGTTATAGGACATGTTTATGGTAATGTTCAAACCGATAGCACGACATATCCCAAGTTAGATAATTATCATACCGTAGATCTCGAATTGAAATACCGCGAAAACAAAAATTTGGAATATTTCCTGCATGTAAACAATCTATTTGATACTGAATACTGGGAAAAATACGACTATCCAGGTGAGGGAATTAATTTTATGGCCGGTGCTAATATTAGATTGTAAGGATTATATAAATCTTGTTTATATAATCCTTGCTGCCAAGATGTTAAACGCATAAAATAACAGAGAAAGAGGTATTCGTATGAAAAGACGATGGTACATTAGTGCTTTCGTTGTATTACTTTACAGTTTCATGATACCAGGGGCTGTTGGTTTCGCAATTGAAAACCCTCCTGTCGTTAATCATAATCAAGTAATCGCAGACTGTACTACAGCTATTGCTGATAATCCATATGATACAGTGTCTTATTATAAACGTGGCAAGGCATATTTTGCTCAAAAGCAATATGATTTAGCGCTCAAAGATTATAACAGGGTAATCGCAACTGCTTATTTGGATCGTGGGTATCTTTATGAGAAAATGGGCGAGCCTGATAAGGCTATTGAGCACTACAGTCTCTCGATTCTAAATGATCCTAACTATGAGGTAGCGTATGATCATAGAGGATTTATGTACAATAAAATTGGCAGATATGATCTGGCGCTTATTGATTGTAGCAAAGCCATTGAGATCAATCCTAAATTTCCTGCGGGATATTTAAATAAGGGCACAGCCTATGAAAAACAGCATTTATATAAAGAAGCAATTGAGACATATCGCAGCATGTTGGAAAATGTACCACTAGAGGATACGCATCATCGAGACACAGCCATAAAACGCATTAAGGCATTGGAAAAGACTATTTAGATTTAACTATCTAAGGCAAGGAAGGCTCCCAGAATTTCCGGGAGCCTTCCTTTGCTTATCCTGAACATAAATGAACACTTTGCCATAAATTGCATACAAAAAGTTCATAGTAACGCAATTTTCGTCTGCAATTATGAGTAATAAAAATGATATCGTAGAAATTTGTAAAAAAGAAAAGTCGCTTATTAACTAAAGATTACCAAGGCTTTGCTTGCTTTTATCGGTAAGGTTGATTGTTTTGGCACAATTCTTGCTTTAATAAGTAAACAAAGACAAGCTTACCTGATTAAGGAGGTTACTGCATGGGGCAGGCGCTAAAGATTGAAGCTATGCGGATACGGTTGAGTGCCTTAGTGGCAGCAAAGAAATTTAATATGCAAGATCCTGAAGTTCTTTCTCTCAGCAAAGAATTAGACAAGTTAATTGTCAGTTTTGAGAAAGCCAAAGAGGTGACGTTGCCGAGAGAGGAATATAATGTAAGACTTAGCCTGTAGTTCTGCCCGCATGTCAGCAATGGTGTGAACCAGTAAAGCTATTCCCACGGGAAACTAGCCGGAGGAATAGCTTTACTGGGTTATTATATTATAGTTTACATTATGGGAGTTGCGAAGCCAGTCGTCTTCTTTGCAGCGAAAGCCTTTAAAGGCGTGAATAAAGGCTTCCAAAGGCGTTAGCATACCGGTTGAAGTGGAGAAAGCAGCCATATCGACAACTGCGCCGGTAGCGGTTTCATAGACGGTTTGTTGCAGCGTAATACGATAAGTTGTCCGCTGATTTGGCGACTGTGTGCTGATAACCTGAGGAACAATTACCCAGCGGCAGTTGGCGGCGGCCGCTTGTTTTTGCCAGTTGGCGTCTGCTGTTTTTTCCGAAGTCACGCTATTAGGATATGCCTGGCTGTATTCATCTAACAGGGCTGCTTGCATATAAGGGAAATCTTCGACTAATCCTGGTTGCAGATTGTTCTGTAGGGAAGCAATGTAGACCCGATTTTGAGTTACCGGTGGTGTTGTTTCGGTTAGCAAAGCGTGCGGCAATTGACTGTTGGCCTGGTAGACCTGTTTTCGCTTGTCATAATAGTTTTTGAGCGCGATATCAACATAACCGGTCATATTGTGAAAGCCTTGCGCGGAATCAGACAGTTTCCATTTGATTTCACGGCCAAACTGCTTATAACCGCCGACCAGCGTTTGCAGTGCGCCGGTAACCGGGTCGCCATCAATGACAACACGGGTAACGTTGAGCAGTGGAGCAAACTTGTCGGCAAAGGCGGCATTGCCGACAGCAGGCGAACCAAAGGTGATTACCTCCAACTGGGCGGGATCGATCCCCATATCAATAAACCTGGCACCGGCGATGATCGCTGCCGCTCCTCCCAAACTGTGACCGGTAAGATAAAGCTTGTTGTCATGGTGGCCATTTAGTATGTCCATTAAGGAAAGGGAAGTGCCGGCAGCCGTACTTAGTCTGGCGGTTGGTCCGGCCTGAATAAATTCATGGAATCCCCGATGGATTTTTGGCTGGGAAGGAGCTACATCTTTTAAAGCGGCATTGGCGGCAAACTCTTCAAAAGTGGTGCCGGCAAAATACACTTTGTCCACTTTAAGGTCAATTTTGATATCCCGTTTATTTTCGGTGCCCACAATGGCTAACACGTAAATTGTATTCTCGGGGGAAATGTTTTTTTGCGCTAGCAGGAAGCGGGCCCCAGACTGATTTTGGGCTTGGGTATACTTGTCAATTGTCCAGCCGTTTTCCTCCAGGTAACGAGTTGTCGTCTCCCCGATGCTATCACTGTATGCAGCTACGCTGGCGGCGGCCATAACCGCCAGATTGTAAGCTTCCTCATATTCTTCGTTGTGTCCTGCATGACCAATGCCTGGCAGAGTAAGCAGGACCAGCATAACGGCTGTTAACCAATACTTCATATGCATCCCACCTGATTCTTAACGTGTCGTAACATTTGTATCAGTTTAATCATATAAAATGATGAATTAATTTGCAATACATATTCCCTGACATGGATTTAATCATTAGATCAGGTAACTGCAAGCCAACTGATTTTCCCAGAAAATTATTAAAATATAACGAAGCCAACGACTTGTTTGGATTAACAAGCAGCCAATTCGGGAATAGTATGAATGGAGACTTACAAAAAAGTGAGGTGACAATTGGTTTGCTTCGATTTCGCAATCATCCTATTGTTGTATTTACAGCTCTCTTAACGGTTTACACTGTATATACTTCACTGGCTGCTATTTTTAAGTAAAGACAGTCATGGGGAAAGAACAGAAAAACAGTCGCATAAGTGGCGGCTGTTTTTCTGTTGGCTTCCAGTGTCGCGAAGGCGTGGCAGAAGCCGTATTTTTCTTATCAAGCAGGTTTAGTGTTCTGAAGTACGGATGCTGTTACGTAAAAAGTCGACAATTTTCTTCCCTTCTGCAGTAAGCGCAGTGCCTGTTCCCTGGCAGTTTTGACAAAGCTCGGTGCCTATTTTGCCTGAGCCTTTGCAGACAGTGCAAGTTTCTTCTAATGATAAATTAGTTGCCATAAAATAACTCCTTAGCTTTTACTTTAATTATCGAATAAAACAATATAAAGCATTAGTAAAAAACCTCCGGTAATAACCCAGTTCATGATGCGTACAGAATACTTCCGGTTATGGAGTTCGGTTCTGATGCGGGCGCGCGCTTTTATTCGAGCCCGTTCTTCTTCATAGATTTTTTGTCTTTCTTTATGCGTCAATGCCATGGAAATCACCTTTCTTACCTATATATTCCGATGGACTGAAGAAAACACGGCATCTGGGTGCCGTGTTTTCGCTTTGCCCTAACAGAAAGTATAACTTTCTTAAGAACAGGATAAGTGCAACAGCGACTTGCACTTATCCTAAAGCTCGGTGCAAGCCGTGTTTTCTTTACAGATATCATGTCAAAATCAGTATATGGATAAAATTGTAAAATAACTGTGATTTCATTATATAGGCCATTGCCGCAAAATACAAGATTTTTTCGGGTAATGTCTGAAGCGGTTAAGTAATGCTACTCGGCCGGATTACTGTCTACGCCTGTTTCAGCCGCCACACCGTCGGTTTTTTGAGGAAGTGTAGGTTGCCGGTTGCCGTTTAGTTGATCCAGTAATTCGATAATCTGCTTGTTCTGCGCTACCAGAATGCTTTGGATTCTGGCAATTTGCTCAAGAGGGGCAAGCGCAGTCTGGAGTTTTTCTACCAGGTACTTGATGATTTTGTCATACGATGCCACATGAAACCCTCCTTTAACTCTTGCTACAGTATATTGCAGTGGCCTTGAAAGGTGTGCAGGTATTTAGTGTGTTTTCAGTAAATAAAGGATTTTGCCTGCAGCCAGGAGAACTTTAAAAAATTATTACAAATGCAAAAACAGCAAGCGTATTGGTGGAGGAGAGCAGCATGAAGCTTGGGGAATTGGTAAAAAATCCGAAAGGATTTAAAGTGACAGGGATATACCGGGTCTCGCGGTTTGAAGTAAAAACAGCCAGAAATGGCAAAGCCTACGGAGACTGCCTGGTTAGTGACTATAGTTTTGAGGTGCCGGCCAAGTACTGGGATATTCCCGCTGAGGGTGTGGCTTTGTTTCAACAACAAGGAATATTGCGCCTGGAAGCTACCTTGGATTATTTTAAAGATAGCCCGCAACTGACAATTGACAATGTGTATCTGCCGCAGCCGGAAGAAATTGATCAATCACTGCAAGAACTGGGCATGATGGCGCCGCGTAGCCTTGAGGATATGGTCAATGAACTGACAGATATTATTGCTCAAGTCAGCCACGAAGGCCTGCGGGCTTTGTTAGTTGCCATGTTTATTGAGGACAAATCGTTTAGCGAAAGGTTTAAACGCCATCCCGGGGCAGTAAAAAACCATCACGCTTATATCGGCGGTTTATTGGAACACACCTTAGAGCTGACGGTGGGGGCCATCGATCATTGCAATCGCAATAATAAGATCAATAAAGATATTCTGGTGGCGGCGGCGCTAGTGCATGATATCGGCAAAGTTCAGGAGATTGAGCTTGATGCTTTTGGTATGGGAATTGGCTTTACCCGGGAAGGTAAGCTGCTCCGCCATATTTCGCTTGGAATAGAAATGCTTGAACCGTTTTGCCGGGCTGTAGGGCTTGAAAAGGAAATTGCCTTAATGCTTAAACACTGTATTTTGTCTCATCATGGACAGGCTGAGTGGGGCAGTCCGGTGGAGCCTATGTTTTTGGAGGCCGAGCTGCTGCACTATTTGGATAACCTCAGCGCCAAGACCGAGCAATTTTCGCGCGAGACTGAACGCCTGGAGCCAGGGGCTTTTAACCGAAGTCCTACGCTGCGGCGGGAGATATATCGGCCAAGCATAGATCCAACCCTATAAGTGGAGACTTAATTCAGACGACGTTTTTCAAAAAAATACGAGCTGAATTTGTGTTTGTGTGCAAATAACGGTAAAATATAATACACAATTAATAAGTATGGTGGTGTTATTTTGACAAGCCCGACTATCTATCAACAAGCTGTTCGCGAAATATATGAAGCCATTGCCAGTGTCGATACGGTAACAACCTGTAATGCTCAATACAATGCCGTTATTGAAGGAAAAACCTCAACCCATGAGGCTGAGGTTTATTGGGAGTTCACAGATGGCGATGTTACGTACAAGGTGATTATTGAGTCCAAAGAACAGGCGAGTTCGCCGGAACTGTTTACGTTTATGCGGACACTGCGGGATATACCCGGACTGGTGTTAGGGGTTGTTGTGACTCAGCCCATTTATCAGAAGGATATTAAAGAGATGGCGAACAAGGCCGGAATCTTGCTGTATGAAATGGCTGAGCCTGCTGCCAAAGAAACATGGGAGGCTGTTATTGGCAATATCCAGATCAATATAGATAAAGCCTGGGTGAAAGCAGCTAAAGAGCAGGCCGGGCTCGGTGACGAGTCCATACAGATGAGCGCAGAACCCAAATATAGTTTTATTTATGATGAAGCAAAAAACTGTATAGATACTGTGCAAGGAATTTTTGATCAGTACAGCAAACAGAAGATAGACAATAACAGTGGGAAACAAACTATTGTTCATTCTTTTGCCGCGCCGGCATTTTTACAGACTACGCATGAATTGGTGCCGTTTATTAAACTTGATAATATTACTTTTGATATTGAAATGTTGAAGATCGATAATCTGGTTGGCACGGAAATGCTTGAAAACATTCTTGAGATTACATTAAAATACTTTGGCAATATAGCAAAAAAGAAGTCCCATTAGGACTTCTTTTTTAATTAAATTTATGTTCGCCGATGGGGAGATCAATCACTTTTTTTGTACTATCGGATAACTCAATAGAAAATAAGAACATTTTCTTTTCTAGATAAGTGGTGCCTCTGTTATCGGGCCGGAGGATAATGGTTTTTATCGGCAAATTCTCTGTAAGATCAAGAGAAAGGGTGCGGTCTGATTTAATAATGATATGGTCATCAACATTGACCAGCTCAACTGGCGGCTTCGTTGTATTATGTATGGATTCCGACCAGATGATAGGTTTGATTTCTGCTGATACAGGCTGAACAAGCGTAAGGAGTAACAAACATAGAATAATATTTATTTTCACGGTCAATCCCTCCTTCTGTAGCTGTAGTGTAACATAAATAGTAGGGTTTTTAAAGAGACTTTTGTCCCGTATTTACATTAAAAGTAAAATTAAGGGGAGAGAAGGCTGGCGGGGTTCTATTGCTTAGCACCTGGGATTGCGGTACAATAAATTAGAACGTATGTTCCGAAATGTAGCGAGGTGAGAGTATGCAGCGCTGGATTATTCATGTGGACATGGATGCGTTTTTTGCATCGGTTGAACAGCGGGACAATCCTGAACTTCGAGGGTGTCCGGTTATTATCGGCGGCACCGGCATGCGGGGCGTTGTCGCCACTGCTTCCTATGAAGCGCGCAAATTTGGTGTTCATTCGGCCATGCCATCAATTGAAGCCAGGCGGCGTTGTCCGCAAGGCGTTTTTTTGCCGGCAGATCATAAAAAATATAGCAGAGTTTCGCAGAAAATATTACAAATATTTGCCGATTTTTCCCCACTGGTGGAACCGTTGTCACTTGATGAAGCTTTTCTTGATGTTACCGGTATGGAAGGGCTGTATGCCAGTCCTGTCGAGATTGCCGTTAAAATCAAAGAACGCATCAAAGCTGAATTAAATCTTACCGCATCGGCCGGGGTTGCTCCTAACAAATTTTTAGCCAAACTGGCTTCTGACATGAAAAAACCCGACGGAATAATGGTTATTCGGACGGAAGAAATAGAAAGCATATTAGCCAATATGCCGGTTAGCCGGCTGTGGGGAGTAGGCAAAACAACCGCGGAAACACTGGGGAAGTTAGGGCTAAGTACCATCGGACAAGTGGCCAAAGCTGATCCGGCTTTGCTTGTTAAGCATTGCGGGCAAACAGGGTATCTGCTTCATCAACTGGCCAATGGCCAGGATGAGCGGCCGGTAGAGCCTGAGTGGCAGCCTAAGTCTATTGGTAAGGAAAATACGTTTGCCCAAGATATCGGCAGCCTGGAGGAGCTCAAGACTGAGTTGTGGGCATTGGTGGAAAAGGTGGGCTGGCGGCTTAGGCGTCAGCAACTCTGCGGGCGGACCATAACAGTAAAAATCCGGTTTGCGTCTTTCCGCACAATTACCCGCAGCCGGACACTGGCGGTAGCCGCCAATCTTGATGAGACCATTTATCAGGTTGCCCAGGAAATCGTAAGCCAAGTAGTATTAAATGAAGGCGTAAGACTGCTGGGGGTTACGGTGAGCGGGCTAACCACCGGCGGCGGGCAAATATCGCTGTTTGATGAAGGTGAGGAAAAGGCGGCGGCTGTCGCCAAGGCTGTTGATAAAGTCAAGGAGCGTTTTGGTGAAAATGCGCTTACACGCGGACGGGCTATGCAGGCACGGCAGCGGCAATAGTTGATACCAGCACATGCAGCGCGGGTTACTCTTTGTAATATGGCTACAAGCGGCAGCGGCGAGCCAGACTATGATGAAGTTTTTCGGCAATCTGGTCGGCCGTCAGACCGGTGATATTGAGCGGGATAGTGGCCGGGTGGTCAGCTGTGGTATAATGGTAATTACCAAGGTTAATATCCCCATGCTCAGGCTGAACAGTAAACCAGCAATCTGCATCAGGACGGTAGCTGGTATATAAGTAAGCATCAGTTGTCTGTCCGGTGAGGTGACCGGGGGCAGCGGCTACCACCCGGAATCCCCGGGCAGTAAGCTCGGTTGCTAATTTGTCATTATAATTGGCTAAGGCAATTGTTGTTGGCATGAGGAGCACCCTTTCTGAACATCCTAGAGCTATCTGTTGTTAATATGACTGGGTGCGGCACTAAATATGCAGGAGGGAAGTACATGATTAACGAGAAAAGGGTACTTGATGAATTTTTTGAGCTGGTGCAGATTAAATGCTCTACCCGCGCCGAACGGGAGGTCGCTGATATTATTAAAGCCAAGCTCACAGCCTTGCAGCTTGAGGTAACTGAAGACAATACCGGCAGCAAAATTGGCGGCAATTGTGGTAATGTGGTGGCTTTTCTGCCCGGAACGGCAGCTGGCACGCCCAGTATACTGTTTACTGCCCACCTAGATTGTGTGGAGCCGTGCGCCGACGTGAAGCCTGTTTTGAAGGACGGAATCATTACTTCGGCCGGCGATACTATTCTCGGTTCTGATGATAAATCCGGAGTAGTCGCTATCCTGGAGGCGCTGAGGGTTGTTAAAGAGCAGAATATTCCTCATGGTAATATCCAGATCGTATTTACAGTAGCCGAAGAGGGTGGGCTTAACGGCTCGAAAAATATTGACAAAGCATTACTGAAAGCCGATTTTGGCTATGCGTTGGATTCAAGTGGTGTGCCTGGTGAAATTGTCAATATGGCTCCTGGCCAAAACAAGCTGTCAATTACCGTGCATGGCAAGAAGGCGCACGCCGGTGTTGCACCGGAAGAGGGTTTAAACGCCATTGTCCTGGCAGGAAAGGCGCTTGCTAAGGTAACTGAAGGTCGTATTGATCCGGAAACTACGGCCAATATCGGGATCATCCAAGGTGGCTCAGCCACTAATATTGTGCCTGACAAAGTAGAAATTAAGGCTGAGGCTCGCAGCCGCAATCAGGAAAAACTGGCTGCGCAGACTGAGCATATGCGCAAGGTATTTGAAGAGACAGTTAAGGCCGCAGGCGGTAAAGCCGAGGTTGTCATTGGCAAAGAATATGATGCCTATGTATTGGCGGAAACAGCACCTGTTATTGAGCTGGCCTGGAAGGCTGCCGAAAGTATTGGGCTTAAACCGGTAATTAAAGCTACCGGCGGCGGCAGTGATGCTAACTACTTTAACAGCTATGGTGTTCCTACAGCAGTACTGGGTACCGGCATGTCCAAAGTACATACTACTGATGAGTTTATAAAGGAACAGGATTTGTATGGTATAAGTAAGCTGGCATTGTCGATTGTCAAGGTAGCCGGACAAACTAAAAAGTAAGTAAAGCCAAAAAGCGAGGTTGCCATTGGGCAATCCCGCTTTTTTTATAGTTTATGTTTTTTTCGTAACCAGCGGCAGAATATATACATCAGCCGGGGATACCAGCCGGCCGCGTACAGCAGTTTATCGCGGACAATACGCTGGGCTGGCGGTTCGGTCTTCGGGTCAGATAAATACATGGCTAGTAATCCGTCAAGCACCGTGATGGTAAAGGCTGTTTCCGGCAATGAACTTGCCTGATGCCGGGCTTGCTTGACAAACAATGTAAGCCTTGCTAGGGTTTCTTCGCTGCTTGCATAATAAGAAACAAAATTTAAGTCGCCGCCTTGGCGGTCTTCGGCTTCGTCAATAAAATAATCCAGCAAAATATGGAGACCATTAATCCAGGGGAAATAGGCCTGGCCGATTTGAGCGGACTGGCTTGCTGTCAGGCTGGGGTTACAGGCAGCTGCGCAGAGCATGAACATACCTAACGTGGAACCAGTTGCGGCGGCAAATTCCCAGGGAGTAATTCCCGGATAAGAGGCTAAATGAGGGTTACTCCAAGACAGCATTTTTTCTTCCCGCACCAAGGGGTCAAGATGCTTATAGGTCTGTAGTTCGCTGTATAATCTGGCCTGACGCAAGGCTTCAGCTTTCACAAGGTGGTAAGCAGGTAGTTTGGCAATTTGCTCACGGCAGGCAGTGACAAGACTTTGTAAGTAGCCGCCATCGTCTTTATGTGGATAGGCGGCATAGTAATCGCTTAGCGGTCTGTCCGGATCAAGTGCATCAGTCATTGCCAGATGGAGCTGGCGAAAGGCAGTTTCATCGGCAATGCCTGCCCGGTCACAAAGATTATCCAGATAATCGCTAATGGTTTGCAGAGCAACTACCAGCTTAATAAAATTCTCTGTTGGGACATGTTTATAGAGGCAGTACACACTGCCGCCCTGGCAGTGGAATTTTTTTGTGGCGATACTGGCAAGTGCCTGCTTGGATAACTCGTGTGTGCCATGAGTGGCGGCATATTGCTGCCAGTAGGCAAGCTCGCGGTCAACAAGCGGAAATACTATTCTCACAAACCGCAGTAGAAGGACAAATCCTGAGGCAGTAGAGGCCAGCGATGAAATCATAGCGTCCTCCTTTGGTTAGCATACTACTCGATGATTAATTCAAAACCCAGTTCTTTTTTAAACCATTTGCGATGTTGCGTGGCAGCCTGGCGTTCGATGTTTACCGGGTCATTGGTGATTAATTTGAGAAAGGCCTGGCTACCGACCACCGAAGGCTCGACCTCCCGGACTAAACCGAGCTGCGTTGTCTCCAGACTTTCTGCCAGCGACAACAGGAGGGCGAGCTTGCGGGCTGTTTGCCAGTTATATTGATCGAGAAATTCGCTGTAAATTTTGTTGCGCACATATTTGGCGGCAGGACCGTTGTGCCAGCCGGCTACTACGGCTGCTAGCATTTGTTCGCGGTGTGTGAGCCCGAAGAGGCGGGCATTTTCCACAAGGTAGGCGCTGTGGCGGGCATGATCATAGTAGTTGATGGTTATGCCGATATCATGCAGCGTAGCGGCAACCCGGAGCAGCCGGCGGTCACGGGATGACAGCCGCAGGATGGACTGCCATTTGTCAAACATGGTTTCTGCCAAGTGGGCAACATGCTCGGCGTGGGCCTCATGGCCTTTATAAAACAGCAGCATATTACGGGTTGAATGCAGCAAGATATCGGGAATTACGTCTGCAGAGTGGTGCTTGTTCAGATAGTATTGCAAAAATAAGCCTTCCCTGACGCCGCAGCCACTGATGATCATATTGGTGGCTTGCGAGATATCAACAAGAGATTTGACAATGGTGGTGCCGGCAACAATAATATCGGCACGTTCACTGCTTAGTCCCGGGTATTTGCGCCGCTGGGTTAAATTAGTGCGGGTCAGTCCGCGCCACAATTCCTCGAAAGCTATCAGCCCCAAGCGATAATTGTGAACTTTGGGAAAAGGGTAGTTTTTATGCTTTTGGTCCATTTTGGCGATATTGCGGGCGGTGCCGCCTACGCCGACAATCGGCAGACCCAGACGCTTCAGCCAAGGTAGTTTTTCCATCTCGCTGACAACATATTCGCGCATGGCAATCAATTGAGAATCACTGATTTTATCTTGGGAGCTAAACCTTTCCGTAAGATTGACAGCGCCGAACGGAAGACTAAAAATCTTAACCGGCTGACGGTTCCTTACCAGTGTGACTTCAGTGCTGCCGCCCCCGAGGTCAAACAATAGTGCATCTTCGACATCAATTGTGTTGATAATGCCTATATAGCCTAGCCGGGCTTCTTCTTTGCCACTAATGACTTTAAGGGGAATGCCGGTATGTTGGTGTACAAGTTCGAGAAACTCTGCGCCGTTTTTGGCATTGCGCACAGCAGCAGTTGTCACGGCCAGTATTTTATCGACATTTACCAGTTCGCACATATGGGCAAAAACTTTTAGCGTGTTAATAGCCCGCCACATGGCATTGGTGGTCAGCATCCCTGTTGCTGCCATACCTTCGCTTAACCGTACAGCTTCTTTTTGATTATATACCAGGTTATAGGCGCCGTTATGATAAATCGTCATCACGATGAGGCGGGCTGAGTTTGATCCCAGATCAATGATTGCTACCCGTTCGGTCAAAATTTTCAGCTCCTTAAGTTCTGCGTGGTAAAATATTATTAGTAGTAATTCGCTTTTTTTGGCAAAAACCTTCTCGCGAATTCCTGTAACGCAAATTTTTTATTTTATTCATCATCTATACTAATAAAATTAAAAATTGCGTTAATTTACTGTAAATTTAGTGTTAAGTCATAAGAAAACGAGGATTTTTGGTTCTAGCTGTAGAAAGAAATGCATACAATATAAATTATGATACGAGCAGGAGGGTCTATATGGGCAGACATGCACCTGATAGATTTGCCGCCATTCATGTTGGCTCAGAGCAGATTAATATACAAATTGTAGAATACACCAAACTGGAGAATGTCAAAATTATCGAGCAGAGTAATTGTCAGGTTACCTTGGGCGAGGAGACCTTCAAAACCGGCCGGATTAGTTTTGGCGCGGTACGCGAAATTTGCGATATTCTTAAGGGATACCGCCGACTGCTGGTGGAATATGGCGTGAGCGACTATCGTCTGATCGCAACTACTGCTATCCGGGAAGCCCAAAACCAACCTTATATTATTGACCAGATTAAGGTCAAGACCGGCCTGAATGTAGAAGTTGTCGATATGCCACAAGAGATATTCTACAAATATGTGTCATTGGTTAAGACCGTTTATGACCGTGACCTTTTAAATCCCCGGGAGGATATGCTGTTTGTTGATATTTCCTCAGGGGGGCTTGGGTTTACGCTGTTAAAAGAAGGCAGTCTAAAATACCAGCAAAACTTACATATTGGTGCCTTGCGCATCAAAGAAAGCTTTGAAAAAAACCAACGCGATTCTACCTACTTTCAGCAGGCGTTATCAGAGTACATCGGCAGTACGATTGAACCGGTACAAGCCGAAATGCGCCAGCATGATGTCAAACGGCTGGTTTTGTCAGGACCGGAAACAAAGCTGTTACTGCAAATGCTGGGACAGGAGCAAGGCAGGGTCAATTTTATCAGTTTTTCTCAATTTAACAAGTTATATAAACAGGTAAGTTCGCTTAACCTGCCGCAGATCATGGCAGCTTTTCAATTGCCGGAACACAAAGCCGAAATTGTTTTACCGACCATTGTGCTGTATAAGCAGATCCTGCTCTTAACAAACCCAGAACAAATTATGATTTTAAGCGACCGGTTTTCTGATGGTGTTATTATTAAACAGGTTGCCGAAAAAACCGGACACAAGCATAAAGAAGTAATCCAAAACCAGATGGTTAACCTTTGCTGGGAAATTAGCAAACGGTATTACTATGATCCTAATCATGCGGCGGCTGTAGAACGGTGGGCAATGCTGTTGTTTGATAAATTGGCGCGCATTCACGGCTTGGATGATCGTCACCGCCTATTATTAAAAGCTGCCGCCATACTCCATGATATTGGTAAACATGTAAATTTGCGGCGACATTATTTCTACTCGTACCGCTTAATTATATCTTCAGATATTTTGGGCTTTAGCAAAGCTGAACGGTATGTAGTTGCCAATATCGCCTATTATCATTCCAAAGGCATTCCTTCAGACGCTGACGGTAATTTTGCCGAGCTGGCACCTAATGAGAAAGTTGCGGTATCAAAACTGTCAGCCATTATTCGCCTGGCTGATGCCATTGACCGCAGTCATCGCCAAAAGGCCAGCAAGGGTGAAGTGGCCTTGCGGGGTGATGAGTTGATTATCACGGTGACCAGCAGGGATGATATGTCGCTGGAAAGCTGGACATTTTCCGATAAAGCCGGGTTTTTCGAAGATGTTTTTGGGATAAAGGCAACATTAATTAGACAGGTGGGGTGATCTGACAATGCCAAATAGCAAGAGCTGTGATATACATGATGATGCAGAATATTTTTTTAACCGGGAACTAAGCTGGCTTAAGTTTAACCGACGAGTACTGGGTGAGGCAGATGTTAAGCATAAACCACTTTTAGAGCGCCTTAAATTTCTGGCTATTACCAGTTCTAATCTGGATGAATTTTTTATGATTCGGGTGGCCGGGCTTAAACACCAACTGGAAAGTGGTGTGAATAAGGTAGATGCGGCTGGGCTATCGGTGCGTCAGCAATTAGTATGTATTGCTGAGGATGCCCACGAGCTGGTTAAGCTGCAGTACAAATTTTTGAAAAGCATTCAGGCTGAGCTGGCTCAGGTTGGGGTGGAGTTTGTTGATATTGCCAGTTTGGATGAGCAGACCCAGGATTGGCTGGAAAGTTATTTTAAAAAGACCATCTTTCCGGTTATTACCCCTATGGCAGTAGATGCCGGGCACCCGTTCCCGTTTTTGGCGAATCGCAGTCTCAATCTTGCTGTGCTGCTGTGCCGGGAGCAAGGCGACGACTGCGCTGCGGTTATTCAGGTTCCGGCAGTTTTGCCGCGGATTATTGAGGTACCAACAAGCGGAATTAAACGTCAGTTTGTTTTGTTGGAAGATATCATCAAACACTATTGCTGCCATATGTTCCATGGCTATACGATGAAAGACATAGTGCCATTTCGCATAACCCGGAATTCTGATCTTGCCATTGATGAGGAAGATGCCGAAGACCTCCTAGCTGAAATTGAAAAATCACTGCGCCAGCGTAAACGCGGTCAGGCAGTGCGCCTCGAAATCGGTAAAACCAGCAACCGGCCGCTGCGTGAGCTGCTGACCTGCAACTTAAATATTGAAGAACAGGATGTCTATGAAATATCTGGGCCGCTCGATGCTACGTGCCTTTTTAAATTCAGCGAGTTGTCAGGACTTGAACATTTGCGATATGCGCCGGTGGTTCCCCAGCCGCCGCAGGAACTTATCGGTGTAACCAATTTGTTTGATGCCATCAGAGAGCGTGACATTTTGCTGCATCACCCCTATGAATCTTTTCAGCCTGTGACTGATCTTGTGCGTCAGGCTGCGCTTGACCCGCAGGTGTTGGCCATTAAGCAAACCCTCTACCGCGTAAGTGGTAACTCGCCAATTGTACGGGCATTGGCGCAAGCTGCCGAAAATGGCAAGCAGGTTACTGTGCTGGTAGAATTAAAAGCCCGCTTTGATGAAGAAAATAACATCCTTTGGGCCAAACGCCTAGAGGAAGCCGGTTGTCACGTTATTTACGGCTTAGTTGGTTTAAAAACCCACGCCAAAATGATCTTGGTGGTGCGCCAGGAGGAAGCCGGCATAAAACGTTATGTGCATATGGGCACAGGTAATTATAATGATACCACTGCCAAAATATACACCGATATGGGGCTGTTTACTGCCAATGACCAGTTTGGTGCTGACGCATCGGCTTTCTTCAATGTGCTGTCAGGCTATTCAGATCCGCCGGTATGGAATAAGATTATTGTGGCACCACTGGGGCTCAGAGAAAAAATCAAAGAGCTGATTGACCGGGAGATTGATTTTGTTAAAGCCGGTAAAAGCGGCCATATTATTGTAAAGATGAACGCGCTTGTGGATAAAGAGATTGTTCTCAAATTATATGAGGCCTCTTGCCACGGCGTTAAAATTGAGCTTATTGTTCGCGGTATTTGTGTGCTTCGGCCGGGTGTTGCCAAAGTAAGTGAGAATATATCGGTGCGCAGTATTGTCGGGCGGTTTCTTGAGCATCATCGCATCTTCTATTTTGCCAATGGCGGCGATGAACGCATCTTCTTATCAAGTGCCGATTGGATGCCGCGTAACCTTAATGAGCGTGTCGAGCTTTTCTTCCCTATTGAAGATCCTGCACATATCGAGCGGATTAAGGGAATTTTAGAAATAACGCTTGCTGACAACCAAAAGGCCTATAGCATGAAAAAAGACGGTACTTATCGTCGTGTGGATAAACGAGGACAGGCGGTAACCAGTCAGATGGAATTTTTCGCACAGGCCGAGTTGGCAGGTAAAGAACCTGACATTCCCCTTGAACAGCGGCTTAAACCGCTTTATCGCCGCGCAGAGTAAAGGACGCCTGCATCACTAGGAAAAAAAACAATGGCAGGATTTTAATAATAATCGTATAATATTCACGGTAACGGAAATAATTTGTTTCTAGAGAAGGAGCGAGATTATGCAGAAAAACTATAAAGTAGCAGTGCAATATAAGGATGAGTGCGGCTATGTCGAATACGATCAGGCAACCAAGACCATCAAAGTTGTTTTCGATAATCCGGCTACCCGCCAAATTATTGAAAACTATATGGCTGCAGAACATGCCATCCGGGTTCCTGGTGAAGGCTTGCTGGATTTTAAAGAGGCTGTTATCCGCCCGGCTGACAGTGAAGATAATATGAAAACAGCACTTTCCCGTATTTGGGAAAAAACCGGTGTGCATGTTGACTGGAGCCGACCTGTAGCGTGACAATATGTCACGCTTGTTTTTTTACCCTAGCAAAACGTATGACATGACTTTTTTTAAAATAGGGTAAAGGCAACATGGCTTGCACTTATTCTACAGTTTGGTGCCAGCCGTGGTTTTTTAGCGAATTACACCCGCAAATAACGAGTTATCCCCAAAGTTATCCCCAAAACACCCTTAAATGTGGATAAGTCGTGGATAATTTGTGGGAAAAACGTAAAAATAGCATTAAAATACGTTAATAAACAGGCAAAAGTTTGTGGATAACTGTTAATTGCCGAGATGTGGATAATCATAAACGCGCTCAACAGAACATTTTTACATAAAGCGAGCGGGTTACTCATAATGTATTGTGGATAAGATTATTATGTGGTAAACAGGCTCAAAAACAACTGATTAGATGAAAAATCGGTTGTTTTTGTTATTATATTTTTAAAATATTTGACAAAACGATATATAATATACTTAATCAATATCGGTGGAAGATGAATATCGGAGGAAGTTTCTATGGGAGTAAAAATGACAGCCTTAAAAGCGGCTTTTCCACATACACTACCGGTTATGACCGGATATATTTTTTTAGGAATTGCCTTTGGAATATTGCTTGGTAGTAAGGGGTATTCTCTGGGCTGGGCAATTTTGATGAGTACTGTTATCTACGCCGGCGCGGTCCAGTTTGTGGCTATTGGCCTCTTAACAACAGACTTTAATCCGCTGTATGCCTTAATCATAAGCCTGGTGGTAAATGCCCGGCATTTGTTTTATGGCATTTCATTACTAGGCAGGTTAAACGGTACTGGCCGGAAAAAGCCGTATATGGCTTTTGGCCTCACTGATGAGACTTTTTCCATTCTCTGCGCAACAGAGCCGCCTGCCGGGGTAGACCGCAGCTGGTTTATGTTTTTTATTACCTTGCTGGATCACGGATACTGGATAGTTGGCTCGGTATTAGGGGCGATAGTAGGGTCTATGATAGAATTCAATACCAAGGGTATTGATTTTGTAATGACAGCATTATTTGTGGTAATTTTTATTGAACAATGGAAAACGCAAAAATATCATGGGCCGGCTATTATTGGAGTTGGTGCCTCGTTGTTGTGTCTGCTCATTTTTGGTGCGAGTAACTTCATTATTCCGGCGATGCTCGTTATTGTTTCGGTATTAATGCTGGGTAAAAAGACACTTGAAAGGGGAATGGCAAAATGACATTAACCAGCGAACAATCGCTGATAATCATTGCGGCGGTTGCTTTGGGAACTGTAGTAACACGGTTTTTACCATTTGTACTGTTCCCTGATAATAAAAAAACGCCCAGATATGTTCTTTATCTAGGCGAAGTGCTGCCGTTTGCGGCAATTGGTTTATTGATTGTGTATTGTTTAAAAAATGTCTCGGCTGTGGCCGCTCCTTACGGTATTCCTGAGGCGCTGGCTATTGGTTCGATTGTTATACTGCATTTGGTTAAAAATAGCACGTTGCTTAGTATTGGCGGCGGTACAGCCATTTACATGGCCTTGATACAATTCGTATTTGTGTGAAGGGTCTATTCGCCGTAAAAGAGATCATTTAACCAGCGTCCAATTTGCTTTTCGCCGTGGGAAGAAGTAAACTCCCCGCGCCCTGAACGCAGGTCTCGCAGCCAATGTCCGGTGTACCGGTCGCCACTAATCCAGATCATAGTGCCACTGCCTTCGCGGTAGCCTTTACGAAAAGCGCCTTCATACTTGCTGCCGTCCGGGTAAGTTTTTACGCCCCGGCCATCAGGCAGTCCGGCGATGGTTGGGCCGGTATAGAGCGAACCGTCAGGCAGCGCAAGATCTTTTACACTTTCGGCAGGTGAGGCCGGCTGGATGCCGCCTGGCTTGCCGGCAGTGTTTTTTGTTTTTGAAGCAGCAGCTAAATTTTGCAGCTCTTGATTAAATAGAGCAACATCATCACTATCTAGTGTACAGGCCAGCTTTACCCTGATGACAAGCTGGTTTTCTTCAAAACTGCGGCTTTCTGATACCAACTTAGTCTGCATTTTTGCCAGTGATTTGGTTTGAATCCAATCTTCCACAACTTCCAGGTTGACTACGGTTGTTGTACTGGCAAGTACAACCCCGGCTTCCTCTAGTGCCAGCCGCTGGGCATCCAGCCAGGCGCGGTGTTTGGCCTGAAGCTCGGTTTCGTTTTCGCCAACATGAGCGATCCCTTCGGCAACGACGGTTTTTACCTCGGCATAGGCGAGGGTATTGGCGCAAAACAAGAGCGGCAGCAGAAGCAGTAAAAAATGGGGCAAAAAATTAACGGGCTTTTGCACATGTCT
This sequence comes from Bacillota bacterium, assembly GCA_017889705.1. GTDB lineage: Bacteria > Bacillota > Negativicutes > Sporomusales > Sporomusaceae > Sporomusa. The sequence goes on along the minus strand of JAGGAB010000023.1, from coordinate 33,056 downwards.
CAGCTCCCTCTATATGTATAAATACACTATTACACCTAACTTCAGGAAAATCCTCCCTATTAGCGTCCGAGAAAACTTGCACTTGTGTTTTACTGTTCTGCTTGAGTACAATTGCATTGCATGGTAACCTAAAAACAAAGTTAAGCTAAGGGCCGGTGTTTTAAACTGTGGATGCTGCAAGGCTGGGGCGGCGCAGACGAGACACCGCTGGTAGAAAAAATACAGCTCCAAAATAAAGGGTAATTGATATGACAACACGAGTGGTTAAAACATCGGTGCGGAACTTGGTTGAATTTGTGCTCAGGTCAGGGGATTTGTCAGCCGCATTTGGCGGCAGTTCCCGCATGGCTGAAGGCAGCAAGATTCATCGTAAAATTCAGCAAGCGCAAGGACGGGAATACGAAGCAGAAGTAAGTTTGGCGATTGTTGTTGAACGCCCTAAGGTAATCCTGCAAATCAGCGGGCGGGCCGATGGTGTTATCACTGAGAAAAATGAGAGCGGCCTAACCCAGGTAACCATTGATGAAATCAAATCGGTTACTGTAGAGCTTGATGAAATTGAAGAAGACTATAACCTGCTCCATTGGGCGCAGGCTAAATGCTATGCACACATATATGCCTTGCAGCAGGGGCTGCCTCATATTAGTGTGCAGATTTCCTACTGCCAGGTGGACAGCTTAGTTGTGAAGGCCTTCAAAAAAGAATTTTCTGCCGAGGAATTACAGAGTTTCTTTGATTCGCTCATAGAGCAATATGCGCTCTGGGCCGAGCGGCTGGGTAATTGGGTAGAGGCTCGTAATGCTTCCGCCCAATTACTGGAGTTTCCCTTTCCGGAGTTTCGCCAGAGTCAGCGGCAACTGGCGGTAGCCGTGTATACAACGCTGACAAAGGGGCGAAAGCTCTTTGCCCAGGCGCCGACAGGCACCGGCAAAACCATGGCAACCCTATTTCCGGCTATTAAGGCATTAGGACTGGGGCAGGTGGAAAAGATATTTTTTCTTACCGCCAAAACCGTAACCCGTGAACTGGCCGAAGAAGCAGTTGTTCGCCTGCGGCAAGGGGGCTTAGAGTGTAAAACGCTGTCACTCACAGCTAAAGACAAAATCTGTTTTAAGCCTGAAGCAGCTTGTACCCCGGAAGAATGTCAGTATGCCAAAGGCTATTATGATCGCATTAACGCCGCTCTGGCTGATTGCTGGCAGATAGAAGCCTTCACACGGGAAACTATTGAGGAGATTGGCCGGAAGCATACCCTGTGTCCGTTTGAACTGTCGCTGGATCTGGCCTTATGGGCAGATGTTGTAATCTGTGACTATAACTATGTGTTTGATCCCCGGGTGTATCTGAAACGCTTCTTTTACGAAAATAACAGCGACTATTGCTTTCTGGTGGATGAGGCGCATAACCTGGTTGACCGGGCGAGAGAAATGTTTTCTGCACAAATAACCAAACAAAGTTTTTCAGAGATGAAGAAAAAAATAAATCACGAACTGCCCCGGCTGGCCAAAGCGGTGGGCAAAATAAATTCCTATTTGCTAAAGGCAGGCAAACAATGTGTGGAGAAATCAGCAGTGGCTGAGCCCGATTATTATGTGACAAGTGTGCTGCCAACTGATGTACTGCCGCCGCTTAGAACATTCATGGAGCTGGCGGAAAAGTGGCTGGCTAAAAATGAGAAAACAAGCTTCCGGGAAGAATTCATGGAACTGTTCTTTGCAGTCAATGCCTTTATCAGGACTGCCGAGATGTATGACGAACGGTATGTGACCTACTGCGAAAAACAAGATAAAGAAGTCATCCTGAGGCTCTTTTGCGTCAATCCTGACGAACTGCTGCGCCAGGCCGTTAAACGGGGGCGGGCTGCCGTCTTCTTCTCGGCTACACTGACCCCGATTGCCTACTTTGCCGAGATTCTGGGCGGCGAGGATGAGGATGGCCAACTGGTTGTAACCTCACCCTTTGCTACCGACAAACTAGGCCTCTTAGTGGCCGATACCATCAGTACCACCTACAAAATGCGGGAGCAGACCTATGACGCGATTGTCGACAGTATTACTGTGGCAATTGGTGCTAAAACCGGCAATTACCTGGTGTTTTTGCCCTCTTACCGCTACATGGAAGAAGTCAGCATGCGGTTTTCGCTAAAAAATCCCGATATGCAGGTTATTCGTCAAACCGGGGAAATGACCGAAGGCGAGCGGAGCGAATTTTTGCAGCGCTTTTCTGAGGATAATGCGGCTACTCTGGTTGGTTTTGCCGTACTGGGCGGAGTGTTATATCTAGAAAATACATATTTATTTAATAGAATACTGTTAAATATCAATATTATTAAGCTATTGGAAGTATTTATATATGATATAAAAAACAAATCATTAATAAATTTTGAAATAGATAAAAGAAACCTAGTATTGTCGAAAATACTAGGTTTCTTTATTGATAATACATATATTTTACGGTATCATTAAATTAAATAGTCATAAATAAAAAAAGTTGTAAAACTATTGATTTATATAAATAATTTAATATTATTTAATGACAACATGAATCAATAATAAATATAAGAGGTGATTATTACGCAATTAATAACTAATTACGAAAAAGTTAAAATCAATGGACTAAATTATGTTAGAGAAATTAAAAAAGAAACTAGGGATAAGGGCGAATATGAACCTAGTGGATATCTAATTATAAGTCAAGATAATAAGCCTATTCGTAACGCATATTACTTTATTAAGCAGAGGGTGAAAGAGGGAGACGCTTTAAATACGATAAAGAGAAAATGCTATGACTTGTGTCATCTCTTCGATTTTATGACTGTAAATAATATAGATGAAGAACTTTTAGATAACGAATGCTTGCTTAATTTTATTATGGAATACCTGCCCAGACTAGATTCTTCGTTTAAGTATCGTGATTGTATAGAAAAAAGTATGGCTAAAGAAATTCCTGTTTTACCGCAATATCAAAGTGAGAAAGTAATAGCAATAAGAAAAAACTATGTAAATGGATTTAGTCCACAGACTATCGTTAAAATATTAACTACAGTTAAAGAATATCTTATTTGGTTAGCTGTAAGTAGACTAGCCAATATAAACTTAGATGAAATATTTACGTTGGTTAATGCTCCCGCACGTCATAAAAAGAAGGGCGATTATCTGCTGAATCACCTTACTACTAGTGAAGTTCTTCAAGTTTATTCCATAACGGGATTACTCAAAAGAGCTAAAATACCATATAAGAGTGATAAAACAACTCCAGTAGAAGAGGATGTTATTTTTCAACATCATGAAAGAGATGCTTTTTTTGATGCATTAAATAGAAAATACAGTCCTTCTTATCAGTTATTATTTTATCTTTTGTCGATAACTGGTCTAAGGGTTACGGAAGGTCTTGCTCTCAAGATTGATTTTAAATTCGATGGTAAAGAGTTCGACTTTAAGAATAGCAAGTCGGATATCTACATTTCAGACGAGAAAAAGGATAAATGGAAGATTAAGGTTGTCATTCGAGCGGACAACCCCCCAGATTTAAGCATTAAAAACAATAAACCTAGAGAGATAATGGTTATAGACAAAACAAAAACTTTACAAAGTTTATTAAAAAATGCACTAATATATCGCATCTTTAAAATGAAGAAGAAACGAATTAGCCATGATTTCTTATTTATCAATGAAAGAGGAGAACGGTTAAAGTATCATGCTACGAAAAAGACTTTCGATAAGATTTTAGTTGAAGCTAATCTTGGGGAGCGAACTAGTCTGGTTATTCATTCGTTTAGGCATACATTTGCAAGTGAATGGATTGAAATAAATAGTCTTGAATCAAAAGATGTAGAGTTAGCTGAACTAAGCAATTATTTAGGGCATTCTTCTCCTATAACTACACAGAAAGTTTATGTACATTTCTTTAAAGACACTAGGGAAAGAATGGTTAGCAAAATGGATGAAGCAAGACACCAAAAAAGAGAGGACTAAGAGGATAGTGAACTTTCCGAATAGAGAAGAATATTTTGATTTTATTAAGTTTACCACGGATAAAGATTATGTTAACCATACGAATATAACGGTATATAATAAGGCATTAAAGTCATTTGACTCGGTAGAAGATTTAATAAACTCCCAAGCTGATGGCGTGAATATTTATTCTTCGTTAATTGTCTTCTTATCCCTAAAGTATAAGCTTAAGGTTTCGGATAGAATGGTATCGAGCATCTCGATACGTAGAAGTCCTGAAAAAGTTATACGATATTTTTCAGATAATTCAAGGTTCTTAGCCTTGTGTAAGGAAAAATTGGAGCAGGGTGGCTGGCAAAATAGTTTCTTTTACCCATTATTACTAAGAGCCTTCTTGTTTCTAGGAAAAAGCAATATTGATGATATTGGGTATAAAGATTTAAAAAAGCTATATTGCGAACCATTTTTGGGGTGTCATGTCCATACGCAACCATTCATTGGCTTTTTAGCTTCTTTGCTTGGGGAATATACTGGAAGGGCATTGCCTTATGACTTTCGCGTTTATATCAAGGAAAAAGACGAGTATGAACTATATGGGACACACCATATTGAGATACAAGAAATTTTGAATAAATACTTAAAAGAGGAGTATACCTCGAAGGGAATTCCTACTACACACCCATTAAAGGGCTTAAAGACCTTTGCAACATGGTTATATGAGAAGCGTCCTGAAATAACTAATATTAGCAGTCTCAAACGGGAGGATTGGCTAAAGTTTCAGGAGTTTGTATTTGAAGCATATGAAAAAAACTCTACTAGAGGGCATAAACTTCATACAATATTAAAGCTTCTTAAGTGGTTACAGCATAAAAATTACTTGGCTAATGTTGTTGGATTCAGAGAAAGGGCTAAAATCTCTAACTCAGATATTAAAGCCACAACAGAATCGCGTAATTTTGAGAGTAGAGAACAATTTAATATTCTTCTTGCTAAAATCTTAACAATTAAACCCACAAATGAAAAAGAAGAACTTATTAAGCAGTTATTTTTAGTTGCGTCTGCAACGGGTGTGCGATTAAGTGAAGTGCTTTGGTTAGGCCCAGGATGCCTTACTCTTACTGATGGTGACGTGGGAGAGATAATTCTTCAAGTTAGAGAAAAACAAGGCTTGAAGAATAAACCGATGTCTGTATTACCCTGGGGTGTTGAAGCAATCAACTTTCTAGAAGAACGTTACAAAAAAAATAATGAAGGCAAAACGCCTCTCACTTATTACCATGAGCAAACGGCAGAATATTTCCCATCTCTATTTGAGCTTAAAGGAAAAGTAATATCGGTAAACACTGCAAATGTGGAGCTTAATAAGCTGATTGATGAAATTGAAGCGGGATATGTAGATGAAACCGTTAAATTTAAAAAAGGCTCTAAATTTCATGGTTTTAGGCATCAAAAGTTGAATGATATCTTAGATGTCACAGGAGGTAGTGTTTCGCAAGCGAAACTGGACTCTTATCATCAATCCTCCGAAATGTTGCTTAGATACTCTAAGCAGGGGCAAGAAAAACGACAAGAGGAAGCTCATAAAGCCCTAGATGAAGGACGAATTGTCGGTAAATATGCAGATGTTTTAAAACAACTTCTGCTAACCCCTTACTCTCCAGAAGACTACTTAGAAGTTGTTAAAAAGCTTAACTTATCAAGTTTTGTAAGTAAGGAAGGCGTAAAGAAAGCTATGAAGTACCTCGGGTTTGGATATTGTGGTGCGGATAAATGCAAGGTTGCCCCTACTTGCGAAGGTTGTGATTATTTTTGGACATGCAACACGTTTTCGGATGAATTAGCGGAAAGGTATGCTATTAATTTTGCGTTAATTAAAAGCCGTCAAAATGAAATAATGAGCTCTGACACTCGGGATTTAATAACTAGCCTTAAGTATCAGGAAAAATGGCTCCTCGAACTTGGATTTGATGAATCATCGATACAAAAATTGAGAACACAATTTGTAGAGGAGGGCTCCAATAATGATTAATAATGTTTTAAAACTAATACCGATTGAAGAAGAAAAGGAAGTTCTCCTTGGTGATATTATATACTCTCTAGGCATTTCTAATACTAAAGAGCATCTATCAGAGTCGGATTATCTTAAGATAATAGAGAGGTACTCTTCAACGGTTAATAAGAAAGAACAGTATATTGACAGAACCATGTCTGTATATAAGAAAACGATAAGCCTTTTTCCTGATTTGCAGGAATGGGAACAAATTGAAGGTACACAAAAAATTGTAAAGATAGGGTCGAAAAGCAACATTGATTATTACTATACAATGGTACTTAGTGGCAGGATGCAGGTAGATTGGAAAATCTTGAATTCATATTATGTTATGCCTAAAATACTTCATCAAGAGGAGTTTGACAAGGTAAATGAGGCTATAAAGCATTTTGACTACAAAGAAGCCATACAAATTCATGTACCGCAATTTCTACAAAAAATAATGATTGCGTCGGTAAAGAAATTTACAGATATAAGCGAGCAAGATATCTACAAATACCGAGATTTAAATTCTAGACCCGAAGTAGCTCGTGCAACTTTTTATGTTTTAAAACGAATGGGCAATATCGACGTTGCTAAAGAATATGAATATCCTAAAACTAACACTCCAGTATCTACCCCACTCAAAACACAAAATAGACAAATTTTAACAATATATAATGAGTATGCTAAATACGCCGAATCTGAATGGGTCGAAAGCACTAGAGAGAAGAAAGTGGCTGCAAGTAGATTTTTTTTAAATTGGCTTAGTGATAACTTGGAAGAGATTAATTTATCGACTTTATCGTTCGAAACCTTGATAAGTTATGCTGATTACTTGAAAGAATATCAAAACCCAGTAACTTTAAAGCCCAATTCGAAATCACGAGTAGTTCATATATTAAGTTATTTGAAATCTTTTTTTGAGTTCTTGACTCGGCGTGGATTATTAAATGATGATTTGGTTGCCAAGTTAGTAGATTATAACTCTGTTCTTTATTATAAAAAGTACAAGAATAAAACGTTTCCATACCCTGTACCGATGAAAGATAGGATTGCAATAGAGAAAATGGTACTAGAAGGCTATCCGTCTAATCAGATTATTGATTGTTTTTTTAGGTTGCTTTACTTATTAGGCTTACGACCAGTTGAAGCGTTGTCGATTAAATTGGATTGCCTCAGAGGAACAGAAAAGACACCGATGCTTTATATCCACAAAGGTAAAGATTATAAAGAACGTTTTATACCATTGCCTAATGAGGAGTATTTGCTGATAAAAAAGTTACAGGAAATTAATAAAGATTCGATGCCAATTTATTTTGAATACGACGAATTAACCACACAAAGGCTCTTAAATTATAGGGGTACGCTGATAAGAGAGGGCAGTTTAAATGACATTTTTAAAGATTTACAGGTTAAGCACGGAATTGTGGATTTTAGAGGAGACGCTAAATATACGTTATATATTTTGAGAAAAATCCGTATTACAACGTGGCTGGAAAATGGATTATCCGAGACGGAGGTAGCCTATTTGTGCGGTCATGGGAATGTTGATTCGCATAACTTTTATTTGGTTGGTAAGGAAACTCGAATTGCAAACGCCCAAAAAGTTTTTAACCAATATTACAAAGAGTTATTGGAACAAGTTGAAGAAACTGGAAGTTATAAGCCTCGTGAGGTGAATGACGAAGAGGTCGAATCTTATTTTAAACAACTAGAACGAACCTTAATTCAGATTGAAAGTAAAAATATAAATTTAGTAGCAATGGAATCTATCGTTAAGAATGTTCCAGAACTGCTGTTTCCCGTTTCTTGCGGAATGTGTTTTTCACTCGCAATACTTGGTGATGATTTTGAATGTGAGAGAATGAAGTTTCCGTGCTTGGAGTGCGATGAACTCTTAGATGCCGAGAATCATATAAGCAATTTTAATAACTATGTACAACGCTTATATAAGCAAAGACAACAACACGAAAAAAATGGCTTGGACGGTTTGGTGGAACGTGATGATTCACTTTTAGGTCGTTTAAAGTTATTCTATGTTAAAAAGTTCAAAATGACAGATAAACAAGTTGAAGACCTTTTCGAAAGCTACAAACAGCTTTCCATATCTAAAAGAGGGCGTAAGAAAAAGGTTACTGTGGAGGATGTAAGATGAGTGGCAAACAAGGTGAAGCAGGTTCTAAGGCACTCGATAATTACCGCAAAGAAAGACAGAGAGAATATCTGAAAAAATTAAAAGCCGTTCTGAAAAATTTTAAGGAAGAGAAAATCCCATTAGTTGATACCGAACTAGCCAAATTAACGGGCATTTCTGTTTCGAGTCTTAACAGAAGTCCTTATAAGGAACTTGTTGCCCAATATAAGCAGGAGGAGAAGGTTCTTCTATCTCCTAATGGCAAACAGGAAGTTGCGGAGCTTATACGTGAAAATAGAAGGCTAAAAGAAGAAGTTAAAACACTTCGGGAGATGTATAATCGCTTGAAGAAAGAAATCACTTATAGTAAGGAACTTTTCACATAAAAGAGTTTCTTAAAATGATTGGTTCCTGACCGCTTATTAAATTTGTTGCATAGGAAAGAGCATAGCTTTTGGGCTATGCTCTCTTTTATTATCCCTAGACGCAACAGGAGTCTGAATTTCAATCGTTTTATGGTGAAAACAGGTATTCTACCTCCGATAAGTTTTTCGCTAAAAATAGGTCGTGTTTTGTATCTAGTGTGAAAATGCTATGACGGACGAATTATAACATATATGTTATAATTTATATTGTCATAATTAAATATATGACAATAGTTCCGCAAGAAAGGATTGAACATTAGATGCCTAACCTATCGCAAATAAAACGGCAACGTATGCTTGAGTTTTTAAATAAAATACGAGAAGAACACAGTGATGATGCTTCACTAATAGCAGTCAACGAAATTGAAACAGAGCTAATTAGCAAAAAGTATGGACTTATCTGGGAAGAGCATGAGGAACGTGTAGATGTTGAAATGCTTACTAAAATCCCCGTTTTTTTGGAAGTAAGAGACAAAGAAATTATTACTGATGAAACTTTATCATACAACTTTCTACTCGAAGGAGATAATTTACATAGTTTAAAGCTACTAGAAAAAACACATCGAAGAAAGGTTGATTTTATTTATATTGACCCTCCGTATAACAGAGGGAAAGATGACTTTATTTACGATGATAACTTTGTTGATAAAGAAGATGCTTTTAAACATTCAAAATGGCTCTCATTTATGAGTAAGCGGTTGCGTATTGCTTATAAATTATTGCATTCTGAGGGAGTAATTTTTATCAGCATTGATGATAATGAAATGGCACAGCTAAAGATGTTATGTAACGATATCTTTGGAGATGATAACTGCATTGGGGTTTTGATTCAAAACAAACTGAATGCCAAAAACGATACTCTAAATATACAAAGGAATCACGAATATATTCTGGTTTATAGAAAGCAAGCAAATTATATTTCGGGAACAAAAGAAAAACCGACTCTATTGAGTAATGCATATAAAGTAAAAAGTATACTGCGAGATGGGAATAGATATTATTATTTAAATGACTCTATCACAACACGAGGAGAAGGCGGTGTATTAAATGCACGTCAAAATCTTGGCTACACAATATACTACAATCCAGCTACAAAAGATAAAGTAGCTGTATGTGATTATGATGTTGAGTTAGCTAAGACATCTAATGACGCTGATGAATTATATACCGACAATGTAGAGCTAATTTCAAAAGGATATGCTCCAATTAGACCACCTAAAGTAAGAGGGCAATTAGGTTGTTGGACTTGGGAACTTGATAAATTCAATTCGGATAAGGATTTAATTGTTATTACGGAGAATAAACGGTCAAAATCATATACCGTTAAGAAAAGAACTTTCGTTGATAAAAAACAAGTTTATGAGAAGGATGGCAAGCTTTTATATAACCATTATAGCGAAGGTAATTCCAAGAGTATTATTGAGTTTTCTACGAATGATGGGTCAACTGTATTAAACGCTGTCCTTGGTAAAAGCGGTGCTTTTAATAATCCCAAAAACGTTGATATGATTAAATATTTTTTAAGTATATTCCCCAAGAAAGATGCATTGGTGTTGGATTTCTTCGCGGGGTCAGGAACGACCGCTCAAGCAGTTTTAGAAATGAACAGAAACGATGGTGGGGAAAGAAAATTCATTCTTTGCACTAATAATCAGAATGACATATGTGAAAAAGTAACTTACCAAAGGGTATCGAATATTATCTCTGGGTACAATTATCAAGGGAAAAAGGAAAATATATTATTTGAAAAAGAATTGGCTTTCCAAGACTTGTCTGAGGGAACTGTTCTCTTAGAAACAATTAAGACCATAGAAAGTAGTAATAAAGATAAATTCTCTGAAATAATAACTCAGTTTAAAGATGGAGTTTTAAAAGTTATAGGTAGAGATAATGTGTCGGAAAAGATAGAAGGGATTCCTGCAAATCTAAAATACTATATGACGGAGTTTATTTTAAAACGTTCGGATGACTTAGATTATAGTGTGAACGATAGATTGCTTAGTCATATTGTAGAAATGGTACAGCTTGAATATGCCGTAAATCTTAATGGGACAAACTATATTTTAGTTCTGTCGGACGAGGAAGCAGATGCCTTATTTGCAGATAGCAATAAGTTAATAAACTGTAGGGGGTTGTTTATCTCCACCTCTGTTCTGCTAACCGCTAAACAAGAAAGACAATTAACGGAAGCAGATATTCCTGTATTCACAATTCCTGATTATTATTTCGAACCAGAGCTATTGGAGGTGGGCGAAAGATGATAAATCTTCCTAATGGGCTTTTTACATTTCAGGAGGAGTGCTCCTCCTTCCTCGTAAACAAAGTGGCTCAACTTGATAGTAAAGAAGTTATTACAATAAAAGCCCCCACGGGTGCAGGAAAAACAATCATACTAATAGATTTTATAGACAAATATCTAAATACGGTTAATCCCAATACCGCATTTATATGGCTTTGTCCTGGGAAAGGAGATTTAGAAGAACAGAGTCGCCAAAAGATGATGTATCATCTCCCTAACAAACTAACGAAAAACATGTTTGATGCGCTATTATCTGGGTTTGAGGCAGGTTCAACAACTTTTGTCAATTGGGAGCTTGTGACTAAAAAAGGGAATAAAGCTATTAGTGACAGTGAAAAAAAGAATTTGTATGACCGTAGAACTGAAGCTCACAGAGCGGGAATACAATTTATTGTTATTATTGATGAAGAACATTCCAATGACACTAAAAAAGCAAATGATATCATCAACCAATTTTCTGCTAAAAATATAATTCGTGTATCGGCAACGGCAAAGAAAAACGACTTATATGAGTTTTATCCTATTGATGAGCTTGAAGTTATTGGTTCAGGTTTAATTACAAAAGCTCTCTATATCAATGAGGATGTCGATTATAGTGGCGATTTTAACAGTGAACATGGTTATTTAATTGACCTTGCTGACAAAAAACGAAAAGAAATTGCAGAGGCGTATAAGAACATATCAAAAAATATACGTCCATTGGTTATTATTCAATTTCCAAACTCATCCGAGGTGCTTATTGAGGCAGTTGAAAAGAAACTTGCTGATATGGGATATACGTATGCAAATAAAATGGTTGCAAAATGGATGAGCGGCAATGATGAAAAAATCAACATTGACGGAATTACTGAAAAATCAGCAAGTCCAGTATTTCTCTTAATGAAACAAGCGATTGCCACGGGCTGGGATTGCCCAAGGGCAAAAGTTCTTGTTAAGCTTAGAGAAAACATGCATGAAGACTTTGAAATTCAAACGATTGGTAGACTTCGCCGTATGCCAGAAGCCTGTCACTACGATATAGATGTACTTGATTTTTCCTATCTATTCACATTTGACGAAAAGTATAAGGAAAGCATAAAAGAAAATATAACTGGTGCATTTGAAACAAAAAGAGTGTTTTTAAAAGATAAATGCAAAACTTTCACGCTTGAAAAGCAGTATCGCAATAAGGATATTGACGGTTTAGGAGAACGGGAAACTTTTTTAGAAGTTCATAAATTCTTTGCGGAGAAATACGGATTATCCAATGTTCGCAAAGATAATCAGCTTCGGTTAGAGAACGCTGGGTATGTATGTGGTGATGAAATTTTCGGTGTAGTCCGCCAGGGGAAATTTGTTACCAATGCATCTATCCTGGATGATAAAATTGGGACATTCGTAAGAACTTCTCGAACTGCTGATACTCACACCAATGGTATAGACCTGTTGCATTCTATCGATGGAATAAAGTCGTCTGTCGGCATGTCGGCCCAGAAAGCAAAAGTCGTTTTAGAAAGATTGTTCCGTAATAACAATAGTAGCCGAAATAAATTACTCTCCCTGGATTCAAGGGAATACTATGCTTTTGTGATAAATAATGAACAAAAGTTAAAAGAGGATTTCAGAGAAGCTACGTCACGGTTAGCTAAGAATCTTCCCTTCCAGTTTGAACTAAAAACATCTACTTTTACAATTCCCGAGCAGGAGCTATACCGATACGACCCATCAGAAACAGACATTGATGAATTCTTGTCAAACGCCTATAAAGATTATTCCTCCGCAATGGTGGTAGAAGGTATTCGCTCTAAATCAGAACGGCTATTCGAAAGACATTGCGAAGAGCGAGACGATATTGATTGGGTATATAAAAATGGGGACACAGGACAACAGTATTTCTCTGTTGTATATGTAGATGCATTGGCAAAACAATGGCTCTTCTACCCTGACTACATTGTGAAAAAGAAAAATGGCGAAGTTTGGATAATTGAGACAAAGGGCGGCGAAATAGGAAATCAAAGCAAAAATATTGACCGTCAGGTGGAAAACAAGTTTGTGGCATTTAAGAGATATGCCGAGGAGAAGAATCTTCATTGGGGTTTTGTCCGAGATAAAAACGAGATGCTGAAAATTAACAATACTGAGTATAGCGATGATATGAAAAATGAACATTGGAAACCGTTAAAGAGCATATTTTAGAGCTGGTTCTATATCCCCTATCAAATTGATAGGGGATTATTCTTTTATCACTAACCCACAAGAAAACATTGACAAATTTAATACGAAAGTCATATCATTATAATGTAAAAAATACAAAAACAATGCAAAATACGGTTTAAGGGGGCTGATTCTACTGTTCAAAAGAAACAAACAGCTAATGAAGTGTAACCGTAACCCTATATCTAATCGGCTTGTCGAAGCTGATGCTATGTTTGGCGCGATTGGAATGAGTGATGATTATTACAACCGTTTAAAAAGACGAACCAACAATAATGAACCTTTCCGTTTTGACTGTGCAAATTACTGGCACAAACGAGTAATGTTTGAATTTAAAATGTGGATTAGCGAAACCTACAATACTAGGAAATATACGAAAACCCATATTATTGCATATTTAAAGCACCGCGCATCGGAACTCATGCCCGACGAATTGAAAATAAAGGCTCAGTACGAAGAATGCAAAGAGGCGGGGTATGATGAATTTGCTGAACTAAAACAATTAAAATGGCACTTTATTGTCGGGGGATTGCTTCCAAAAGAGTGCCACCGATGGGAAGATGTAAAGGTAAATGAATTATATACAACACCCGCCAACGGTTAAGGTCTTAATTGAGGAAGTCATTCATGCATGTGATGATTACCTAGCTCGTAAGATTACAGATGACGAACTAAAAGCTATCGTTATGACGTGGGCTAAGACATCAGGAGATAAGCTTTTTAGCGGACCATCTGAGTTTAATCCTACTCTGACAATACGAGTAGGGAAAAAACGCATCAAGATAATCAAGGCAATGCTTACTGGTTTCTAATCTACTATGATGTAAATAACAAGACCTGGCTTAAACGCTGGGTCTATCTGTTTGATAAGAGGTATATAAATTTTTTGTTTTAGTTCCGTAAACCTACGGAACTAGTCTGTTTACATTCCCTGTTGTTTAGATATAATATAAGTGTAACCGCTTTTCTAAGGACTGACATGCTCTAACATGCCAGCCTCTACAAGCTTGTCTAGAAAAGATGGCTAGCCTAATTTCATATTTCTACGAAAAAAGTAACCGTTCTTCTCGCGAGGGAGCGGTTACTTTTTTCGTATTTACACTACTCTTAGTTCCGCGAGAATGCGGCATAAAAGCTCTTTCTAATCCCGCACATTTGCGGGATTAACATGGTGATTTCACTAAAGGTTTGCAAATAGAACGGGTGCTTTTTATTGTTTTTGACAGGCTAAAAGGGCAACGTTTACGGGTCGATTTTCACTTGCAGTAGGAACGACGCGAGAAGCATCGAATAATAAGTTGTCTCGTCCTGGAGTTGTATAGCTAACTAACGCAGCCACATTTCTGGCGAACCCCTAATAAAATGCACCATAAGCTTCTGTCTGTGACCAAGTAGCAATAAACCTAATAATTCTCCTTTTTTGTTCGAGTAAAAGAACTCAATGAAATCAATGTTTTGACAAGAAACCGTTTTAGTTCTTGTTTTCTAAAAAATAGCGATGAGACTAGGAAAAACAAGGATAGTCAGGCTCAATATATCTTGCGAATTTTACTCGAACAAAAAGGGAGAGATTTCTCATAAATTCAAAGGCTAATGTCATTTATTGGTTCCCAGGCGCGAAATTTTGCCCAAATTTTGAACAGTCGTAAACTGTGTGGAATCCCTTTCCAATATTGCAGGTATTTGTCTTTTTGTGCGGAAGTAATTTACTAAAGAGGAGAGTTTAATGGATTTCTTCGCTAGTGGTTTTAAAAAAGCTAATTATAATAGGTCAAAATTTTGTGCTATCAGATACTCGACGGACGAGTATCTGACCTCGCCGCCAGTTAATCCCTATTAAGCTCTTATTGAAGAACCTTTTAAAAGCTAATAACTCGGAGGTAAATATGATAGAGCAAATTAATAGCTTGAAGAACTTTGGGATTTTTAAGCATTACCAGGCTAATTCTGAAATTTACCCGTTTTCGAAATTTAATATATTCTACGGTTGGAATGGAAGCGGGAAAAGTACGATATCTCGACTGTTTGCTTCTTTTTCCAAAAGATGTTTGCCTGTGGGGCATAGCAACTGCCAGTTCGATGTTTCGGTAACAGGCAATAGACGGATTACTGAGAATAACATTTCGGACTGTAGCGAAAAAATAGCAGTATTCAATCAAGATTTTATCGACGAAAACATCAACTGGAATGACTGCGTAAATAGTATCTTGCTTGTTTCAGAAGAAAAAATCGATGATAGAAAGCAATTAAATGAGTATACCATTGAACATAAAAAATTAATTGAAGAAATAGGGCAAGTAGAAGAGAACTCAAAGAAACTAAAGGAAGATATAGACAAATTTCTATCTGGTACTGCCAAAGCAATAAAGGAGAAGTTTCAAATTTTAGATACAACAGATAGTTTTTATCTAAATTATAATAAAACTAAACTACAAAGTAGAATCACCCAAGATATTCATACAATTGAATCAGGCTGTGCTAATTTAAGTGAAGAAGAAACTATAAACCTAACGACAGCAATAAAACCAGATGTAAAGCCTGTATTAGAGTTCCGAAAAAACATTCTTGATTATTCAAAAATCCTACTTGCGGTTGCAAATGTTAAAGAGCTTTTAGCACGTAGCTTAGTAACAAAAACCATAGACAGGCTAAAAGAAAACGAAGACATTGGCAAATGGGTAGAAGAAGGCTTGGTATTACATCAAAAACATGGAAGTGAAACTTGTGAATTTTGTGGACAGGTTCTCCCTACGGCTAGAATTGAAGATTTGCAGGCGCATTTCAGCAATGCATTTACGAAACTAAAAGAGGAACTGGGACAAAAGGAGAGCGAACTTAAAGCATTTTATATTGTTAACCAATTACCTGATAGTGCAAACTTATATACAGAGCTAGTTGCAAATTTTACAGAAAAGCAAAACCAGCTTATTACTATCACGAAGTCCATAAATGATTCGTGTCAAGAATTAGTAAGCTGTATAAAAAGCAAAACAGATAATCCTTTTACTACCATCTGTAATACAGATTCCATCGCTCAAGAGCTAATTCAAGAATATAATCAGTTGCAGGACGATATAGCAACCATTATCGAGAAGCATAATGTTAAAACGAACGATTTTGAGAATGTTGTGAAGAAAAATAAAGAAAAGTTAGAGTTACATTACGCATCTGAGGCTTGCAATGATTTTACATATTTCGAGAAGTGCAAAACATATGAAGGTCTTTTATCTAAAAAAATAGAGCTAGAGAAGAAAAGCAAAGAGCTTGGTGAAAAAGTAATTGAATTGGAAACATCTCTTGCGAATGAGACATTGGGTGCAGTTGACTTTAATGGGAAATTGCATAGATTTTTAGGACATAAAGACATAAGTTTACAATTCGATAAAGATGCTCATGGGTATCGGATAATCAGGCACAATGTTGATGTTGCCAAAAATTTAAGTGAAGGGGAAAAAACAGCAATAGCATTTCTTTATTTCATAACAAAATTAAAGGAAAAAGATTCAAAAATTGAAGATACTATTGTTGTTATTGATGACCCTATTTCAAGTTTTGACTCAAATCATGTATTTAATGCTTATTCATTTTTGAAAAACTATTGTAAAGAAGCACTCCAATTATTTGTATTTACCCACAATTACGGATTTTATGTACTATTAAGAGATTGGCTCTATAAAAAGAATAAACCAAGGGAAAATAAGATTTTGACCCGAATTTATACAGTTGAAGTTACTCAAAGTGAGGATAGGCAATCCACAGTAAAAAATGCGAACAAAACATTAACGGATTACAATTCTGAATATCATTATGTATTCAAGCAAATCCATTCATTTATAAGTAAACCAAGCTTAACTTTAGACGAGGCATTCCTAATAGGAAATCTTTCAAGGAAACTTTTAGAAGGATTTATGAGTTTTAAATATCCCAAGTCCAGAAATAACAGAGAAATGACCGAGTTAATATCAGATAAAATTAAAGGTGAACGTATATATAAGTTTATTAATCAATATTCTCATCATGACAGAATTGGGTTTGGCGAACCAATGACCGATAACTTGTTATCCGAGAGCTACAATGTCGTTACTGACCTTATGGATACAATTGAAGAAATGGACAAGACACACTACGACGAGATGATGGCAGTAATTAATGGGTAGCTACTTTTAGCAAACATTTCTCTCTTCTCGACCCGAACTAAGTGCTAATTGATAATCTTCACTATTATTACTGATTTTCTCTCTTATTTTTAAGGGAATAAAGGCTTGTTTATTTGTGAGCATCTCTAAAGTTTAGATACCATGTTTGGCGAAGGCATTGACCTAACTGGTGAGCGGCTGGTGGGTGCCGTAATTGTGGGTGTGGGACTTCCTAAAATTTGTTTGGAGCGGGAAATTATCAGGCAGTGGTTTGATGAGAATAATCGTCCGGGGTTTGAATATGGCTATGTATATCCGGGGATGAACAAGGTATTGCAGGCGGCGGGGCGGGTAATCCGTACCGAGCATGACCGAGGGCTGATCCTCTTAATCGACTCACGCTTTGCCCAGACCAGATACAAGCGGCTGTTTCCGCCTGAATGGCGAGGGGCAACAAGTGTCAAAAGTGTTGCTGCTATTGCTGCTAAGGCTGAAAGCTTCTGGGCAACCAACAAAGATAGTCACATTGACAAAGTTAATAACTAAACCACTAAGTGCCTAATCAGGTGCAAACCGGATTAGGCACTTGTTGTTACAACAGGCTATTTATGAGTACGTTACTTTAACGCTTTGCCGGCATTTTCAGCTGCGGTCAAGAGTTCTGGCTGGCTGTTGATTGCATCGGCAGGCCCTAATTGGCCGCCAACGATATTTTCGACCAGCTCCATCTTAAAAAAGCTACCAAGCCAATAATTGAAATAATCCGAAACGGATTGAAATGCTTCTGCCGGTGCACCGCTGGCGGTTAGTGTAATATATTTTTTCCCTGGCAAATGATGAATTTCGTAATTGGCGTCTAAAAAGGTGTACCAGCGGTCAAAATAGTTTTTCATTTGTCCGGACATTTGCCCCATGTATATCGGAGTTCCAAACACCAGGCAATCTGCTTCAATAATTTTGGGATAGAGGCCCTGCATATCATCCTGGACAGCACAATATTTAACTTTGCCATTTTTACAAGCACAGCAGGCAGTACAACCGGAAATTTTTAGTTTTGTCAGGTTGATTAGCTCGGTTTCATGTCCGGCACTAGCGGCTCCTTTACAGACGGCATTAAGCATTGCGGCTGTATTACCGTTCCTTGGACTCCCGAGAAATGCTACTACTTTCAAAGGTAATTCCTCCTATCATTTGTATATGATGTAAGGCACCGGCTCCGGATTATCTGGTACTTAAGGGAAATTTTTCCTATATGTATACAATACTGCGATTTTTAATAATTAGTCAAGTATGTTATTAGGGCGTATCTGGAAAAATAGGTTGTTAATAAAAAAAGTGCGTTTGTGTGATTGTTACCTGACATGATAGACGCAGTTGTTAATTTTTGTAATATATGGAGGATTAATAGCTGTAGCGGCGAATTACCCCGAAGTATAGGATCGATGGGAGGTAAAAAAATGACTGAGAAATTCCCAGTGAGTAATGCTTTTCAAACCTTTATTCAGGAAGCACCGGAACAGCAGAAAATATGGATGGAAACGGCACAGAAGTTAGGGGCGGCAAGTAAACTTGATGGCAAGACCGAAGAATTGGCCTACATAGCTGTATTAGCGTCAGCCAGACTGGAAGGCGGCTTGCCCTTTCATGTCAAACATGCCAAGTCACTTGGCGCAACCCGCGATGAGATTATTGGCGCTGTGCTTGTCGGATTGCCTGCAGTCGGTAATATAGTTATTCAGGCCTTGCCGGTTGCCTTGCAGGCCTTTGATAACGATTGAATATGACACCGAACTCTTAAAATGGTGGAAATGGAAGGATAAATAAATGGATAGCATTGAGAGTGCTTTGAAGAGTAGCGGGTGTGACTATGAACTCATCCTACACGAAAACCCTATTCATACCGCACAAGAAGGTGCAGACTATTTTACTATTGAAATCGGCCAAACGGCACCGACATTAATTCTAAAGACTGATAAGGGATATCTGGCAGTAACTTTTTCCGGTGACCGTAAGCGGGTGGATTTTGCCGAAATAGCGAATCTAGTAGGCTGCAAGCACGTTCAATTGGCAACAAAAAAAGAAGTAAAACAAATTACCGGTTGTGAGATCGGCAGTGTGCCGATGGTGGGGCTTGCGTTACCGTTTGTCTTGGATAAACAGCTTTTGCGGTATCCTTTTGTGTATGGCGGTTCAGGTCAGGCAAACCGTACGCTGAAGATTGCCCCAAATGCTTTGCAGCAGCTAAATAACGTTGTAGTTGTCTGGGGTTAACGGACATGCTAACATATCATAATCAGTCAGATACTGTCGTTGTTGTTTTACATGAGATATATGGCATCAACAGCCACATCCGGCAAGTATGTGATACCCTAGCGCAATACGGAATGGATGTCATTGCTCCTGACTTGCTTGGCGAGGTTTTTGCCTATGAGCAGGAAGATATTGCGTACGATAATTTTATGAACAATATCGGTTTTGAGGCCGCATATAAGAAAATAACCGAAGTGCTGCAGATGACGCGCACGAGCTATAAAAAAGTATATGTGCTGGGTTACAGTATCGGAGCTACATTGGCTTGGAACTGCAGCGCAACAGGCTTGTGTGATGGCGCAATCGGTTTTTATGGATCGAGAATACGTAATTATTTGGCGCTAACGCCAACCTGCCCGGTGCTGCTGTTTTTTCCTGAGCAGGAAAAGTCATTTGCAGTGGATGATTTAATCGTACGGGTAAGTAGCTGCGCAAATGTCCGGGTGGAAAAATTAGCTGGTCAACATGGTTTTGCCGATGCCTTTTCGCCAAGCTATAATCAAGAATCAGCCAAGAAAGCCTATAAGGAAATGCTAGCGTTTATAGGTGCAGATTTTGCTTAAACAGACCGCTTATTTGAAGGTCTGTTTTTTTACTTGACCTTATCATTAATGTCATACTTTATACTGTAGTCAGGTGGTAGTGGAGAGGAGTACAACATGTTAATCAAAGAATTATCTCGCCGGACAGGCGCCAGTGTACGCTCAATAAGATATTATGAGGCCAAGGAAATACTAAACTCATGCAGGCTGGAAAATGGATATCGGGATTATGACGATACCGCAGTGGAGCGAATCAAAACAATCCAGTTTTATCTGAGTTTAGGGCTCACTACTGATAATATTGCTCAAATCATTGAATGTCCGACAGCCCCTACGGCTGACAGACCATTATGCCAAGCGGCGTACAAGTTATATACAGCCAAACTGAATGAAGTAAATAAACAACTAGCGCTACTTCAAACAGTACAAAGTCGACTCCAGGATAGAAGCCGAGAATTTGAAGCTACCGCCAATCGCAAAAAAAGTGAGGCTAAAACTATGATTATTGACAGTCATGCCCATGTAATGCTGCCACCCGAAAAGCAACTACAGCTCATGACGGCGGCAAAGATTGACCGTACAGTTTTGTTTACTTCTACTATCCATCCCGAAACAGCAGCTACTATCGAAGGATTAGAGCAGGAATTAAATAGGCTATATAGCATATTGAACGGTACCGTAAATCCACTTCAGGAAAGAATCTGTGCGATTGAAGAACTGGTAAGTATTATTGCGGCAAGTCCGGAAAAATATATCGGTTTTGGTTCGATTCCTTCCGGTTTTTCCTACGAAGAAAATATCGACTGGATAAGCAATTATATACTAGCCAATAACTTGCGCGGGATAGGCGAGCTGGCCCCGCTTTCAGGGCAAGTAGCGCAATTAGAACCGCTGTTTCAAGCTTCACGGGAAACCGGTAATCTGCCGCTGTGGGTGCATGCCTTTTTCCCCTTAAACTTTGAGGATATCAAAGAACTGCTGATGCTAGCTAAAAAGTACTCGACAGTACCGTTAATACTTGGGCATCTGGGCGGCGTGCACTGGTTAAATACCCTCAAGGCAGTAAAGGATATACCAAATGTGTACTTGGACTTGTCAGCCACCTTTACCACCATGGCACCATCATTTGCTATCAAGCTGTACCCGGAACGTACCTTGTTCAGTTCAGATGCGCCTTACTGCTCGCCCCTAACAGCAAGGACGATCATTGAGCAGATTGTCGAAGATCGCTATGTTCGGGAACAGGTGCTGGGAGGCAATATTGCCCGGCTTTTAAATATTGGCTAAAGTAGAAGAGACGGTCAAAGCGCTATATCGCGTAATTTCGACAAGGATGTTGGTGCGGGAAAATGCCAGCGATCCCAACATTGACAAGGGATTATGGCAATGCTATAATACATATTTGTAGAGATGCGGACATTTGGCTAACCAGTCCGCAAATCTTTTTCTAAATAACATGCGCCCGTAGCTCAGGTGGATAGAGCGGTGGTTTCCTAAACCGCGTCTTGCGGGGGTTCGAGTCCCTCCGGGCGCACCATAAAAATCAAGCCTTCCGGTATTTTGGCGGAAGGCTTTTTGGCATTCAGGGGCCAAGAAAAGACGTGCAGATGGTGGAAGTGTCTTGTAGCGGGACGGTACCATCGTCCTCGAGTCTTGTTTAGGAAGCAATGAGAGACATACAGAGACGTTCCTGTTTTTGCATCACCCATAGTAATAATACTAATCGCTACTTCTTGGGATAGGCGTAACCCAAATAATTGTTTTAATAAGTAAAAGCCTAATTCTAATCCTGAGCTTACTACGGCTGCAGTAATAATTTTCCTATCTTGAACAATCTTAGATGAGATCAATTGAACAGAATATGATTCTAACTCACGAAAAGCTGTATGATAAGTGGTGCAAACCCGCCTCCGCCAACAAAAAAGCTCCTGTACAAACAGAGGTAACATATTTCGCAGTGGACATTTGTTTTTGAATAAATTCTTTGATAGCAGGATTTTTCATCGCTTCTAGTCTACCTTTGCCGCCTGTAGCCACCATAATGTCTAAAGTGGGGCAATCTTGTAGGGGAGCATCGGGAATTATTCTCATTCCATTAAAGGCACGTACTGGATTGACCGTTTCAGCTATCAATAGAACTTTAGTGCTATTTGGCTGTATTTTATTCACATAACTTAAAACCTCGAATGGTCCTACAAAATCCAGTTCTTCAACTTGAGGAAATATGAGTATACTTATTGTCACCATGCCTATCATCACCTTTTATTTTGATAAACTATAGTGATCTCCAATCACCATACTCCAGATATCTAATAGATTTATTAACAATTGGTTCTCCATAAAATTTTTTGACTATATGAAGGGCTAAATCAATACCGGCTGATATTCCGCCTGAAGTCATTATTTTTCCAGCGTCTATGAATCTTTTGTCCTGGTTAATAATAGTATTGGGAGCTATCTGTTTCAAATGTTCAATAACTTCATGATGCGTAATTGTTTCAAGATAATCTAGAAAACCTAGGGCGCCAAGGATTCTAGCACCCGAGCATACAGTCATAGTGACTTTTGCGCCTTCGTGTGTTTTTTTGATCCATTCAAGAACCTCTTCTTTATTCATTTCTGCTTTGGTTCCCACTCCCCCAGGAATTACAAAAATATCAATTGGAGGATGGTTATCAAAGCTGAAATCAGGCATTACCTTTAATTGATTTACAGATTTTATTTCGGTGCCATCTTTGGATATCGTAAAGACCTTAAAGAGTTGATAATCATTCAGTTCGGAAGTTATGGAAAATACTTCATATGGGCCTGCAAAATCAAGAAGTTCAATATCGTTAAACAAAAAAATACCTACATTAATCATTAGTACGGTCCTCCTTGTTAAAACCCATTAAATGTTTTACCTTGCAACAGTTTTCTGACGATGTCAGCATCTCCAACAATGTAAAAGCCACACCTAGAGCAGTAGAGGGACAAGATGATGTTATTATATTTTTATCTACTACTATCGGTTGGTCAACCAATTCTACACCGAAATTTGCCAATTGATGTTGACGATAACCATTTTTTAGATGGTAAGTCGTTCCTTTACGATTTTTTAAAACTCCGCTTTTTCCCAAGGGTAATGCTCCAACACATATGGAGGCAATGATTTTGCCTGCTTGTTCAAATTCTCGTATGATCGAAAGGAATTCTTCGTTAAAAGCATCTGCGTAAAAGCCAGCAGACTCAAATCCACCAGGGATTGCCAGTGCATCAAATAATTTGACATCAATTTCCTTGAGCTGCACTTCGGGAATCACAGTGAAATTCCAGGTACATTTTAATTCCTTATGGATGCCGCAAGTTATTACATCGGTGGAACCATCCCCCTCCAGCTTGTTCCACCCCATCACGTCGGTAAAGACACTAGCTTCATAGGCTTCAAAACCGTTTGCAAGTAAAAGTAGTACCTTTTTGGTTTTCATTAGCTCACCGCCACAATTTTGTATGGAAAATTCTTTAGATTCATCTTATCATAGAAGCAATGAATGATAAAATTGAATAATTAGAACGTAATGTTCAATATTACTGAATTGGAGAAGATGATCTATGGAGTTTCGTCAACTCAAGACTTTTGTGACCATCGCAAAACTAGGAAGCTTTGTACAGGCAGCAGATACGCTAGGGTATGCTCAATCAACGATAACAAACCATATTCAGACTCTGGAAAACGAGATGAGGGTTAAACTATTTGAACGTCTCGGACACCGTGTAATGCTAACTAACCAGGGTAAATCTTTTTTGCCTTATGCAGATCAAGTAATCAAGCTTACTTCGGAAGCGTTAGAAATAGTAGCAAATCCAGATATTTCCCGTGGAAAATTGACAATTGGCACAAGTGAGTCATTGGGGACTTATCGTCTGCCAGGTTTGCTCCAGACTTATCGAAGGACTTATCCCAATGTAGAAATGATTTTAAAGTTTGCTAATTGCAGTACAATTTGTGACTGTATTCGAAGTAACGAAATTGATGTTGGGCTTATTATTAATGATAAGATTGCGGGTGATGATCTTGTTGTGGAGAAAATTTCCGACGAACAAATGCTATTCCTAGTAGCTTCTGATCATCCCTTGTCGCGGAGGAAAGAGGTTACACCTGATGACTTAAAGGAAACATGCGTTATTCTTACTGAGCCAGGCTGTAGTTATCGATTAACAGTAGAAACAATCTTAAAGGAGTTTCGGGTATCTCCGCAATCCGTTCTTGAAGCTAGCAGTATTGAATCTATTAAGCAATTGATTATGCTCGGTCTAGGAATTTCTATGTTGCCTCGTTTTGCTGTACAGAAAGAGTTATACGAAGGACAACTATGTGCTGTTAAATGGAGCGGGCCTATTCCAGGTTATCGTGTGCAGATGTTATACCACAGAGATAAATGGCTATCGCCAACCCTCCAAGCATTCTTAGACCTAACGCGAGAAGTTTTATTAGCACCCAGAACTGATGTAAATAAAAGTTGATGTAATAGAGAGATTTATTAGGCGCGGCTTGTTTTTAATATAAAATAGTCTGATATACAATACAAATTTATGAGCATAGATTGTTGTGTTTCATAAGGCCGAATACGGTGTTTTCGTTGGCCGGACAAAGCCAAGGAGACAGTGGTTATGTCCGTTCAAGACAATTCCGCCGTTGATGTGGCTGACGCTGGCACTTGTCTGGTAGTGGTTTCAAATCGTATTAGTTATGGATGACTATAAAAAAGCGTGATATAACAAGATGGATAACAAATAAATATGGAGGTGAGCAATTTGGGCGAGAAGATAGAAATAACAATTGCTGCGTATGACAAAAATAGTGGCAGTTATGCTGATAAATTTATGCAATATAACCCCTATGTTACCCATGTCGCGGAGTTTGCCAAGTTGTTGGAGAATGATTTTGTCATACTTGATATTGGCTGTGGCCCTGGAAATGTAGCGAAACAGCTGTATGCAGAAAAAGAGCTGACGATTACCGGAATTGATCTTTCGGTGGAAATGCTGGAATTAGCTAAGAGGAATGTTCCCCAGGGCAATTTTCATCTGCAAGATTCGCGTAAAGCGAATTTTCCATCAGAATCATTTGATGCAGTTATTTTGTCGTTTAGTATTGTTCATTTAGAGGATGCGGAAGCAAAGGCTGTACTGGCGAATGCGTCCAATTGGGTAAGGAGCGGCGGTTATGTGTATTTGAGTTTCATGGAGGGGAAACAGCCCGGTTTTGAGACAACAAGTTTTTCTGAGCAGCCGTTATATTTTAATTATTTTCAGGAAGCTGAAATCAAGGCGTTTTTGGAACAGCGTGGACTAAAATGTATTCGTAGTGTGCGGCAAGATTATCCAGAGGAAGATGGAAGCACTACCACAGATGTTTTTCTTTTTTGGAAAAAACGGTAGGAAAATCTTATGGATATCTTTGTCTTTTCAGCCGTTTTACAAAGCTCTTCACGAATGGCAAGGGACGGGGTTGTTGACACGCTTGTTGTCGATAACCCCGTCCCTTGTAATCCAATTGTTATACTATGATATAGTAATACTGACAGGAAACTATATGCCGTCTATGGTTTTGCCGGTGGTAAAAGTTCTCTAAAAATATTTATCGGTATCATGAGTCGAGACTTTCGAAAAATAAAAAGAGTAAGGAGCTGGAATACTACTATCATTAAGTGGGATAAAGGAGTTACCTAACATGAGCAATCAAGTAGTATTATGGTCAATGATAATCGTACCTTGGCTGACTTTATTTTTCATGAAGAAAGAAGAAATAAAAAGGTTCATGCCTGTCGCTTTGTTTTCTGTAATTACGAGTATTGTTATAGTTGAGGTAGGACAGACGCTTGGCTGGTGGATTGTTCGTGAAACTGCATATCCATTGAAAACCGTTTCTTATTTGTTTGGGTTAAATCCTGTAATGACTATTTGGCTGTTTCATTTTTTATATGGACGATTTTGGAGATATGTAGCTATAGACCTAATATTAAATTTTGGATTTGTATTTTTGTTTTTAGTTCACTTTATAGCCAGCAGAGGAATTACCCAACGACTTGATATTACTCCTTTGCAAAATGTACTACTTTCTACTCTCCATGGGGTTTTATTGTATGGTTATCAAATGTGGCAAGAAGGGGTACTTGTTAGGTCTAAACGAACTAATGTTAGTGCAATTATGCAACCTGTGTTAGCTAAACCAATCCCTCAAAATGAAGAGGACGAGGGTTTATGAAGGGATGGAATTTAAACTGTGTAAAGCCGATTGATGAAGGGTATTGAACAACAGCCACTATTGCCTGACCGGCAATAGTGGCTGTTGGAATTGGGGGAATAAAAGGGGTTGACTTGCTTAAAGGACAGTAGACTCAAATAGAACCGTTCCCGCGATTCATACTGTCCCTACACAAAAACTGCGTTTCGTTTACAAATATTCAGTTGTCAATTTACAAAATGGCGTCTCGCCTTACAAAGTGGCATCTCGCTTTTCAATTAAGCCCAATTAAGGTCACCTGTAACATGCCTAACGGCGATAAAAGTAGAAAATTGTGGAAATATAGCAGGAATTAGCAATTTTTAAGAGAAAATAGCTATAACTTACTTATTCATCGGAGCGGAGAGGATATTGATGCAGTATAAATATCAGCAAGGCATTAGAATTATTTTTTTTATAACCGCACTTAGCTTATTATATTCGAGCAGTTTGTATAGCTATCTTCTATTTCATACTGTTGCGGAGATATTCAGCATATGTATTGCATTTACTGTTTTTTTGCTCTCATGGAACGCACAGCGTTATATAACCAATAATTACCTGATAATAGTTGGAACTGCGTCTTTATTCGTTGGGTTTATCGATCTATTTCATACGATGGGTTTCAAGGGTATGCGGATTTTTGACTACGATTATTATGCCACGCAGCTATGGGTCGCCGCCCGCTATTTTGAGAGTATCATTCTGTTACTTGCTTTTAAATTTGTAAAGTCTGAAAAGAAAGTCAATACCTATTTATTCTTTGGGATTTGCACGGTGGTTACTACGCTAATCATGTTTTCTGTTTTTATATGGAAGATATTCCCGGAGTGTTATGTAAAAGGGGTAGGGCTTACTCCTTTTAAAATCTATAGTGAATATATTATCTGTTTAATATTGGTTGCAGCGATTATTATGCTTAATAAAAATAGGGATTCGTTCGAGTCGGTCGTATATCGATATTTATTTTTGTCGATGATCTGTACCATTATTTCTGAGTTGGCTTTTACTATATATATAGATAATTATGATATCTCCAACCTAATCGGTCATTATTTTAAGATATTTTCTTTTTTCCTAATCTATAAGACGATTGTCGTTAAAGGGATACAGGAACCATTTGAAATCATATTCAGGGAAATGAAGCAGCAGGAAGAGAAACTGTTTGAGCAGAACCGTATTTTAACGAATCTATCAACAATAGATGGACTTACAGGGCTATATAATCACCGACATATTTATGACAGATTAGAAGAAGAGGTTAAACGGTGCAGCCGCAACAAATGCAATTTTGTTGTTATGATACTAGACATTGACCATTTTAAAAATATTAATGATACTTATGGACACCTTACAGGAGATAAAATCTTAAAAGAATTATCCCAAATTTTCAGAGATAATACTAGACAATCTGATCTTGTTGGACGCTATGGCGGTGAAGAGTTTTTAATTATGCTTGCTGAAACAACTTTGGATGATGGGGTTCTTGTAGCAGAAAACATTAGAAAAACTATTGAGAATCATGAATTCGTCCAAAAAATACGTTTGACGATCAGTATAGGAATTGGAGAAAACTGCGGTAGAAAAGTAAGTGAATTGTTGGAAGCGGTAGATAGTAAGTTGTATATTGCCAAAAACAGTGGAAGGAATCGAACCGTGTATAAAATAGAAGAACCCATTTAGTATCCAGTATCTAGCCTTGGGGCTGAAGCGGTAACGCCAGGTCTAAGCGTAGACAGGAAAGGTAGTGGGTGACACTAAGGAACGGCAGACTGTGCGAAAATAGCCATATTCTCAAGTGGCTATTGGTCTAAATAGCCGAATATGAAGAAAACGGCAACAATCTTGGAAGTAAAAGCTGGAAACTTCCGGATTGCTGCCGTTAATTTATCCGTTTCTAAAATTTTGAGCACTGTTGGAATTGGGAATAAAAGGGGTTGACTTGCTTAAGGGACAGTAGACTCAAACAGAACTGTCCCCGCGATTCATATTCGTGCTTATAATAATATCGCGAGGTAGAGCAGTGGTAGCTCGTCGGGCTCATAACCCGAAGGCCGCAGGTTCAAATCCTACCCCCGCAACCATGAAATACATTGCCGCTTGCCGGGTAACTGGCGGGCGGCAATTTTTTTGTCACTTTAATATTAAAGTGCATATTATGTAAAGACGGGAGGTGTGGGATTGTGTCTGAAGAAGAGCGTAATATCATTAGTGTATTCAAAAAACGGTTGGAAAGGTTGGAAAATCAAATCGGAGAAATAGATAGAAATGTTAGCGAGATCCTTAAAATAGTGCGTAAAAGAGAAGAGGGGGATAGCCAAGAAGATTAACGCCCTAGCCCTGCATTGGCGGGGCTTTTTTTATTTGGGCAGAAAAATACCGCCTAGTCGGCGGTAATTAAGTTATGTATGCCTAGATAGCAACTGAAATTGGAAACCAAATGCCTCAATTTCATCACGGGAGAGGATAATCCCTTCGGGGGGACGGCTATTGAGCTTAAACACCAGTGCCTGTTGTCCTGTATTCTGGTGGAAGTTGATCCGATTAAAATCTACTTTTATTCCTAAAAGATCAGAAATTATTTCTGCTGTTGCTTGGTGTCCTACTGCGGAAATAATACCGGGTGCAGACTGAACCAGTTTCTTGGCTTCTGCCAAACTTATTGTTTGACAGGAATATTCTCCATCCGCAGTAATGATAGCACCGTTTAGAATAGCAAGAGGATATCTGCTTTTCATTGGAAGGCCCCTTTGTGTTGATGACTCTATCTTAATTATACCACACTTACTAATAATGTACGGGGGATATCCATTCTCATATCAAACAGAGGATGAAAATATTTCTAAAAAAGGAAATATTGTATTATTGTAGAAATAATGTAAATAAAAACAAGATAAGGAGGGGACAATGTGGTATATAAGAAGCTTGCTAGTCTACTAATTCTGTGCTTCTTAGCCACAATGGCGATGACAGGATGTGGTCTGAAAGATAAAGAGATGACTGTCGCTACGAAATATCCAACCAAACCGATTACGATTATTGTGCCTTATACTGCTGGTGGAAGTACAGATATAATGGTACGGGCAATGGAGAAGACGGCAATGAAATATATGGATCAGCCGTTGGTTGTCGCCAATATACCGGGTGGTGGAGGCAAACTTGGTTGGAATGAACTCGCTGGAGCCAATCCCGACGGTTATACTCTTGGCGCGGTTGGCAGTGGAACCATTTTGCAAACACTTCATAGCCAGACAAAATATCATTACGCTACAGCCTTAGATCCGATAGTTCAAGTAGCAGATTTTCCAATTGTTGTGGCGGTTAAGGCAGATCAGCCCTGGAAAAATATCGGAGAACTAATAGAGTTTGCCAAAGCGCATCCCGGAGAAATAAAATTTGCTCACTCGGGCATAGGGTTGGCGGTGCATATTACTGGGGAAATGTTCGCCAAAGAGGCGGGCATTAATATTGTTCAGGTTCCGTTTAGGGGAGACTCAGAAGGAGTTGCGGCTCTTCTGGGCGGACATGTTCAACTCTTGTTTGGCACTGCAGGGATAAAAGAAGAGGTTAAGGGCGGTATGATTCGGGTGTTGGCAGTTGCTTCTGAAAAACGGTCGACGATTCCTGAACTCAAGAATGTACCAACACTAAAAGAACAGGGCGTAAATGTTACGTTTAGTATTTGGCAAGGAATTGCAGCGCCTAAAATGCTGCCGCCTGATGTCAAGATAAAATTAGCTGAAATTTTCGAAAGAATCGTGAACGACCCGGAGTTTAAAAACCTTGTGGAAGGAATGGGAATGTCGGTGGATTATATGGGACCGCAAGAGTTTAGTGAAAAGTGGATAACCGAATCTACAAGGCTAGATCAAGTTTTAAAGGAAACCGGAATTGCCGACCAGATTGCGGCCCAAAAAAAATAAGAAAAATTATGAAGAGTGCTAAGCGTTGGGGGATTGCCGATATCTTCATTATCGGACTTCCCTTCGCAGGTGAACAGGTGAACCAAAGACCAGCTAAGTGAAGTCAAGCCCTTAACTTCACTTAGCTGGTCTTTGGCTTTTTGGTAAAGGGAAAAACGTGAACCATAAAATGCTTCCGTGAGGGTTGCGTGTCGTGAGGCACGCTTCTACTTGACCGCGAGTCAGGAGCAGGCATAATACCTAGTCCTTCTTTTTTCGCTTGAGTTTTCGGTGTATATAAAGTATGATGAAAGTAGGAAATCTTACTTCTTACTCAGAGGTGTAATATGGAATATGACGTTGTAATGAGCAGTAAAGGACAATTCGTTTTACCTAAAGAGGTTCGGGATAAATTCAAGCTTGGAGCAGGCAGTAAAGTTAAAATCATAATTGATGGGGAGCAGATAATTTTGAAGCCCCGTACAATCTCGGACGAGTTACAAGACCTTATTCGGGCCGATATAGCGAAGGATGGAAAACCCGTGACAGAGCAGACGGTAAAAGAGTATCAGGTACAGTTAAATAAGGCATTGGATAGCTTAGTTGCCGAAGCAGAACAGGAGTATAGCAAAAAAGAATATGTTTCGCTTTCCGACCTGAAAAAGGGAGAATGAAAATGTATGAATTGGTTGTCCTGAATTCTGCGGCAAGGGAGTTACGTAAATTTGATAAACCTGTAAGGACTAAGATACTAACCGCACTCGATATGATAGCAGAAAACCCTTATATTGGAGAGCTGTTAAAGGGAGACTTGGCAACTGTCTATTCTTATCATTTAAAGGTAACAGGAACAGAGTACCGTATAGCTTATCAAATAAGAGAAGAAGAAATAATTGTTGTTATTCTTCAGGTTGGCACGCGAGAGAACTTCTATCAAGAACTAAAAAAACGCTTCAAAAAAGAGATAGGCTATTAGTTAGTCTGTCTTAATTGTTGCCAAAATTCTGCTTTAGATACTTTTGTGTTTTTAGACTCGTGGCTGTTGGTTGAGAAACTTCGACATCTCCACCTGCAAGAAATTAAAATCTTGCAGGATTTCTGTATTTTTGTGGGAATTAGGTACTTAATAATAATAGGTGACAAATGTGCGGGTCTTTTACAAGTATGCTCCATTCATGTTTGCTCTATTTGGAATAGTAGTAAGCCTAACGCAGGCTTTATATATCAGGCCAAGGCACAAAAAAACTTAGTGATTGCGACGGTAAATGTCCCATGTTAATCCGGCGAATATCGGTAGAGTACCGCCAAAAAGAGTGCGAGATATATGATAAGATTCGCGAGGCATCGGACGAGTTTGCCCGGCGCAGTACAGCAGGCGCGGATACAACCGAAGCGCTCCGGCAGCTGGAGGCGGCGTTAGCTGAGTTTTTGTTGTTTAGACGCAAGCGACATCATACGAGAGATAGTGGAGATAATTTCCTATACTTGTAATTTTTCGAAAAATCGTTTATGATTTAAAAAAGTGTATTTTAATTTCGGCAATGAAGCCTGAGCATGGGAAGTATTTTTGCTCAGGCTTTTTTTGTTGAATGGGTGATGAAGATGAATTCAAACAGCAGATTGCGTGAGCTTTGTCGGCAGTTTACCAATTTGTCCGACAGCGATATCAGCCATTTGGAGTCAATTGAAAATCAACTGCCTCTGTGGGCGGCGCTGGTTGATACGGACTTGTTTATTGATGCGCCGCTTCCGTCGGGTAATGACAGTATTGTTTTGGCATGGGCTTGCGACAAAAAGGAAAAGTCGCTGTACCGAAAAAGTGTAGTTGGTGAGATTGCCACAGCCGAGCATGAGCCTGCCGTTTATCAGGCGCTTTCTCTCGGCGACCGGATCGTTGACACACGCGGCGTAAGCCAGGAAGGCGTACCTATTTCGCAGACAGTCACGCCGATAAGAAATGACAAGGGTTGTATTATCGGCGTGCTGATTATGGAGCGTGATATCTCAAGCGAGCTGAAGCAGCAAAAACAGGTATCGTTCTTAACCCAGACGGCTGATCACCTGAGCCAGACACTGATGTCGCTGACAACTACAGGCTGCGGCTGGGATGAGTGGCTGGGCAGCGGTGTCTTTGTGCTTGATCCGCAAGGCCGTATTACCTATGCGAATAAGCGGGCATTGCTGTTTGCCCGCAATTTCTGGCAACAGGATGCCGTAGGGCAGAATCTGCGGCAGTTTTTGCAATATCCTTCGCTAAATGAGATGGTAGAGCTGCTTAAAATGCCCCAAAATTTCCAATACGGCGAGGCCAGTTATCTTTTTCGGGCGCATCCGCTGGTAGCGCACAGCGAACTCAGCGGATGTGTCGTGTCGGTGCAGGATGTAACAGAACTGCGGCAAAAGGAAAAACAGCTTGACATGCAAAGCGTGATGATTGCCGAAATCAATCATCGGGTAAAAAACACGCTGCAAAATGTCATTTCGCTGCTGCATATGCAAATGCGGCGCTCGAAGGAGCCAAAGGTAAAGGAAGAATTTCAGGCCTGCACAAACCGGATTTTATCCATATCGAAGGTATATGAGGTTTTTACTTACCAGTCGCGGGATTTGGTTAACTTAAAGGAGCTTGCTTCTTATATTATGGAGAAGATTCTGGAGAACAGCAGCAGCCCGCAGCAGGAAATGAAAGGGCGCGTGGAAGGGCCGGAAGTGTTTATCCATGCCAAACAGGCTGTGCCGGTAGCCCTGGTACTAAATGAGCTGATCTCCAATGCGGTAAAGCATGGAAAAAATGAGGCGGCTAATGTAGATATTCTTGGCGTATCGCTATGCAGAAAAGCAGATATGGTTCAAATGGAAGTATGG
>JAGGAB010000114.1 GCA_017889705.1 Bacillota bacterium | reverse complement strand
ACTCTGGCAACCGAGGTTTTTCTGCGACCTGTGCCGTAGTAAGTAACCAATGCCATATATATGTTCCTCCTTTCCGGTATTACCTAATATTAAGTTCCAACACTTCCGGCTGTTGCGCGGAATGCGGATGGTTAGGGCCAGCGTAAACATTCAGTTTACGAAACATTTGACGACCAAGGCTGTTCTTAGGAAGCATGCCTTTAACAGCAGATTCAACAACACGCTCTGGTTTAGTAGCCAGCATTTTACCGGCTGTAGTAAAGGTAGTGCCACCCGGATAACCGGAATGACGGAAATAGGTTTTTTGTTCCAATTTCTTACCAGTTAATACCACTTTCTCAGCGTTAACCACAATTACATGGTCGCCAGTATCAACATGGGGAGTGTATGTTGGTTTATTTTTGCCGCGAAGAACTTTCGCGACTTCAACGGCCAGTCTACCTAAGGTTTTACCTTCGGCATCGACAACAAACCATTTGCGTTCGATGTTGGCCGGGTTTGCCATAAAAGTTTTCATTGTCTATCCTCCTCATAAAGCTAAAGGACTATCATTATCAACAGAAGTATGATTATTAAGCTTGACTTCCGGGGCTAATGGAAGGCATGGCAAAATTCTCATAAAGCTATTGTAATAAATTAGCTACCTAATGTCAAGCATTATACCTTGCCATTTGAAAATTAATTTGGACGAACTAATACTTAACTTCCATTAAATATAAGCCCTGTGCCGGTGCGGTTATGCCTGCAGCGTGGCGGTCGCGGTTTTGCAGTATAGTAGAAAAGTCTTGTGGAGTTATGCGGCGTTGTCCTACGTTGATAAGTGTACCCACCAAGTTGCGTACCATATGGTATAAGAAGCCTGTCCCCCAAAATTCAAACTCAATCAAGGAGTTACTATCCTGGCGGCAAACTGCAGCCATAATGGTGCGTATCGGGCTTACAGGCGGCCCACCGCTGGCACGAAAAGCCGAAAAGTCGTGTGTACCCACAATAACTTGTGCTGCCTGTTGCATTAACTGTACATCAAGCGCCACCGGAAAATGCCAGGCGTAATTTCTTTCAAATGGGTTGGCCAGTCGCGTATTAACTAGTCGGTACCGATAAGTTTTACTTTGCGCCGAATGACGGGCATGGAATGATTCTGTCTCTTCTGAGGCCCCTACAACAACGATATCAGGCGGCAATAGGCCTCTGGCGGCTAAAGGGATGCGCTCTGCCGGTATGGTACCGTGCGTAAAAAAGTTGATAACTTGACCATGCGCATGTACCCCTGCATCAGTACGCCCTGCCCCGTTAATAGTGATGGAATGCCCAAAGATTTTAGACAGCCGCTCTTCGACTATCTGCTGAATGGTCATGGCATTGGCTTGGCGTTGAAACCCATGATAGGCATTCCCATCATAGGCGAGGACAAGTTTAATATTTCTCATATTGCCAGTTTATATGCCCTAACAGTTACCAGGATGGCAATTAACACCACCAGAGTAACGGCGGCACCTATGTCTATTTTACCTATTTTCAGCTCTTTCATCCGGGTACGATTTTCGCCGCCCCGGTAGCATCTGGCTTCCATTGCCACAGCCAATTCATCAGCCCGACGAAATGCACTGATAAATAATGGAACTAATAAAGGCACCATATTTTTCGCACGCTTTAGAATGTTGCCTGAAGCAAAATCAGCACCGCGCGCCATCTGCGCCTTCATGATCCTGTCGGTTTCTTCGAGCAAGGTGGGAATAAACCTGAGGGCAATAGTCATCATCATGGCCAGCTCATGCGCCGGTACCCCTACGCGCCGCAAAGGGTTTAGCAGTCTTTCGATGCCGTCAGTTAAGGCAATCGGCGAGGTGGTAAAAGTCAGCAGCGACGATACCGCAATTAACAGCACCAGTCGTAGTGACATAAGAGTGCCCATACGAATGCCTTCCTGGGTAGCTGCCAGCGGCCCCAGGTTAACGACCACATTACCCGGCGTACTAAATACGTGAATGGCTAAGGTCAATAGCACAATAATCCACAGCGGTTTAATTGATTTGATTACCATACTAACAGGAATTCGTGACACAGCTACGGCCATAGCAGCAAATGCCGTCAGGATGGCATATGCCAGATAATCTTCTGCCAAAAAGATGGTGCTGATATAGGTAACAACACCCAGTATTTTGGTACGGGGATCTAATTGATGTATGGGTGATTTTCCGGGGAAGTACTGGCCTAATGTAATATCATTGAGCATGTTTCCTCCCCCTGACAGCTTGGTAAATTTCTTCTGCTGCCGCCTCAGGAGTCAAGGCTTCATTACTGATAGCCAACCCCCCGGCTCTTAATTTTTCAATAAGGGTTGTAATTGGCGGTACATCAACACCCGCCTCACGTAGTGTTTCCCGTCCGCTGCTGAATATTTCCATAGGTGAGCCATCAAGGCTAACCTGCCCATTATTCATGACCAGCACCCGTTCGGCAAAGCGGGCAATATCTTCCATATTATGCGACACTAAGATAACGGTAATCCCGGTTTTTTGATGCAGTTTCACAATTTGGCCAAAAATTTCATCACGCCCGCAGGGATCAAGGCCGGCAGCCGGTTCATCCAGAGCCAGATAATCAGGTTCCAGCGCAATTACGCCGGCAATAGCAACACGGCGCATTTGTCCGCCGCTCAGGTTAAACGGCGAACGGTCTTTGAAAGTCTCATAATCAAGACCGACAAAATCCATGGCACGCCTGACGCGGCTCTCGATTTGGTCTTCAGCTAGACCCATATTTTTAGGGCCAAAGGCAATATCCTGGTAAATGGTTTCTTCAAATAATTGGTGTTCAGGATACTGAAACACCATACCTACCCGCCGTCTGGCCTCCCGCGCTTCCTGATTTTTCTGCTTTAGGTCAATTCCGTCAACAGTGACTTGGCCTGAGCTGGGAGCAATCAGAGCGTTCATGTGCTGAACTAATGTAGATTTTCCCGAACCGGTATGACCAATGATACCGACAAATTCACCGCGGTTAATGGTCAGGTTTATGTTTTGAATAGCCGTTCGCTGATAGGGTGTTCCCGGCATATAGGTATAGGTAACATTATCAAAGATTATGGACATAACGACACCACCAGTTGTTCATCCCGAATTATATCTTGGTCGAGTTGTATGCCTTTTTTCCGTAAATAAGTGGCGATTTCAGCGGCTGGCGGCACATCAAGACCCATAGTTTTGAGCCGCTCTACCTGGCAAAATATTTCGGAAGGTTGCCCCTCCATTACAATTTTCCCCTGTTCCATAACCACTACCCGGTGGGCAGCCACAGCTTCTTCCATAAAATGTGTAATATAAACAACAGTAATACCTTCTTTATTTAAGCGGCATACTGTATCTAAAACTTCTTTACGGCCTCGTGGATCAAGCATGGCTGTGGGTTCATCAAGCACCAGACATTTGGGCTTCATTGCCAGTACGCCGGCAATAGCCACCCGCTGTTTCTGTCCGCCTGATAAAAGGTGCGGGCCATGATGACGGTATTCTTCCATGTTGACAAGTGCTAACGCCTCAGTTACCCGCTGGGCAATCTCCTTTGGAGGTACGCCTAGGTTTTCCGGACCAAAGGCAACATCTTCTTCCACAATAGCCGCCACAATCTGATTGTCGGGATTTTGGAATACCATACCGACTTGCTGGCGGATATTCCAGACATTTTCCACGTCTGCCGTATCAATACCACTAATAAAGCATTTGCCGCCTGTCGGCAAGATAAGGGCATTTAGATGTTTTGCCAGTGTTGATTTGCCGGAACCATTAGTCCCAATAATCGCGACAAATTCACCCTGGTTTATTATCAGGTTAATATCGGTAAGCGCAGTAACTTCCTGGTTGTCATAACCAGGATAGGTATGACGCAAGTTTTCGATTTTAATAAGTTCTGCCATGTGAGGCTCTCCACCCCCAATAAAAAACTTTACTTTCTGCTATTATGTAACGGTTTGCGCCAAGCCTTTAAGCACAAGCGAAACCGGTGCTGTTTAGTAACTCTGGTTTAGGAAAGCTTGTCTGTGTAGGAATAAAGGCGACCCACCGGGCCGCCTTTTATACTTGCTACACTAATTCGATAATCGCCATAGGAGCAGCATCGCCCCGACGCGGTCCCAGTTTCATGATCCGGGTATAACCGCCTTGACGTTCTGCATATTTAGGAGCAATCTCGTCAAATAGCTTTTTTACTACTTCTTCGTCATAGAGGCTTGATAACACTTGGCGGCGAGCATGCAGGTCGCCCCGCTTTGCCAAAGTAATCATTTTATCGGCAAGGCCGCTGATTTCTTTTGCCTTTGCTTCTGTTGTTTCAATACGCTCATAGGCAAAGAAGGAAGTCAACATGCTGCGAAATAATGCTTTGCGTGCGCTGGTGTCCCGTCCTAACTTTCTGTAGGCCACAACTCTTCCCCCCCTTTACTCTTCGTGTTCTGCGAGTGCCAGACCCATTTCAACAATCTTCTTCTTAACTTCTTCCAATGACTTGCGTCCTAAGTTGCGAACTTTCATCATGTCTTCTTCGCTCTTTTGGACAAGCTCAGCCACAGTGTTGATTCCGGCTCGTTTCAAACAATTGTAAGAACGAACTGAGAGATCCAGGTCTTCAATGGTCATGTCCATTGTCCTGTTTTTACCCTCGGCAGGTTCTTCAGAAACCAATCCCTGATCCTCATCCTCTTCTGGAGGTTCTCCGGCAATATTTTGAAACAATTTCAAGTGCGACACCATAATACCAGCAGCTTTGCTAACCGCTTCTTCAGGACGCATACTGCCGTCAGTCCATACTTCCAATGTCAGCTTGTCATAATTGGTCACATTACCCACACGTGTATCAGTAACATTATAATTAACGCGTACAATTGGTGAGAAGATGGAATCAATAGGAATAATCCCGATTACATGGTCGGGTTTTTTGTTTTTGTCAGCAGGTACATAGCCTTTGCCTTTTTCAACCATGATTTCCATGCGGAGTTGACCGCCGGCGCCTACTGTCGCCAAGTGGAGTTCAGGGTTTAAGATTTCAATATCGGCGTCGGCTTTTATGTCGCCTGCTGTGACTTCGCCTTCCTCAAATGCTTCGATAAGCAGTGTTTTAGGCTCGTCACTATGCATTTTCAGATTCAATTCTTTCAGGTTCAGAATAATGTCGGTGACGTCCTCACGAACACCGGGAATAGTAGCAAATTCATGAAGCACACCATCAATTTTAATTGAGGTTGCAGCTCCACCTGGCAAAGAGGACAGGAGTACCCGCCGCAGACTGTTGCCCAGCGTAATGCCAAAGCCACGGTCAAGCGGTTCCCATACAAATTTGCCATAACGGTTGTCGTCACTTATTTCTACTATTTCGATCTTCGGTTTTTCGATTTCAATCATCCGGAAAAACCCTCCTCATTTGGCCAAACTCTCACATTACGCCATCGCCACGGTTGAGGGCAGATTATCTTGAATACAACTCTACGATGAGATGCTCCTGGATAGGAATATCAATTTCCTCCCGGGTGGGGT
>JAGGAB010000113.1 GCA_017889705.1 Bacillota bacterium | reverse complement strand
AGCTTTGGGCGATACATTGCTGATGCTTCTGTCGGCAAGACTTTTGCCGTTTTTTACTGTGTCGCTAGTTTTCCATTCATCATACCGCGCGCCCAAGTAGAGGGTGCTTTTGGGATTCATGGTGATTTCGTCCTGCAGATAGACGGCATTGGTTTTGGCGGTAGCTGTCGCTGTCAGTTTGCCGGCTTTACTGTACTGGGAACCCTCGTCTTCTCTGGTGGCAACGCCGAATGTAAGCAGGTTCTTCTTATCAACGGCCCAGTTTAAACTAATATCTGCTTCTTTGGTTTTGACCGGAGTGGAAGAGAACGTACTGCCATTGGTAATTTGCCAGTATTTTTTATAGTTTTGTTCGCCCAGATGTACTTTGAGTTCTGTGGTATCATTCAGCTTTTTTTCATAATTAATGCCGGTGAGTTCCAATTTGCGCTGACCTTTATCTTTGCCGCCGTCGTAATAGCCATAGGTATAATTGCTTTCTGTCCGCAATATGGACAGACGCTCGCCTTCGCTGAAATCATACATTAATTTTATACCGGTATTTTCATTCTTGGTGGCAAATTTGCCGTAACGGTTTCCACCTGGCAGTTGTTCCGGCTGATTTACATAACCATCAACATCCCGTTTATCATAACTTAGTACATACTGAAATTTTTTATTATCGCTTTGACCGCTGGTGAAGAAGGAACTAGCGGTTGTACCATTTTCACCAAAGCCGCCTGTGACAATTGTCTGTGGTTTTACGTCTGTTTTTGTAATAATATTAATGACACCTCCCATGGCATTTGACCCATACAGGGAGGAAAACGAACCCTTGAGAACTTCAACGCGCTCAATCATTGCTATTGGAATATTGCCCCAGTTAGCGCCGCCGGAATAGCCGTTATTTAGGGGAATGCCATCCATGAGTACCAGTACCTGGCTTTGCGTCATGCCGCGCAGCGAAATTTTTGTGCCCATCATTCCTTGCGATTCCTTTACATACATGCCTGGCACGTACTGCAATGCCTGATCAAGAGTTTTAATATTTGCCTTGGCTAAATCTTCGGCAGTAATTACCGAGACACTGGCGGGGACCTCCTTAATGTTTTTGGCGGTTTTGGTTGCGGTGACAACAATGGTGTCTAAATCAAACTGTTGACTGTTGTCTTCCGGTGTTGCGGCATAGATTGGTGAAGCTGTCAGCAATACACCTGCCAGAGCTGACATAAGAGCTAATTTGTGATGTTTTCTTTTCATAATGTATGTTATCTCCTCTCATTATGGTACGATTTTTTTGAGGTTGTACCATGTTTCTTCATTAAGAATGCCGTACATTGGACTTATCTTCCAGCCCGTCAGGGTAGCGTTATGCGGCTGGATGAAACTATCCCAATAGAGGGGGATGGCTGGGAGGTTTTCTGCATAATATTGCTGCAATGCGGCACTTTGTTTTTTATATATATCAGGGTCAAGCGTGCTATTCATATTGTCTACAAGGTGTTTAAATTTGGCGTCGCTTACCATGGCCCAGCCAATATTGCGAATATCTATATAGCCTGTACCCATTCCGGCCCACATCATCATGCCCCAGGGAGTGGTGCGGGATAAAAGGCTGGTATGGGATTTATCCTTGTCGCAGATTGTCCGGTAGAGTGTGGCATCCACTGTTTTTAGGGTAAGTTTAACACCAATGGTGGCAAAATATTTTTGGAGAAGTTCGGCCAGTCTGATATTTTCGGGGATGTCGTTTCTAAGGAGCAGTTCAAAGGTAAGTGCTTGGCCATCCTTTGCCCGGCTATCGCTTCCGGTAAGGCGATAACCTGCTTGGTCCAACAACAGCCTGGCTTTGTCAGGATTAAATTCCAGCGGGCGGGTCTCAATAAATCCGGGTGTGCCACGGGGCGCAAAACCAGCAGTGGGTACAACGCCATTATTGGCGGCAAACAAACGGACAAGTTCGTTATAATCAATGGCATAGGATAATGCGGTACGAACCTGGGGATCATTGACGAAGGGCTTAGTGACATTGAATATCAGCGCTTTGCCAACACCAAGATTGGGAATATTCATAAGTTTTATCCGGGAATTCTTAGCCAGATTAGTGGCATAGATGGGGTCAGTTCCTGCCGAATAGGTATAGGGTAAATCCACCTCACCATTTTGCAAGGCCATGTAAAGGGCATCCGAATTTTTAAACAGCCGCACTTTTATTTCAGGAATTGGCGGTGTGCCACGATAGTAGGTATTGTTGGCTTTAAAGGTGACAATACCAGCATGGGTATCTAACTTTTCGAATTTGTAGGGCCCGCAGCCAATGGCTGCTTTGGGATCATTGTAAGCAGCAGGATTATCCACTGAAGCAAAAATATGTTGCGGCAGGGTTCTAAGTACCAGCAAATTGACAAGAAAACGGGGATTAGGCTTGGTAAGAGTGATAATGACTGTCGTATCATCAGGGGTTGCGATTGACTCTACCAAGGCAAAGTGACTTTTATATTCGATACTGTGCTTGAGGTTGTATTCGATAGTAAATTTAACATCAGCGGCTGTGACCTTGGCACCGTCATGCCAAGTGACGCCGTCCTGCAGGAGAAATGTCCAGGTTTGGCCGTCAGTAGTACTCCAGGACTTGGCCAAGTCACCGGCGAAATTACCGTTCTCATCCAGCTTGACAAGTCCCTTGTGGGTGAAGATGGCGCGCAGTATCCCAAAGTAGTAGTCCTCAATATTGATGCCTTCCATCTTCATGGTTGTGCCAATTGTCAGGGAAGGGATTGTCTGAGAAGTGTCGGCAGCGGCTTGCTTATTATTGCCGCAGCCTGTGAGCAAGTAAGTAAAAATCAGGATTAGTAATAGTCCGCAAGTAGTAAAACGCCTCATTAAATTTCTCCTTTTCTTTGGGTTAGCATTGCCTGGCGTAAGGAAAATAAGCTGTCTGATTGGGTAAGAATCTTTGAAGGCACACCAGATGCAGCAACTTTACCGTTCATCATGCTTATCATGTGGTCAGCGCAGGCTTTGATAACGTCAGGGTCATGGGAAATTAAGATCAGGCTGAGGCCTGTTTGCTGCTGAATCGTTTTGAGCAGGGTGAGGATTTGGGCTTGTACAGATATATCCAGCATGGCAGTAGGTTCATCGGCGATGAGCACTTCAGGCTCAAGTCCTAACGCTCTGGCGATTACAATGCGCTGTGCTTGCCCGCCGGATATTTGCCAGGGGTATTTTTGTAGCACATCAGGCGATAGTTGGGTGATATGTAAAAGACTCTCCAGCTTGTTCAAGCCTTGACGTTGGGAGTGGATTAACTTGTGGACATAGAGTGGTTCAAGCAGCGCATCGGCGATTGTTTGCCGGGGGTCAAGAGCCAGGCCGGGGTGTTGGAAAACCATTTGCAATTTACGGCGAAAGGGTTGTCGTTGCGTAGCTGACAGGTTGGTTAGAGCAGTTCCCTGGTACACAATCTGGCCAGCCGTAGGCCGAATGAGACCGGCAATTAGTCGGGCCACTGTGGATTTACCGCTACCGCTTGTCCCCATAATTCCCAAGGTTTTTCCTGGAGGCACCTGGAAGGAAACATCTTGTACGGCATAAGTGGTTTTCTTTGTTAGTAAGCCTTGGGTAAAATGTTTGGTTAGCTGGATAACTTCAAGCATGCCAGCACCTCACTGCAGCTGTTGTTCCACATTGTATCAGGGCGGGGTGACCAGCAAGGCAAAGCTGCTTCTTGGGGGTGCTTTGCTTATCGTAAAAAGTGCACCGCTTGGCGAAACGGCAGCCAGCAGGCAGACTGGTCATAGTGGGCGGCAGGCCGGGAATAGGGATAAGGCCTTGTGACGGGTGGGCGGATAATAATTGGCAGGTATAAGGATGCAACGGTTTAGTTAATACACTTTCGGCCTGGCCTGTTTCCACAATCTCACCGGCATACATGACGATAAGATACTGGCAAGTGGCGGCCACTTCAATGTCATGAGTAATGATGAGCAAAGCACTGTTCTCAAATACTTGGTGCATGAGCAGGACATTTTGATTGCGGGTGTCAAGGTCAAGTCCTTTTGTGGGTTCGTCAGCAATAACCAGTTTGGGTGTGCCAGCCATGGCGGCAGCCAGCAGCACCCGCTGCGCCATACCGCCCGACAACTGATGGGGATAGGAATGGTAGACTGTCTCAGGTTGGACAAGTCCGGCAGCATGAAACAGTTCAAGAGTAGTATTGTAAATAGTGCGTTTCCCTAAAGCAGGACTGACTCTTGCCAGGGCTTCACTCACCTGGAAACCGGCTGTCAGTACCGGATTGAGACTGCCCAGCGGATTTTGCGGAATAAGGGATAACTCTTTGCCGCGAATGGTTTTTAATAATTGCTCAG
Organism: Bacillota bacterium; assembly: GCA_017889705.1. Taxonomy (GTDB): domain Bacteria; phylum Bacillota; class Negativicutes; order Sporomusales; family Sporomusaceae; genus Sporomusa. The sequence continues at coordinate 3,709 of JAGGAB010000113.1, read as the reverse complement.
ATAGAAGTGCGTTTTTCCAGGTGATAACTCCGCTCGTCTGGGCATTATCTGGTAAGATACCAGTGATAGCAGCCGCTAGTACGGATTTGCCGCAGCCTGTTTCACCGATAATAGCTGTTGTGGTTTTTTCTTCAAAGGCAAGACTGACTTCATTTACGGCTTGCAGGACTGATGTGCCAATAGAAAACGAAACTTGTAATTGGTCAATGCTAAGCAGCATGGGCAGAATCCTCCGTTAATGCCTTTAGCTTGTTGTTTCTGGCCATTTGCTCCAGATAAAAACCAAGCAGCGTAAATCCCAGCGTGGCAGCTGCAATACACAGACCAGGTGGCAGATACCAGTACCAGAGATCATTGACAAAGCCGCCGCGATGAAAGGCGTAATAGAGTATAGTACCCCAACTTATCGTCAAAGGGTCGCCAAGCCCGAGAAAACTCAGTGCTGATTCACTCAGCATGGCATATGCCACAGAAAGAATAAACTTGGCGGCAATGACCTCAGCCACGTTGGGAACAATATGTTTTAGGATTATTTGATATTCAGGGATGCCCAGACCCTGCAGGGCTTCCACAAAAGGAAGGTCTCGAAGCTGCAATACTCGGGCCTTAACCACTCTAGCTGTCGAACACCAACTGAGCAGGCCGATAATTGCAATGATATTGCCAAGGCTTGGCCCAAGATAAGCCGCTAAGGTAATCATGAGCGGCAGCATCGGAATAAGCAGGACAATATCAATCAAACTGTTTAAAAAGTGCGCAGTATATCCCCGACAGTAACCAGCCAGAATACCGATAGTCGCACCTAAGCCGGCCGAAGCTATTGCAGTTGTGATCCCAACAAGCAGAGAGACACGACTGGCAAGGATTAGTTGAGTTAAAATATCATGACCGATATCATCACAGCCCAGAAGATGGGCTGTGGAAGGCAGGGCAAAAGGGGTAAACCGCTCAGACGGTGAATAAGGGACTAAAACTGGGGCCAATAGCGCGATCAGTAGCAGTGTCAGCAGCAGGAACAGGCCACAGTATGCCGGAGCCGACAGACGGAATGAGGACATAGTAAAGCCGTCAGAATCAAAAAACAGGCTTGCAGTAAGGGATAATCGCGATAAATAGCGGCTTCGTAAATCAGCGTGCCCATGCCGCTGATAGAAAACACAAGTTCAACCACTAACGCTCCAGATACAATAAAGCCGATATTTAAGGCAATCAGACTCAGTAAGGGCAAACAAGCATTACGCAGTAGATGCACAGCAAGTATGCGGCAGGTGGATAGTCCTTTGGCTGTTGCGTAAATAATATAGTTTTCATGCCGCTCTTTGGCGACACTATTGCGCAGAACCAGCAGCTTGGACGAGGTGGCTGACACTGTCAGGGCCAGTACCGGCAATACTAAATGCCACGCTGTATCCAGGAAATAAGATACGGCTGAATCAGTGTTGCCTGAGGCCAGGCCGCCCAGCGGAAAGAGCCGCAGTTCAAAGGCGAAAACCTTGAGCAGCAGCATGGCAATGAGAAATTGGGGTAGTGAATACATGAGCAGCGAACTGCAGGTTATGGTGCTGTCAAGTCTGGAACCGGCTTTCCAGCCAGCGATTGTACCGAAAACAATTGCCAATAATGACGAAAGCACTACCACGGGAATGAGCAAGGCCAGTGTCCATCCTAAGTGCTGTTTAAGTGTTTGTGTAACAGCCTGACGGTAATGATAGGAGTAGCCAAGATCACCCTGGGCTAAAGCTTGCCAATAATTCAGATATTGCTGTCCGAGAGTCTTGTTAAGACCATATTTATTTTTTAACTCAGTAAAATCAGAGCCTGTTATCACTGCCGCATCCTGTCCCAGCAACATGACCGCCGGATCGCCAGGCATTAGCCGGGGCAGGGCAAAATTGATAGTTAGAATAATAAATAGCGTAATTAGTAGACGGACAACTTTACCCAATAATAAGTTACTATACATGCTACACCGCCATCAGAAATAAAAAAAGGTATGAAACCAACGGGAAATCCCCCCAGGCTTCATACCTCGATTTTAGAATCTTCATGATTCTTATATTCGTGTTAATCATACTATTTTTTGTAAAACAATGTCAATATTATAAGTGAAAAATATCTCAAAAATAAGTGCATTTGTATTTTTTTTGTTTCAACAAGGGGAACAGCGATTGTTGGAAGGCGAAAGTAATCTTAAAAGCCGGAACGCTGCTTCATGCAGACATTTCGGCCCAAGGAGTTGCGCACTCTAGTAAAATTATACCCAAAGGCACTGGATTTTAATCATTCTGCCATATCTTTAAGAAACTCTTCGAATGCTTCACGGTGTGTGTGTTCATTGGTTATGGCTTCGGAAACGCATTTAATCCACCTCCATAGCTTAGTGTTCCCTGGTGGTTTTTATATACAGCAGGTAAAATGTGAAGAAATTAAAGTAACATATTGCATAAATGAAAAAAGTAGTATATTATACAAATACAGGCTTACTACTTTGGTAGTAATAGATAGTGAGGGCGGTTATAATAAAAAAACAGAGTTTTTTTTCGGACGATGAAGTAATTAATTGTTTTAATGAACTAGGATTGCCAAAATATGAGGGAAAAATTTATCTAGCAGTACTGCGCAATAACCTTAGTTATGGCAGTGAGATTCAGAAACTTTCGGGTGTTCCCGGTCCTAAAGTATATGAAACACTAAGCGCATTAATTGATAAAGGACTGATATATCCTTCCGGGGATAATCCTGTTCGGTATCAACCATTACCGCTGGAAGATTTCGTAAGTAATAATGTGAAAAAGTATAAAAAAATCAGTAATTATCTACTTGATCATAAAGACTCCATAAGTCAAAATAAATATCCTAATTGGCTCTGGCAGATTCAAGGTCATGATAACCTTATGGACAAGGCCAGAGAATTAATAAAAGAAGCGGAAAAAACTATTATGATTAGTTTCTGGTACGACGATGGTGTTCATGTCCAGAAACAATTGGAAGATGCAATCAAACGTGATGTTAAAATAATAAGCAATCAAATGAGTGAAAGAATAATACCGCTAGGACATGTATTTACACATGACCCGTCACAAATAGTAGAAAACCTGCATTCTTCCGAGTTTATCATGGTAGTTGACAATTTATATGGAATGTTTGCTTTTAAGAATCAGGATCAAAAAATTGAGGGCTATAATACTTCTAACCAAGGTGTTATTAGAATACTAGATACTTATATACGACATGATATATACATTAATAAATTGATTTCAGATTTAAAAGAACCGGTATTAAGAAAATACGGCAGAGATTTAGAAGGACTGTTAGATTTATAAGATTTCAAAATCGGCAAATCCGGATTTGTTGCTGAAGCAACAAAAGGTCATTATTCTTTTGGTTTATTGTTGAAACAATAAGCCAAAAGAAAGTGACCTTTTTTCTTTAGAATTAAGCAAGAAAGGAGGTGAAGAAATGATAATAAGAGCTATTTTGCTGATCATTTTTAGTATGCCATTGCTCTTTGTTTCAACGCAGGTTACTATGGCCAGCCAGCTAAATACAGAAAGTAACATGGTCGAAAAGTTAGCTGTATTGGTGGATAAAGCTGAGTTTAACCGTAGTTAAAGAGTTTGATATGGATCAGGGGGAGTGCCCCTCGCGATTATATGGGGCCGTTGATAAATCTATGGGAAAAATTGGGGTTATGGAAAAATAAATTGTA
>JAGGAB010000005.1 GCA_017889705.1 Bacillota bacterium | reverse complement strand
AAATGCAGCTCCTGACACAGTTCCTGATTTAAAAACCGCCGAAGGAATGATTGATCGCGCTCTTGTTCACGAATTTTAAATATGGCTTCACGCCCACAGGTTTTATCCAGATACTCGAACAGTTTGAAGCCGATAAAGTAAGGATTAATCTGCCTTTCATGCGGCCTGACAACCAGATTGTGTCGTTGCAGGAATTCAAAATGAAGTCCCTGGGGCAATGCCAGGTCATGGAGCAGCCGGTAATGCCAATAGCTGGCCCAGCCCTCATTCATTATCTTGGTTTCCACCTGGGGTATAAAATAGAAACTTTCTTCCCTTACCATATTTACCAAATCTTGTTCCCAATAAACCAGCTTACCATGCTCACTTAAATAGCCCAGCAAATCCTGTTTTAACCTCTCAGGAATTTTATCGGTCTCTTCTTTAGCTATTTCCTGCCTGGTAAGGGTCTTGCCTTCTCCCTGCCGCCTAACCTGGAAACGCAGTGCGTGAGTTGCATCCAGTATCCGCTCTACCTGTTTTGGGCCAATACTGGGATCAGCAATATAGTCTCGCACCCGGCTGGCATGGCTTTTAAACATTTCAACAGTCAGTTCAGCGCGGGTGTTTTCGGTAAACAGCCGATTATTTTTGAAAAAATCATTATGCCCGTATACATGAGCAATCGTCAAAATTTGCAGCAATAGCGTATTATCCCGCATAAGATAAGCGATACACGGATCAGCGTTAATTACCATTTCATAAGGCAACCCGGTAAGATTATAGGTATAAAAGGTTTTTTGCCGTTCATAGGCTTTGCCATAACTCCAGTGAGGATAATGAGATGGCATACCCACATAAGCTTCATAACACAACATATCTTCATAGCTGCAAATTTCAAATTGCTGCTCATAGCAGTTTAGTCCTGCTTTATTAACCAGGTCTTCAATCCTGTCATTCCACGCTTCCAATTCTTTCATACTATAATCTGCCGTCACCACACATCACCTTCAATCGCAGGCCCTGAACGCGCATCTTCTGCAGATTCAGCTTCTGATTCTTTTTCTAATATGCGTTTGAGCGCCGGCCAGATATCTTCTTTTTTTCCCATAGTCCCAATAATAAAGTTTTTCTCTTTGATTTTTGCCTCTAGTTCACGGCGAATAGTAATGCCATAACTGTAGTTAGCCAGAATTTCAACATAACCAAATAGATTGCTGACACTGACCAACTCTTTTGCTTTCTCGATGGTCTTGGCATTATCTTCTGTCCAATTGTCTCCATCTGTGCAGTGAAAAGCATAGATATTCCATACATCTGGATTGTAGCGTTGCTCAATGATTTCCAGCGCCTTGGCATAGCCGCTGGAGATCATGGTGCCGCCAGACTCGCCATGATGGAAAAAATCTCGTTCATTTACCTCCTTGGCTTCTGTGGTATGCGCAATAAACACAACATCAACCTGATCATATTTCCAGCGCAGAAATTGATATAACAAAAAGTAAAAGGTGCGCGCCAGATATTTCTTACTCTGATCCATTGAGCCGGATACGTCCATAATGCAAAATACTACCGCATTGGAATGACGACGAATATCTGCCTTTACCCGAAAATACCTAAGATCATCTTCTCGAAATGGTATTCTCTCAGGCGCCTGCTGTCCGTCTATGCATTGATTTTCGCCACTGCGTTTTTCTCGTATCAGCCCTTGCTGGCGTTTGAGTTTTTCGATCAGTGTCCGTTTTTTCGCCAGTCGCGGCGGAATGCCTTTACGTTGATAGCCAGAACGCTTATATACATACTCACATTCTTGCACAGCAAATTTTTTGCGCTCTAAGTCAGGTAACTTTGCCTCTTCAAACATATAATTGATGATTTCATCCATCGTGATTTCTGTTTCATAAATTTCTTCTCCGGCCTCACTACCGGCCTGCCCCATTCCTTTTTCTTGCTGGCTGTTGATGCGCCCGATAACCTGGCCGCGTTCTTCCTCGCCGCTGCCGCTAGCTGTCCCTCCGTTATTTCTGCCGTAAATAAACTGATATTCTTTGATACCGCGAATAGGTATCTTTATTTTTTTATTTTTACTTTGGCCAATAATGCTTTCGTCGGCAATAATATCACCCAGGTTTCGTTTTATCGCATCTTCCACCAATTCCCGGTGACGCTTACGGTCATATTGTGAGCGGTCTGACTCGCCGGTACGGCCTTCCTTAAAAATAGCCATAAGTCACCTCACTCCATCCCTAGTCCTTCCAGAGATTATTGGCGGCGTATTTTAGCACAACATTACAGCAATGCAGGCAATATCCATTAGCTTTCATAGCTTCTACCATGGCGTTAAATTTGCTGTCTTGTTCCTTATCACGCACTCTTGCCTGGGTAATAATGCGCGAAAGCTCTTTGACAGAGGCAGTGAGTTTCTTTTCAATAGCTTCTTTTAACGGTTCATAGCTCGTATATTCAATTTTACCGCCACTACGCATAATGGAAAACATATAAGCAGTAACATCCTGGCGAAAGCCTTGCGCCGCCGTCCCGGATATACCGATCTGCTCTTCTATTGACTGCATAAATTTTACATCAGGTTCCAGTTCTTCTCCGGTGTTAACGTCTTTTATTTTGGTTGTATTAACATAGGCTTCTGCATGATCAAGATAATTGTTAAATAAACTTTCGGCCTGTTCTCTATAACCGTGAATAAATGCCTTAGTCACTTCTTTTTCTAAGATTTTGTTATATTCTTTTTTCACAGTATCTTGTAAAAATCCAAGGTACCGCTTCTTTTCATCATCTGCAATGGCCAATTCTTTTGTCGCTTTAACCATGGTTTCGATAACGGCAATCGGATTAATGCAGTTAAATTCCGATTCTGACAAAGTCGTATCAAGCACCTTCATAATAAAGCGTGTGGAAATACCTGTCATGCCTTCACGTGGTGCTTCATCACGCAATTCGGTGATATCAATGCGTTTGGTCGATCCTTTTTCCACAATTTCTTCGCCATTATAAATTTTTAATTTAGTAAATGGATCAGCCTTAGAAGAAGGGGCCAACCGGGTCAGAATTGCAAACATGGATGCCACTTCAATCGTGTGAGGGGCAATATGGGCATTAAAGCTGCTGTTTTTCAGTACTTTGCGATAAATCTTGACCTCTTCGTCAAGTTCCAGGCAATAAGGTACCTCTACTTTTACAATACGGTCCAAAATAGCTTCATTGGTATGGTCGGATTTGAATTTATTCCACTCGGCCTCATTCGAATGAGCCAAAATAATTCCATCAAAATAAATCATAGCTCCTTTACCAGGTGAAGGAATTGATTTTTCCTGGGTGGCGGTAATCATGGTGTGAAGATACTCCACATCATTTTTAAATACCTCAATAAACTCAACCACTCCCCGGTTTCCTACATTAAAAGCGCCGTTTAAAGACAGCACCCGCGGATCATCTTCCGGGTACAGATCAAGTTTGGAAATATCGACAGAGCCTGATAATACCGAAGTATCTTGATTATTGGGATCAACCGGCGGAACAACACCAATTCCCTTGCGCGACCGGATAGAGAATTCTGTTGTCGTAACAGGAACGCGTTCAAACTCACCATTATAATCCTGCTTTAGCTTATACCGACATATTGGGCACAAATCGCCTTCAATCTTTACCCCCAATACCTCTTCAAACTGTGGCCGCAAATGCTTGGGAATAAGATGGAGCGGCTCTTCACTCATGGGGCAGTCTTTAATCATATAAATGGGCGGACTCATTTCTAGTGCCTTTTTTAAGGCTTCCATAATAGAAGACTTGCCGGCTCCAACCGGCCCCACCAGATACAGCACCTGACGTGATTCCTCACCTTTCATGGCTGCTGAATGAAAATACCTCATAATCTTCATAATGCTTTTATCAATACCAAAAAATTCATTGACAAAAAAACTGTACCGTTTAACTGTGTCATTACCATAAATCCGTTTTAGTCGTGGATTTTCATCTGTCTTGATAATTTCCACACCAGCGTTCATTAACAGCTCATGCATACGTTGATGGGCTAATATCGCTAGTTTGGGATTTTCTTTTACCAAATTTAAATAGTCTAGTAATGTACCGGAGAATTTATATTGCTTATGCTCGTCGCGATCTTGCTTTATAAGCCTTTCAAAATCATAGGCCATATTTTCTTGCCTCCTTACCATTTTGTGGATTAACTCCATATTTTTAAATATACAAATATACATATGTCGACAAAGGCAAATATGCCTTTTTACTAATTTATTACGCCAAGGCAGAAATTGGGCCTGTCTCAAATAAAAAAACGCAATAGATGTTTTGGTAACACCCATTGCGCAATTATATTTTCTTGAAAGATCAACTATGACTGCCGGTATTGCCTTGTTTTTCTCCCACAAACAACATGCCGATAATTTTCCCGGTTTTATCTTTGAGCGGTTCGTAGTTTACAATATACCACTGCCGCATAACGGTTGCTTGTCCCATATATTCATTATCCCTTTCAAGTACCGCTTTCTCAACATACTTGGCTGCCGGTGTCCCTGTAGCCCGTCGCCCGCTCTTAGTAGTAATTGTAGTTGCAATCCGGGTATTTCCCTGGAATACGGTAAAATCGGCGCCAACCTGCCGGGCAATATCATCTACCAAATGCTCATTATTATTAACCACTTGATTGCCTGCGAGCAATTGATTACTGCTATTTATATAAATAGCCCCATAACCTTCAAATAGACTTCGCGCCTTACTCAGTTTATCTTTAATGCGCTTGCGGGTAGCACTGTCAACTGCAACAAACTGCACTGTCAGCTCCTCCATATGTTGCGCTAATGTAGTAAGCTCTTGGGTTGAAGCTGCAATTTTTTCAATGGTGGCAAACACTTCTTCACCAGCCGCATTAATCTCTTGACTGGCTCCCGAAAATTGACGGGAAATTGCCGCTATTGCCCCTATATTACCGGCAATACTTTCAATATCGGTTGTTACGCCAGCTGTATTGTTTGCCATAATACCTATTTGTTCATTGAGTTTTTGGCTAATACTAATTATCCGGTTTAATGCCGCTTCTGAGCCACTGGCCTTTTCTGCTCCCTGCTGCGCTTGGGTAAGCCCAGCTTCAATGACTGCCACTGTATCAACAGTTTCTTTGCGCACACCGGCAACTAATATGGTTATTTCCTCTGCTGATTGCCGGGAATCCTCTGCCAATTTGCGTACCTCATCGGCCACAACGGCAAACCCCCGACCTTGCTCACCAGCGCGGGCCGCCTCAATCGCAGCATTCAAAGCCAATAAATTAGTCTGATCGGCAATTGATGTAATTACTTCAACAATCTGACCAATCTGATTTACTCTATCGGCTAAACCATGAATAGCTTTAGCCGAGACATCCATTTGGCCTTTAACCCCGGTCATTGTAACAATGGCTTCCTTGACCTGCGCGGCACCTTCCAATGCGCTGGCAGTCGCCGATTTTGCTAAGTCTGCGGTCTCTACCGCAAGCTGATTAATGTCGTTGACCTGGCTGCTGGCATGATCGGCTGAATGGCTGCAAAGCTCCAAATCTTGCACCTGCCTACAGGAGCCTGCTGCTATTTCACTGATACTCTCAGTCGTAAGGCGCATAGATTCTGTTGTTTGCGCTGTATATTCAGATAAGGATTTACTGTCTTTTGCTACTTTGCGGCCAATGTTAGTAATCTCACTCACCAAATCAGAAATCTTCTCCATAACATTATTGGTATTATGAGCCAATTCACCAATTTCATCAGTGGTTTCAATCTGCAGTTTTTGCTGTAAATCGCCACCGCCGGCTGCCATTTCTCGCATGCTGGCAAGTAATTTTTTAACAGGCCCGGCAATAATATTGGCAATAACAATCGACCAGACACCTAAGACCACTACCGCTAAAATAATATAAATAAATATGAATGCTTGAATCCAGGCGGAAGATAAGATATTCAGCAATATGATAAAAGTAATTAAAGGAACTATCCCTGTAAAAAATAAACACATGCTTAATTTACCACTAATGCCACTTAGCCATTTATTTTTGGCAATCAATAAAATCACTCCTTTTTCTTTAAAACTTTATTCTTTCTATCATAATATTACTTTGTGAAATTTCTGTCAATTGAATATATTCTTATAATTTACTATTTTCCCTTTGATTTCCATTTAAAATATCAGATAAAGAAAATACGGCTTGCACCGAGCTTTAGCGAAAGTGTAAGTCGATGTTGATCCTGCTTTTAAGAAAGTTATACTTTCTGTTAAGGTAAAATAAGAGTAAGGACACCTAATGGTACCTTACTCTTTTACGCTATTTTAAAATTTCTGATACAACTCATTGCAATCCTTAGTTTGTTGCATTACTGATTTTTTGTAGCAATTACTGTATCACTAACTGTACGGGAAAAGCATATTTCAGCAGTAAGCTGTTCAAAAAAGTTGACATTGAAATCGCCGGGAATAATACCATTGGTGGTACGATTACTATGAAAACCGATAATTACTCCCTGGATAGCAGCCCTTACCTTGCTGCCGGCTAACGGTATGCCCCGTAACGGATTAAAATTAAGCGGCGCAATATAGTAATTTAGCACTCCGGCACTGTTAACCACCAGCCGGTTAGGGTCAGAGCCGTCAGCCGTATAAATCGCATCAGTCGGTGCAGCCGGCCTAAGCCCTCTGTCAGTAATAAACCATACTGTATATATACCTTGAGGAACCAATCCTTCAGCCGATAAAGAAATACTTCCTGTTCCAGTATCATAGCCGCATACCTCACCACTTGCCGTGGCTTGTACCCAAAAACCGGCATCAATCGCCGGCGGCTTATTGGCGGCTATTACAGTAAAATTAAGTTGACAACAAACCTGACAATTATCAGTTTTTCTGTCAGCCATTTACAGCATCTCCTTTTTGCAAGGTCATTCTTGTTTATCCGATGACTAACCCGTTCTAATACTCCCGCCCTCTCTAGTTGGGAGTAGAGAACGGCTAAGTCCCTAGATAATTCGACTAAGATTCAGATGGGGTTAAAACCCCATCTGAATCAAGTCTGATTTATATAATATATGTTTGAAAAGTTACATAAGTTCCTTGCAAAAGGAGTATTGCCAACTACTATCTCTACCGGCAAGGCTAGCAGGTTAGTTAACGAAGAAATTCGACCAACAAAAAAAGGCGGCATATTACGCCGCCTTTTTTCTATATATTTATACTTTGAACTTGCTGATAATATATTGCAAATCCTCGGCCATTTTGGCCAGCCCCTGGCTTGATGATGCGATTTCTTCCATCGAAGCAGACTGTTCCTCAGTAGCCGCCGACACACTCTGCGCATGACCGGCCGCTTCCTTACTGGCACTTTCAATCTCATTAAAGGTATACACGATTCGCTGGCTGCCTTCCGCCATTTGCTTAATCGCCCCTGAAATTCCTTGAGTTTGACTGGACATAGCCTTAACCAGCTCGGTTATTTGAGCAAATGCTTGACCGGCATCATTTACCACTCCTGTACCAAGTTCAACTTCTTTAGTGCCTTGGTTCATAGCAACTACGGCTTTATCGGTTTTAAGCTGTATATCGCTGATCAATTGTTCAATCTGTTTAGCAGCTTCCTGCGATTGTTCGGCAAGTTTTCTAACTTCTTCGGCTACAACCGCAAAGCCGCGCCCTTGTTCACCGGCACGCGCTGCCTCAATAGCTGCGTTTAACGCCAACAAATTGGTCTGTCCGGCAATCCCGGAAATAGTAGATACAATCTGACCAATTTCCTTGGAACGCTCACCCAAATCAGTTACCACTTCTGCCGAATCCATTACGGTTTTCTCAATCATACTCATTTGGTTGATAGCCTTATTAATAGCAGCTTCACCATTATTGGCTGCATCAGCCGTCTTTTCAGAAGTAGCAGCAACAACATTGGCATTTTCCGAAACCTGTTGAATACCTGATGACATCTGCTTTACTTCCTGAGTGGCTTCGTCAATCGATTTTAACTGTTTTTCGGTGCCTTGCGCAACATCGGTAATAGCTATAGCCACTTGATTTGCAGCCTGCGCTGATTGCTCAGCACTTGCGGTAAGTTGCTCTGATGAAGCGGCAACTTGCTGTGAGGCATCGGCTACATTAGATATTAACTGACGCAAATTCTGAGCCATAAGAGCAAATGCATCTATTAGTTCTCTAATCTCGTCTTTGCCCTGATACTGTATTTTTTGAACGGTTAAATCACCATTACTAATTGCTTTTGCCGAAGATACCAAGGCTTCCAGCGGACGCGAAATAAGGCGCGCAAACCAGATTCCCAATACCAGGGCAAGAATTGAGATAACTATGGTTATTATTGTTGTTTTGGTATCAATACTATCTGAAACCTTACGGCTCTCTACCACTCTCAAATCCATACGCTCAGTCAGAAAGGTTACAAACCCGCTAACTTTTTGTTCGGCCTCTTGGCTGATTGCTCCGGCAGAGCTTACGTATTTTATGGCTTCCTGCAAACCATTTGTTTTATAAATTCCGATAGTCTTATTAGTAACCTCATGGTAAGCAGCAATTGAACTCTTTACTTCAGCAGATTTTTGTTTGCCCTCACCGGTTAATAGCTTCTGGTCAAGACTTTCTAACAGTTTATCCATTCGCTTACACGAATCCTGGTAATCTTGAATAAATTTATTATTGCCTGTCAGTAAATAGCCCCGTACCAAATATCCCTGATTTTTTAGTTCGAAATTTAAATCTTTAACCTCAAAAACCAAAGGAGCACTTCTTGTTACAAGATTTTCATATTCTTTTTGAATATTATCAGTTTGCCAGCTGGTATAGATACTTAAGCCAGCAAATGATGCGACTATCAAGCAAAACGCAATAATAATTTTAATACCAAATGTTAATTTTATTGCCGGTGTTGCTACATTTGTTTTCAAAATAATTCCTCCGTATACTGGTTTTATTTGTACTGCATCATAAGAAGATTTGTGCTGTCTTTACACGTTACAAATCGGATGGGGACGCCCTAAATAATAACCCTGACCATAATCAACCTGCATTTCATTAAGAATGTGCCAAATGTTTTCATTCTCAACAAATTCGGCAATTGTCTTTTTACCCAAGATATGTGCCACGCCAATCATTGCTTTAACTAGCGCTCTCTTGGTATTATCAGAATCCAAATCCCTGATAAACGAGCCATCAATTTTTAAATAATCGATTGGCAATGTATGCAAATGAGAAAATGATGAAAATCCCACACCAAAATCATCAAGCGCAAAATCACAACCCAACGCTTTTAGCCGATTAATCCACTGCTCGGCTTTGGCAATATTTTTGATTGCTGTTGTTTCCGTAATTTCAAAGCCAATTCTACTCGGATTTATAGTACTGTTATTAATACGGCTTTCTATCCATCTTAGCAGCAAATCATCTCCCAGACTTTCACCCGAAATATTGACGAAGAGATTTAAATCCTGCCGGTTTTCTAACAGCTCAATTGCCGTTTTTATTACCCACTGGTCAATTTGCGTCATTAACCCATATCTCTCTGCTAGCGAAATAAAAGTTGCCGGTTCGAGTATATCCCCATTTTCGTCAATCATTCTGATTAAAGCTTCATAATGTAAAACATCGTTTTCATTTCTGCATATAGGCTGTAAAAATAGTTTAAAGTTGTTTTTTTTGACAGCATCATTCAGCAGACTTAAAATCCGGTTATTTTCCATGACCTTCATTCTATCTTCTACTTTTTGAATGATGACTACCCTGTTTTTCCCTTCTTCCTTGGCAGCACGCATAGCAGCATCAGCATACGAAAACGCACTGTCAATATCCTGTATGGCCTCAGTAATTGCTATTCCAATGCTTGCACTAATTTTTATAATACTTTCACCTAAAATAAAGCTTTCTTGTTTTAATGCATACAGCAATTTATTTGCCAGTACTTTGACTTCTTCTTTATTAATATCAGTCAAGATAATCGCAAATTCATCTTTTCCCAGACGGGCAAAAAAATCGGTAGCTCTGAGCTGTGATTGAAAGCACTTAGCGATTTTTTTCAGTATTGAATTACCGGCACTATAACCATAGATATCATTTGCGATTTTAAAATTATCAATATTTATCAAAATAAGTGAGCCAAGTTTTAAGCCTGGTCTTCCGCTTATCTGACAAATATATTCAATCATACCATACTGATTGGCTAACCCGGTTAAATAATCATGTCTTGCGACATAATACAATTGAGTTTCCATTATTTTTTGAGCGGTAATATCTCTGATAATGCTAAAATTTACTTCTTGGTTATTAATGGCTACACATTGTGAATTTACTTGTACATTAAGTAAATTTCCATCTTTTTTACGATGAGTAGTTTCATAAATGTAACCTTTACCCAGATGAGTTTTAAAATCAGCTCTGTCCGTTGTTAATTCAGCAATATTCATTGCTAATAATTCTGGGCGCGAATAACCATACTTCTCTACAGCCACATCGTTAGCATCCAATATGTCGCCATTGGATTGCATTACTAAAATAATATCACTCACTCTGTGCACTAATAGTTCATATGCTGATAAAACACTATCTACATCGTTTTTTGGTGTATTGTTTTCTTTATTCTTGAAACTATAATGCAAATCGCCAAGTTTGCGTGTCCTAAGCAATTCTTTTCTCACCTCATAAAGAAAACACAGCTCGCGCCGAGCTTTAGCGTAAGCGCAAGTCGATGTTGCTCTTATCCTTTTCTTAAGAAAGTTATACTTTCTATTAGGGAAATAAAATAAGACCCAGCCAAAGCCTGGTCTTATCACGCGATGGCAACCTGGCAGTCATAGGTAAAAACCCTTAGACCCATAGCTTTGCGTCCTCATTTTTCAATAAGTTTGCCAAAATATGTATCTGTTTATATTGCTGTACTATATTATCACTAGTACATTTTTTAGTCAAGAAATTTTTAGGATAAAAGTCCTATTGCGCTAGACCTTTCCAAAAAGTCAAATACACTATTATTCCTTATTATATATCGTATAGTTGGCTACTTTACTAAAGCATGCGCACTTTATTATTTTTAGAATAAGTTGTATAATATTTGTAATTATTCTCATGGAGGACACTCTTATGGCAGAAATATTAGGAAAAAGCGCGGCCAAAATACAGGATGAACTTAATAAATACGGTTTAGAGCTCAAGGTGGTTACCATGAACTCTTCCACCCGCACTTGCGTAGAAGCGGCCAATACCATTGGCTGTGAAGTTGGACAAATTGTAAAATCTATGATTTTTCGCGGTAAAAATACAGGTATGCCTATACTTATTGTGGCCAGCGGCAATAATCGCATCAATGAAAAAAAGATGAAGGAATACCTGGGAGAAGCGGTATCAAGGCCTGATGCTGATTTTGTCCAGACGGTAACCGGTTTTGCCATTGGCGGTATTCCACCTATTGGCCATATTAGCAAACTGACTTGTTTTATTGATGAAGATCTGTTTGAGTACCAGGAAGTCTGGGCCGCAGCCGGCACACCTTTTGATGTATTTAGACTTACACCTGATCAGCTAGCCGCTATTACCCAGGGCAAAATCATCAGTGTAAAATAATAGCGGCGGTTTCTTTAAAATATACGAATAAAATCCCACTAGTATAACTAGCGGGATTTTTATATACAGTTGCTGTTTGATATATCTTTTACTTACCCCAGCGAATGATGCCTGCTCCCCAGGTCAAACCACCGCCGAAACCTACTATCGCAATAACATCGCCGTTTTTTATTCTGCCGCTTTTTACCCCTTCATCAAGAGCAAGCGGGATAGAAGCCGCCGAAGTATTACCATATTTATCAAGATTAATGACCACTTTTTCCAATGGCAAACCTAAGCGTTTAGCTGCTGATTGAATAATTCTAAGATTGGCCTGGTGAGGTACCAAACAATTAATATCTTCTTGTGAAAGTTTGGCATTAGCAAGGGCTTTATTTACTGTTTCGCCCATTATTTTAATAGCAAACTTGAATACTTCATTGCCATCCATATGAATAAAATGCAGCCCTTGTGAGATAGATTCCGTTGTTACTGGCATGCGCGAGCCGCCTCCTGGTACATTAAGCAGATGACCACCACTACCTTCTGCTCCTAAATCCAGCCCGATAATTCCATATCCAGGACTCACTTCACCCAAAACAACGGCGCCGGCACCATCACCAAATAATATCGCCGTATTCCGGTCTTCCCAATTAGTAATTGTCGATAATGCCTCTGCCCCAATAACCAATATCTTTTTATATGTTCCTGCTTTTATAAACGCATTGGCAGTGGCAATTCCATAAATAAAACCTGAACACACTGCGGTAAGGTCAAAGGCCGCGGCATTGACAGCTTTAATATTTTGCTGCACTAAACAAGCTACCGACGGAAATATCATATCAGGAGTAACTGTCCCTACAATAATCAAATCTATTTCTTCAGCTGTTACTCTGGCATCCTTAAGCGCCTTTTCCGCAGCCTTAGTTGCCAAATCCGAAGTTGCCTGACCTTGGTTTATAACTCGCCTTTCCCTAATGCCAGTGCGTTCAACAATCCATTTATCTGTTGTATCAATCTTTTGTTCTAATTCTAAATTGGTCACAATTTTTTCAGGAACATATGATCCTATTCCTAAAATACCTACACTTATTTCGCCCACTCTGTGTCCTCCTTATAAGATATTACAGTTGTTTTCTTCTTATTATCAATCCCATTATTATTTCATATACCAGTCAAAAATAATACAAACAAATATAACTTAAAATATGTACAAATCTGATGACTCATTTTATACTAAAAAAACATAAAAATAAAGGGGGTAAATAAAATTAAACTAGGTGCACGCATTATAAAAACAGGTATCGCCGTAACAATTACTATGTTTATCTGTAAATTATTTAATTTTGAACCTGCCTTTTTTGGTGCAGTCTCAGCAGTTATTAACATGCAGCCATCGATTTTTTTAACAATAAAAACAGCTAAAGATCAAATACTTGTTCATATTTTAGGAGTGGCAACCGGCCTTGTCTTTGGTTATCTGTTTGGTAGTAGCCCTCTTGTTATGGGGATTATAACCATTCTGCTTATATCACTACATATAAAATTTGAATTTAAAAGCAATATAACCATGGGTATTATCGCCGCTTTATTTATTTTAAGCTCTAGTGAGGAACAGTTCCTGCCGCACGCTCTTGCTAGAACATTAGTAATATTTACAGGTCTCATAGTTGCCATGATTGTTAATATTCTTCTATGGCCGCCCCGCTTTAAAAAGCAATTTGAAGAAAAACTAGGCGAGAGTAACCAACAGGCTGTTATTTACTTTTGCCAGGCCATTCAAGATTATGTTCAACTTGATACCGAGCCGCCTCCCAGCCACCATACCCAAAAGAAACTTGTTCACAAATTAAATAAAGAATCACGCTCACTCTTACAATTTATAAAAAATGAAGGGGATTTAGTAACCGCTGCATCCTCCCAGCAGACTAACAAAATTATGGCTGCCGAAAAATTAATAGACTATAACCAGTCGCTAATCGGAAAAGCCGATCGTATTTATGAACTTTTACCTGATCGCTTTGACAGGCGGTTTCAGGCAAGTTTTCCAACTATCAGTCAGGAATTTAAAGATATTTTGGATATTTTGGCAAATGGCTGCACAACTATAGCACGAGTCAATAGTAAACTTCGTGCATTCATAATTGAAGGTACGGAGGTTGAACCTGAAGAAATTCGCGAAGAATATTGGGATAATCTCATGCAGTCAATTGAAAAATGGCAGTTAATTCATTCCGGCCGCTATAACCTTCATGCCTTACTAGATGCAGCCGTAACAGCAAATGAAATCAAATGGGCGTCCCGCCAGGCGAAAAAATTGCTCGCTGAATGCACGCTTGATGCTAATACAAGTAATATATCTGATGAATAACATAGTAAAAATGACTGACGCCAATTCGTCAGTCATTTTTTCGTTAAGTACCATTATTATTAATAATAAAATTATATATCCAAATTTCTTACTTTACTTGCATTATCTTCAATAAATTTGCGCCTTGGCTCAACTTTATCGCCCATTAATACCGAGAATATATCATCAGCAGCCATGGCATCCTCAAGAGTAACTCGCAAAACAGTCCTGGTCTCAGGATTCATTGTTGTATCCCATAATTGTTCAGGATTCATTTCGCCTAAGCCTTTGTATCGCTGGACATTAATATTATCGCGGCCAATTTTATTGAGCAGGTTATCCATCTCGGTATCACTATAAAGATACCAGCTTTCCTTGCCTTTTTTTACAAGATAAAGTGGTGGTTGCGCAATATACACATGACCATTTTCAATCAATGGCTGCATATGACGATAGAAAAAAGTTAACAGCAATGTCCTTATATGGGCACCGTCTACGTCGGCATCTGTCATGATAATAATTCTACCATAGCGGCGTTTTTCCAAATCAAATTCTTCACCAATACCACTGCCAAAAGCAGTTATCATGGCTCTGATTTCTTCATTGTTAAGAATCTTATCCATACGGGCTTTTTCTACATTGAGAATTTTGCCTCTAAGTGGCAAAATTGCCTGGAAGCGACGGTCACGGCCCTGCTTGGCACTGCCACCGGCGCTGTCACCTTCTACCAGATATATTTCAGCCTGGTCAGGATCTTTTATTGAACAATCGGCCAATTTTCCTGGCAGTGAACTGGATTCCAATGCACTTTTACGCCTAGTCAATTCCCGCGCTTTACGTGCAGCTTCCCTGGCTCTTGAAGCCATAATGGCCTTTTCAATGATTTTCTTGGTTACAGCCGGGTTTTCTTCAAAAAATTCATTAAGACCATCAGAAACAATATTATCAACAACACCGCGCACTTCACTGTTTCCAAGTTTTGTCTTAGTCTGCCCCTCAAACTGAGGCTCTTGTATTTTAACACTGATAACAGCAGTTAAACCTTCCCGTACATCTTCACCACTTAAATTTTCATCATTTTCTTTAATTACATTTAGTTTCCGTCCAAAATCATTAATTGCCCTTGTTAAAGCAATTTTAAAACCACTTAAATGAGTACCGCCTTCTTGAGTATTTATATTATTAACAAAGGAGTGTATATTTTCGGCATAACTGTCATTATACTGGATTGCAATCTCAGCCATTGTAGTATCTTTAGCACCACTTAAAAAAATAGGCGTAGAATGAACAACATCTTTATTTTTATTGAGATGCTCTACAAAGGAGGCTATACCACCCTCATAAAAAAACTCTTGTTTTTCTTCTGTACGTTCATCTTCCAGGATAATTGTCAAATTTCTGTTAAGAAACGCAAGTTCCCGTAAACGGCTTTTTAATGTATCAAAACTATATTCCAATTCTTCGAAAATCTCAGCATCAGGTTTGAAGGAAACTTTTGTACCGGTTTCTTCTGTTTCTCCAGTAACAGTAAGGCTTTGTACGGTATAACCGCGTTCAAAGCGAATAGAATGAATTTTACCATTACGTTTTACTTCTACTTCCATGTGTTCAGATAAGGCATTAACTACAGAAACACCAACACCGTGAAGACCGCCGGAAACTTTATAACCTTCGCCGCCAAACTTACCGCCGGCGTGCAATATAGTAAGAACAACTTCTACTGCCGGTTTACCGGTTTCATGCATATCTACCGGAATACCACGTCCATTATCGATAACAACAATACTATTATCTTTTAATATTTTCACTAAAATTCTATTACAATAACCAGCTAAAGCTTCATCAATACTATTGTCAACAACCTCATACACTAAGTGATGAAGTCCTCTGGCTGAAGTACTGCCAATATACATGCCAGGACGTTTGCGAACAGCTTCTAATCCTTCTAAAACCTGAATTTGTTGTGCACCATAATCGCCATTAACTATTGTATCATTTAAATCATCCATACTGCTTACCCCCGTTATTCCTCGTCTCCGACTGGTATATAACCAGCTCTCTTTTTCAATGTCTGCGACGATATTGCAGAAAAATATATATTTTCATCGGTTATAATAAAGCTTTTGGCACTATTCTCGGAAATATCGATAATATTTTTTCCTGCTTTTATATTGTTTATATATTGACTGGTAATTGCTGAATTAGTAATTCTCATATCCAAAATAGCAATTACATTCCGTAAAGGAATAACAGTATCAGCGCCGAGGTGCAGAAACATAGCTTTTCCTCCTGTATTTCTCCGCTAGCCGCCCTTTTATCTTGCTAATCACATGATTAACCATTGTTTCATTAATTTTGTCCGGCTTAACACCTGTCATTAACATAACTAATGTGGCCTCATTAAGCTTGTCCCAACCAGGTTCGAACAAATCACGAATAAGTCTGTGGACTAATTGCTTTTTACATGTGTGAAATTCACGCGGGCTGCAAGGAACAAATTTGCATATTTCCTGATAAGCAATCCATGGAGCTTCTCTTAGCAATTTTTTTATTGCCTGGCTGCTTTCCTGCTTGTAAACCAGACTACAGGCAGTGCAATAACTCTGTGCCGGTGGTACCAAAACACTGCAATTCTTGCAAGAGTGCCAGCCGGCATCTTTTTTAGTTTTAGTAATACCGGTTTGCTTTATTAAAACATAATAGCATTTTTTTCTTAAATTATCATCTTTTATAGCTTCTGTTGCCTGCCATACAGCCGCTAATTCTTTAGAATCCAACCTAGCTGGCTGCAATACAGTAATATTCTCCCCGCCTTCTTCATAATTCTGGTATTTTTTTAAATCTCCTGCTTGAAACCTTATATCTAGTACCATTTTTTCATTAAGAAAAGTATTAATTTTATTGATAATTCCTGGTTTTAACATCATCAAATGATGACTCCAAACCGAATTATTTACAGCCAACAGCAAAATACCCCGCTGAATGGAAATAGGCCACGCATGGCTGGCAATTTCCTCACCAACAATTTCCTGCCAGTGAACAATAGCGGACTGCGTGTTATATTGCTTAGTAATGCCCAGCGATTTTAGCGTGCCTGTCATTACTTCCTTTATCTGAAACATAGTATCACTCCGTTACTATACCACCTTTTATGTGATAAAATTTCCCGAACTTTACTTGGGAAAAATACTGTTCATCAGCAGCAGTGATAAAAGTCTGGACACGTTCTCTAATAAATAAGAGTAACTCAGAACGACGTGCGGCGTCAAGTTCACTCATAACATCATCCAATAGCAAAATCGGATATTCACCTGTTTCAGATTTGATAAATTCCAGCTCAGCCAGCTTTAAAGCCAGCACCCCGGTTCGCTGCTGGCCCTGCGATCCAAAATTTCTTAAATTTTTACCATTAACCAAAAATATCAGATCGTCCCGGTGAGGGCCTATGCTTGTACTGCCGTTTAGTATATCCTGATGGCGCTGGTGTTCAAGCTGTTCTTGATACCAGTTATGCAAGTTGTCTATTTTATCCTGATCAGCACCGCTCATATAATAATTTACCGTAAGACTTTCCTTACTGCCGGTAAGCTTGCGGTGATGAAGATTGGCCAGCATAGTTAGTTTTTTTACTGAATCTCTGCGCTTTTGCGTAATAATAGCAGCAGCCTTTGCTAGCTGTTCATCCCAAGGAGACAGCAAATCTATATTTGACCGGCGTTCCCTTATTTTTTTTAGCAAATTATTGCGTTGTCCTAATATACGGTTAAAATTTAATAATTGCCTGTAATAAACAGGATTAGCCTGTGATATTTCATTATCCAAAAAGCGCCGACGTAGAATCGGCGCTCCTTTTATCAGCAATAGATCCTCTGGTGAAAATAATATTGCATTAAGAGAACCAATAATTTCTTTCACGGCCACAGTATGACTATTAGCTATTATTTCTTTATTCTGGCCGTTGATAAATTTGAAAGTAAGTGAATTTTCTACATCCTGCCGAAAATAATTAACTTCAACACGGGCAGCAGACTGATCCCAGCGAATTAATTCCTGTTCAGTGCTAGTTCGGTGTGAACGTCCCATCGCAGCCAGGTATAATGCTTCTAGAAGATTGGTTTTCCCTTGAGCATTAGGCCCAATAAAAACATTGATGTTTGCAGTAAACTGTAAGCATATATCTATATAATTACGGAAATTATGCAAAGTAAGCTGATTTACTCTCATGACTCACCCATAACAATTCTCCAGCAGCCAATTCCTTCAATATCAACAATATCACCGGCAACTACTTTTTTACGACGCTGAGTAACAATAGTACCATTTAACTTTATCAGATTATCATCCAATAAAGGCTTAATTTGTGCACCGGTATCAATAATTCCTGCCCATTTCAGCAACTGATCCATATTAATCTCCGCAGTATATATTTCCATTTCTTGCATGGTTTTTCCTCCATTTCCGCCAAAATTAAATAAAGAGTAAGATTGTCACCTAGTGTATGATACAATCTTACTCTTTATCCGATGACTAATTCGCTCTAATACTCCCGCTTTTGTAAGCGGAGATAAAAGAGCGACTAAGTCCCTGGATAATTGCGACTAAAATTCAGTCAGCGATAAAACGCTGTCTGAATTAAGTCTCCATTTATCCGATGACTATTTCAACTATTCGTTAGCTGGTACGAACTGGAGTTATGATATAGGTATAGCTTTCGTCATTAGTTGGAGTTACACTGGCTGGACTCAGCGGTGTATTTAGCGAAAAATAAAGTTCGGTAGAGCCGATATTCTTTAAAATATCAGTTACATATTTGGCATTAAATGCAATTATTATTTCTGTGCCATCCATCTGTGAAGGAATAGTTTCATAGGCTTTACCAATATCAGGATTATTAGAGGTAATAATTACTTCAGTATTAGTGAATTGGAATTTAATTACATTATATTCACCATCTTTGGCCATAAGCGAAACACGTTCAACTGCATCCATAAATAAGGCGGTGTTTAGTGTTGCCTTAGTATCAAATTTTGGTGGTATTACTCTGTTATAGTCAGGATATTGTCCTTCGATCAAGCGAGATTCCAGATAAACATCTTCAAAGCTAAAGGCTACTTTACTCTTTTCCCAGCAAATAGAAACATTTATAGGCAGTTCAGAGGTTAATAGACGGGATAATTCATTTAATATTTTAGAGGGTATAATAATTTTTAAATTGCCGCCATTCATGTTTTCTGTTGTACTTTTTTTGAATGCCAGACGATGCGTATTGGTTGCTACCATGCGGACATCTTCTTCAGTGAGTTCTAATAAAGCGCCGGTGAATATAGGCCGGCTTTCTTCGGCTGAGCAGGCAAATGTAGTCTTTTTGATAAGATCCTTTAAAATATTATCTTTAATCATAAATGAATTTGTAATATTAGGTTTATCAAATAATGGTTTTAGTACCGGGAATTCTATAGCAGGTAGGCTCAATAAATTAAATTGCGATGAGCCTGCTGTAATTTTTATAGTATGGTCTTCGTCAGAGGCAGCTATTTCAACAATTTCGCCAGGCAAGCGTTTTACTAGTTCCTGAAAATATCGACCAGATACAACAATTTTTCCTGGAATATCAATTTGAGCATCTAGTGTGCAGCTGATGCCAATTTCGTAGTCGGTGGCTTGCAGCTGCAGTTTATTATTTTCAGCAGATAAGAATATTCCCGATAAGATTGGCAGAGTTGCTTTAGAGGACACTGCTTTTTGGACGATTTGGACGGCGTGTTGTAGTTTATCTTTGGCACAGCTTATTTTCATATAGGGACCTCCCTTATAAGTATGGCGTTAGAAATTTTGGAGAAACGACGTGAATATTATTATTATTTAAAACATATAGTAATAAAATAGCCGTAATAGTAGTAGGGGCTGTTGATATGTTGATAAATATGTCGAAGACTTACAATTCATAGAAAAAGCATGTTAGTAATATGTCGATAAGTAATATAGTAGTTATCCACATATTCACACAAAAAACCGTGATTAAAGTTATCAACATTTTGTGTACATAGTAATACCGTAGTTATAAACAGAGTTATACACTTATGACTCAATACGTTTAATCAGTTCTTTGACAGTATTATTTAATTTGGCATCTGAATTACGTTCCTTGTGTATCTTGTCATGAGCATGGATTACCGTAGTATGATCACGGCCGCCGAAAATTTCACCTATTTTAGGTAAAGACGTTTCGGTTAGCTCCCGGCATAAATACATAGCAATTTGTCGGGGGAAAGCAACATTACGGGTACGTTTTTTAGCCGAAAGATCTTCTAATTTTAATTTAAAATGAGCGGCAACAATATCTTTTATAAGGTCTGTGGTAATTTGCTTGGGACGCCCGTTAGGGAAGATGTCTTTCAGTGCTTCAGTCGCCAAATCTATGTCGATAGGCTGATTATTAAGCGAAGCATAGGCAACTACACGAATTAATGCTCCTTCTAATTCGCGGATGTTGTTTTCAATTCTGCTGGCAATATACACAATTACTTCATTGGGAACATTGAGGCTTTCTATCATGGCTTTTTTCCGTAAGACCGCTATGCGTGTTTCTAAATCAGGCGGTTGAATATCAGTAATAAGTCCCCATTCAAACCGCGAACGCAGCCTATCTTCCAGTGTCTGGATTTCCCGTGGCGGACGATCACTGGAGATAATAATCTGTTTATTGGCATCATGTAAAGTATTAAAAGTATGGAAAAATTCTTCTTGGGTGTGTTCTTTTTTAGAAAGGAACTGGATATCGTCAACTAACAAAACATCAATATTACGGTAACGTTGACGGAAACTTTCAGGGTTACCGCTAATAATAGAGTTAATAAGTTCGTTGGTGAATTTTTCACTAGAAATATAAACAACTTTTATATTTGGGTTATTTTCTTTAATACGATGGCCGATGGCATGCATAAGGTGAGTTTTCCCAAGACCAACACCGCCATAAATAAAAAATGGATTATATACCTGTGCCGGTGCTTCCGATACGGCCAGTGAGGCCGCATGCGCTAAACGGTTAGAATTACCGATAACAAAGGTAGAGAAAACATATTTGGGATTCAAATTAAATTCTTCCGGCGGCAAGACGATATTAGAAGAATTGGCGCGTTTTTCTTTGGGTGCAGCAGGTTTTTCAACAATAACAGTATCTAGGGATGATGTACCTGATGAAACTGTTGCTGCAGCCTCAGGAATGTCACCGATATCATCAAGATATTTTAAAAAATCATTATTCAAATTCTCGGTATCAGCAGTTGTTTTTTCTAGAGTAGCTGATACTTCTGCCTGGATACGCGGCTGTTGGATTGTTAGGTCAGGCAGGGGGGCAGGAGCGGTCTGTTTAGCTGCTAATTCAATGTCAAGTAAGGCCGATTCTTCGACATTTGCTAATTCAATGTCAATATCCATGTCCATATTTATAAAGACAACTTCAAAATCTCGGTTTGAAGCAGCTTTTAAGGCATCTTTAATAACAGGTACATAGCGGCTCTCCAGCCATTCTTTGACAAATTGTTTAGGGGTTCCGATTTCAATAACATTATCGGTAATAGATAATGGCATAGTTGACTTGATCCATGTTTCAAAAAGCGGTTTAATGAAAGCTTTTTTCATATGTACCAGGGCATGTTGCCAAATACTAGCCATATAAGCGGTATCAGCGCTCATGTATTGTTCCGTCCTTCCTATCATGATTTTTCCACATGATGTAATGGTAATTAACATAAGTTATCCACAAAGATATCAACAAATGTTAATATCTTTTGTATGAATACTATTTCAGGCGAAAAAAAAATACAACAGCAGAACATAATATCCTGCAAGCCTGTATTGTCAAAATGATAACCATTGTGGATAAGTCTGTGTATAAGTGTGAAAAATTGGGGATAAGTATTAAAATTAGGATGTTATACACGGTTATTTAGCCACATGTTAATAACTCAATATAATTATATTAACAAATCATGTGACAGTTATCAACAAGATATTTTAACTAAAAACAAAAATACAGCGATTTATCCACAGATATACTTATTTATTACAGCCAGATATTCTTGACACGAGCCCTTTTGCTAGTCTATAATCTATACTAGTGAAATTTTGTAGATTTCAAAGTTTTTCCCTTTTATATAGAGGAGGTGTAATTAATGAAACGTACCTATCAACCAAATACCTTGTGGAAGAAAAGAACCCATGGTTTCCGCGAGCGTATGTCATCAATCGGTGGTCGTCTTGTTCTTAAGAGAAGACGCGCTAGAGGCAGAAAAAAATTATCAGCATAGTAGGCCGCTTTCGTGGCCTATTTTTTCCATCCCAGTAGAAAGTATGACTGTTGTCATGTTTTCCTTATATTAATTAGAGTAGTTAAAAACTTAAGAAGCCGGATGATTAACAACATGGTCAAAAGGTTTACTCTACCCAAAAAGGGCAAGCTTTGTCAAAATAAAAATTTTCAGGCTGTTTATAAATCAGGCAAGTCATATGCCAATAAAAATTTGGTAGTATATGTCTTGCCTAATCAGTCTGTTAAGCGTCGTGTCGGTTTTGCTGCAGGCAAACGCTTAGGGTCAGCGGTAATGCGCAATCGTTTAAAACGGTTATTAAGAGAAGCTTACCGGCATCATCAGGAAAAAATAATAACAGGTGTTGATTTAGTGCTGGTTGCCCGCCAGCCATTGCTAGATGCAGGGGTAGACAAAGCAATAAAAGCGTTTTTGGATATTTGTGCCAAGGCCAAAATTTTGGTAAAATAGTTATGAAAAAAATAATTTCGCTACTTATTATAGGTAGTATTAAATTTTATCGTTTGTTTATTTCACCCTTGAAACCGCCTAGCTGCCGGTTTGTGCCTACTTGTTCGGAGTATGCGCTTATGGCTATTGAAAAGTATGGGGTTTGTCGTGGTGGGGTAATGGCTGTTAAGCGTATTTTACGCTGTCACCCATTCCATCCCGGAGGATATGATCCTGTTTAAAATATAAACCAACCATTTGCAGGAGGGAACTTTTTTGGATTTTTTAAGTAACATAATGCAGAGTGTTTTGACTTTCTTTTATGATTTAACAGTGAGTATGGGGTTTGCGAATTATGGAATTGCGATAATTTTGCTCACTATTGCGATTAAAGCAATACTGTATCCGTTAACTGTTAAACAGGTAAAGTCAATGAAAGCCATGCAAGATATTCAACCCAAGATGAAGCAAATACAGGAAAAGTATAAAGGCAACCCTGAAAAATTAAATAAAGAATTAGCAACACTTTATAAGGAAGCAGGCGTTAATCCGCTGGCCGGATGCTTGCCCTTAATTGTGCAAATGCCGTTCTTGATTGCAATTTTCTTTGCTATTCGTGATTATAATTATTTACAGCAACCGCCAAGTTTCTTGTGGATGACAGATTTGGCGCAGCCTGATGGTACATACATATTGCCAATTTTATCTGCTGTAACAACCTATATTCAACAAAAGCAAACAACTTCGGAAATGACTCAACAAGCAAAAATGATGATGATATTTATGCCGTTGTTTATTGGATACATTAGCTTAACTTTCCCTGGCGGCTTAGTGCTTTACTGGGTAGTGAGCAATCTGTTCCAGATCTTTCAACAATGGTTCATGTATCGCAATAAACCGTCGGTTGCTGGTGAGGAGGCTCGTTAATAATGAGTGGTAAGCTTAACACTGTAGAAACAACAGGAAAAACCATTGATGAAGCAATTGAACTGGCTCTAGCTGAACTTGACGTAACCCGGGATCGTATTGATTATGAGGTATTGGAAGTTCCTAGTAAGGGATTGTTTGGGTTTATTGGTTCTAAGCTTGCCAGAGTGAAAGTCACTGTTAATGCTATTGATCCGGTTGAGGAAGCAATAGCATTTTTAACAAAAGTATTTGAAGCTATGAATATTACTGTTGCTATAGAAAAGATGACTCATGACGATCATGTGGTTATTAATCTTCGCGGCGATGATTTGGGCGTATTAATTGGCAAACATGGCCAGACCTTAGATGCGCTTCAGTATCTGACAAACTTGGCAGCCAATCGTGACACTGCTGAGCGTAGCCGTATTGTGCTTGATGTTGAGGATTATCGCAAAAGACGGGCAGAGACCTTATCAAGATTGGCAATGCGCCTGGCTGATAAGGTGAAACGCCGTGGTGAAAAGGTTGTACTTGAGCCTATGAGCCCGCAAGAGCGCAAGATTATCCACATGGCCTTACAAAATGATTATCGAGTTGTTACCTATAGTGAAGGTGATGAGCCTTATCGCAAAGTGGTAATTGCCTTAAAGAATAACAGTAAATAAGATACCGGGGGATATTCCCCCGGCTTTCTATTGTTTATGAAAGTATTGTGTGTTTTAGAAGCTGACCGCAGCTTGGGCATTGAGCTTCATCAGACGCATGTGTAAGCTGCGTTTCTGAAGTGTAATCACAGCCAGGGCAAAAAGCTTTGAGCTTTATGGTATACCGTTTGGCTTCTTTGGCTTGTTCGATTGCTTGCCGGGCAGCAGTAAGAGATGCTGGCGGCAGGGTAAAGCTATCGTTTTGCTGACCTAGTTTGTCTTGATAATGGATGGATAAATAAGAATGCTGTTCGTCTATTTCTACGTCAGCGTGGATTTGGCTGTAAGGTATGATTAGCCACCGGCACTCGGTATTGCCGGCAGGATTGTCAATAAAATAGACAGCGTGACTTGTAATTATCAGGGCGCCGGTTTCGTCGAGAAAACTGGCAGGAATAATGCGGTGGATGGCTTCTCCCAGCCAGAGATTTTCGGGAACACGATCAAGCAGAGTTTGTATTTTTGGGTCTATATTTACGAAATCCCGGTATTTTTTGGCGATAGGCAAAGCGGGAGGAACACCATCAGGCAGGATGGTTATGGCGGCGTATTCGGCAGCAAAAGCGTTAAAAACGGAAACAATATTGTCTACATTGCCTTTATAGATGATAATCGACGGAATATTATCCAACGCCATTTTTATGGCCATCCGTCCGCGCAATAGTGTTTTTTCCAGCCTGGAACCCAGGTTTCCCTGCTCAGAGCAACTTTTTAAGATAATACTGTAATAGTTGTATTCACTGCTCATACGGCACCTCGCTTTCATTATTATTGTACAATGCCTGGAGAAGATTGACAATAATAAAGAAAAGCTGGTGTAACTCATCATACAGGAGTGGTCTTGGTGGAAAGTATTAATTTTGAAATTATAGTTTTTTTGCTTGTTGCAGGTTTTGTTGCGGCCTTTATTGACTCGGTAGTGGGAGGGGGCGGGTTGATATCTCTGCCGGCCATGATGCTTACCGGGTTACCGCTTAATGTAGTATTGGGAACAAATAAGGTAGCCGGCACTATGTGTTCGATAACAAGCACGCTTTCTTTTTTACGTTCAGGCAAAATTGATTGTAAGCTGGCTGCGTGTTTATTTCCCTTATCTTTTATTGGCTCGGTATTAGGAGCCTATACTGTAAGACATATTCCTTCAGAATTTTTGAAACCACTGGTGGTTATTTTGCTGGTAATCATCGCTATTTACACTGTATTTAAGAAGGATTGGGGAGCTGAGTCAACTTATGTGGGTTTGACTGCCAAAACCCGGTGCTTAATTGGCATTGCTGCTTTTGGCATTGGCTTTTATGACGGGTTTTTTGGCCCTGGGGCAGGTTCATTTTTTATTTTTTCTTTTTTATTGCTGGGTTTTGATTTTGTTATAGCGGCCGGTAATGCTAAGGTCTTGAATTTTGCCAGCAATATCGGAGCTGTGCTGACCTTTATTTATCTTGATTCAGTCAATTTTCAGTATGGACTTATTATGGGGGCGGCTATGATCGCCGGGGCACTTGCCGGATCGCGGCTGGCCATAAAAAGCGGAGTTGCCTATGTGCGACCGCTGTTTATCGGAGTTACCAGTTTGTTAATTGGTAAGCAGTTTTGGGATTTATTAATGAAATAGGCGGCTTGGCTTATGACGGCAGCTGGTATAACTACATTCTGGTAGACAAAAAAAAGACTACCCTGCAGGGTAGTCTTTTTTTTAAAGAATGAACTTATCTACAAGATCAATTAATTGGGCAATTTCGGGCTTGGAAACTTGGCCGTTAGCACCGATGGAAATGCCCTTTAAGCGCATTTCTTCATTGATAAGTGAGGAGAAAATAATAACTGGTAAATGTTTAAGTTTTTCGTGTTCTTTGATGCGCTTAGTAAGATGGTGACCATCCATTTGAGGCATTTCAATATCAGTGATAACCAGTTGAATGTTGTTTTCAATCGGCCCATCGCTGCTCTTCATTATTCGTTCAATAGTATTCCAGGCATCCTGACCGCTTTCGGTTAGAATTACATTAGGATAACCGGCTGTGTGCAGTGTGCCTAGCAGCAGGTCGCGCAGCAGTTTGGAGTCTTCGGCAACCAGAATGGTTTTGTTTTTGCGGATATCCAGAATATTACCAGTGGCCGACGAAATTTGACTAAACTTCTCGTTCATTTCCGGATTAATATCGGCTACGATTTTTTCAAAGTCTAATAAAACTACCATTTTTTCTGCCATCTTTATGATGCCGACAACCATATCTGAGTTGGCAATATTGGGAGGCGGCTCCATAGCTGTCCAGGAAATACGGTGGATACGGGAGACTTCATCAACCAAAAAAGCGACATAAAAATTATTAAGTTCGCTGACAATTACTTTCGGAGAATTGGTAGTAGACTGGGCTCCCAGACATCTGGGCAGATTAACTAACGGCATAACTTTGCCGCGCAATGTGAAGATGCCGTCAACCCAAGTATGAACATTAGGCATTTTAGTGACAGGCATGGGATTAATAACTTCTCTTACTTTTGCTACATTGATACCATAACTTACTGGTCCAATAGAAAACTCGACTATTTCAAACTCATTAGTTCCTGTTTCAAGCAAAATTCCCTTTTTTTCAGACATTGCCATCCCTTCTTTCTTTTCAATAACGTATAATAGGATAACATCAGTAATTAATATTTCTAGGTGGTAGTTGTTTTTACCTGCATATAATTGATAATTAATGATAATTTTATGACTATTTTTATGTTTTTCGGCAAATAATAAGTATTTGCCTGCTGGAGCAGCAGTTTTAGTTAGGTTTGCCAATATTGCTATAGTGGAAGAGGAGTGAGGATTATTGGTATAATAAGCAGGAACATGAAAAATCACAGGGAATATTTATATATTTACATATTGGTATAATTTTCTGGGCTGTATAGCTTATGTATAGCTTAAGATATAAGGAGTGGACATTTGGTGTTTGGGCTGACTGGTGACGATACTATTAGTGCAATTGCTACCGCAGTTGGTGAAGGTGGCATTGGTATTGTCCGGGTGAGTGGCAAGTTGGCGCTGGCTATTGCGGACAAGCTGTTTGTTAGTAAGGCAGGGAAACAGGTAAGTGCTGCCCTGTCGCATAAAGTCATGTATGGTGATATTGTTAATCCTGATACTAAAACTAAAGTGGATGAGGCGCTGGTCATTATTATGCGGGCTCCCCGCTCATATACCTGTGAAGATGTGGTGGAATTTCACTGCCATGGAGGCCCGGTACCGCTAAAACAGGTATTGGCACTTACGCTTGCGGCTGGCGCAAGACTGGCTGAACCCGGAGAATTTACCAAGCGAGCTTTTTTAAATGGTCGGTTAGACTTGTCACAGGCTGAAGCCGTAATTGATATCATTAGGTCTAAGACCGATGTTTCGCTGAAAGCAGCAATAGGTAACTTAGGCGGGCAACTGTCAGAGCGGGTCAAAACAGTAAGGCACAGTATTTTGCGGATGATTGCGCAGTTAGAAGCCGCTATTGATTTTCCGGAAGAAGATATTGAAGCGGCCGCAGCCGCAGATGTTGCGGCATTAATTGATGAAGCCGACAAGCAGCTTACCGAACTATTAGCAACGGCGCAGACCGGCAGAATTTTGCGTGAGGGTTTGGCCACCGTTATTATTGGTAAGCCGAATGTCGGTAAATCTAGTTTGCTTAATGCCCTGCTTCGGGAAAAACGGGCGATTGTTACCGATATTCCCGGAACAACGCGCGATATTATCGAAGAATATGTTAATATCCGCGGTATACCGCTGAAAATTATCGATACCGCTGGTATTCGCGAAACCGCCGATGTTGTTGAAAAAATCGGGGTTGAACGCGCGCGGGAGCTGGTAGGTCAAGCCGATCTTATTCTAGTGTTGCTGGATGCATCGGTACCGCTAACAGCAGAAGATAAAACCGTCTTAGCCATGCTGGTTGGTAAAGAAGCTGTGGTTTTGTTAAATAAAAGTGATTTGCCTGCACAACTGGAAGCTGAGGAAGTAGAAAAATATACAAACGGTCGGCAGGTTCTGCGCATTTCGGTAACGCAGGGGCTGGGTTTGGCCGAATTGGAAGAGTTGATTGTTGAGCGGGTATATAGTGGTGAGGTTAAACAGGGCGATGCGGCTTTTGTCAGCAATGTCCGCCAGGCTGATATTTTGCGGCAGGCGCAGCAGCGGCTTGCTGAGGCGTCTGCAACAATTGAGGCCGGTATGCCTACTGATTGTATTGTTGTTGATCTTAGGGCTGCCTGGGAAAAGCTTGGGGAAATAACCGGTGATACAGTTGGTGAAGATATTATTGACCAGATTTTTACGCAGTTTTGTATTGGCAAGTAGTGTGGCAGTAAGAAGAGGTGAACAAATTGTTAATTACAGATAACTATGATGTTGTGGTAATCGGTGCCGGCCATGCCGGTTGTGAAGCGGCGTTAGCTGCGGCGCGTCTGGGCTGTAAGACGCTAATTACTACTATTAATATGGATAATATTGCGATGATGCCTTGTAATCCGGCTGTTGGCGGCCCGGCTAAAGGGCATTTGGTAAGAGAGCTTGATGCTCTTGGTGGTCAAATGGGGATTAATACCGACAATACCTGTATACAAATGCGTATGCTTAATACCGGTAAAGGCCCGGCTGTACATGCACTGCGGGCTCAGGCAGATAAGCAGTTTTATCAGGCAACTATGAAGCAGACACTGGAGAATGAGCCTAATCTGGCAGTCAAACAGGCGCTTATTGATAATATTTTGGTGGAAGATGGGCGGATTACCGGCGTAGTGACCGAACTTGGCGAGGTTTATAGTGCAAAGTGTGTTATTGTCGCAACAGGCACATATTTGCGCGGTAAAATTATCCTGGGTGAAATTAATTACCCGGGTGGACCGGCCGGGCAGCGGGCAGCCGAGAAACTGTCAACCACTCTTAAAGAATTGGGAATTACGTTGATGCGATTTAAAACCGGCACACCAGCCAGGGTTGATGCCCGGACAGTTGATACCAGCAAAATGACCATTCAGCCAGGTGACGATGCCGCGCATAATTTTTCTTTCCTAAGTGATATTGCCACTCGTGAACAAATTCCTTGTTGGCTGACATATACCAATGAGCAAACCCATACTATTATTCGCAGCAACATGCACCGTTCGCCTTTATATATGGGCGTTATTGAAGGAACTGGTCCGCGTTATTGTCCGTCAATTGAAGATAAGGTGGTACGTTTTGCTGACAAATTGGCACACCAGGTATTTGTTGAACCGGAAGGCACCAGTACTACAGAAATGTATATTCAAGGCATGTCGACCAGCCTGCCTGTTGATGTGCAGCTAGCATTTCTACGCACTATTCCGGGCCTGGAGCGGGTTGAGATTATGCGTCCCGGTTATGCGATTGAATATGACTGTGTTGATCCCACCGAGCTTAAACCTTCACTGGAAACCAAAAAGGTGAGGGGATTGTTTTCAGCCGGCCAGGCTAACGGCACTTCCGGCTATGAAGAAGCTGCTGCCCAAGGATTAATTGCCGGGATTAACGCTGCGCTGCTTATCCAAAATCGTCCGCCGTTCATTTTATCCCGTTCAGATGCCTATATTGGTGTACTGATTGATGATCTGGTAACCAAGGGGACAAGCGAGCCTTACCGGATTATGACCTCAAGAGCGGAATATCGGCTGATATTGCGGCAGGATAATGCCGATTTGCGTCTTACGGAAAAGGGACGGGAGATTGGCCTTGTCAGCGATGAACGCTATGAGCGCTTTACTCGGAAAAAAACAGCAATAGAGGAGACTCTCACTCTGTTAAAAGGCTGGCAGATAACACCGCTGCCTGAGACCCAGGAAAAGATGGCGGCCCTGGGAACGGCTGAACTGCGGACTGGGATTACATTATATGATTTACTTAAGCGGACCGAGATTGGCTATGAAGCTATGCGCCAGCAATTTGATTTACCGGAACTGCCGGCATTAGTACGTGAACAAGTGGAAATTTCTGCTAAATATGAAGGCTATATTCAAAAACAAATTGAACAAGTCGAACGCTCGGCAAAACTCGAAGCCAAACGGCTGCCGGAAGACCTGGATTACAGCCAGATTAACGGCTTAGCGCTGGAGGCAAAGCAAAAGCTTGCTAAAATTCAGCCGCTGTCAGTAGGGCAGGCCGCCCGCATTTCCGGGGTGACACCGGCTGATATTTCGATATTGATGGTGCATTTGGAGCAGCGGCGAGGCAGACCGGAATAAAGGGGATTATGATGATAAATTTTCAGGATATCCTGGGACAGGCAGCTACTGAATATGGATTAACACTGACAACCGAGCAGCTTATCGCTATGGATCGGTATTATCAACTGCTGGTGGAATGGAATGAAAAAATAAATTTAACGGCAATCACTGACCCACAGGAAGTTGCCATTAAACATATGGTGGACTCGTTATCTTGTTATCAACCCGCATTATTTACGGCAGGGGTCAGTGTAATTGACGTAGGTACAGGTGCCGGGTTTCCCGGTTTGCCGCTGAAAATATTTCAGCAGGACATAGAACTTACCTTAATGGATTCGTTAAATAAGCGGCTGAATTTTTTGCGCGAAGTCATTGCTGCATTGGCGCTTACCAAGGTGAATACCGTGCATGCCCGCGCCGAAGAGGGCGGTAAAAATAAGCAATACCGCGAACAGTATCAAGTAGCTGTGTCACGAGCGGTAGCCAGGCTTAATGTATTATGCGAACTCTGTTTGCCATTTGTTAAAGTCGGGGGCTGTTTTATTGCGTTAAAAGGCGCGCAGTATGAGGATGAAGTAAAAGAAGCCGCTAAGGCCGTAAAATTGCTAGGCGGTAAAATAGAGGAGATTAAGCCGGTAAAGTTGCCGGGTCTTACTGATAAACGGGCGGTAATTTATATTCGTAAAATAGCCAATACGCCTGCCGCTTATCCGCGTAAAGCCGGTACACCGGAAAAAAAGCCGCTCTGATTTAAAGGAAAAAGGGCGTTAGCTGCAGAATATAAAGTTCTAGCGTAAAATAGCCTAATTGTTTTGTAGGTGGTGGAAGCATGAGAAATTTGGCAAAGCTATTTGGACTGGGAGAGGCTGCGCCAACTGTTCCGGAAACTAAGCCTGTCGTGGAAGTAGAATCGCATGATGCAGTCATGGCTGCACCTGAGGATACAGATGCTGGCTCTATTGAATTGCAGTCTGTGCACCGTATTTCGCCGGCAAGCATTGTTCCTAACCCGTTTCAGCCGCGTAAGACCTTCAATGATGAGTCATTACAGGAATTGGCTGCATCAATTCAGGAATTTGGGGTTATTCAGCCCTTGTTAGTAAGAAGACAAGGTGAGACCTATGAATTGATTGCCGGTGAGCGTCGTCTAAGAGCTTCACGTCTGGCAGGACTTGCGGAAGTTCCGGTAATTGTTCGTGAGCTTGATGACAAAGAAATGGCTGAGCTGGCCATGATTGAGAATTTGCAGCGCGAGGATTTGCACTTTTTAGAAGAGGCCGAAGGCTATCAACATTTGATTGCAAGCTTTAGTTTTACTCAGGAAGAATTGGCTCGCCGGGTAGGTAAGAATCAATCTACCATTGCTAACAAACTGCGACTATTAAAATTAGCGCCTGAAGTACGTCAGGTTCTGGTTGGCCAGAGTTTGACCGAACGGCATGCGCGTGCACTTTTAAAAATTGATAATACTCGTACCCAGATGGAAGTATTGGAAAATGTTAAGGATAAGAGGCTTAATGTCCGGGAAACCGAGGATTTAATTGAAAATTTTTCGAATATTTCCCGGGAAAAGGTGGTTCCACCCAAGCAGACAGTTGTTAAAATTATTAAAGATGTGCGGATTTTTATTAATACCATTAACAGCGTAATTAGCCAAATGAAGAAAAGCGGCATGGACATAAAAGTTCAGCAGGATGTTGATGGCGAATATGTTAACATCAATATTCAGGTAAAAAATAGCCGCAAAGGGTAAGAAGATAATAAAGCATAGATAAAGGCTGTGGAAAACTTAGCAATAAGTTTTTCACAGCCTTTTTAAGTATGTTCGAGTGTATAGTTTAAGGGGCGGAGGCCTTATAATTTGGACTTGATTCAGCTCGGGGCAACTTCGCCTAAGCTGTCTACAAGTGGATGGGGTGTCCTTTTGTCATGAAACAAAAGGACCAAAAATTCTAGGCCTGAAGCCTCTAAAAGCTGAAACGCCGGGTAGTATTCCTAAAATTCGTAAACTCGCTCAAACAGTACGAATTTCTTAACGGAATACCACCCGGCGTTTCTCCTGCGGAACGCTTTTTCCGGCAAAGGCCGAGGGGTTACGGGAGTTACGTAGGTTGATGGGCTAAGTCGCTGAATAATTCTACTAAGTTATTGCTTTTGGCTTTGCGCAAGTTCCAGCAGCTTGTCAGCCTGCGTTTGAATATATTCTCTTTGCTGTAACACCCTAAGCCAGTCGCCAGGTATGTCAGATACTCCGTAATAAGCCCCGGCCAGCTGACCATAGACTGCGCCGGTGGTATCGGCATCTTCACCTAGATTTACGGCTAATAATGCACCTTCGGCAAAATTGTTGCTGTGGTAGAAAGCCCAGAGTGCCGCTTCTAGACTATCTACGACATAGCCGGTTCCGCGGATCTCGGGTGGATTTTTTTTCTGGTAGGAACCGGCGGCAATGGCTGCGAGTTTTGGGGTAAGCGGAGTTTGCCAGCCTGCAGGGAGTGGGGAGTAATGGGGTGAAATTAGAGCTTCTTTGGGCTGGCCTTGTAGAGCGCCAATCAGTAGGGCCGCCAAATAGCAGCAGCTGTTAATTGCTTCGGTTGCGCCGTGGGTTGTTCGAGAGCTGTCGGCTGCTAGATTGATTGCCAGGCCGGGGTTGAGGGCGAAAGCCAAGACAACTGGTGCTAAACGCATAATTGAGCCGTTGCCGGCTGAGCGGGGATGGGTGGAACCGGAATACGGCTGGTTGGTTTTACTATATGATTCAAGGGCTGTACGCACCGTGTTACCAATATCAAAACACTGTCCAGTACTGCTAAGGTAACCGTCCTGGTACCAGCGCAGATAGCAGGCAATTTGGTCTGTGGCGTCATAGCCCTGACAGCTAAGTAAGCTGTCGGCAAGACACAGTGCCATGGCGGTATCGTCTGTCCAGTAGCCTGGCTTTAAGTTATGACGGCCACCGCCGATAAGTGTTGTTACCGGCGGAAAAGATCCTGGCTCTTTAAACTCTACTGGCATACCTAAAGCATCACCAATTGCCAGGCCGAGCAGGGCGCCACGGTATCGCTCCTGATTCATGGGAGTTCTCCCTTGCTAGTGAGTCGCAAGCAGTTGTTTAGCGATATTGACGGCATCAATGCCATTAGCAGCATAGGCGTCCGCGCCTGCCTGACGCGCATAGTTTTCGGTGAGCACTGCACCGCCGACAATAGTTTTACCGCTGAAACCGTCTGCTTTGAGGGCGGCAATGGCGATATCAATTTGCGGCAGGGTTGTAGTCATTAATGCACATAAGCCAACAATTTGCGGGTGATGCTGTTTGGCGGCAGCTACAATGGTTTCGGCGTCAACATCTTTGCCTAAATCAATGACTGTAAAGCCGTTGTTTTCCATTAGTGCTGCCACAATATTTTTCCCTAAATCGTGAATATCGCCTTTTACTGTAGCCAGAAGCACTGTTCCCAGGCTTTGGGTTTGATGGGCCGGTAATTCTTCTTTGATGGTATTAAAAGCAGTACGCATGGTTTCGGCAGATAGCAGTACTTGGGGTAAGAAGCAGAGCCCTTTGCCAAAGGCTTGGCCGACTTCATTCATGGCGGCAGTTAGTGCCTGTTCGGTTATGGTCAGCGGTGTATGGTTTTCCGCCAGAGCTTGCCGTACAAGGGGGGCAACACCGGTGGTTTCGCCGTTTATAACGCATTGCCGGATTTGGGTTAAGATATCAGCAGATGTTTCAGCTGGTAGTGATGGCGCTGCGCCAGCCGGCAGTGCTACATATTTTTTGCTATATTCAATTACCGCCTGCGGGTTGCGGCCGCTTAACGCTACCGCTGCCGACCAGATGTCTTGCATTAGCGGATCAAAAGGATTGAGAATAGGTGCATCCAAGCCAGCATCTAACGCCATGGCGCAAAAAGCCGCATTCATTAAGTCACGGCGTGGCAGACCAAAAGATACATTGCTAAGACCCATTACCGACGGGCAGCCAAGTTGCTCGCGGTATAATTTAAGTGTCTGCAGGGTTTCGGCTGCTGCCTGGGCATCAGTTGCTACTGTCATAACCAAGGCATCAAGCAGTAGGTCATCACGGTTTAATCCATATTCTTGGGCTGTTGCGATTAATTTTTTAGCTACCGCAACCCGGTCAACCGCTGTCATGGGTACGCCGCTATCGGCTATAGGCAGACATAATACGGCCGCACCGAATTTTTTGGCAAGGGGAAAGAAGGCTTCCATCCGTTCGGTTTCGGCGGTGATGGAGTTAATAAGTGCTCTGCCCGGATAGGCTTTTAAGGCGACCTCCAGGGTTGCCGGGTCGGTGGTATCGATGGCTAGCGGTGCATCAACAAGAGTGGATAAGTCTTCAATGGCCTGTTTCATGGTTGCGACCTGGTTTATGCCTGGTACGCCCATATTTACATCTAAGATGGCAGCACCGGCTTTGATTTGAGCCAGGGCGTCTTTTTTTACAGTAATAAAATTGCCTTCTTTAATATCAGCTGCAAGGGCTTTGCGGCCTGTGGGATTGATGCGTTCGCCAATAATGACAGGAGCAAAGCGGGCACCAAGGGTTACTGCTCTGGTGCGGCTGGTTAATGCGGTAAATGGTGTAGGGAGTTGACGCTCTTTATAAGGAAGTTTATCAACAGTTTGGCGGATTGCTTTAATATGGGCAGGAGTAGTGCCGCAGCAGCCACCAATAAAGCTGGCACCGGCAGCAGCCAGCTTGGGCACCCATTCAGCCATTTCCTCCGCAGACATGGGAAAAACAGTTTGACCGTTTACCAATTGAGGCATACCGGCATTGGGCTGCACACTAATTGGTAGTGTGCAGTTTTGGGATAGAATTTCGATGACCGGCAAAAGCTGGGCTGGCCCTAAGGAGCAATTGGCACCAATGATACTTGCTCCCATTGCTTCTAAGGTGATTGCGGCTGTCCGAGGATCGGTTCCCGTGACTGTGCGGCCGTCGGCATCAAACGATAATTGACAAATAATAGGTTTGTCCGTGGCGGCTTTGGCAGCCAGCAGCGCAACACGCATTTCCTGGATATCAATAATGGTTTCAATTATTATATAGTCAATTCCGGCTTGATCAAGAGCAGAAATTTGTTCATAAAAAACGTCATATGCGTCATCAAAAGTAAGTTCGCCTAGCGGTTCGATAAATTTGCCTGTTGGGCCAACAGAACCGGCTACTTGTGCAGTGGTACCGGCAGCCTGACGGGCGGCGGCGACTGCGGCCGTGTTTAAGGCGGCTACTTTGTTTTCCAGACCGTAATGGCTTAGTTTTATGCGGTTAGCGCCAAACGTGTTTGTTTCAATTATATTGGCACCAGCAGCAACATATTGGCTGTGGACAGCTGTTATTTTTGCAGGTTCCTCAATATTCCATAACTCCGGGCATTTGCCGGGTTGTAAACCGGCTTGGTGCAGCATTGTGCCCATGGCACCATCAAATATGTAAAACATCTATTATTTCTCCTTTCGTGCATGGCAGCCAGGGTGGCCGTTTTTGTCGCAGTTTAGTTCCTGTTGGTGCGGAAAACTAAGCGTATTCTGGTATGGATATAAGCCTATTATGGCGGTTACTGATTTGCGGGGAACTAACATTTTGGTGTCGGTAAGACTAAGGTCAATCCTACTGCCTGTCGATAATTTTAATACTTCTGGTTGTAAATCTAGTGGACAGTCGCCAAAACCCGGGCAAATACGATTACCGGCTGTTAGTCCGGCTTGAGCAGCCTGTTGTGATATTACATTATATACCGCATTGCTGGTAGCTGTAATTGCGGTTGTTCCGGCTGCATCTAACAGCATTCCTGATGACGCTTGGTTTTGCATAAAGAGATTTGAAACCTCTAGTTCTAACGGCAAACCAATAGTTGCCGCCATTATAACGATTTCGACTGCACCGGTCAGTTGGCGGATCAGATTGGCAGCTGTTAAGGCGAGCGGTTTGTTAGCCAGAATGGTATGTTCATCCTGGTCGTAAGCATATACCTGCCAAACTCCTTTGGGAACAGACAGTAATTGAGCTTGTAGGCAGGCTGCAGTAAGCATGTCTGTTGTAAAACTACCTGGCTGATTTACCTTATTAATATGGCGTTTGGTGGCGTTAAGGTCAATTGTGGTTAATGTAGGGCAGTAGATAGGCATTACTGTTGAAACCTCCTTAACTGAAAGAGGATTAGACTAAGAGTAAGAGCCTAGGCAGTCAGATAACTTTTAATTTAGTTATTATTAGCATTATAGTATATTTTGCTAATTTGATAAAGCCGAACAGGGCTGAAATAGTAAAATATCTTAGTTATTATTGCTGGTTATGTAAACATAATGATTTTTATCTAATTTGGGGAAGGAAATCACGTAAATATGTGGAATGGAATGATGGAAGTAATTTTTTTTGAGGTGAAAACAGTTTGGTTAAAGTGATTGCAATTGCCAATCAAAAGGGAGGCGTAGGGAAGACCACTACTGCAGTTAACCTGGCCGCTTGCTTGGCAGACTTAGGAAAAAAAGTACTATTGGTTGATAGTGACCCGCAAGGTAACTCTACTAGTGGGTTGGGTTTTAATAAGGGTACAATTCAGCAATGTGTGTATGATGCATTGATTAATGATGTTCCAGTCGAATCGCTTGTCGTCCAGACTGAAGTTGCTAATTTAAAACTGTTGCCGGCTACCATTCAGTTAGCTGGTGCAGAAATTGAACTTGTATCGATGATGTCGCGCGAGGGTAAACTTAAGAGATCATTGGATAAAGCCAAATTCAATTATGACTATGTCTTGATTGATTGCCCACCTTCTTTGGGCTTGCTGACGATTAACGCTTTAACTGCTGCCAATTCGGTGCTTGTACCAATCCAGTGTGAATTTTATGCACTTGAGGGCTTAACACAACTTATGAACACTATTAATTTGGTACAGAGAAACCTTAACCCTGTACTTACGTTGGAAGGTGTGGTATTAACCATGTTTGATGCACGCACCAATTTATCTATTCAGGTAGTAGATGAAGTTAAAAGTCATTTTCGGCATAAAGTTTATCAGACTATTATTCCTCGGAATGTTCGCTTAAGTGAAGCGCCTAGTCATGGACAGCCAGTTATTCTGTATGATCCTAAGTCTAAAGGAACAGAAGTATATTTTGATTTAGCACGTGAGGTGATAGGTGATGAGTAAGCGCGGTTTGGGACGAGGCTTAGATGCTTTATTTGGTCCTCCTAATGCAGGCAAAGAGATTGAGAGTAACGAACCTGTTGCTGAGATCGCTATTCGTGAAATAGTGCCTAATAAGCATCAACCACGACGGGATTTTGATGAAGAGGCATTAGCTGAGCTGGCGCAGTCTATCAGGCAGCATGGAATTATTCAACCGGTGGTAGTTCGCAAAACGCTTAATGGGTATGAGTTGGTTGCCGGTGAACGCCGCTGGCGTGCATCCCAGTTGGTGGGATTAAAGCAATTACCGGCTGTTGTGCGTGAATATACTGATGCCGAAATGATGGAAATAGCTCTTGTCGAAAACTTGCAACGGCAAAACCTTAATGTTATTGAAGAGGCCATTGCTTTCCGTAGATTGATTGAGGAGTTTGGATTGACACAAGAGGAAGTTGCTCAAAAAATTGGCCGTAGTCGCTCAATGATTGCTAATATTGTTCGCTTGCTTAACCTGCAACCTGAAGTTCAGGATTTTGTTTCACGTGGAACATTGACAATGGGACAGGCAAGGCCATTGCTGGCGATTGAATCGCCGGAAATTCAAGTTGAGTTGGCAAACCAAATTATTGAAGAGGATTTGTCGGCACGGGATGTAGAAGAGTTGGTTCGGCGGGCAGCTGCCAAACGGCCGACAAAGAAGCCAGAACCTAAACAAGATGAGATTGACGAAGTAAGTCAGTTTTTCATGAATGAATTTGAAGATCGGTTAAAAGTATTATTGGGTACACAAGTAAAAATTAAACCAGGGAAAAATAAAAGTAAAATTGAAATAGAGTATTATTCTAATGAAGATCTGGAAAGAATTATGGACATGTTGTCAAAACGCCAGGAACCAGCAGCTAAATTTTCAGGGCAACTGGTAGTGTAGTTAAATATATTGCTTTTGACGCCTGCTTATAATAAGCAGGCGTCTTAGAGCAATATAGGAATTACTATCAACAAACCTGGTAGCGTAGGAGTTCACGGAGAGCTTCTATTTAAATTGAATTACGTCGCTGTACGCGGTGACAAGATCAAACCGCAAAATGTTTCACGTGAAACATTTTGCAAAACTCTGGCTGGCAGAGGTGAAAAAATGCGACAAGAAAAAGACTTGTTAGGGAAACGCGAAGTTCCGGAAGAAGTTTATTATGGTATTCATACCTTGCGTGCTTTGGAGAATTTTCCGCTTTCAGGTTATCGGGTTTCGCCAATCTTAATTAAGGCCATTGCATTAATTAAGAAAGCAGCGGCTGAGGTAAATTCCGAACTGGGTTATTTGCCTGCAGCGTTGGCGCAGGCAATTGCAGGTGCTGCAGACGAGGTAATGGATGGTAAGTGGCAGGAACAGTTTGTGGTGGATGCACTGCAAGGCGGCGCAGGCACATCGACCAATATGAATGTTAATGAGGTACTGGCTAATCGGGCAATTGAATTGTTGGGAGGAAAACTAGGTAATTATGACCTGGTGCATCCTCTAAATCATGTAAATCTGCATCAAT
Source organism: Bacillota bacterium (assembly GCA_017889705.1). Taxonomy (GTDB): domain Bacteria; phylum Bacillota; class Negativicutes; order Sporomusales; family Sporomusaceae; genus Sporomusa. The sequence continues at coordinate 94,076 of JAGGAB010000005.1, read as the reverse complement.
CCACAAATGACGTTTACCCGACAGCGCTGCGCATTGCCGCTATTTGGCTGTTAAAGCCCTTGAGTGACAGTTGTGCACTACTGCAGACGGCATTGCAGGAAAAAGAAGCGGAGTTTGCCGGTGTAATTAAAGTCGGACGAACAGAAATGCAAGATGCCGTGCCTATTATGCTTGGACAAGAATTTAGTGCATATGCCGGGGCGATTGCCCGTGACCGCTGGCGGTTGTATAAAGTGGAAGAACGTTTGCGTCAGGCTGCTCTGGGCGGGACTGCTGTCGGCACAGGCCTGAATGCCGATAAAAAATACATATTTATGGTGAATGATAGAGTGCGACAACAAGCCGGCATTGGTTTGGCCAGAGCGGAAAATATGATAGATGTAATACAAAACGCCGATGTATTTGTGGAAGTTTCTGGCCTATTAAAGGCGCTGGCCGTTAATCTGGGAAAAATAGCGCATGATTTGCGCTTACTGTCATCTGGGCCGCGAGCTGGTCTGGGCGAGATTAAACTGCCTGAGCGTCAGGCGGGTTCTTCAATTATGCCTGGCAAGGTTAATCCAATCATCCCGGAGGCTGTTAACCAGGTGGCTTATCATGTAATGGCTTCTGACATGGCGATTTCCATGGCTGCTCAGTCAGGACAATTAGAATTGAATGCATTTATGCCTTTGATTACACATCATTTGCTGGAAAGTCTGGCGATGTTAACAAATGCAGTAAACATCCTGAATCAATTTTGCATTCAGGGGATAACGGCAAATGTAGAACGCTGCAATGCTTTGCTTCAAAACAGCCAGGTTAGTGTAACTGCATTGGTGCCGCATATTGGTTATGATTTGGCATCAAAGGTAGCCCGACTGGCACAGGAAGAAAATATAACTGTCCGGCAGGCTGCACTTCAATTGGGGGTTCTGCCTGAAGATAAAATTGATGCGGCGTTAGATCCGCGAGTTATGACTAGGCCGGGGATTGGCGGAAAGGCAAGGTAAGGAGGAAGTGTGAATGCAAGATACACCAAAAGGATCTCGCCTGCATATTGCGATATTTGGGCGGAGAAATGCCGGTAAATCCAGTTTGATCAATGCGTTGACTAGTCAGGATATTGCGTTGGTTTCAAGTGTTCCTGGCACGACAACTGATCCGGTATATAAGGCTATGGAAATACTGCCGATTGGCCCGGTTATGATTATCGATACAGCCGGAATTGATGATGTCGGTGATTTGGGGGCATTGCGTGTTGAACGGACAATGCAAGTGCTGAATAAAACCGATTTGGCCGTACTTGTTATTGAGCCTGAGGATGGAGTAACAAGCTTTGAAGAAGAATTAATTACAGAAATAAGAAAGCGCAACATTCCGATTGCCGGTGTAATAAATAAAAGTGATATTGCAGTAGCATCGCCTGATAAGATTGAGAGCTGGAGTGCTGCCTTGGACTTGCCGCTGCTGACAATTAGTGCGCGAACCGGGCAGGGGATTGAAGAATTAAAACGCTTAATAATAAAAATGGCGCCTGACAATTGGGAAGGTCCCCAACTGATCGGCGATTTAATCTCGCCAGGCGATACTGTGGTATTGGTTGTGCCTATTGACCTGGCTGCGCCTAAAGGCCGGCTGATTTTGCCGCAGGTACAAACTATTCGTGACATCTTAGATAATGATGCCGCAGCTTTGGTTGTCAAAGAACGTGAGTTAAAGGAAGCGCTGGAAGATTTAAAGCAGCCACCGCGTTTAGTTGTTACCGATTCACAAGAATTTATGAAGGTTGGCGCAGACACTCCGCCAGATGTAATGTTAACCTCATTTTCTATCCTGCAAGCCCGCCATAAAGGCGATTTGGAAACACTGGTTGCCGGTGCAAAGGCTATTGAACATTTGCAACCAGGTGATAAGGTATTAATTGCTGAAGGTTGTACTCATCATCGGCAGGCTGATGATATCGGCAAGGTAAAAATTCCCCGCTGGCTGCGCCAGGCCGTAGGTGGTGAATTGGATTTTGAATGGGCTTCAGGTGGAAGTTTTCCTGCTGACCTGGGAAAATTTAAATTAATTGTTCATTGTGGTGCATGTATGCTAAATCGCCGGGAAATGTTATACCGCCTGGCCTTGGCCAGAGAAGCCGGTGTTCCCATTGTGAATTATGGCTTAATGATTGCGCAGGTTCACGGGATTTTATACCGGGCATTGGCGCCGTTTCCTTTGGCGCAGATGATTCTTGAAGAATAAGGAGCGAACGTAAGGTGATTTATCTTGATAATGCCGCGACTAGCTGGCCAAAACCGGAAAGTGTATACCAAGCGGTAGACAGTTGTCTCAGAACGGTTGGCGCCAGCCCTGGAAGAGGCGGACATAGCATGGCAAGATCAGCCAGCATGCTGGTTTATGAAACAAGAGAGCTGCTGGCTGAATTGCTCGGAATTGCTGATGCTAACCAACTGGTATTTACCCATAATGCTACTGATGCCATTAATATGGCAGTGTTTGGCCTTATTAAACCGGGTGATACCATCGTAACAACGGCCATGGAACATAATGCGGTGGCAAGAGCCGTACGGGTTGCCGAAACACAGGGTGCCTATATAAAAATAATACCTTGTTCAGTTGACGGGCAGCTTGATATGGAAGCTATGGAAACAGCAATCAAACAAAACCCCAAGCTTGTCATGATGACACATGCTTCCAATGTTACTGGTACGGTTATGCCGGTAGCCGAAGTGGGGAAACTTACAAAAGCACATGGGGTAATTCTGCTGGTTGATGCCGCGCAGACCGCCGGTGTTGAGGTCATCCATGTACAGGACATGCATGTTGACATTCTGGCTTTTAGCGGGCATAAAGGTTTGTTTGGGCCGCAAGGGACAGGGGGGCTGTATGTTAAGGAAGCAATTGCAGTAAGGCCGTTGCGCGTTGGTGGCACAGGCAGTTTGTCAGAATCAGATACACAGCCTGAATTCATGCCTGACAGGTTAGAGAGTGGAACTCCCAATACTCCGGGAATTGCGGGTCTAAAAGCCGGTGTGGAATTTATCCTGGCAACAGGGCGAAGCAAAATTCAGGAAAAAGAAATGGCGCTAACCCAGTTGCTGTTAGCAGGCCTGAGAGAAGTGCCAGGTGCTATCATATATGGAAAACAGACAGCACACGAACGTACTGCAGTGGTGTCGTTTTTACTGGCAGGTAGAGACAGCGGGGAGATAGCCCATCTCTTAGACAGGGATTATGGGATTGCCTGCCGCTCAGGGCTACATTGTGCGCCTTGGGCACATACTGCCATTGGCACATTACAGACAGGTACGGTACGCTTAAGCCCTGGATATTTTAACAGCGAAGAAGAAATCGGAGCAGCCATTGCAGCTGTAAAAAAGATAGCTGCCCAAGGGGGATTAGCGTGAAAGGAACATTAGTAAATGCAGCTGCGGTTCTAGTAGGATCAGGATTGGGTCTGGCTCTCAAACAAGGTATTCCGAAAAAATACCATAATACTCTTATTCATGGTATGGCATTGGCAGTAGGCGTTATTGGTCTGCAAATGGCACTTAAGACCCAAAATGTACTTATTGTGATTTTGGGAATTGCAGTAGGGGCCATTGTTGGTGAAGCGCTTAATATTGATGCCGGTTTAAATAAAGTGGGAAACTGGTTAGGCAATAAACTAAGTAATTCTGACGAAAGCGGGAAAAGTAATATTGGACGCGGCTTTGTGACGGCAAGCTTGGTATATTGCATTGGCGCTATGGCTGTTGTCGGTTCAATCCAAGACGGCCTGACAGGAGATACCCGTATTTTGTATGCAAAATCCTTGCTGGATGGAATTATATCCATAGTTTTTACATCAAGCATGGGAATAGGAGTCGCATTTTCCAGTGTCAGTATTCTAATTTATCAAGGCTCGATTACATTGCTTGCTGGATTTTTTAGTACAGTATTATCTGACAAAGTTGTAACAGAGTTAACGGCAACAGGCGGGATTCTTATTGTTGGAGTGAGCATACTAATGCTGGAATTGAAAAATATTAAACTGGCCAATTTGCTGCCTGCTATTCCGGCCGCGGCAGTAATTGCTTATTTTTGGCCAATGTAATACTATACAGTGAAAAAGAAAGGTGGTACAAGGACCAAAATGGACTTGTCACAATATACATTATTTATAACTGCAAATTTACCATACATATTACTGGTGTTAACCTTATTGATCTTTATTGCACTACTTGTATTTATCAGTGTTAATATAAAAATGAACAAACTTAATAAACGCTATCGTAAGATGATGGCCGGCATGGAAAATGTAAATATTGAGCATTTGCTGTTAGGACATATTGAAGAAGTTCGCCAGGCAGTGAGTAAAGTTAAGGAATTAGATAGCGAATGCCGTCGCCTTGATGGTATTGTCGACACCGCAATACAAAGAGTGGGTATTGTACGCTTTAATGCATTTGAAGATACCGGTAGTGATCTTAGTTTTGCGTTAGCCTTGCTTGACAGAAAGAAAAACGGTGTTGTATTGGCAAGTATATATGGACGCAATGAGTCTAGAATCTATGCAAAACCCATTGTAGACGGCCAATCAACCTACCACTTAAGTAATGAAGAGAAAATGGCATTAGCGAAAGCTTTGGAAAAAAATTCATAAACAGGCAGGAATTCAGGATATTATGGCGAATTAATACACAGTTCGGCGTATGCAAACTTACAGTAAGCAAAGAAGGTGATGTTATTGAAGCAAAGTACGCCAAAGCCTGACAGACGTGAATATACCCTGATGATTGTGCCACATCACGGTAAAGCTGTATTTAGTATCCGCATACCTATTAAAACAGTCAAATATACAGCAATTGCGCTGGGTGTTTGCCTAACAATAATTTCTGGTACAATGCTAAATTATCGCTATCAAGCTAATGTAGCAACAAAAGACAAATATGAACTCAACCAACTGCGAGAAGTCAACTACACGCAACAGGGACAGTTGGAAGAACTAGCTAAAACTACTGCAGAACTTCAACAAAACATGAAGCGGCTCAATCAACTAGATAGTGATCTTAGGCGCATTGTTAACAATGAGGATACCACAGATACATCGCGTTCGGCTCCTCCGAGATTACCGAATTTTAATGGACAAGGTGGTCCGACGGTTCAGCCCAAGACTACCGAATTGTTAAACTTGGTGAAAGAACTCAAAGCGGCAGCAAATGAGCGTGAAGAAAGTTTGCTCAATTTGAAACAGTCGCTGGCAGAAAAACAGGAACGAATGGCGGCTACACCGTCAATTTGGCCATCAGGCGGCGAAGTGACCTCCCGCTTTGGATGGCGTAATTCACCTTGGGGTGGCGGTGGAGACTGGCACCCGGGGATTGATATTGCCAATGATACCGGCACACCTATTTATGCCACAGCCGATGGTACAGTTGCTAGCAGCAGCTGGTTTGGCGGCTATGGCAATATGGTAGAAATTAATCATGGCAACGGCATTGTGAGTATCTATGGTCATAACTCGCAAAATCTGGTTTCAGCAGGCCAAACCGTTAAAAAAGGACAACTCATTGCTTATATGGGCAGTACCGGTTATAGTACTGGACCACACGTACATTATGAAATTCGCGTTAACGGCACTGCTGTTAACCCGGCTAGTTTTCTGTAGGAGGTAAACTAATGTTTGGCAGTAAGAAGGCATCTAGTCCTATTGGTGACCAAGTGGCTACAATTATAGGAAATGAAACTAGCTTTACCGGCAATATTGCTTCCCAAGGTACTATTCGTATTGACGGGCGGCATTCAGGGGAAATTATGACCACCGGAGATTTAGTGGTGGGCGAAAATGGTACTGTGGAAGCCCTCGTTAAGGCGCGCAATGCCTTAATTGCCGGGGTGGTTAAGGGCAATATGGAGGTCTCTGATAAATTAGAGTTGTTGCCTACTGCCAAAGTATATGGAGATATCAAAATCGGCACGCTGACAATTGGCGAAGGTGCCGTATTCCGCGGCGCATGCAATATGGTTAATGAAGTGCCGGAAGATAATAACTAAACAGTTAACCCAATAGTGTTTTTGAGAATGGAAAAACCAGGATACGTTTGTTGTATCCTGGTTTTTTACATGATTATGTGTAAAAAGCGTTAGGTTATGCGTGGTGATTGCGACCTAAGCCAAACGAGATACCATGGGCAATTGTGTCTGCCATTTTCATTACCAGATTTAAACGGGTACTCTGTAAAACCATATGCTCCATGAAGCCACCGACATTAACAATACCGGTAATATACGCATTACCTACCGGTGGTAGATTTTTTTGAAGTGCGGCACCTGGTTTAACTGAGCCGTGGCCTACGGTAACACAACCGACATTTTCGAGTCTTCCAAGACAGGCATCAACTGCAATAACATAGGGTTGATCAAAACAATTATTAATGGAAAATAGTTTGTTTTCGAGATTGGTTGCATGAACAGGATCGTCAAGTGTTCCATAAATATGAGGAAATAAATTAAGTACCTTTAATTTTGTGCCTGTTAACGGGCCAAGTGCATCACCGGTTGAGCGGTCGCTGCCAATGCATAAGATCACGATTTCATGACCGGTGTTTTTAGCAGTGTGGATTATTGTGCGGATAGAAACAGCTAAATCATAGATAACATTGGGCTGACTGACATTAAATTTTAGTTCAGGGGTGCCTGCTACTTGAGGTTGAGGCGTAGGCGAAGAAAGCTTGTTTATTTTGGTTAAATTAAAAAGGTTAGTTAACATACTATACTCCTATTAGAGAATCACTGTTACCATTATGTGTAAATAAATGACGTTCTATACACTATGGCAGGATTTTTTAGCCACCAACAGGAATAATAAAGCAAACTGAATGCCAAATATATGGTAATGTACTGTAAGAAGAAGGTTTGGGCGATTGCCCTGAAATATAGATGAGAGCAGGAACGGGAGGCTTGGACTGTGGAGACAAATGAAAAATTAAGAGTGTTGCCTTCAATAGATAAGCTGTTAGCCGCATTGGTGAATGAGCAAGAGATCATGCAATATCCCCATGAATTAGTAACTGCCTGTCTGCGGCAGGCGGTTGCCAACACGCGCGAAGCATTACTAGCAGGGAAGAACGGCAGCGTCAGCCCGGAGGCAATTGTCAATCAGGCAAAAATACTACTTGAAAAATGCACGCAAGCCAGTTTGCGGCGGGTGATAAATGCTTCCGGTGTGGTGCTGCATACCAATCTGGGCCGGGCGCCGCTAAGCAGGCAGGCAAGAGAATGTGTTGGCGCCGTTATGGAGGGCTATAGCACACTTGAATATAATGTAGAATCAGGCGAACGGGGCACCAGGTATGCTCATGTGGTAAAACCGCTGCGAGAGTTGACTGAGGCAGAAGATGTTTTGGTTGTCAATAATAACGCAGCCGCCGTGTTATTGGTTTTGTCAGCGTTGGCGAAAGGACGGGAGGTTATTGTCAGCCGGGGGGAACTTGTTGAAATCGGTGGTTCTTTCCGCATTCCCGATGTTTTGCGGCAAAGTGGGGCAACCCTTGTTGAGGTTGGGGCAACCAATAAAACACATCTTGCTGATTATGAACAAGCTATTGGGCCGAATACGGCGGCCATATTAAAAGTGCATACAAGCAATTATTGTATTGTAGGTTTTGCTTCCCAGCCAGATGGCAAAGAATTGGCTGCATTGGCTCACAAACATGATATTCCGGTGATTGAAGACCTGGGAAGCGGGACACTTGTGCCCTTGACTGTTGACGGGCAAACCGAACCAACAGCGGCCCAGCGTCTGCGCCTGGGTTTTGATGTAGTTACTTTTAGCGGTGATAAACTGTTAGGCGGCGGTCAGGCCGGGATAATTGCCGGCAAGAGCCAATATATTGCCAAAATGAAAAAACACCCGCTCCTGCGGGCTGTGCGGATTGATAAATTGTCACTGGCTGCGCTGGAAGGCACCTTGTTAGACTATATAACCGGCGATCCTGTCCAGGATATTCCGGTGTTAAGGATGCTGCATAGTGAGCCTTCTATATTGGAAGAAAGGGCAAAACAGCTTTATAAAGAGATAACAAGGTACAGTGCTGCTCTTGCCGAAGTAATTGAACTTACTTCGCTGGCTGGTGGTGGCGCCTTACCTGGCGCGGTATTAAAAGGGTATGGGGTGGCAGTAAGCTGCCAGAATATAAGTGCGGAAAACCTGGAAACGTATTTGCGGCAGCAAAGTACGCCCATTATTGCCCGCATCCAAGACAATAAAGTGATTTTTGATGTGCGCTGCCTGGAGAAAGAAAATTTGGCAGAAATTGCCAACGCTCTTGTCGGTGTGTCCTAACAACTATACTGTTGGTGCGGCGCAGACTATCCAACCTATGGAGGCTAGCATATGAAACATATTATTATCGGGACTGCCGGTCATGTCGATCATGGCAAATCGGCAATCATTAAAGCCTTGACCGGTGTGGAGACAGACCGGTTAAAAGAGGAAAAACTACGGGGAATTTCGATTGACTTAGGTTTTGCCTCTTTAGCTCTTGGTGAAAATATTATTGCCGGAATTGTCGATGTGCCCGGCCATGAGCGGTTTTTGAAAAACATGCTGGCCGGCACCGGTGGCATTGACGTAGCCATGCTGGTGGTGGCTGCTGACGAAGGAATTATGCCGCAGACAAAAGAGCATTTAGCCATGCTCCAGTTATATGGAATTAAACAGGGGTTAATTGTAATTAACAAAATCGATAAAGTTGACGAGGAATGGCTGGAACTCATAGAAAGCGAAATTCGCGAATATGTAAAGAGTACCTTTTTAAAAGATGCACCCTGCTGTAGGGTGTCGGCCATAAGCGGCGCCGGACTCGGTGAACTAAAAACTACACTAGCTGAGTTAGTCGGCAAAGTGCCTGAGCGAAACAACAATGGGCCATTTCGGATGTGGATTGACAGAGTTTTTACGATAAAGGGTCATGGCGTGGTTGTTACCGGTTCCGTATTAAGCGGTCAAGCCGACCTTGGCGACAGTATCAAATTATATCCAGCAAAAACCATTGCCCGAATTAGAGGCTTAGAGTGGCATGGTGAAAAAGTCGATAAGGTATTTGCCGGACAGCGGGCAGCCATTAATCTGGCCGGGATAGAAGCAGAAGAAATAGCACGAGGTATGGTGCTCAGCGCTGTTGAACGAGGCGAGGTAAGTTCTGTATGGGATATAGCAGCCAAGTGGCAGCAAGAGGTGGAAAGCGGGCTTAGAGTTCGCCTACATCTGGGAACTGGTGAATTTTTAGGGAGAATTTATTCCTTTAAAGATACCGGTAATCAATATATGCGACTTATTTTAGAAGACCCTCTGGCGGCTGGCGCCGGTGACAGAGGGATAATCAGGCTGTATTCGCCGCAGCACTTACTGGGTGGGGTGATTTTAATAGCACCTGGGCGCAATAGTAGGCGATTAACAGCAGAGCGGGCAGCACTTGCCGAAGCTACTGTACAGGCTGATGAAATAAACGCAATTTTTTACCGCCTTGCCGAAAGCAAACAGGTGTTGACCAGAGCGGAAATCAGACAGCAGAGCGGCTATCTTCCCGATAAGGCGGTGAATCAGGCTGTTGACAAACTGACAACAGCTAAGCAGTTATATTATTGGGACAAAACCTATATTGCCGCCACCATGTTCGATAAAGTGACGAAATTGGCGACAAATATTATTAGTAGCTTTCATAAGGCACAGCCTGACAGAAGCGGCTTATCCCAGGAGGTAGTGCGGCAAAAATTGGGGCTTAATGAAAAAAGTTTTGAAATTATTCTGGCGAACTGGCTGACTCAGGGAACTTTTGTCAGCAGCGGCGGAAATCTTGCCTTAATTTCACATGCTGCTCAGCATGGCGACTGGCGACAACAGTTGGTAGACAAGGCCTCAGCCGTGCTTAATGATAAGGAACTCGTAAGTGTGGATAGTGCGTTGTTGGTGCAAAAAATGGCATTGTCGCCAGAGAAAGCTAAGGCCGCCCATGATTTACTTGTCCGGGCCGGAGCACTGATAAAGGTCGGAGATTTTTTTGTATACAGCAAAACAATGCAGTACATTGTTCAGGTTATTCACAGACACTTTCAAGAGAAACAGACGTTGACAGTGGCGGAGTTACGCGACATATTGAACACTTCGCGCAAGATGGCAGTACCCTTATTAGAATACATGGATATGCATAAATATACATTGAGAGAAGGTGACTTGCGTCGACCGAGCCTGAAAATACTGAATTTGTCAGAATAAACTTACTTTAATTATGCATATTGACAACAAGATCATAAGTTTTTATAATAAAAATCAAACGTGGCATGTGTACAGCAGTGTGTTTTTGCAAAGTACAAATGTTTAAATTTTGAGGGAGTGTGTCTAGGGTTCCGCGCAGCAATGCGGCTGGACCAAGCGACACAGGTGCAGCGTGGCACAGCACTACACCGTGGGTATAAAAGACCCGGCGGAAGGTCCCAACACCAGGGGTTCTTACGCTAGGCCTTTTTTTTGTCCTGGTGAAAGGATAACATAGGTAACACTGCGCTTTAAACAATTAATGGAGAGGGTGGGAGAGTAGGATGTGTAGAATCGGGGCTATAAAAAGTAAGATAGCATTTCATCCGTCGTCAGCATTGCATTTGATGCTGCCCCAACAAGAGGGGCATGACAACTCGGGATTTGCGATGGTTATGCAGGACTTGGAAGGGACTTTTGCGGACTGTAAGGATAAACCGCTACTGTCACTAGCCTGTACACAAAAAGGTGCAGCAATGGTGGAACATTTCATGGAAACAAACAACTTTACCCCTGTGCATGAATGGATTCCACGGGGCGTTCGCCAACCAGGTCTTGATATTAAGGCCATGCCCTACTACATTTTCCGGGCCTACGACTATCCGGAATATTACCGTAATGCAAGTGAGGAAGCCAAAGCCGAACTGTTATTAGATATTCGGTTATCCCTCAGAGCGTTATTGGAGGCAGAGGAGCAGGGATATGTGTATTCTTTCTGGCCGGATGTGTTGACCTTAAAAGAAATTGGCGATCCGCGTGATATTGCCACTTATTTTAAGCTCTGGGACAACAACGGCAATTTGATGGCCAAAAATGTTGTTGTTCAGTGCCGGCAAAATACCAACTATGATATTGTTCGTTATGCCGCCCATCCGTTTTTCCTGCAGGGCTATACCCTCTGTGCCAACGGTGAAAATACGTTTTATACCAAAAACAAAGAATATCAAAAATCATTGCACCGCGGCTATGTAGGTTTTGAATCAGATTCACAAAACTTCCTTTATACATTGCACTATGTTCTTAATGTACTCAAGTGGCCAATAAAATATTACAAGCATGTTATTACCCCGTTGCCGTTTGCAGAAATCGCCAAACGTTCCGATCATGCTGAATTAACCGCTATCCGCCAGTCACTCGGTCACTTAGAAATAAACGGCCCTAATACCATTATTGGCATGCTGCCAAACGGCAGTATGGTAACCTGTTGCGATTCTAAAAAACTACGACCGGTAGTTGTCGGTGGTGATGGCACAACAATTGCCATATCGTCCGAGGTTTGCGGTATTAATCAGATACTGCCAAACCGCAACCAGGAACTTGATATTTATCCAAATGAACGGGAAGTTGTGGTTATCACCCCGGAATTGGAGGTAGAACGATGGAAGCAATAAGAACACAAGATGTTAGTATAAATGATTTGCCGTGGAAAATAGAATATAGTAGTGCCCGCTGTACCATGTGTGGCAGTTGTGTGTCTGCTTGCAGCTTTAATGCTATTGAAGCTGCCATGGAGCGTCGCTCAATGACCATTTCTACCGGGCATCAACCTGAACCTAGCCAACGCCATAGAGCTTTGCCGGTGATTAAACAGTGCGCTTCGATAGCCAATGCCTGTGTTGGCTGCGGCATGTGTGAAAAAGTATGTCCCAATAATGCGATTAAACCTGTGCGCAATCTGGATTCCCGCGTTAACTATTTAAATCGCAGCGGAGGGGCTCCTGTTAAACGCGGTGGCCGTAACGCCATCTTCTCACATGAACGGACACTAGATAAAATTATGGTTGGCCGCATCTCCCAGATGACAGACCCTGCTTTAGATTCAGAACGTCATACCTTCGATATATTAGCGCCGTTTGGGCGGGTGCTGCTTCCCCATGAACTGCCGCTGGCTTCTAACGGACAGGAACTCACATTAACAGGTAAAACGCCGCCGGTAAACTGGATTTACCCGGTAATCTTCAGTGATATGTCAATTGGCGCACTGTCAACTCGGGCGTGGGAAGCTGTTGCGCTCGCGACTGCCTACTTGAATGAAAAACACAATTTGCCGGTAAGAATGTGTTCTGGTGAAGGCGGCATGCCTATCAAGCTGCTGAAGTCAGAACAGCTCAAATATATGATTTTACAAATTGCATCAGGCCATTTTGGCTGGAACCGGATTATCCAGGCCATGCCCCATATGCAGGTGGATCCGGCCGGTATTCTAATCAAAATCGGTCAGGGTGCAAAACCAGGTGACGGTGGTTTGCTGCCGGCTGCCAAGGTGTCTAAAACCGTACAGGCCATTCGTGGCGTGCCTAAAGCCGACTTGTTGTCACCACCTAATCATCAGGGCTTGTATTCTATTGAAGAATCGGTACAGAAGATGTTTCTGTCCATGAATGCCGCCTTTAAATTCCGGGTGCCTGTAGCTATAAAATGTGCTGCTTCCGCCACTTCGGTTTCGGTATATAACAACCTTATCCGTGATCCTTACAAAATCTGCGGCGGCTTCTTTATTGACGGTATTCAAGGCGGTACCGGCGCAGCCAATGAAGTTTCGCTGGATCATACCGGGCATCCGGTACTGTCAAAAATCCGGGAATGCTATCTGGCGGCTGTTAAGCAAGGTCGTCAGGGACAGATTCCGTTATGGGCCGGCGGCGGTGTTGGCTTAACTGGCAATGCGGCTGCAGATGCTTTCAAATTAATTTGTTTGGGAGCTAATGGCGTATTTATCGGTAAGCTGCTCATTCAGCTCTGTGGCTGTGTGGGTAACGAGCATGGCCGTTGCAATGCCTGCAATACTGGTAATTGTCCGGCTGGTATTTGTACGCAGAATCCGCGTTTGGTTAAGCGTCTGGATATTGATAAAGCCGCACAAAATATCGTGGAATATACACTGGCATTAAATAGTGAACTAAAAAAACTCATGGCTCCGGTGGGCAACAGCTCACTGCCGGTTGGCCGTTCTGACGCATTGGTGACAACAGATAAAGCGATTGCCGATAAACTAGGCATCCAATATGTATGTTAGGGGGAACTGCGCATGTTTAAAATAAATACGATTGACGGTAATAATCGGATGTCGACGCAGGACCTCTTAGAGAGAATCAATGCAGCGTTGGCACAGGGAGAAACTGAGTTTGATATTGAAGCATCCGGTCAGCATGATATTGGCGGACCGCTGTGGCATCCGGAAGGAAAAACGTTAAAATTCCATGTAAAAAATGCAGGTCAGCGCGTAGGCTCAATGTGTTTGCCGGGAACCGAGATTGTTGTGGAAGGCTCGGTTTCGGCCGATGTCGGCTGGTTAAATGCCGGCGGCCGCATTGTTGTTAAAGGCGACGGCGGTGACACTACCGCTCATTGCGCTGCGGCAGGCACAATCTATGTGGGGGGCCGGGCCGGAACGCGGTCAGGTTCTTTGATGAAACATGATCCGTATTATGAAGCGCCGGAATTCTGGGTATTAAAAAATGTCGGCAGCTTTGCCTTCGAATTTATGGGTGGCGGTATTGCGGTAGTTTGCGGCTATGACAGCGACCAATTCGAATCGGTGCTGGGTGATCGCGCCTGTACCGGCATGGTTGGCGGTATTGTTTATTTCCGCGGCTCAGCCAGCGGCATTTCTGGCAAAGATACCAAAATACTATCGCTGAGCGCTGACGACATTGCTTATCTTGACGGGAAAATGGATGATTTCCTTGGAGCCATTGACCGCTCCGAGCTGCGCGGCGAACTGACCAATTGGAGCCAGTGGCAGAAGGTTGTGCCACTTTCTTATGATGAACGCCCCAAAAAAGCCAACACCGATATGCGTTCTTTCCGGAGTGAAGAATGGGTGCCAGGCAGTATTTTTGGCGATGTCTGTGATGATGACTTTGGTGTTATCGGCGCTATTGCCAGTGGCATAGACCGTCGGCGTGTACCAGTTTGGGAAAATGGCAAATACAGTGCTCCTTGTGAGTTTAATTGCACAGCATCTATCCCTTCGCAACAACGGTTTAACTTGCTGCGCGACGGTAAAATTGATGAAGCCTATAAACTGGTACTTGAATACACGCCATTCCCGGGATCGGTATGTGGCGCGGTCTGTCCTAACCTGTGTATGGATGACTGTACCCGGAAAACCATCGATATATCAGCGCAAATCGGTAAATTGGGCCGGTATTCCAAAGAGGTTGATCTGCCCAAACCAACAGGTAAAACCGGTAAGCATGTAGCTGTTATCGGCGGTGGTGCTGCAGGTCTGACAGCAGCCTGGCAGTTGGCACGCCTGGGGCACGACGTAACTGTATTTGAAGCCGATAAAAAGGTTGGCGGAAAAATGGAGCAGGTTATTCCCCGTTCCCGTTTGCCGCAGGAAACATTAAGCCGTGAGATTGACCGGATTGTCCAAATGGGTGTTACCCTTAAAACCGGCGTTAATGTGGATAAAGAAAAATTTGCTTCTATAAAAGACAGTCATGATGCTGTTGTAGTTACAACCGGATCACATGTTACCAAAGTCATCCCCTGGCAAGGACATGAACGTATTGCTAAAGGTCTGGAATTCTTAAAAGCCATTAACCAAGGGGAAAAGCCTGCTATTGGTAAGAAAGTTATTGTCATTGGCTGCGGCAACTCAGGTATGGATGTGGCAGTGGGAGCTTATGGTCTTGGTGCTGAACAGGTCATCTGTATTGATGTGCAGCGGCCGGCGGCTTTTGATCAGGAAATTGCCCATGTCAAGAAACTGGGTGGCGAGCTTCTGTGGCCGGTATTTACCAAGGAGGTCACCGATAAGGGGATTATTACTCAAGACGGTCAGTTAATTAACGGCGATACCGTAATCATTGCTATTGGTGAATCACCTGATCTCTCCTTCATGCCTGACGGTATTGCGTTAGACCGCGGTTGTTTGAAACCGGCAGGCGACAATAGCATTGCCCCCGGCATCTTTACTGCCGGTGATACTATCCGTCCAGGCAGGCTTGTTGATGCCATCGGCGCCGGCCGCCAGGCAGCTTTGTCTGTAGATGCGTATTTAAACCAAGTAGAATTTACTCCGGCAGAGAAAACTGTTATCCCGGCAAACCGCTTAAGCACGGCCTATTTTAAAAAATGCCACAGCTGCGATGTGCCTGAGGCCAATAGCGACTATAGCCGCTGCATTAGCTGCGGTACTTGCCGCGACTGCCATATGTGTCTCAAATCCTGTCCGGAAAATGCCATTACCCGGACTGTGGGCGCAAATGGGGCCGAGTACGCTTCTGATGCTGACAAGTGTATCGGCTGTGGCATTTGTGCCGGTATTTGCCCTTGTGGTGTATGGACTATGGAGACTAATGCCGAGCCTATCGTATTCTATAAATGAGACTGGATTCAGCTGGGGGTCTAACTTCACCTGAATCTTAATCAGCGGATAAATAATTCTAAACCAACAGGTAAAAGGGATAGAGCTGTGGCTCTATCCTTTTTCATGAACAAAACTATATTTGTCTACTGAATATGGACAAATGCCGTGATGTACTATGCTGAGAGTATTGACAGAGATGGACACTCACCCTATAATTACACTGTATGGCATACACCTATGTGTTGTTAGTGGACACGGAGTACTAACAGCGGGAAGACAAGCCGTGTTGGTTAACAGGGAAGTCTTCGGCATTATGGGGGGCGATAATGTACATACTAATTCGGGATTTGTTTATACCTTGAGTTAACTATTTGGGAGGGAAAACCATGTTAAAGACAAGAACTACCAAGCTTGTCAGTGTAATGGTAAGTATGTTTATGCTGGCAGGTCTAGTTGCCGGTTGCGGCGGAAGCGGCGGGCAACAAGCAGATGTAATCAAATTGGGCGCCAATCTGGAAATGACAGGCAATAATGCTACCTTCGGCCAGTCGGCTACCAATGCTGCCAAACTTGCAATTAAGGAAGTCAATGCCAAAGGCGGTGTTCTTGGTAAACAGCTTACATTAGTTGTAGCGGATAATAAGAGTGAAGCTGCCGAAGCCGCCAATGCGATGCAAAAGCTGGTTACCCAGGATAAAGTAGTAGCCGTTATTGCACCAATAGCCTCCTCCAGTGTTATTGCAGCAGCTCAAGTAAATGCCGATAATAAGGTACTGGCTATCAGCCCAACAGCCTCAAACCCCAAAGTAACCGTTGATCCTGCTACCGGCAAAGTTCGTGATTTCAACTTTAGAGCTGCTTTCATTGATCCGTTCCAAGGTTCAGTTATGGCTGCTTTTGCACAAAAATCATTAAAAGCCAAAACTGCTGCCTTATATATTGAAAACTCCAGTGACTATGCCAAAGGCTTAGGCCAATATTTCAAAGAAACCTTTGAAAAAAATGGCGGTACTATTGTTGCTAACGAAGCATATCTGGCAAAAGATACCGACTTTAAAGCAACCTTAACTAAAATTAAATCCCAAAATCCTGATGTGGTATTTGTGCCTGGCTATTATCAGGAAGTGGGCATGATTATTAAACAAGCCCGTGAACTTGGACTTAACGTTCCATTCCTCGGTGGTGACGGCTGGGATTCGGCTAAATTGCCGGAAATCGGCAGTGCACAAGCGTTGAACAACACTTTCTTCAGCAATCACTATTCACCTGATGATAACAGTCCGGCAGTAAAAACCTTTGTTGAAGCGTATAAAAAAGAGTATGGCCAAACGCCAGATGCTTTTGCTGCATTAGCCTATGATGCTACCATGATGGTAATTGAAGCCATGAAAAAAGCCAATAGCGCCGATCCTGTTAAAATCAAGGATGAGTTGGCTAAAACCAAAGAATATCAGGCAGTATCCGGCTTGATTACTTTTAATGCCAACCATGACCCTGTTAAGAGTGCTGTAATTATTGAGATGAAAGACGGCAAGCAAACCTTTAAAGAAAAGGTAAATCCCTAACATAGGGTATGTTGTGTCCTCTGTGGCCGAGACAGTTTCTGTCTCGGCCATCCGGACCAACCGGCCCTTCAACATAAATGAGACTTGATTCTGATGGGGTTTTAACCCCACCGGAATCTTAATCGAATTATCCAGGGGCTTAGCCGTTCTTTACTCCCGCCTGCAGAGAGCGGGAGTATTAGAACGGGTTAGTCATCGGATAAATATTATTTTTGAAACTGGAGAGGGGAGCGCACAGTGGATTCCTCAAGTATAATCATACAAATTGGACAACAATTAATTAACGGTATTTCTCTGGGCAGCATTTATGCGCTCATTGCGCTAGGTTATACTATGATTTACGGTATAATCA
The DNA here is from genome assembly GCA_017889705.1 of Bacillota bacterium. Lineage (GTDB taxonomy): Bacteria > Bacillota > Negativicutes > Sporomusales > Sporomusaceae > Sporomusa. The sequence goes on along the minus strand of JAGGAB010000005.1, from coordinate 76,554 downwards.
GGTTGATCAACTTTGCCCACGGTGATATTTACATGGTGGGCGCGTATGCAGGCTTTTTTGCCACTACCATATTTAAGTTTTCTTTTATTCCCGCACTGATCTTTTCAATGGCATTTGCCAGTCTTGTTGGCATAATCATTGAAAGGGTTGCTTACCGGCCGCTCAGACATGCACCCAAGATTGCCATACTAATTACGGCAATTGGGGTATCGTTATTCCTGGAATATGGCGGAATGCTGCTGGTATCACCACAGCCGCGGACGTTTCCTGTCCTGTTTAACGCCGAGGTATACAATGTTGGTGGCATGGTAATTAATAGTCAGCAAATTGTTATTTTAGTGGTATCCCTGCTGCTGATGGTCACTCTGACCTATGTCGTAAATAAAACTAAGATGGGCAAGGCAATGCGGGCGGTATCTTTTGATACAGAAGCCGCTCAGCTTATGGGGATTGATGTTGACAAAGTAATCTCTTTTACGTTCGGTATTGGCTCAGCTCTGGCTGCTGCCGCCGGCGTGCTTGTTGGTGTTTATTATAATTCGATTGATCCGTTGATGGGCATTATGCCAGGTCTAAAAGCTTTCGTTGCCGCCGTTCTTGGTGGTATCGGCAGTCTGCCCGGAGCTATGCTTGGCGGTACAATCTTGGGCATTATTGAGGCTTTGGTGAGTGGCTTCTGGTCTTCCACTTTCCGTGATGCGGCGGCTTTTGCCATCTTGATTATCATCTTGTTGTGGAAACCGACAGGCCTCTTGGGTAAAAATATCCGGGAGAAAGTGTAGGTGTAGGCCATGAAGTTATTGCAAAAAACTAAAACAGATTTAATGGCATTAGTTGCCTGCGCTGTCGTGTATGCGATTATCCAGGGTTTGATTTTGGCAGATATCATTGGGCCGTTCTGGCAGCTCAATATCGTATTGATTGGGATTAATATTATTTTGGTAGTTAGCTTGAACTTGATTAATGGTTTTACCGGACAATTTTCCATCGGTCATGCCGGTTTTATGGCAGTTGGTGCTTATGTAAGTGCTGTGCTTAGCGTTAAGTTTCAAATGCCGTTTCTGGTGGCAATTGCCGGCGGCGCACTTGGTGCAGGGGTATTAGGCTTTGCGATTGGTTTGCCGACGCTGCGCCTAAATGGTGACTATCTGGCCATTGCAACCTTAGGTCTTGGTGAGATCATCCGTATTAGTATTCTCAACATTTCCTATGTCGGCGGGGCATCTGGTTTCATGGGAATTCCCCGGTATACGAACTTTACCTGGATGTTTATTTTTACCGTGTTTACTGTTTTCGTTATTAAGAACTTTATTGATTCAACCCATGGGCGAGCCTGTATATCAATCCGTGAAAATGAGATTGCAGCGGAAGCCATGGGGATTGATACAACAAGATATAAAGTACTGGCGTTTACTATTGGCGCGGCTTTTGCCGGTGTAGCCGGTTCGTTATTTTCTCACTATTTCTATATTGCGCACCCGGCATCGTTTACTTTCATGAAATCCTTTGATATTTTGACCATGGTTGTACTGGGCGGTCTTGGCAGCATTACCGGCAGTATTACTGCGGCTATATTATTGACGTTTGTTTCGGCGGCACTTGCCAGCTATCCGGAATGGCGGATGATTATCTATTCGGTAATGCTCATAATTCTAATGTTATATCGGCCCCAAGGCTTGTTTGGCAATAAGGAATTAAGCCTGAAGATGTTAAGCCGCTGGACAGGAGGTAAGAACAATGGCTCTACTCAAGGCAACTAAACTATCCATAGTTTTTGGCGGCCTGAGGGCGGTCTCTAATTTTAATGTTGAAATTGCTCCCGGCGAACTGATTGGCTTAATTGGCCCGAACGGTGCCGGCAAAACAACGGCATTTAACCTCTTAACCGGCGTATATGAACCTACTGAAGGACAAATTGAGTTTGATGGCCAAAGTATTGTAGGAATGAAACCCTATCAGATAACCCAGCGGGGTATCGCGCGTACCTTCCAGAACATCCGGCTGTTCGCCGATCTTACTGTGCTTGATAACGTTAAGATTGCCTACCATTTTCACGTTAAATACGGTCTGATGGAATCCTTGTTCCGCATTGGCCGGTATCACAGTGAAGAAGATGAAATCGAACAAAAGGCGATTGAGTTCTTGGAAATATTCCAGTTGGCAGATAAAAAGGATGAAATCGCCAAAAATCTGCCTTATGGTGAACAACGCCGCCTGGAAATTGCCAGGGCGCTGGCTGCACAACCCAAGCTGCTGTTGTTAGACGAACCGGCCGCTGGTATGAATCCGCAAGAAACCCAGCAGCTTATGGAAATGATTCGCTGGATTAAAGATAAATTTAATTTAACCATTCTCTTGATTGAGCATGATATGAGTCTGGTTATGGGTGTATGTGAGCGTATTTATGTGCTTGATTATGGCAGTATTATTGCACAGGGAACGCCTAATGAGATTAAAAATAATCCGCGGGTTATCGAGGCCTACCTCGGTGAGGAGGTTTAGCTCATGGAAATGTTAAAAGTTGATAATATAAACGTATATTATGGTGCTATTCACGCCTTAAAAGGCATTAGTGTTGAAGTAAATCAAGGGGAGATTGTAACCTTGATTGGTGCTAATGGCGCAGGCAAAAGCACAACCCTGAGAACGATCTCAGGGTTGTTAAAACCTAAAACAGGGCAAATTCTGTTTGAAGGCCAAAACATTGCCGGAACAGCCGCGCAGAACATTGTTAAGCTGGGAATTTCCCAGGTGCCTGAAGGTCGGCGGGTATTTGCCCATATGACCGTGCTTGAGAACTTGGATTTAGGTGCTTATCTGCGTTCTGACAGCAAAGAAATCAAGGCTGATATGGATAAAGTATTCAGCCGCTTTCCGCGGCTGGCAGAACGCCGCAGTCAGCTTGCCGGTACGCTTTCCGGCGGGGAGCAGCAGATGCTGGCTATGGGCCGGGCTCTTATGAGCCGTCCGCGCATCCTGCTATTGGATGAGCCGTCTATGGGCTTAGCACCGCTTTTGGTTAAGGAAATATTCTCGATTGTTAAAGATATTAATGAGACCGGCACTACCATTTTGTTAGTCGAACAAAATGCCCATATGGCACTGTCAATTGCCAATAAGGCCTATGTGCTTGAGACCGGACGGGTTACACTGTCTGGCGATGCCAAGGAGCTTGCGGCAAGCGAAGAGATCAGAAAAGCATATCTGGGTGGTTAATAACCGCCCAGATACATATAGTTAAAAGCAAAAGCAGTACAAATTTTGTGAGTAGGGGAGTGTATGCTATGATCGTATCAAAACGAATGACAGCCAATCCTACGACCGTTACCTCAACCACGACAGTTGTTGATGCCTTGCAGCTTATGCGTGACAATAAGTTTCGCCGGCTGCCGGTAGTCGATAGCGGTAAGCTGGTTGGTATTGTTACTGACAGAGATTTGCGGGAAGTATCAGCTTCCCCGGCAACAACCCTGTCGGTGTTTGAACTCAATTATTTGTTGGCTAAAATGCAAATCAAAGATATCATGACCAAAAAGGTGCTCACCATTAGCGCTGATGCCACCGTGGAAGAAGCTGCGCTGGTAATGTATAACAACAAAATCGGTGGTTTGGTTGTTGTTGATGACAACCTTCAGGTTATCGGTATTTTAACTGAGACCGACATCTTTAAGGCTTTTGTTGACGCCATGGGCTTGCCGCAGGGCAAAACCCGGCTGAGCATATTTGTGCCCGACAAAGTTGGTGTTGTGCATGACATCTCCGGCGTGTTTAAAGAACAAGGTATCAGTATGGGCAGCTTTGTCTGCTACCCGACTGATGACGGGCAATATGAAGTCATCATCAGAGCCGACATAAAAGATGTCAAGCTGATGACAGATAAGCTCGCCGCGCTGGGGTATCCTGTCCACCATACCGCTCAGATCGGTAATTAAGCTAATACCTTTAAAATTTTACACATTTTGTTTGCTGTGGTAATATAATAAGAAGAGGATCAGGCGGTCGGTTATTACCGGCGTAGCCGGGCAAACATGCAGCAGGTTAAGCCTGTGGGACCTATAGGTCTCACAGGCTTATTATATTTATTTGGAGGGAAAAGTTTGGACGCTGAGAGCAATAAGTTAAAGCAACAAACGGCACGTCTGTCGGTTATATCCAATACGGTACTAGTGCTGCTTAAATTGGTAATCGGATTATATACAGGTGCTGTCAGTATTGTTTCTGAAGCTGCCCATTCGGGTGTCGATTTAATTGCCGCTATCGTAGCTTATTTTGCTGTAAGGAAATCAAGTCAGCCGCCAGATAGCCAGCATGCCTACGGGCATGGCAAGATTGAAAATTTGTCAGCCGCCTTTGAAGCCGTGCTTATTGTTGTGGCTGCCTTATGGATTGTGTATGAAGCGGTAGACAAGATCAAATCGCCGCATGCGCCCGAGTTTTTGGAGTATGGCCTGGCGGTTATGGCGCTGTCGGTGATTGTAAATCAATGGGTTTCAAGCAGACTATATGCCGTAGCTAAAAGCACTGGCTCACATGCCTTAGAGGCCGATGCGCTGCATCTTAGAGCCGATGTCTGGACAAGTGCCGGCGTGTTTGCCGGTCTCGGAATTATTAAACTAACAGGGATGAACTGGCTTGATCCGGTTATTGCCATCGTGGTGGCGGTTATTGTCTTTAAAGCCGGCTTTAGTATGACGATGAAAAGCATCTATGAGTTGACAGATGTCAGTTTGCCGCCAGAAGAAGAAGCCATGATCAGAGAGATAGTTGCCGGACATCCGGAAGTTATTGCTTTTCACCAGCTGCGAACCCGCAGATCAGGCTGTAACCGGCAAATTGACATGCATTTGGTGTTGCAAAAGAATATGAATCTTGCTCAGGCTCATGCCGTGTGTGATGAGATCGAAGCCGCCATTGAAAGTCAGCTTGCCCCTTGTGATGTGATCATTCATTTGGAACCGTGCGATTACCACGAAGGCTTTGGTGCCTGCCCGGCTGAGTGTAATGAAAACTGCAAACTGGAGTAAAAAAATAACAACCCTGCTGTTTGCGATAAAAAAACAGCAGGGTATTTGTTATCTAGGGTATAATATATAGGAGATAATAGCAAAGGAGGTGCATTACTTGTGGTAAAACTTACAGAATATACTAAGCAGGGCGGTTGAGCTGCCAAAGTTGGGCCAGGGGACCTGGCCGGAGTATTATGTCAGCTGCCGGTGATGCAGCACTCCAATGTGCTTGTGGGTATTACCACCTCTGATGATGCCGGGGTGTATAAGTTAAACGAAACAACAGCACTGGTACAAACGGTGGATTTTTTTACACCTATTGTCGACGATCCATATCTGTTTGGTCAAATTGCCGCTGCCAACAGCCTTAGCGATATTTATGCCATGGGGGCAGTGCCTCTGACCGCACTCAACCTGGTGGCTTTTCCCAATGGCAAACTACATCAGGAAGTGCTGTTGGCTATATTAAAAGGCGGACAGGATAAAGTGGCTGAAGCCGGAGCCGTGATTATTGGCGGACACACCATTGACGATAATGAACCCAAATATGGACTGGCAGTTACCGGCACCGTTCATCCTGACCGGGTTTGGACAAATGCGGGGGCGCAACCGGGCGATGTTTTAGTGCTTACCAAAGCATTAGGAACAGGTATTTTGGCCTCGGCCGCGCGTGCCGACTTATTTGCACAAGGGGTAGCGGCTGCCACCGCCGGCATGGCAACCCTTAATGCCGTGGCCGCGAAAGTGGCTGCAGATTTTACGATTCATGCTTGTACTGATATTACTGGTTTTGGACTTTGTGGTCATGTTTATGAGATGGCGGCAGGTAGTAAAGTTTCTGTTGTCATTGACAGTACGGCTTTGCCGCTGCTGCCGGAAGCTCTTGAGGCTGCGGCGATGGGGTTAGTACCTGGCGGAGCTTATGCCAACCGCAAGTATTTAACAGCAGTGACTTTTGCCGAGACGGTGCCGGAACCTATTAGAGATATCAGTTTTGATCCCCAAACCTCAGGCGGACTATTGTTTGCAGTACCGGAAAACCAGGCCGGTGAGTTAGTCCGGGAGCTACAGGCTGCAGGCGTTGTAGCGGCCATGCGGATTGGGTATGTGACTAATGAAGGGAGCGGAAAAATTTATGTCAGATAAAATAATTGACTGCCGGGGCATGGCTTGCCCGGGACCGGTTATCAGCACAAAAAAGGCTATAGAAGGAACTGAGTCCGGAAAAATTACCATTATTGTCGATAACGAGGTTGCTAAAACCAATGTTACCAAATTTGCAGCTGCCAATAATCTGAGCTCGGCGGTTGAAAATCAAGACGGACACTATTACGTAACTATTGTTAAGGGAACCGGCCAGGCAGTTAGTGCCACGGCAACTGCAGCTAATCCCGCTAACAGCGGACAGGCCTATTTAATTACCCAGGATACGCTGGGACATGGCTCGCCTGAACTGGGAGCAGTGCTGATAAAGGCATTTATGACAACGTTACTGGAGGTTAAGCCGGCGCCGTCAGCCATCTTGATGCTTAATTCCGGAGTTAAGCTTGCTGTCAAAGGTTCTCCGGTGCTAGATCAATTGACAACCCTTGCCGGGCGGGGTGTGACAATTCTGGCCTGCGGCACCTGCCTTGACTATTACCAATGCAAAGCTGAGCTGGCCGTAGGGGAAGTAACCAATATGTACACCATTGTCGAAACCGTTTCCCAAAACAAAACGGTGACTTTATAAGCAGGTGATTTTATTATATATCCTGAGTATGACCGATTAATATCCTTTGAATCAGTACAACAAGCCATAAAAGCCGAAAAACTTTTCGAACAACATGGCATTGCCTGTTATGTTCTGCCGACGCCCCGGGAAATTGATATTAGCTGTGGGCAGTGCCTGCTGTTTGTGGCTGGGCGGCAAGCGGTCGTTATCGCGCTGTTTGCGGAAAACAAAGTGCGCTGGTCAAAACTTTTCAGCCGGACAGCAGCAGGCCAGAGCTATATTTACGAAAAGATTGCCGAATGGGGAGGTTTATGTGGAACAATTACTGACAACTGATTTTTGGCTGACAATGGCACTTACACTTATTCGCTTGGCAGCCATTGTCATTGGCGGAGCACTTGTGCTCAAATTTACCAATCTATTGGTGGAGCAATTTTTCATTCCCAAACCGGGAAGCAAAACGCTGTATCTTGATGAAAAACGCGCCAGAACGTTAAGCAGCCTGATGCACAGCATTATCCGCTATACCATTTATTTTATTGTGGTAGTTATGCTGTTGCAGGAGTTTAAGATTGATACTACCTCGCTTGTTGCCGGAGCCGGCATTATCGGACTCGCACTTGGTGTGGGCGCGCAAAGCCTTATCAAGGATTTTGTTACCGGGTTTTTTATCATTTTAGAGGACCAATACGGAGTTGGCGATTATATATCCATTGGCGATATGGCCGGTACTGTCGAGGAACTCGGGTTTCGGATTACCAAACTGCGTGATGGCAACGGCATTCTCCATATTATTCCCAATGGCTCAATTGCCAAAGTCAGTAACTATACCAGAGGGCATATGCAGGCCACTGTCAATGTACCGGTTGCTTACCAGGCCGATATCGAACAGGTTTTTACGATTTTGGATGAGGTATGTGCTACTGTCAGGCAAAACGTGCCTGAGGTCATCGACGGCCCCAGCGTGTTAGGTGTAGTTGATCTTAAACCAGGCGAGATCGTCATCCGGATTATTGCTAAAACCGTACCACTGCAACAACTGAAAGTGGAAACAGCCTTGCGCCGGTTGATAACAGAGCGGTTTACCGAGGCTAATATTTCCCAGCCGCAGCTGGTTAGCACTATGGTTTTACCTGAGAATAAAGTCGCTAAAGCAGGAGGGTAAATAGATGCAGCAAAAACATAATTACCAGATTGGCGAAATAGTAAAAATGAAAAAACAACATCCTTGTGGCGGCGATCAGTGGGAGATAACCCGGACAGGCATTGACTTTGGCCTTAAATGCCTGCAATGCGGTCGGCAGGTTATGATTCCGCGCCCCAAATTTGAAAAAGGCGTTAAAACGATTATTGCAGCTAAACAAAAACCTGAGATTTCTTAATCGGGAAAAGGTTGAATTTTAGCCGACATTATTTTAAACTATATAAGTTAATACTTAACAGTGAATAATCAGGCTGTGTGTTGCATAGCCTTAAAGGATGGAGTAGCATTACATGAGTACGAATTTGGAAGTAGGTATTGTGGGTTTGCCTAATGTCGGCAAAAGCACACTGTTTAACGCGATAACCAAGGCGGGGGCGGAAGCTGCAAATTATCCGTTCTGTACGATTGAGCCCAATGTGGGTGTTGTTGATGTTCCTGATGACCGTTTGTGGAAACTGACCGAAATGTATAAACCCAAGCAACGGACGATTCCTGCGGCCATGCGGTTTGTCGATATTGCTGGCTTGGTTGCCGGCGCGGCCCAGGGCGAAGGGCTTGGCAACAAATTTTTATCGCATATCAGACAAGTGGATGCAGTGGCACAGGTAGTGCGCTGTTTTGCTGACGACAATATTACCCATGTGGCCGGCAGCCTTGATCCCATTCGGGATATCGAGATTATTAACACCGAGCTTTGTCTGGCCGATCTGGAGACTGTAGAGAAACGTATTGACAGAGTGCAAAAAATGCTCAAAAGCGGCGACAAAAAAGTACAGGCCGAGCTTGATGTCCTTAAAGAGGTGCAGCAGGCACTTAGTGATGGACAGCCTGCCCGCCGGGTTGTGAATGATGAAGATACTGCGGCCTTGGTGAGAGACTTGTTTTTGCTGACACTAAAACCTACTTTGTTTGTTGCTAATGTCAGCGAAGAGGAAGCTGCCGATGCCAGCAATAACCCGTATGTGGCCAAAGTGCGTGAATATGCGGCACATGAAGGGGCAGAGGTTATTGTCGTATCAGCCAAGGTCGAATCCGAAATCGCCGAACTGTCTGACGAGGAAGCCAAAGAGTTTTTAGCAGACTTAGGTCTTGACGAATCAGGCTTGGATAAACTCATTCGCGCCAGCTTCTCGCTGCTGGGGCTAATGACCTTCTTTACCGCCGGCGAACAGGAGGTACGGGCCTGGACCATTGTACGCGGAACCAAAGCGCCGCAGGCAGCCGGGAAAATTCATAGTGATATTGAACGCGGCTTTATCCGGGCTGAGATTGTCTCCTATGATGACCTGATGGCCAATGGATCTCATGCCGCCGCTAAAGAAAAAGGCTTAGTCCGCCTGGAAGGTAAAGAGTATATTATGCAGGACGGCGATGTTACCTATTTCCGGTTTAATGTATAGTTCTGGTATTATGGTGAGCGGTTGAGAAACCGCTCATTTCTTCACTCTAACAGGAAAAAACTGCTTGCTGTTAGAGTGAGGAAATGAGTAGGCATTACAGTCTGGTTGTTGTTAGATGGTGGGAGGCTAGTGCAGTGGACAGTAAGTTTAGCCGGTCAATGGTATATAATATATCATTACTAGGAGCCGGCCATTTTTTTAGTGATTTTTACGCAAACTTTTTACCGGCGTTATTGCCGCTGGTTATGACTAAACTTGGCATGTCACTGACGTTAAGTGGTATGCTGGTAATGGCTTATGCGGTTATTTCCAGTGTACTTCAGCCGGTGGCTGGTTACTTGATTGACAAATATGGATATGCCTGGCTTATTCTTGTTACTACGCCGGTAAGTGCGGTATTTATATGTTCGGCAGGGCTGATGGGCAGCCAGGTTGCTTTGTTTTTGGTTGTCGGCATAGCCGGGTTAGGAGCGTCGATTTTTCACCCGCTGGCCGCCAGCCTGATGGGGAAAATTGTTACCGGGGAAACCAAAGGCAGAGCCATGGCGGTTTTTGTATTTGGCGGCAATTTTGGTTGCGCTGTCGCGCCAGCGGTAATTTTGTACTGTATAAAATTGGGCGGTGTTGATACTCTGCTCTGGCTGATACTTCCGGGAATACTGGTGACCTGGGCATCATACCAGGCAGGCTTGCACAAGATAAATATCAGTCCGGCTGCTGTTTGCGATCACGCAGGCAATATCGTAGAACCTGAGCCTTGGTACAAATCGCGGGGTATATGGCTGTTAAATGTTGTTGTTGCACTCAGATCGTGGATGCAAGTATCACTAACAACTTTTTTGCCGGTAGCGCTCACGAACGCAGGCCAGTCGACAGCGGTAATCGCCAGTATGCTCACCGTATTTTTGCTAAGTGCTGCCTGTGGATCGCTGCTGGGAGGCTGGATAGGTGACCGGGTAGGGCGGAAGGCTGGATTTATTGGCTCGTTGGCAGTCTGTCTGCCGCTAACTTATTTATTTTTGCTTGATATGAGTCCTACGCCGTTTAGTTATGTGTTGCTCGCAATCAGCGGGGCACTGTTGCAAAGTACGGCACCCACCTCGGTGGTATGGGCACAGGAGCTTATTCCCGGCAATGCGGCAATGGCCTCAGGCATGATGCTGGGATTATCGTTTGGGCTAGGTGGAGTAGGTGCGGCCATTACCGGTGCACTTGGCGATCATATTGGTCTGGAAGCGGCACTGCTCTGGACTGTACTTTCTGTAGTTGGTGCGGTTATTTTGGCTTTTGGCATTCCGCAGTCAGGGCGAAAAGCGGCAAAATTGCCGGGAGTTTCTACAGAAAACGTAAAAATTGACTAAGAGCAATGCTTTTTCCTTGCATTTCTTGGACGAGTAATGATATAATAATTTAGTCGTATACATATGCGACTTGGTTTTGTTATTCAAAACCTTCCCTGCCCCTATTGTTAGGGGCCAATAGTCCAGAGGAGGAGGTGATTTCGTGAGAAAATACGAAGTCGTAATTATTGCTAAGCCTGGTGAAGAAGAAGTTATTAACGCTACTATCACCAAGTTTGAAAACATCATTAAGAACACTGGCGGCAACGTAGACAAAGTTGACCGTTGGGGCAAGAAGCGTTTGGCCTATGAAGTAAAAGACTTTATGGACGGGTACTACACCCTGATTCACTTTACTTCTGAACCAGCTACCGTATTCGAGCTTGAGCGTGTGCTTAAGATTACCGATGAAGTTTTGAAACATATGGTTATTAAATTGGAAGACTAATTCTTGAGCCAGGAGGAGTGAGGATATATGAATAAAGTCATCCTTGTCGGCCGCTTGGCACAAGATCCAGAGGTACGATATACGCAAAGTGGTAAGGCTGTTGCTTCTTTTACGCTGGCTGTTAACCGCTTTAGCGGCGGTCAAAATCAAGGTCAGAATACCGCTGATTTTGTTCCGATCGTAGCGTGGGAACGACTGGCCGAAACTTGCGGCAACAACCTGACAAAAGGTCAGCGGGTGTTGGTCGATGGCCGGCTGCAAATCCGCTCCTATGAAGCCAATGATGGTCAAAAGCGCCGCGTCGCCGAAGTCGTAGCGCAATCTATTGAATTCCTTGAACGCAAACAGGCATCTGCCGGTGGCGAGGGCGGGAGTATAGATGTAAATTCCTTCGGCAAAGATGTCTTCCCTGATGAGGAAATCCCATTTTAAAAGGGGGGTAAACTAATGGCTATTAAACGCGAAAGAGGCCGCAAACCTAAGAAAAAAGTTTGTAGTTTCTGTGTCGATAAAGTAACCGATATTGATTATAAAGATGTTCCTAAATTGCGCCGGTATACTACCGAGCGTGGCAAAATCCTGCCGCGCCGCATTTCGGGCAACTGCGCTAAACATCAACGTCAACTGACGCTGGCTGTAAAACGGGCGCGCAATATCGCTTTGCTGCCATTTACTGCAGAGTAAATATGCCAAGAAGGGCAAAAATCCTGGATTCAGGGTTTTTGCCCTTTTTTAATGTATCAGATAAGTTCTGGGAGTTGTGGAGGCCTTGTAAAACAAGAGGTGTCAAGTACAAAACCCGGCACAGGCGGCCGTACTGTTTACACCCGGTACCCCTCATAACTCCCGAAACCACCCGGCCTTTGCCGGAGAAAGCGTCCCGCAGGAGAAAAGCCGGGCGGTATTCCGTTAAGAAACCCGTACTGTTTGAGCGTAGCGAGTTTACGGGTTTTAGGAATATCGCCCGGCTTTTCAGGTCCGCGCATTGAAGTGGAGACTATATCATATGGCTATGAAAGCAGATCTCTACCGGAACAGGTTAGCGTGGAGGCTTCAGGCCTAGACTTTTTGGTACTTGTGCATGGCAAAAGTACATTCCTTTTTCTATTCCATTGTCCAAGGTCAACTGCGGCTGCACGCATCCTAAAGCTCAGCGCAAGCCGTGTTTTCATGATTTCGGCTCTCGCGGGAAAGTTTTATTATATATATTTAATTTTCTGACAGGATAATGTATAATCGACATGGAAATATATAGAAAAATATCTTATTGAAATGCATATAATGATATCGAAAACTGGACTCCCGGGCTGGTAGGCTGCCTGGTGAGCGGGAGGGTAAAGCTGTGCAGTGTGCTGATATATCGCATAAGTCAAACTGGGATACACTTGTGGCGATACTGGAACAGGCGCCGGTCGGTCTTGCGCTGATTGATACGCGAATGAGATTTACGCAAGTTAATAATCTCTTTGCCGATATAGTGTCAAGCCCCTCATACAAGCTAATCGGACGCACGGTTACTTCGGTTTTAAGCGAAAAAATCGGGGCTGTAGAGGCTGAAAATCTAACGGCAATTGCCAAACGCATTCTGGCAACCGGCGGCGTGTATACCGCTTCTAGCTGGAAGACCCCGAATTCTTCGCGCCATATTGAATGGACACTTAAACGGCTGGAAGTGGATGAAGTCTGTATTGGCTTGTTGCTGACAGTAGCAGATATAACACGGCATATTCAATTGCAAAAAGAGCTGGAAACTTATCAGCAGCAGTTATCGTTACTTGTAGCTGAACGTACGGCCGAACTGCGCCGGGCCAATGAACGGTTTTACACGGCCTTTAATGTTTCACCAAATTTAATGTGCATCCATGACCGACAAGGCCGGATTATTGATTTTAGCAGCAGTTTCCTGAAAGGAACCGGCTGGAAAAAAGAAGAGGTAGTTGGGCATACTGTACTTGAGCTGGGCATCTGTACACCTGAGACAATCAAACAGCTTGCCCGTCAATTTTGTAAAAAAGGCTATATTCGTAATCAAGAGATTGCGTTTACTACCAAAGACGGGCAGAATCGCTTTGCGATATTCTCGGCAGAAGAAATTATGATTGAAGGCAAACGCCACATCATGGGAATGGCTACCGATGTGACTGATGTCCGGGTGATGAAAAGTGAGCTGGTGCGCCTTGATCGCCTAAATCTTGTGGGTCAAATGGCAGCAGGCATCAGCCATGAAGTCCGTAACCCGATGACTACGGTGCGCGGCTTTCTACAGATGCTGAGCAAGAAGGACGAGTGTAAGGCCTATCAGGATTATTTTGATCTTATGATCAGTGAATTAGACCGGGCGAATCTCATCCTCTCCGAATTTTTGTCGGTAGCCAGGCCGACGCCGGCTTGTCAGGTTGAAACCGATCTAAACGCAGTTATCAAGGCCATAGAACCCTTGATGACAACAGATGCGGTCATTGCCGGCAATGATATTGAACTACAGCTGGGTAATATCAAGTCATTATGCTTAAATGAAAAAGAAATTAGACAGCTCTTGCTTAATCTGGTACGCAATGGCTTTGAGGCCATGACTCACCCGGGTGTTGTCACCATTCGGACCTATGAGGAAAATGGGCAGGTTGTTTTAGTCGTACAGGACGAAGGACCAGGCATTTCACCCCAGGTATTAGCTAAACTGGGTACCCCGTTTATAACCAGCAAGCATAATGGCACAGGCCTCGGATTGCCGGTATGTTATGGCATTGTTGAACGGCACAAGGGCAAGATTGAAGTATCTACCGGCGCAGACGGCACAGCTTTCTATATTCGCTTTAATGCAACAGAAAAAAACAGTTTGCCTCGGCCGTAATGCGCCGGGGCTTTTATTTAGTCTACCAGAATTTACAACAAAATTCTGTTGACATAAGAACGACTAAGGCTTCTGCCGGCGACGCGCCTGGATGGCGCTAGTGCCGATTGCGCCATGGATGGCATAGCAATTCGGTCGTCCTGAAGGACTTGGCACAAGCCAAGTCTTTTCTTAAAAGGAAAAGCAGGAAATAACCACTTTTCTTTCGAATATAACAAGGTGGAATAAGGAGGCGGTCTGTGTGTTCGCCCAGGAATCTGACATCTTGCGAAAACTTAGACTGATTGAAGGACTCAAAGCAGATTTGTTGACTGAAGTGGGAGACCTTTATCAGGCTATGGCTCATAATCGGCGGGAAGCTATAGGAAGCGCGCTGGCTGGGCTCATTATTTCAGCCTTTGTCCTTGGAAGGCGGCTGGGTATTGAGTATTCCGAAATGGAGGAGATTGTAAATACCAAGCTTGGAGACAATATAAAACAAGAAACAGAAGCAGAACGATGGTTTGGAGATATGAGTGAATATCGCCGGTATCTTCGCCAGAAGAGGTGAACTATGCAGAAAAATCCGGTTAGACCGGTTGTTGAAGGTGGCGTACTGACCGCGGTCGCCATAATGTTTGCGCTTATCAGCACGTACTTGCCGGTAATCGGCGCGTTTGTCAATTTGCTGTGGCCTGTGCCTATTGTGCTTTTGGGTGTGAGACATGGCTATAAATGGAGCTTAATGGCGGTGGTTGCATCAGGCCTGATTATTGCGCTCATAATGCATCCGCTCACTGCCGTATCGGTTGTAGTGGGCTTTGGCCTGATCGGAATTGCCTTAGGATATGGTTTACGACAAGGATTTTCGCCAACCAAAACTTTATTTGTTGGGGCAGCAGCCTCGCTAGTTTCCAAGATCGCCGTATTGGCAATCAGTGCAGCGGTAATAGGTTTTAATCCACTTACTCTTCAAACCGAAGGCATGATTAAAGGGCTAGAGACAGCAATGGATTTTTACCGGCAGATGGGCATGAATGCCGAAGATATGGCCCGAATGGAAGCAACTCTGAAGCCGATGATAGAACTTATGAAGATTATATTGCCAGCAGGATTTGTATTAGCTGCTTTTGTGGACACCTTCCTAAATTACCAGGTAGCCAAAGCAGTGTTGGCCAGACTCGGACAGACTCTTGAGCCCTTTCCCCCGTTTCGGCGCTGGAATATGCCGCGGTTTACGGTGTATGCTCTGGCCGTGTCGTTTGTCGCCATTTATTGGGGCAAGACCAGAGAACTCGAAATATTGTATAATACCGGTATGAACATCCAAGTAGTTGCCACCATGCTCCTATTTATACAAGGGATGGCGGTGGTTTACTTCCTTGCCGATAAATACAATTTGTCAAGAATTGTCCGTGGTATTATACTATTCTTAATACTGTCTAACGGTATTGTTATGCAGGCGCTGATTATCGGCGGTGCCTTTGATATTATTTTTGACTACCGTCAGCTGCGTACTCCGAAAAGGGAGTGACAGGAGGAAATAAAAAATGCCGCAAGGCCCTTCATTTTGGTTTGACACTCGTATTTATTTAGCCGTAACTGCTGCTTTATTGATTATAATCAGCTACTATAATCCCTATGCAGCTACATTGGGCGCCATATTACTGTATGTGCTCTATCTGTATGGGCGGGAGCGCTATACAAGCCGCCAAAAAGAGGTAAACAATTACCTTGAGGACATGAGCCGCTGCTTAGATACTGCTGCAGCCCAGGTTTTTGACAAATTTCCGCTGGCGATCGTTATTATTGATGAGCATGGCAATATTCACTGGCGTAATACCACGCTGCCTAAATGGGTCAATGAACCGGTAGATCTTGGTCAGTCGTTGCTTAAGGTCTGGCCGAATTTGCCACTCGAAAAAATTGCAGGTAAAGACGGCAAAACCAGCTTTGAGGCCAACTCGCATCATTACGACATTATTCACCGGGTGGCTCAGGAAAATTCACTTACTGTGTTGTATTTGTCGGACATTACAGAGCTTGAAGCCGATAAACAGGCCTGCGCTCATGTTCAGCCTGTGCTGGCTTATATTCAGATTGATAACTATAATGATGCCTTAACCGGACTGAATGAGAGCCAGCGCACCGCCATTTTGGGCGAGGTTAATCATATGTTGGCCGAATGGATGACCGAGCGTGACGGGCATCTGAAAAAATTTAATGAAGATACTTATCTTGCAGTTATAAACCGTCTGGCGCTTGACCAGTTAATGAATGGCGACAAATTTGAGATTTTGGATAAAATTCGAGGTATTCAGGGCGGTAATAAAATTCCGGTAACGTTAAGCATTGGCGCCGCAACCGGTGAAAACTCGGTGGCAGAATTGGGGCAGCGCGCCCAGGCCGGACTGGATCTAGCCTTAAGCCGCGGCGGCGATCAGGCCGCGGTAAATATTGGCGGCAAAGTCCAGTTTTTCGGCGGCAAATCCAAAGCGGTTGAAAAGAATACCAGGGTAAAAGCCCGAATTGTCGCTCAAGCCATCAGAGAATTAATTGAACAAGCTGAAAGTATTGTGGTAATGGGGCATACCGGCGAAGATTTTGACAGTCTGGGGGCAGCGCTGGGGGTTGCCAAGATGGTTCGTCATATGGGCAAACAAGTGAAAATCGTTGTTAGCCAGCCCGGAATGGCTGTTGACAAGCTGGCCGAGCTCTTACTTGATTATGAAGAATACAGAGATCTGTTTATATCGCCGATGCAAGCAGGCCTTTTGGTTAACCCCAGAGCACTGGTATTTGTGGTGGATACCCACCGACCTGAACTGGCAGCAGCGCCTGAGGTGTTGGCCCGGGCGGAACGGACGGTAATTATCGACCACCATCGCCGCGCCGAAACCATTATTGCGAACACACTGCTGGTATATCTGGAACCGTCTGCGTCTTCGACAAGTGAGCTGGTTACAGAACTACTAGGCTACTTTGACGATAAAATTGAACTAAGCCGGCTGGAAGCTTCGGCCTTGTATGCCGGATTGGTTGTCGACACCAAGAACTTTGCCGTGCAGACCGGTGTTCGTACATTTGAGGCGGCGTCTTACTTGCGGCGGGCTGGAGCTGATCCTACCTTGGTTCGCCACTTATTCCGGGTGGATTTTGAAACCATTAAAAGTCAGGCCGCGATTATTGACAATACCGAAATGCCGCATGACGGTGTGGTAATTGCCATTTGTCCGGCCGATATAAAAAATGCCCAGACGACAGCCGCCCAGACAGCAGATATGCTGCTGAACATTGAGGGTGTGCGGGTTAGCTTTGTTTTATTTAATATTGATGACGGTATTGGCGTAAGCGCTCGCTCCAATGGCGAAATTAATGTCCAGGTAATTATGGAGCAATTGGGTGGCGGCGGCCATCAATCGGTGGCCGGCACCAAAATACGCAATACCACTATGCAAGAAGTTAAAACCAAAATTGTAGAGATTGTTGATTGCTATATAAAGGAGAGTGCAACCCATGAAAGTAATTCTGCAGCAAGAAGTGAAAAAACTCGGTAAAAAAGGTGACATAATCGAAGTATCAGAAGGGTATGCCCGCAACTATCTGTTGCCGCAAAAGCTGGCAATCCCAGCCACTGCCAACAACGTAAATAATACTAATCTGCAAAAAGCTTCTGAGGAGCGCAAAAAAGAACGCGCCCTTGATGAAGCCAAACTGCTGGCAGCGCAAATGGCGAAAATTAGTCTGACCATTCCGGTAAAAATGGGAGAAGGCGGGCGACTCTTCGGCTCGGTAACTGCCAAAGACATTGCAGATACTTTGGTCAAAGAACATAAACTGGAACTTGATAAGCGCAAAATTGAGCTGAAAGATGCTCTGAAATCGTTGGGAACCTTCACCGTACCTATCAAACTGCATGCTGAAGTTAGTACGCAGATTCAAGTGACAGTAACAGCAGAATAAGTCGTACATTTAGAAAGGTAAGGTCATGAAAGATTTTTTTAATAAACTGGTACGCAGCAGTAACACGGATTCGGCCACCGGCGGTCATAGCACCCAGGAAGATCAGCTTAAACGCCAGGTCGCCGCTTTGTACGGGCTATATACCGGGGTTATGGGAGCAGAAAAAGTAGTCTTAAAAGCAGGCAAGCTGGGAGCGCTTGAGCTTATGCGCTCTAGCCGGCTTGATGAACGCGTGCTGGCGCTGCAAAAGCTGGTGTTTGAAGATCCGACAATTGAGCAGCTGCCGGCCATAAAGGATATTCCGGAGAAACTTGGCGAAATCGAAGATGAGCTTGCTGATTTGTGTGCCCGGCGCACAGTAGAAGATCGCATTGAAAAGAAAATTGCCGAAAAGATGGAAGAACGTCATCAGGAATATGTGCAGGAAATCAGAGCTCAGGTTATCAAAGAAGAAAGCCCTGCCAACGCGGAAAATCCGCAGACCCTGAAAAAGTTTGCGCTCTTAGAAAAACTTGAAACCCGCAAATTAACCCGTTCGGCAATGGAACTACTGCGTCCGACTACGCTTGATGAAATTATCGGTCAGGAACGGGCGGTTGAAGCCTTGCGGGCCAAGCTGGCCTCACCTTATCCGCAGCATTTGATTCTGTACGGACCACCTGGTGTTGGTAAAACCACGGCTGCCAGGCTGGTACTGGAAGAAGCCAAAAAGGTTAACCGGTCGCCCTTTGCAGCAGAAGCGCCGTTTGTGGAAGTTGACGGCACCACCTTGCGCTGGGATCCGCGCGATGTTACCAATCCGCTCTTAGGATCAGTTCATGATCCGATTTATCAAGGCGCCCGCCGTGATTTGGCGGAAAGCGGTGTGCCTGAGCCCAAGCCGGGTTTGGCAACCGATGCCCATGGCGGCATTTTGTTTATTGATGAAATCGGTGAAATGGACCCTATGTTACAAAACAAGTTGCTAAAAGTGCTGGAAGATAAACGGGTGTTTTTTGATTCGGCATACTATGATCCGGCAGATGCCAGTGTGCCAAAATATATCAAGAAACTGTTTGAAGAAGGAGCGCCTGCTGACTTTATCCTGATTGGTGCTACCACCCGAGAGGCCAGTGACATTACGCCTGCCGTGCGTTCGCGCTGCGCCGAAATCTATTTTGAGCCGCTAACTCCTAAACACATTGAAGAAATTGTGCGCAACGCCGCTGTCAAGCTTGAAGTTGCAATTGAGCCTGAAGTACCGCAGCTTATCAGCGATTATACTATTGAAGGCCGCAAGGCCGTTAACATCTTGTCTGATGCGTATAGTATGGCGCTTATGCGAGTTGGCGAAAAACTGCAGGATGTCAGCATTACCAAAGAGGATATTTACCGGGTGGCCCAAGTTAGCCGTCTTTCGCCCTATGTTAACCGTAAGGCCACGCCTACCTTGGAAGTTGGCAAAGTGTTCGGCCTTGGTGTCAGCGGTTATCTGGGGTCGGTGCTGGAAATTGAAGCAGTGGCTTTTACGGCAGAAAAAGGCAAAGGTACTATCCGGTTTAATGATACAGCCGGCAGCATGGCTAAGGATTCCGTATTTAATGCTGCAGCGGTTGTCAGGAAAATTACCGGTCAGGATCTGGGAAGTTTTGATTTGCATGTTAACATTATCGGCGGCGGCCGTATTGACGGTCCGTCTGCAGGCACGGCAATCGTGTCGGCCGTTATTTCGGCCATTACCGGCAAACCTATCCGCCAGGATGTAGCCATTACCGGTGAAATCTCGATTCAAGGCAAAGTTAAGGCGGTAGGCGGCGTGTTTGAAAAAGCCTATGGCGCTAAACAAGCCGGTATTGTGACCATGATTATTCCCCAGGAGAATAAAACAGATATTCCAGAATGTCATTTGGGTCTTGATATTAGGCCTGTTGCTACTGTAGAAGAAGCTATGGCAATTTTGTTTGATGAAGAGGAAGCTGTCAGTGCCTGACACTTAGTATAAAAAAAGGAGAGGCCGCGCTTAACCGGTATGCACGGTGATACTGTGTGAAGCGCGGCTTTTTGGCCTAAAGAAAAGACTTGCGTATATAAGGAGAAGTTTACATGATTGATCGCGTTCCCCCCCAAAACGTGGAAGCAGAGCAGTCAGTACTGGGCGCAATGATGATTGAACGCGAGGCCATATCCAAGGTAGTAGAACTCTTAAGACCTGAGGATTTTTATCGCGAGGCCCATCGCCTGATCTTTAACGCCATGCTGGAATTGTTTAATAAAAATGATGCTGTAGACTTAGTAACGGTTGTTGAAGTATTGCGCCGCGATGAAAAATTGGAAGGCGCAGGCGGCATTGCATATGTTTCGGCGTTGGCTAACAGTGTGCCAACTGCCGCCAATGTTATGTACCATGCCCGGATTGTTGAAGAAAAAGCCTTGCTGCGTCAGCTTATTACCACCGCAACCGAGGTTGCCGGCATGGGTTATGAAGCCAATGAAGAAGTAACCGTTATTATGGACAAAGCCGAAAAAATGATATTGGAAGTTTCTAATCGTAAGGCCGGTCAAGAATTTGCCTCCATCAAAAACATCATTTTTGACGTATTTGATAAAGTTTCGGAGCTGTATTCCTCGAAAGGCGGCATAACCGGATTGTCTACCGGCTTTAAGGATCTAGATAAATTGACCTCAGGCCTGCAGGCTTCTGACCTTATTTTGATTGCCGCTCGCCCCAGTATGGGTAAAACTGCCTTTGTGCTTAATATTGCCCAGAATGTTGCCATTAAGGAAAAACAGGCAGTGGCTTTTTTTAGCTTGGAGATGTCCAAAGAGCAGTTGGTGCAGCGGATGTTGTGTGCCGAGGCGCCCATTGACGCGCAGCGCCTGCGTATCGGCGAACTGGAAAACAATGACTGGGATAAGCTGGTGCGGGCCGCAGACCGTTTGGCTGCCGCGCCCATCTTTATTGATGATACGGCAGGTATCACTGTCATGGAAATGCGTTCCAAAGCCCGCCGGTTAAAAATTGAGCATAATTTACAATTAATCATTATCGACTATCTTCAGCTCATGCAAGGCAGCAGCGGCAGCTCGCGTAACGAAAACCGCCAACAGGAAATTTCCGAGATTTCACGTTCATTAAAAGCCTTAGCGCGTGAACTCAAAGTGCCGGTTATTGCCCTGTCACAGCTCAGTCGCGGCGTAGAATCCCGTCAAGTGAAAAAACCTATGCTCAGTGACCTCCGGGAATCTGGTTCACTCGAGCAAGATGCCGATATTGTTGCTTTCCTGTATCGTGAAGATTATTATGATCCCGAAACCGAAAATAAAAATATTACCGATGTTATTGTTGCCAAGCACCGTAATGGTCCTGTTGACAGTGTGCAGCTCTTCTTCCACAAACAATTTACCAAGTTCAGTGATTTGTCCAGGATGTCAAGCTAGTGCTGGCCGTAAGGAGGCTGTTTGTTTTTGCTGTACTACTTGACGATCACTTTAACCATCATATCTAGTATTTTGTACCATGTCTTTTTGAAAGTCACACCAGTCAATGTTAACCCCATGATTGCCCTGACTGTTACTTATATTACCGCCGGTATTGTGACACTGCTTATCTATCCGTTTTACCCCATGGAAAAAGCAGTACCTTTTGTGGATAATTTTCGGCAGGTAAACTGGGTTAGTTATGTTTTGGGGATGGCCATTGTCGGGTTAGAAGTAGGAACACTTGTTGCATACCGGGTGGGCTGGAATATTAGTTTGTTTAATATTGTTGCAAGCACAACGGTCAGTGTTTTACTAATACCGCTAGGCTTATTGTATTTCAAAGAAAGCTTATCGGCTACAACTGTGCTGGGGCTGGTCTTTTGTCTGTTGGGGCTGATTCTGATCAACTACAAAGGATAAAGCCAAACCGGAAACGGTAGAAAGCTCCACTATTGGCTCAAGATAATAGTGGATAGATAGCGACTTCTGATAAAGAGCGTTTGCAAATTGTGCGCTCTTTATTAATTTTGGATAGAAACTATTTTGCGTTATATTACATTTTATTACAACAGGCAGAGAAGTAGGACAATTTTGGTTGTCGTTCAACAAATATGTACAAAAAAAATGCATGTGTGTACAAATTTGTGCATAATTGCATAAATTGTCTAAAAAACGATGTCACAAATACTGAATTAATGGCATAATTTACGTTGGCACGATTATTGCATATATAGAAAGCGTCAGAGAAAAAAGCAACATTTTGTTGTGAATTTGAGGAAGAGGAGTATGAAATTGTGCTTGAGTCGTGCTTTTATAGTGATGGTAGCATTAACAATCAAGAATTTGAGAAAATCGTAAAACAATACCACAAAGTCATCTTACGGTATGTGAAAACATATTATTTACCTGGCGGGGATTATCGCGATATGTATCAATGGGGTCTAATCGGTTTGTACAAAGCCGTATGCCACTATGATGAAACCCGGGGCAAATCCTTCCGACTGCTGGTTGAGATGAATATTCAAAGTACGATTAAATCAGCGGTCACTATGTATAATCGCAAAAAGCACTGCTTTCTCAATGAGGCAGTTTCTCTGAACGGCATGCCGGAAACCTCCGGTCTTTGTTTGGAATCTATTTTTATTGATAGCAAGCAGCAAGATCCGGCCGCGCTTGTTGTCGAAGAAGAAACCGTAAAAAATATTGAAATTGAATTGACCAATATTCTATCACAACTCGAAAAACAAGTCGTGGATCTATATATTGAAGGCTATAAGCAACGCGAAATTGCCAAGAAATTGAATTTGCAAGAGAAAGTTATTGACAATGCCATTCAGAGAGCGCGCAGCAAACTGTCCTCCTGGATGAAGGACTGGGGTGTCACTGTTAAGAAGAGCGGACGACGTGGCAGCCGTGGTGCTGTTCCGGTTGGAGAGCAGCTTGCCCAGGTGGCAGCACTCTAAAGTAATAGAAGTCGGATAGATTAAGGCAGGTACTTTTTTAAAAAAAGTGCTTGCCTTTTTCTATTGGCGCTATAGTGTAATGAAGAATTTTGCAGTACAATAATGCTAATAATTGATGTTCGGCGATGAGGTGGCAAAGTATGGAATGTAGTAGAGAAGCGGTTATTATACACGAAAAAGGCCTGCATGCCCGGGTAGCAGCCATGATTGTACAAAAAGCGCATGAGCTCGAACATAAATGGCAGGTTACCTTGTATTTTCGCCGTCTTGGTGGCCAGGCGGTGAGGGCTGTCAGTATTATGCCGCTGGTATCGCTGCGAATAAAAAAAGATGACCTGCTGCTAGTCGAGGCTGCGGGTCAGGCGGCAGAAACAGCGGCCGAGGAAATGAAAGTTTTTTTAGAAAGTGACTTTCGACTGGCAGATGAGGCTGTTTTAAGCCAGATTGACAACCTGCTGCAAGACAACGCTTTTACCGCTGAGCAGATTTTTGCCAGTATGGCCAATGGGCTGATGGTCACTGATGAAAATGATATAATTACCGTCTTTAATCCGGCGGCTGAACGTATCCTGGGGATTGCCGCCAGCCAGGCTATTGGTAATAAAGCGCAAAACATTATTCCTGGTTCGCGGCTGCATATTGTTGCCCAGACCCGCCAGGCTGAAATCGGTTGCCGCCAGTCGATTGGCGATTTTGCCATTATTACCAACCGCACCCCCATTATTGCCGATGGCAAAGTGCGGGGCGCCTTGGCCATCTTCGAGGATATTTCGGTACTGGAGGCCGTCACTGACGAGCTGACTGCCGTAAAAGATTTAAAAGAGCGGTTGCAGCTGGTGCTGGAGTCGGTACAAGACGGCATTTGTGTGGTGGATAAAAATGGCTGTATAACTTATGTGAATCCGGCTTATCTTGAACTTGTCGGACAGTCGCGGCAGGAACTGACCGGCCAGAATGTCAGAAAGCTATCGCCTGATGGTGCGCGCAGCCGGGTGCTGGCAACCGGACAGCCGGTGTTTGGCAGTTTGGTGGCCAAGACGAGTGGGGTTACATTGGTAGCCAATGTAAATCCCATTGTTGTCGATGGTGAAATAACCGGAGCGGTATCTGTTGTAAAAAATGTTAATGAAGTACATAAATTGATGGACAAACTCAATCATGTTTCGGCCAAAGCCGAATATCTGGAACAAGAACTGCGGCGGACTCAAAAACCGGGGCCGGCGTTTCAGAAGTTTATCGGCCAAAGCGGCAAAGTGCGCGAAGCTCTAGCGGTTGCGGCCAAAGCAGCCGGCAGCAGTGCAACAGTCTTAATTGTTGGCGAAAGCGGTACAGGCAAGGAACTTGTGGCTGAAGGCATTCACTATGCCAGTCGCCGGGCTGAGGGACCTTTTATACGGGTAAACTGTGCCGCGATTCCGGAAAGTCTGCTGGAAAGTGAGTTGTTTGGTCATGAAAAAGGGGCATTTACCGGTGCTGTCCGCCAAAAACCGGGAAAGTTCAGTCTGGCCGATCACGGGACAATTTTCCTTGATGAAGTTGGCGAACTTAGCAAAAGCATGCAGGCCAAACTGCTGCGGGTGCTGCAGCAAAAAGAATTTACCCGGGTTGGCGGCGAGGTTGTTATTAAGGCTGATGTCCGGATTATTGCCGCCACCAACCGCGATTTGGCGCATATGGTAACAGCCGGTGAATTCCGGGAAGATTTATATTATCGGCTGCATGTGATTCCCATTCTCCTGCCTGCGCTGCGTGAACGGGTTGCTGATATTCCGCTGTTAGTCGATCATTTTATGCAAAAGGTTATTGCTGAACAAAACAAAGATATTACCGGTATTGCTGGTGAAGCGCTTACCGGCTTGATGGCCTATCACTGGCCTGGTAATGTACGGGAACTTGAAAATGTGATTGAGCGTATGGTGACGCTGGCCGACAACACCTTGCTTGCCGTTGCAGATTTGCCTATATATCTGCGAAGCGAAGAAGCTGCCGGTCTGGCCGAAGCTGGCCCGGTGATATTGCCGTCTCTCCAGGCACCGGTGTTGCCGTGGGCGGAATATGAAAAACAAATTATTACCCGGGCGTTGGCGCAATACGGCAGCTACAATGCCGCCGGCAAAGCCTTGAGACTAACTCACAAAACTGTTGCCGCCAAAGCGCAAAAATATGGAATTAACAAAGTGGTTTCCTGGGAAAATAGAGATGGACTGGGAAATAATATCAACGATAACCGATGAGCTTGATATTTTTTACCAAGAAGGTTAGGACTTCCAGGTTTGATTCTGTCAATTACCTGGGGTTAATAAGGTGCACAAGCTCTGTAATTACAGGCTTTGCGATACTGCCAGAGCATCAACTTGGGGACTCTGGCTTTTTTGGCATATTTCTTGCGTTAGTTACTACATAGACCGTGCAACGGGACAGTAAAATTGCGAGGAGGCTTTTGACTAATGAAAAAAGTTATTAACAATGCCGAGCAAGTTGTTGAGGAAATGCTGCAAGGGGTAGTGTTGGCTCATCCCCAGTATGTTAAGAGGGTAGAAGGTTTTGATGTAATTGTGCGGGCCAACTCGCCGGTACAGGGAAAGGTTGCGTTGGTATCAGGCGGCGGCAGTGGACATGAACCTTCCCATGGCGGCTATGTCGGACGCGGAATGCTTGATGGCGCGATAGCCGGTGCGGTATTTACCTCACCGACACCTGACCAGGTATATGAGGCAGTTAAAGCTGTTGACGGCGGTAAAGGCGTATTACTGGTTATTAAAAACTATACCGGTGATGTTATGAATTTTGAAATGGCAGCTGAAATGGCTGAGGCCGATGGTATAAAAGTTGCCAAGGTTGTTGTCAACGATGATGTGGCTGTAGAAAACAGCACCTGGACAACAGGTCGCCGCGGTATTGCCGGAACCGTGTTTGTTCATAAAATTGCCGGCGCCAAAGCCGAAAAAGGTGCTGACTTAGCAGAAGTGCAAAAAGTAGCGGGAAAAGTTATTGCCAATGTGCGGTCAATGGGCATGGCATTATCGCCTTGCACAGTGCCGGCAGCAGGTAAACCCAGCTTCACGCTGGCAGACAATGAAGTAGAAATCGGCATGGGTATCCATGGCGAGCCGGGAACCCACCGGGAGACCATCCGTACTGCAGACGAAACAGCCGAGCATTTGTTAAATAAAATTTTGGCTGATATCGCGGTTGCTGCAGGTGAAGAAGTTGCTGTTATGGTAAATGGCCTGGGCGGCACGCCGCTTATGGAATTATATGTAGTTAACCGCAAAGTGGCAGCAATCCTTGGCGCGAAAAATATCAAAATTGCCAAAACCTATGTCGGCAATTATATGACATCGTTGGAAATGGCCGGTTTCTCAATTACGGTACTCAAACTTGACAGCGAACTTAAAGAATTGCTGCTGGCACCGGCAGATACCCCGGCGTTGGTTCAATTCTAGAAGAAAGAAGGAATACTTGTGGCAAATATAAATGCGGCAATAGAAGTACTAGCCCAGGCAATTATCGCAAATAAGGAATTGCTCACAGACCTTGATTCGGCAATTGGAGATTCCGATCACGGGATTAATATGGCGCGCGGCTTTGAAGCCGTGCGCGCCAAGTTGGCGGCAGCTAACTCCGGTGATGATATTGGTGCTGTGCTTAAACTGATTGGCATGACCTTGATTTCAACAGTAGGCGGAGCCTCAGGTCCGCTTTATGGAACTGCCTTCCTACGGGCTGCGGTTGCTGCCCAGGGGAAAACTGCAATTGATACTGATACTGCTGCCAAAATGCTGGAGGCGGCTATTGGTGGGATTAAAGACCGAGGTAAAGCCGTACGTGGTGAAAAAACCATGCTTGATGCGCTGGAACCTGCGTATGCTGCTTTTGTGCAAGGTATGGCAGAAGGCCAGGCACTGCCGGCTTGTTTGTCCTTGGCAACAGCGGCCGCCGCTGAGGGTGTCGAATACACCAAAACCATTATTGCAACAAAGGGGCGGGCCAGCTATTTGGGCGAGCGCAGTATCGGGCATCAGGACCCAGGGGCTACATCCTCTTATATTCTGCTGGCGGCGGTAACTGATTATGCGAAGGCAAATGCATAGGGGGCGAAAAAATGGTCGGAATTGTTGTAGTTTCGCATAGTGCCAAAATTGCGGAAGGTATCTGCGAACTGGCAGGACAAATGGCGGCTCCCGGACAAAAAATTATTGCAGCCGGCGGCATGTCGGGCGGCGGTATCGGTACCGACGCCTTTAAAATCCAGGCAGCTATTGAAGAAGCCAATGCCGGAGACGGTGTGCTTGTCCTGGTGGATTTGGGCAGTGCTGTTATGAGTGCCGAATTAGCAATCGATATGCTCGGTGATGAGCTAAAAGACCGGGTGGCAATTGCCGATGCCCCGATAGTGGAAGGAGCCATTGCTGCTGTTGTTGATGCATCAATTGGCCAGCCGTTGGTAAGTGTGGCGGCGACTGCAGCCGGAGCCCGTGAACTTAGGAAAAAGTAAAAGTATTATCCAGACTCGATGGAGGAGTAGATATGACAAAGATCGAATTGGTGCTGACAAATGCGGCCGGACTGCATGCCAGACCTGCCGCGCAATTTGTGCAAAAGGCATCAGCGTATACCAGCAAAGTAACGCTTGCAGCCGGGACTAAAACGGCTGATGCTAAGAGCATATTGGCAATTATGGGTCTGGGATTAGGCCAGGGAAGTAAAATCGAACTAACCGCCGATGGACCGGATGAGGCAGCTTGCCTTGACGGGTTAAAGGCCTTGGTGGAAAGCAATTTTGGCGAGGGTTAGTTATGGAACAAGTATTACAAGGCATCGGAGTTGTATCGGGAATTGGTATTGCTACAATACAGGTATTAGCAAGTGACTTGACGGGAGAATTAAAAAAATATACTGCTGGCACGGCAAGTGCAGAGGCCGGGAAATTTACCGAAGCCCTGCAGGTTGCCGGTGCCGAACTGCTGAAGCTCAAAGCAGCGGCGCTGACGACCGGCCAGCAGCATCAAGCCGATATTATGGATGCCCATTACACCATGATTAATGATCCTGGGCTTGCCGCCAACATACAGACCAAAATTGAACAGGGAATAGCTGCGCCGCAAGCCGTGCTGGCTGCTGCCGAAGAATTTGCTGCCCTGTTTGACTCGCTGGATGATTCTTATATGCGGGAGCGGGCTGCCGATGTTCGTGATATTGGCAGACGGCTAGCAAGGCTGCTCCTTGGTGCCGATCAGACTCAGTATGGGTCTAAACCTGTGGTGCTGTGTGCTCAGGAAATTGAACCCTCTCAGGCAGCCGGTATGCCAGCAGATACAGTTCAAGGTATTATACTGGGATTGGGCAGTACGACCTCACATACCATCATTATTGCCAAGGCACGATCCATTCCGGCAGTTACCGGTTTAGGTGAAGCCATAAATTATATTGCTTCAGGGACAGTTGTTATTGTCGACGGTTATAGCGGCAAAGTTATCCTTAATCCGACTGATGCGAATTTGGCCGAATACCGGAAAAGGGCAGAAGCCGAAGCACTGCACAAGCAGCAAGACACTCAGATGGCAGCATTGCCTGCTGTAACCCAAAGCGGCACCAAGGTGCAATTGGCTGCTAATATTGGTTCGCCGGCCGACATGGAAATTGCCAGTAAGCAAGGCGCTGAAGGTGTAGGGTTATTTCGCAGCGAGTTTTTGTTCTTAGGGCGGGAGATTCCGCCCAATGAAGAAGAACAATTTGCAGCATATAAGGCTGTTGCCGAACAATGTGGTCAGGCTTTGTGCGTTATCCGGACAATGGATATTGGCGGCGACAAGCCGCTGCGTTATCTAAATATCAATAAAGAAGAAAACCCGTTTCTTGGCTGGCGGGCTATCCGCATCAGTCTGGAACGTCCCGAACTCTTCCTTGCTCAGCTCAAGGCCATTTTGCGGGCAGGGGCTTATGGCAAAGTTGCCATTATGTTGCCGATGATTATCAGCGCTGTCGAAATTGCGGCAGCCAGGCAGTTTGTCGAGCAGGCCAAAAATGAACTTATCCACGAAGGCAAGGCATTTGATGCCAACATGCCGCTTGGTATTATGATTGAGACGCCGGCGGCGGCGGTGACAGCCTGGGAATTAGCGGCAGTGTGTGACTTTTTCAGCATTGGCACAAATGATCTGGTACAGTATACATTGGCTGTTGACCGGGGTAATCCGGCAGTTAGTCCGCTGTATAGCCATTTCCACCCGGCCGTGCTTCGCCTAATTGACGGAGTCGTTAAAGCCGGTCATGCCCATGGGATTTGGGTTGGCATGTGCGGTGAAATGGCGGGAGACCCGCTGGCAGCGCCGCTCTTAACAGCTATGGGCTTTGACGAACTTAGTATGAGTGCCCCGGCTATTCCCCGGGTAAAAGAAGTTATCCGGCGATTTGATGATGAACAAATGCAGCAAGTGCTGAAAAAGGTGCTCAGCCTGAAAGATGCGGCGGAGATTCGCGCGCTTATGGCAGCGTTTGTTCAGTAAAAAATGAGTAAGTGATAAAGATAAGCCTGCAGGTAATGAACGCTGCAGGCTTATTTGTATTTTCCGAACAATGTTTTAAAACTATATCACAAACATTCGATTTTTATTGACAGAGATTAGATGCTAATGCTATGATAAACAAGGGAAAAAAGGGGAAAAATATCAGAGATATTTTTTTTTCGCTGTATTCTCGGTATGCTAGATATCATTATAGTCTCTTCAATGGACTGTAATGTTCTAATAAATAGTATCAATAAGCGGCGACTGAGAGAGTGGGCTGCAGATAAGGTGCCGGAAAACATAGTAGTATCCTGCATTTTTTACAACCAAATGTTTCCGGGTGACCACATAGGCAGTCGTTTATATCAGTTGCAAGGAAAGGATTGATCATATGTCTTCAGTAGTTGTCATTGGAACCCAGTGGGGTGACGAAGGGAAAGGCAAGATTGTTGATTATCTAGCAGAAAAAGCTGATGTTGTAGTTCGCTATCAAGGTGGCAATAATGCCGGGCACACCGTCGTGGTTGATGGTACTGAATTTAAGCTGCATCTACTGCCGTCAGGTATTTTATATTCCGGTAAGACTTGCGTTGTCGGCAACGGCGTCGTAGTTGACCCGGCTGTTATGTTAAAAGAACTCAATGGTATGAAGGAAAAGGGAATTGATACCTCAGGTCTGAAAGTATCTAATCGCGCCCATGTCATTATGCCATATCACCGCCTACTTGATGAAGTTGAGGAAGAATCTCGCGGTGATCGTAAGATTGGTACAACTAAGCGTGGTATCGGACCTTGCTATATGGATAAAAATGCTCGTTCGGGTATCCGGATGGTTGATTTGATGGATGAAGAAGAATTCTGCTCCAAACTGGAATTCAATCTGGAAGCCAAAAATCATTTATTAAAAGCGGTTTATGGTGTAGAAGGCTTTGACCTTGAAGCCGTTAAACAAGAATACTTAGAATATGCCCGCAAGCTTAAACCCTATGTGACTGATACGGCAAGCGTACTGCATAAGGCTATCAAAAACGGCCAAAAAGTATTGTTTGAAGGTGCGCAGGCTACTCAGCTTGATCTTGATCATGGCACTTATCCGTATGTAACTTCTTCACATCCTATTGCCGGTGGTGCTTGCATCGGTGCAGGCGTTGGCCCAACCCAAATCAATAAAGTAATTGGTGTAGTTAAGGCTTATACCACCCGTGTTGGTGAAGGTCCTTTCCCGACAGAGCTTACTGATGAAGTAGGTGACACCATTAGAGAACGCGGCCATGAATATGGTACAACAACCGGTCGTCCCCGCCGCTGCGGCTGGCTGGACGCCTGCGTCGTGCGTTATGCTGGTTATCTCAGTGGTATTGAATATATGGCAATAACCCGTCTGGATATTCTTGACGGACTGGAAACTCTCAAGCTTTGCACTGGGTACAAATATAAAGGTGAACTGCTGGATGAGTTCCCTGCCAGTCTTAAAGTCCTGGCCGATGTTGAGCCTGTTTATGAAGAAATGCCGGGCTGGAAAGAAAATACTAGCGCAATAAGAAGCTATGAAGAGTTGCCGGTCAATGCCCGCCGTTACCTGGAGCGTCTGAGCGAAGTCTGCGGCATTAAAATCGGTATTGTTTCAGTTGGTCCTGGCCGTGAGCAAACTATGATTCTTGCTGATATGTTTTAATAACGAATAAAATAATCCCCGCCATATTGATGGCGGGGATTATTTGTGTGCGTTAATTATCCTCTTTGTCCAGGGTTTCTGCCATTTCATCCAGCTGGTGTGCCATTGCTGCCGTTTGCTGTACAGAAGCAGTAATGCTGCTGATCGAACTGGCAATATCGCCAATGACTGTGTTTACCTGTTTAATTTTATCAGCAGTAATGCTGCTGTCAGACTGGATAGCAGTGATAATGGCTTCGATTTTTTTGATGGAGTCGGCACTGCTTGACGCTAGGTTGCGGATTTCTTCGGCCACTACGCCGAAGCCGCGGCCAAGTTCACCGACGCGGGCGGCTTCAATCGCGGCATTAAGACCTAACAAATTGGTTTGTCCGGCAATGTTCTTAATTAAATTCAGTACTTGGCCTGTTTCATTCGTGCGAACCTGAGATTCCTGAACAATCTGGACCAAAGACTGACTTACGCCGGCAATTTCCTGGGTCTGGGCTGAGAGCTCCTCAGTAGTCTGGGCTAAGGTATCAATATTTTCATTGAGACTGGCAGCCATAGCCTGCAGATGTTCCTGACGGTCAACGGCCTCAAAGACACAGGCTGAACCGATAATTTCCTTCTGGGCATTATACAGGGGAATGGCAACAGCGATAAAAGGATGGCCCCAGCGGGACTTATCTGCCTTGGTGACCACCCGGCGCTTTTCATGGATGGCGCGATACAGTACCATTCCCGGCTTGAGCGGTGAGCCGATCGGTACTTTCAAATCCAGTGTTTTTCCCGGCTGATAAAAAATTACCTGTTCTTTGTCTGATAAGGTTACACCCACATCGTTAAACAATAGCGTGTTAAGATGGGGCAGGACATAACTAAAATGTCCCAGGACAGTTTGGTCATCTTCGTTCATAACTGGCTCCTTTCCTTACGTGCGGCTTGTTATTGTAAATAGTATTCTACGCATGGTGAGGTAACCCTTTAAAGCAGTAACCTTAGACATAGCAGCAGCAATAAAATACCATTGACAAGCCTAGTAACCATGCGGTATAATTTAATCCCGTAAGATGATCCACTAGCTCAGTCGGTAGAGCACCTGACTTTTAATCAGGGTGTCCCGCGTTCGAGTCGCGGGTGGATCACCATTCAAATATGGCCCGTTGGTCAAGCGGTTAAGACACCGCCCTTTCACGGCGATAACGGGGGTTCGATTCCCCCACGGGTCACCATATAAGCAGCGAACCAGGTTCTTACGAGCCAACAGGCGAAATAAGAACCTGAGTGAGTCGCTTAGTTCCAAGCGTTAGCGCGGAACATCATTAATCTAATTTAATTCCGGGCGATTAGCTCAGCCGGGAGAGCGCCTGCCTTACAAGCAGGATGTCGGCAGTTCGATCCTGTCATCGCCCACCAGGAAAAGAAAGAGTTTTTGTTAAGCAAAAACTCTTTCTTTTTTTGCGAGTAAGTTACCAGAAAATTTTAATTAATACAGTCATCATTCAGACTAAAAAAATAACTTTTCAGTAGCGATATTGTGCCATTCAGTAAACCGTTGTGGTGAATGGATGATTTTGACATATATAATAATGATAAGGCCATGTTGTAGATGGAAAAGTATGCTCCTTTGGCGCCAAGGGGAGACAATCTACCTGTTGTTTTGAAAATTCAGACAGGTTTGGTTCCAACTGCAAACATTGGTGTGTGAATTATACTGCTACGATGCGGAAGGAGCGTGTTTGTTCGACTTTTACGGCACGCGCACAACGGGAGTATGATGCGGATATTACAGTAAGACAATTGCTTTCGGCACAGGCTTCCGAACAGTAGGGATACTTAAGGGCATGAAACGTAGCTGGTGGGTATTCTGTTTAGCTTAGGCACTTATATTATTATCAGAAATCATATATGCAGATAAATGTAAGAGAATTTAATCTATAGGCAGGGCAAGGCTCACCTGGTTACAGGCTTTTTTGTTGAAACTTTATTCTGAGTACATCAACAATAATGAGGGGGGTATTACTGTGGGATTAATTAATACACCGGCCCAAATGGTTGGGATAGCCTACAATGCCGGTAAGGCCAAAGGAGATTTGCCGATAGGGCAGTTGTTCCTGCGCGGTATCATGGGAGGAGTATATATTGCAGTTGGCGCTGCTTTTTGTACTATTGCCATGACCGGCGTCGCACCTTTACTGGGCGCCGGTTTTGCGAAATTGATTGGCGGTGCCGTATTCCCAATAGGCCTGATTGCCATTATTCTAACCGGCATGGAGCTCTTTACCGGTGATGCCATGTTATTGCCAATGGCTGTTTGGTCAGGCAGAAGCACCTATGGAAAACTCATTAAAAACTGGTCGTTTGTATATCTCGGTAATTTTATCGGCTCGATAGCCTTTGCTATTGTTGTTATTATGGGGCCGTTTACCCAAGGGAATTTTACAGCAGCCGAACCCAATGCGTTTGGTATGATGGCGGTTACGGTTGCTATCGGCAAGATTCTTACTTATAAATCGGCAGGCGACATGGGGATGGCATCCTTGTTCTTCTCAGGGATAGGCTGTAACTTTATTGTCTGTTTGGCCGTTTTGCTGGCGATGACTGCCCAGGATGCTATTGGCAAGATTTTAGCCATTTGGTTTCCGATTATGTCCTTCGTAGTTATCGGTTTTGAGCACTGTGTTGCCAATATGTACTTTTTACCGGCTGGCAAATTGCTTGTTGATAGTTTTCCCAGCTTAATTACCAAGGTCGGAGCTGACGGCAAAGCCTGGAATGCACTGCTTCAGGCTAATGGCGGTATTTCCTGGTATGATGTAATGATCTGGAATATTATTCCGGTTACGTTTGGTAATATCGTAGGTGCGATTGTCGTTATTGGCGCCACCTATCACTATTGCTTTAAAGGCGATGCCTGTGGCGCAGCCGAGCCTGCACCGGCTGCCGTACCTAAGTTAGAGGGAGCGGCTGCTAAGTAGTAGTTAATTGCGGACTAAAGGGAGGCAAATATGTTGCACATGTCCGTTTTTGCCTATGTCAGCCTGGGAATGGCCACTTGTATTACCCTCTTGGCTTATTTTATGAGTGAGGATGCGCAGCTGGCTCTTACCATGGTGCCAATGGTAGTACTGCTGGGAGGGATTCCTGCCCTCATGGACGTACTAAACAAGCGCCATGTTGCCAAACTCGATCTTCGTCATGTTAAACTAGGAAGGATTAAAGACCTGGCGAAAATGGGAATCGGTGAACAGGTGCGCATTAGCGGTACTATTGACGCTATATCGCATAAATGGCTTAACAGACCCAAATATAAGGTTGTTGATTCCAGTGGTGAGATTGGTGTTTACATGTTTGTGGCACCAAGGCAAAGCATTCAATGTGGGGATCAAATTGAAGTCGTTGGAACACTCAGGTGGAGTTTTGGCTTCGGCAAAAAGGAAAAAAGACTTTGGGGTCTGCAACTGGAGAAGATCTGATGCAAAAACCTGGCTATTACATATAGCCAGGTTTTTATTTGCCTATAAACGCTATTTGCTTACGGTTTTTGATTCATTGTTTGGGATTTCCCGGCCAGTAACGGGAAGATACTGTTGCCCAACGATCAACAGGAATAAAGCAAGTGGCGGCTAAGGCGAATAATAATGCAATGCGGGCTGACAGTATGGCAACGGCAATAAAACTTTGTTTGAGCTGGTCGGCCAATTTTTTCGAAACGCCGATATAAAACATACCTATGATATTACCATAATCATCTTTGATGGGGGCATAACCGGTTTGGTAGTTGACGCCGACAACCTCGGCTTCGCCAATATATATTTTGCCGCCAATGAGTACGGTTTCCGTGACATAATCGGCGGCAAACGTACCTGTTGCCCGGTTGCCGTCGCGAATAATATTGGTCGCCACACGGGTATTATTCAAAAATATAGTGACAGTATCATCGGTTAAGCGTCCAATTCGGTCTACCAACTCGGTATTATCATTGATGAGGAAATTGCCTTTATACAACTTGCCATTAACCACATGCCATTGACCAGGATGCATATAGTCGGCAATTTCCTGGGCGGTAGCCAGATCAGATTTGGTTTTTTCAGCAATAGCTGCTTCAATTTGCGTATGCATATCACGGATAGTCATAATGCCAAGGACGCCGGATACAACTATTGCCGACACAATAAAAAAGACAGTAAACCAGGTTTTGATACTAAAATGCATGGCTAACCTCCTACTAAGCCCTTTACTTTAGACCAATCGCATTTTTAAGTTGTTTTACCCGGTTGCGGCTGACAGGCACTTCTTGTTTATTGGCATCATTCATGCGCAGTAAGTAAGAGCCGTGAAACCAAGGGATGATTTCCAGAATCTCATCCAAGTTAATGATATATTGGCGATGGATGCGCAAAAAATTGGTTTCGGTAAGCAGATTGTCAAATTCCTGTAGTGTGAGCATAGCAGAGAATTCAGCGGTGCGCGTTCGGACAAACACATCTTTATCTTTGACATAAATAAATACAATATCACTTTTGTTCATCGGTACAATTTTGCCGCCAGACATAACGCAGACTTTGGCAATTTGCGATACCTTCTCTGAGGAAGCTTTGCTGGATAAATGGCGTACTTTGCTTAAGGCCTTGGTCAATTTTTCGTCAGTGACCGGCTTGGTAATATAACCGATAGCCAAGGTGGAGAAGGCTTCAAGCGCATGTTCGGCATAGGCTGTGATAAAAACAATGTAGGGCGGGCGGGTCATGCTGTTTAGCTTCTGTGCCAACTCAAGTCCGGACATGCCAGGCATATTGACATCCAAAAAGATTAACCCAGGCTTTTTTTCCAGAATGTAAATAATAGCATCAATACAGCTGGTAAATTTCGCACAAACTTCAATGTCAGGATGTTGACTGAGCAGATATTCAATTTCGTCACAAATCGGCTGTTCATCATCAACAATAACAGTTTTTGTTCTCACGATACACCACTTTCTTTCTACAGTGATACATTCTGTTGGAAGGGAATTCGCAGTCGGGCCTCTGTGCCATGTGGCGGGTTAGAAGTTACTGACAGACCATATTTTGTACCATAGAGACTGATTAAGCGCTGGTGAACATTGGTTAAGCCCACACCTTCTGACTGGCCGGCTTGAATTTGGGCCAGTTTCTCAGGCTGGATGCCGACGCCATTATCGGCAATCGTAATAATTAGCACGTCATTATCTTCGACATAAGCTTCAATTGACAGCAGGCAGCCGCCTAGCTTAGGAAACAGACCGTGGTTTAAGGCGTTTTCGACTAAAGGTTGGAGTGACAAGGCCGGGACAAGGGCGCGGGCTGCATTGTCATCGACATTAACGGCAATATCCAGCCTGTCGCCAAAGCGTGACATGGCAATCTCCAGGTAGGCCATAATGGCGGCTAACTCATCCTGGAGGGTAATTATCTCAGCCTGATTTGAATAGCCGCGCTGCATTAAGGTTGCCAGACTGCCTAGTAGACTGCGGGCTTTGTCCGGATCGGTGCGGCAAAACGACATAATAATATTAATCGTGTTAAAGAGGAAATGGGGATTAATTTGGGCGCGAAGAGCTTTAAGTTCGGCCTTTTCTCGCATTTTCCGCTGTTCGTCGACTTCGGCGAGCTGAATTTGAACAGACAGTAAGTTTGCAATACCATCTGCGAGGTGGATATCTAGCTCAGATACAGCAGTTTCCTGGATGCGAGCCATTTCAATAGTTCCAATTACCTTGTCGCCAGAGAAAAGCGGTACGACAACACTTGATTTTAACGGGCAATGTGGGAATGGACAGCCCCGGTCAGCCGGATTGTTAATAACCATCATGGTTTTAGTGGCAATTGTTTCCTTTACGGCAGCAGAGAGAATGGGTTCACCTGGTTTATGATGGTCAGAACCCTGACCGATAAAGGCTAGTCGCTTATAGCGGCCGGTAATAGAAACGGCATCTACTTTGGCTAATTCGTAGACAATATTTGCCGTGATAATTGCTGAATGGGTATTAAAGCCCAGCCTGAGAAACGGGAGCGTACGGCTGGCAATGTCAAGCGCCAACTGGGCGGCTCTGGCTCCATAAATATCCTGTTCGGCTTCAATCCAGTTGATTATATACAAAAATAGCCATACCCCGGCAGTGCTAACTGCCATAGTGAGTACTGAGGCTTTAAAGTTTAGCGCTAACGGGGCAACCGCTTCCGGAAGTAATAGGAGCAGTATTATTCTGCATAATTCAAGTACTAAGACCACAGAGGCACCGGTCAGCGGTGTAATCTGCTGAAAAGTAAATCTGAGACGCAGCAGCCCGGAGATAGTTCCGGCAGCAACAATAAACAGCGGCAACGGCAAAGGGGAATACTTAATAACAACCATATAAATAGCACACAGCAAGCCGACAAAAAAACCGGATATCGGGCCGCCGGCAAAACCGGACATGATTACACCAATTAAGCTGGTAGGTAGGTGCTGATCATTCCAGGGTAAGGTGCTGTAATTGCCGGTTATCGCTAAAAAACCAAACAGCACAATTAAGGAAAATTGGCTTGCACGGTGGAATGGGTAACGGGTACAACGCATAATAAAGCGGCTGCGGGCGGTAAGATAGGCAGTCATTGCGATAAATGAGAGAGCGCTTATTATTTCTAATAGAGTAAAAACTGTCATAAATGCCTCCAGTTTAA
Source organism: Bacillota bacterium (assembly GCA_017889705.1). Classification (GTDB taxonomy): domain Bacteria; phylum Bacillota; class Negativicutes; order Sporomusales; family Sporomusaceae; genus Sporomusa. The sequence continues at coordinate 38,878 of JAGGAB010000005.1, read as the reverse complement.
TCTAAAAAAGTATTCGGCGCAGGGACGGTTTTCCCTTTTTTTCCAATAGTAATTTTTCAAAATATTATCTAAAATTTAGCACTAACAAACAATATACTAGAAATATATTAGAAATTTTGGGGAATTATGCTATAATTTAGCTAAATGGCGCAGGATTAGGGGTGCAATGGATGCGGATAATAGCAAAGGTTTCTGTATTCATAGTAGTAACAGTATTAATAACTACTATAGTGGTCACGACAAGCGCCGCTGCCAATGACAGGCAGGCAGCGCTGTCTTTCGGCTCTGCCCAAAAGCAAATCTTACTGCTCAATTCCTATCATTACGGTATGGCGTGGGTTAGTGAAATTGAAGCCGGAATTCGATCTGAACTGGATGATCCTAAGCGGTATAATATAAATATTGATTTTATGGATGCCAAACGAAATTTTTCTCCTGCCTATATACAAAAAACACTCGAACTGTTGCAGGAAAAATACAAGGATAAAAAATTTGATTCCATCATCGTTACCGATGAGGATGCCTATCAATTTGTCTTACAGTATCAAGCTTCGCTTTTTCCAGAAACACCAATTGTGTTTTTGGGCATCAATGAATACAAAGAGCTGCCGCCGGACAAGCGTGTTTGGATAACCGGTGTAGTTGAAACCATTGACTTTGCGAACACAATTGCACTGGCGTTAGAATTGCAGCCGGCAACACGCAAAATGATAATTATCAATGATAAAACAAGTACCGGAATTGTAAATAAACAGCAGTTATCGGCAGTTTTGCCGGAATATAAAGACCGTGTGCAATTTGTTTTCTGGGAAGATGTAAGTATGGCCGAAATACTTGAACAGTTACCTGGGGTGACAGGAAACACGGTTATTTTGCTGCTGTCTTTCAATAAGGACAAGGATAATAAGGTTTTTACCTATGAAGAAAGTGTTGACCTGATTGCCGGAGCCGCCAGAGTACCTATCTATGGAATATGGGATTTTTATGTGTCGCGCGGGATTATAGGAGGAAGAGTAACCAGCGGTTTCTCGCAAGGGGAAGCGGCTGCCCGGCTGACAAAACAGATTTTAGCCGGCCAAAAACCAGAAGAAGTACCCATTATTATGGACAGCCCTAACCGCTACATGTTTAATTACCACCAGCTTACGAATTTTAACATTGAGGAGACTGCTCTGCCGCCTGACAGCATAGTGTTGCATAAGCCTAAATCTTTTTATAATGAATATAAAACGCTGGTATGGGCTTTTGCCGGCACTATTTTCTTTTTGTTAGTAATTATTGCCGGGCTTTACCATGTAATGATGGAGCGGCGCAAAGCGGCCGATTCGCTAAAAATGTTTGCCACCGTGGATCCCATGACAGGTGTGTTTAACCGCCATGCCGGCTTGTCTTATTTGGAAGAATTGGTTACCAACAAGCAGCAGGCGGTCATTTGCTTTGCTGATGTCAACGAATTAAAGCTGGTCAATGATACCCTTGGTCATAATGAGGGTGATGAACTTATCCGGGTGGTTGCCGAAGCCTTTTTGAAAAGTCTGCGAAAAACTGACCTGGTATGCCGGGTAGGCGGTGATGAATTTCTGCTGATTTTTCCCGGCATTGGCTTAACAGAAGCTGAGAAAGTATGGACGAGAATTGTAGCGCAGCTTGAACAGTATAATGCAATCAGCAATAAACCCTATAAAGTTATCGTCAGTCATGGAATCACCTATTATGACGGCAACCGAGAGATCACTGTTGATGAACTGGTACGGGAAGCAGACGGGGCTATGTATCAGGAGAAATATAGATTTAGGGAGGCTCTTGCAGAGCAGGCCGTACCGGGTATGCCGATCGGCTGACCGGAAGCATTTTCCGCAATTGCCTCCTTGACGAAAGGCAAGAGCGTAATATATAATTACATTTGTTAATGCGGCCCTGTGGTGTAGCGGTCTAACATGCCGCCCTGTCACGGCGGAGATCGACGGTTCAAATCCGTTCAGGGTCGCCATTTTTCCTTAACTCGTGCGGGTGGCTAGAAATGTCCAGCTGCTAGGCGCGACGAGAACCGTAGCGGAAACGTACTCGGGGGTACGTTGAGCAACGGATCGCAGAAGCAACAACGGTCGATCAATACGCCATCCATGGCATGATCGACACTAGAACCATCCATGGTTCGTCGCAGATGAGCCTTTATCGCCAACTGCACATATGCCTCGGTAGCTCAGTCGGTAGAGCAGAGGACTGAAAATCCTCGTGTCGACAGTTCGATTCTGTCCTGAGGCACCACAAAAAAACTTTGCATTTTTTGCAAGGTTTTTTTGCATTAAAATCACAAAGGTTGCACAACATATAAATGGAGACTCAATTCAGACGGCATTTTAACGCCATCTGAATGGTAGTCGAAATTATCCAGTGACTTAGCCGTTTTTTTACTCCCGCCTTTAGAGGACGGGAGTATTAGAACGGGTTAGTCATCGGATAAAGCGAGACATAATTTCATAACACAATTCATAGCGAAGATGTTATAGGAGGGTGAGGTATGTTCGATGACCGGACACATGCAGGGCAGCTTTTGGCGGAAAAGTTAGCGGCACTAAACCTGAAAAATCCATATATATTGGCAGTTCCCCGGGGCGGAATTGCCGTTGCGGTTCCTATTGCAGCCAAACTGCAAGCTAAGCTGGGAGCTCTTCTCGCCAAAAAAATCGGCCATCCGTTAAATTCCGAGGTGGCCATTGGTGCCATCATGCCTGACGGCAGCTTGATTCATGATAATCAATATATTAGTAGCATAGGGGTAAAACAAGATACCTTCGATGAGTTAACCGAACAAGCCCGAAAAATATTTGACCAGCGGGTTAAGACCTATGAAGTGCTGCTGATTAAAAACCACGAAATCAAAGGGCGTGACATTATTATTGTTGATGATGGTATCGCTACCGGCTATACCATGCGCGCGGCCATCAAGTGGCTGCGGAAATGGAACCCGAGCAGTATTACCGTGGCAGTGCCGGTAGCGCCTACTGATGTGACAGGAAAACTGCGCGATGACAGTATTGGCGTTGTGTGTCTTAGCGAGCGGGATGTATTTGAGGCTGTTGGCACCTACTACAAAGATTTCCGGGAAATGACAGACGCGGAAGCCTTGGAATATCACCGGCTGGCTCCTGGCGCGATTGTGCGGTTGTAAGTGAAATATAACGGAGACTTAAAATAACAGAGGGGGGATTACCTATGGCAGATACTTTGTATAAATGTCAACAGTGTAGCCTGCTGCAAGAGACAAAGGAGGGAGAACGCCCGGAAGTTTGTCAACACTGCGGCAGTAAAGATATTGTAACAATAGCGCAAGAACCTGGGCAGTTCGGCTGTGTCGGCCTCGGGTAAGCAATACCTCTACCTTTAAAAATAACCCTCTGCAACTTGCAGAGGGTTATTGGTGTGTTTGGCCGATAACTACATGGGCGGTGCTTTTCGCGCCGCCTCATTTAAGTACTTATATCCGGAATTTGGCTACCGCATATTGTAGATCTTGGGCCAGTTTGGATAGTGCTTCACTGGATGCCGCTATTTCTTCCATGGAAGCTAACTGCTCCTCAGTTGCGGCAGAAACGTTCTGGGTTTCGTCGGTAGATTTTATACTGAGTTCATCAATTTTCTTAACTGCGCCGACAATCTGCTGACTGCCAGAGGCTACTTGCTGAATTGCTGCCGAAATTTCCTGCATATGGCCCGACACATCATTTACTAGGCCAGTGATTTCACGGAAAGCTAGGCCAGCGGCATTTACCACTTCCGCGCCTGTTTTGACCTCCCGGGTACCGTCATTCATGGCCACAACCGCTTTATCGGTGTCTTGCTGGATTTCCCCGATTAACTCAGCAATTTTTTTTGCTGCTTCCTGAGACTGTTCGGCAAGCTTGCGAACTTCCTCGGCTACCACAGCAAACCCTCGGCCTTGTTCACCGGCACGCGCCGCCTCAATGGCCGCATTAAGTGCCAGCAAATTGGTTTGACCGGCAATGCTTGAAATGGCATCAACAATTTGCCCGATTTCCTTAGACCGTTCCCCAAGTTTGGCAACGACCTGTGAGGACGCATTAACAGTAGTTTCAATGCGGGCCATCTGTCCAATGGCGGTTTCGACTGCCTGGCCGCCGTTTTTGGCTTTAGTAACAGTTTGTTCTGATTGGGTGGCTACTTGATTAGCCTTGGCCGCTACTTGTGAAATGCCTGCTGACATATGTGTTGCCACTTCAGAAGCTTGGCTTGTCGCAGTTAACTGTTCCTCAACCCCTGCTGTCACACTGGTAATAGAGGTTGCGACCTGGCTGGCCGCCAGTGAGGATTGCCCGGCACTGGCAGTAAGCTGCTGGCTGGAGGCTGCCAGATGTTCGGCCTGTGACTGGACTTTGGCAACCAGTGCACGCAGATTGGTACGCATATCACGAAACCCCTTGGCTAACTGGCCGATTTCATCATTGGAACGAACTCGGGTTTCGATATCCCTGATGTCGCCCTGGGCGAGCAAATTACATTCTTCCAAGATAATCTTGATAGGCTGCGTAATTTTGTTAGAGGCAAAAAAGCCTGCAATAACGGTTAAGACTAAAGTCAGGAAGACAACAATACTTACCGTCCAAATTAAACTCTGGCTTTTGGCAGATAACACCGATAGCGGGATTTCCTGAACAATAACCCAGCCGGTTGTGGGCTCTTGCGCGTAGTTAACGAGTTTACGAACGCCATTTTCATCCTTTATTTCAACAGATCCGTTTTCGCCTTTTAACCCGCTTTGGATAAAGGCTTCTTTAGACAAATCTTCGCGTTTGGCTACCCGTTCACGCTCTGGATGGGCTATTAGCTTGCCTTCGCGGTCAGCAATATAGGAGACAACACCGTCTTGAGATTTTTTCGACACAACATCAATTAGCATATCCAAATCGATGGTTCCTTGTAAAACACCGGTCACCGCTGCGCCATCCTGCGAACGGATTGGTGTCGCCAGAACAATGATCATGTGGTTATTATCTTTGCTGACAATGGTGTCTGAGATGTTCGTCTGGCCTTTCATTGCCACTTGAAAAAACTTCCTGTCGCTAATATCGGGAAAAAGCTTGGAATCGTCACTTTTAACGATCTGACTGCCTTTAGCGGTATCCACGACAATTGGTACCATCATAGGAAAAGCGCGAGACGCTTCAACAAGGATAGGCTTTGAATTGGCAACATCAAAATTGCGGATAGCAGGGTTATTCGCGAGCATTTTTAATAAGTCCAGATGCTTATTAGTCAAACCTTGCATTTCGAACTGCAACTGTTCCAACTTAGTACGACTTAAATCATGATAGCTGTTTTTTACATTGTTGTCGAAAAAGTACATAGAGACAAACGAGATAATAACTAGGGGAACACAGCTAGTTATCAGTAAAAATAAGAGCAACTTCTTTTTCATGGTTTCACTCCTTAACAGCTGAATTTTACCAGGAAAAACCGACAGCATAAAAGTCTCAGCGACAATCGCCTCAAAATATCAGCGGTCATTGGGCTGCAGATAAGTCCTGTGAATCGGTTTCCTTTTATCTATTGGATCGATCTAATAAAACGAAATTCTACACGCAGTTCTAATTTCCTTTAATTATTTTTCAATTTTTACAATATTTTAAATTATGCAAATCGATATAAGGCTTTTAAAAATAGGATTTGCAGTAATCGCGTTTAGCTAGGATAATATAGATATAAAGGAGGTCGAGTCAATGCTAGAAGGGATTAGCCATATTACATTTATTGTGGAGAACCTGGAGCGTGCCACGCAATTTTTTACGTCTGTTTTTGATGCCGAAGAAGTATATGCCAGCGGTAATCAGACATTTTCTCTAACCCCAGAAAAGTTTTTCCTAATTGCCGGTCAATGGATTGCGGTAATGGAAGGGGAGCCACTTGTTGAACGCACGTACAACCATGTTGCCTTTAAGATTCAGGAAGAAGACTTCGAACTATATCAGGCCAGAGTGGAAGCGTTAGGCTTAGATGTCAAACCACCTCGCCCAAGAGTGGAAGGCGAAGGTCGGTCACTATACTTTTATGATTTTGATAATCATCTGTTTGAGTTACATACCGGTACGCTTGCAGAACGGCTGGCAAGATACTCTGTTGGAAAATAGGGTGAAAAATGAATCAGTATGCTGTTGATATCGCTGACGATATCATATATAATATTATCGTAATCCATCCTTGATATAGATATTCTATTATAAAGGTAGTCATTACTACTTCACTCTCAACGACAAAGTGTTGGCAGTTCCTCGCAAAAAACCTGTCAAAGCTATATATGTAAAGCAAGCAATTGAGATGGTCGAAAGTATAAAAGAATAAATATCTGACCATCCTCATGATATAGATAAAAAGGAAACACTAAAAACACTTGAGATAAAACTCTTTCTTCTTGGGGTAAAAGTCCCCAAAAATAAATAATAAGAGGTGAAAAACACTTGAAAAACGTAAAGTACTACTTAGAAATTGCATATCCTTTCGATGTTCGTCCGTTAACTGAAGAAGAGGGTTCTGGATGGATGGTTGAATTCTCCGATTTTGCAGGGATCATCGGCACAGGAGATACTATAGATCAGGCAATCGCAGACGCTATAGAGGCTAAGAATGGTTGGATTGAGACTTTATATGAAGATGGCAAAGAAATTCCAGAACCAAACTCATCTTCTAAATATAGTGGCAAATTCGCGTTGAGGATGCCTAAAAGTCTTCATCAATGGGTAGATATTTCTGCTCAAAAAGAAGGTATAAGTGCTAACCAATATATTAATCATATTCTAAGTATGGCAAAAGGTAAAAAAGCGACATATTAAGTCTAGAAACTAATTCCAACAAAGAGACCCACCATAATCGGTGGGTTTTGGTCTTTCAACAGCTTTAAGCATTATAAGCCCGGAAGAAAGTTGTAGTTGTTAATGGCACTTATCTGGTTATTACCCTAGTCAAACAGGGACTAGGGGTGCAAGAGTATTTAATAATATAAAAGAAATCAGTTGTTTATCGAATCTGGGAAATGTTCACCATCCCTTGCATTTCCTAAGTTTTTAATATATAATATCGAGTGTTGGGTGATACACCTAACGACTATAGAGGTGGCTTGTTTATAAGGTGCAATCTCCTGTAAACCACCTAAATCAATACATGTGCGGGCGTAGCTCAGTGGTAGAGTACCGGCTTCCCAAGCCGTGGGTCGCGAGTTCGAATCTCGTTGCCCGCTCCAGAAAAACAAGCCTTCCAGGCATTCAATTTGCTTGGAAGGCTTGTTTTGTGTAAACAGATAAAAGCTGTATTCTCAATTGTTTGCCAGGAAAGGAAACAAAAGAACCATCACCCTGTATCCTGCAAATGGGTGTAAATTCTGACAGATTTTTGTAGAAGTTACTCAGTTTGGCAGGAAGTTATATGTTTTTATGGAATGAGATAGTATAGCTGTTTACTACAATACAGAAAATTTGAGATGTCATTTCATAATGGGGGTAGAAAAATGGGATTAGTGCAAACAGAAATTTTAGACAAGGTAGGCATTATCACCCTTGATAATACCAAGAAACTGAATGCGTTAAGCGAACAGCTGGTGGATGATATCATAGGTGCACTGGATTGTTTTCAGGAGCAGAAAATACCTGTAGTTATTTTAAGAGCTCCTGATGGTGTCAGGGTCTGGTCAGCAGGTCATGATGTGAAAGAGTTACCACCTAAAATGCGTGATCCATTAAGTTATTACGATTCACTCGAAAGGCTGCTGCGGGCAGTAGAACAATATTTAGGACCGGTAATCGCTATGGTGCATGGCAGTGTTTGGGGAGGCGCCTGTGATCTGATCATGACTTGTGATATAGTTATTGCCGATGAAACAGCTAAGTTTGCTATGACGCCTGCCAAAATGGGAGTACCCTATAATCTTACCGGGATTTTGCATTTTATGAACCGTCTGCCGATCAATATTGCTAAAGAAATGTTTTTTACAGCAGATCCGGTGTCGGCAGAACGGGCTTTGCAGGTCGGTATTATCAATCATTTGGTGCCGGAAAAAGAGCTTCTTAGCTTCACGTTAGATTTGGCGGCAACGATTAATACACGGTCTTTACTTTCCATTGAAGTAATTAAGGAGCAATTCCGTATTTTATCGAAGGCTTTTCCGATAAGCCCGGCTGATTTTGAGCGTGTGCAGGGGCTTAGGCGCAAAGTATATGACAGCCATGATTATGAAGAAGCCATTACTGCCTTTTTGGAGAAACGTCCAGCACATTTTAAAGGAGAATAAAACGGGCTGGGCAAAAGCTTGCTGTCGCAACAAGTTTATAGTGTATGCATGTTGAAGAAATGCTTTGTTAGGTTATTCGACAAGTATCCCGCTCTCATACTCACGCGTTTATACGTGGCGAGTAGAGAGCGGTTATTTTTTATTGAGCTTTATAGGATGTAGACTCGCAGACCAGCTAAGTTAAGAGCTTGACTTAACTTAGCTGGTCTGCGATGCCCCCAAGGGACAGCAGTTCAAAATATTGCCGATGGTATTAGCTTAAATTCAGAAAAGTACTATGATTTTCTTCCAATATATGCTATTCTACAATGATATTTAAATATTGTCAGAAAGGAAAAGGATTATGGAACTAAGTAAGTATATGCGAGTAGCAATAGAAGAAGCAAAACATAGTTTATGTGAAGGAAATAATGGATTTGGTGCCGTTATCATCAAAGATCAAAAAATAATAGCCAAAGCACATGATCAAGAGGATACACACAATGACCCAACTTCTCATGCTGAACTTAATGCAATAAGAAGTGCCACAAGGAAGATTGGTAAGAAGCTTACTGAATGTATATTGGTTTCTACGCACGAACCTTGTCCGATGTGTGCAACAGCGGCGGTATGGGCTGGTATATCTGAAATAGTGTTTGGGTATTCCATTAATGAAGCTGTAAAACAAGGACGAAAACGCATTGGAATTACCTGTGAAGAAATTTTCAAAAGATCACATGTAGATGTAAAAATACATGACCAGATATTACACCATGATTGTGAGGTTTTATATCGGAAGGATGTTCGGGCAGAAATCAAAAAGCTACGAAATGCAGATGCACAAATTTTGTGTGATTGGAATGCGGATTCGATCCGGCGAAGAGTGGAATGGTTTAAAAATAATAAAGATACGTTGGATTTTATTCATAATGGCCAGGATATATTAATTGCGGGATATAAGCTTTTGCTAACTAGATTTAGAATTTCACCCGCAGATGCACCAATCATAAAAAGAACAGACAAGCAAATTGTTTTTCATTCCCGAAATTTTTGTCCTACATTAGAAGCATGCAAAATATTAGGGCTCGACACACGTAGAATATGTAAAAAGTTAAATGAAAATGCTACCGATATGCTGCTTAAACAAATTGATACGCGGCTTTGCTTTTCGCGAAACTACGAGAAGCTGCGGCCTTACAGCGAGTATTGTGAAGAAATGATTTCGATTAATAACAATCGCTAACAAGCGGAAGCATTGCCCGGTAAAAGCCATAACAATGTTCGACAATGGGCAATCAGAATGATATGATCAATTCACAGAATGATCATATCATTCTCCTCTATCATAGTTAAGTCTCACTCTTAGCTTCGGTTGAGCGTAGGCTTTTTTTAATCGGTAAAATTTGTTATAATTATGTCAAAATACCAAATTGAGGAAGGGCGGAGGGCTTATGAGTAAACTTTCGAAAGTACTTGTGCTTTTATGTGCTGTTTTTTGCTGAGTTGTGGCAGCGTCTTTGCGACTAATATTGACATTTCCATTGAAATCGAGAAGTCTTTACAGGATCATATTTTTAACATTACTGTTGACGGTAATATATTAAGTTCTTCCACGTATGATGCAAAAACACACACTGTGCAGGTAAAAGCAAGTGTTAATATTGAACATAGGCCATATGATATTATTATTGAACATATAAAAGATAAACAGTCAAACAAATATGAGTTTAAAGCAATGCAACTGTCTGATCTAGTTTTAAGGTTTAAATATGACGGTAAGAATTTAACTCCGATTTTATATTAAAAGCACAAGCCGCCTACCGGGATTTGTCCTGGTGGGCGGTTTTTAATAATTCGGAAGTCCGCTGCTCAAATTTAGGATGGTGTTTTTGTGCTGAAACAGAGCCATCATCAGACACGTTAACTAGCCGGGCTTTGCCCCGCCTGCTGCCTGAATAACAAAAATTCTTCCAATACCATCTCCAGTCTCTGGATAGTATCTGTTGGATCCTTTCCCTCTTTATAAAGCTGATCAAGTCCTTCAGATAGTTCGCGCATTTCATCATAGAGACCAGTTTCGTGTTTCTTGAAATCCGGATATCTCTTATTCATAGTCAGTCACCGTAATAGTCGCATCTTTTGGTTCTTTAGGTTTATACAGCGCTTGCTCGATCGTTGTCAAAAGGCCTTTTAAATCCTGAGCATAATTGTAAAACACGTAAATTTTCCACCCCTCCCCGGAGGCTCTATGCCCTCCTGCAATTACCCATGAATGGGAATTTTACAGGAGGAAATTAAAAAGGATCACATATGCAGGATTATTTCTACCCTACACATGCGATCCTAATCGATCTTTGCAACAGCATCAGTGAAAAAATTATTCGCGGATTTATTGCTGCCCAGAAGAATCCGTTTTTGGCAATAGCCGGGGGAATAGTAACAACACTGGTGTTTCAATCCAGCAGTGCCGCTACGGGAGTGCTGATTGTCATGGCGGAAGAGGGGTTGCTAGATGCGGTAACAGCCGCTTATGTTGTTTACGGAAACAATATAGGTTCCTGTATTTCCTCCGTTATTGTCGGCGCCGCTGCTCCACTGGCTGCAAAACAGGTTGCGGTTGCACACATACTGCTCAATATTCTCGGTGTTTTAGTATTTTTGCCGGTTACCGGAGTATTAACGCAGGCTGCCGCTTATTTTGCCACAGATTTTGCCGGACAGATTGCCTATATACATACCCTGTTTAACGTCCTGAGTTCTTTGCTGGTTATGCCGTTTGTAAGGCAATATGCAAATTTGGTAACTTTTTTTGTTCACAAATAAATAAATCTTACGGGGATAAGCCAGAGTGTATTTGTTAGGGCGTAAAGTTGGACATTAGACGCATCAGAAGAACGGTTCCTGGCAGTCCTTCGCCCTAATAAAAATCAAACCTTCTCGAGTATTTCGAGAAGGCTTTTGTCATTTTCTTGGTGTGCAATTGAAGGTCGCCCAGTTATTCGGCGATTCAATTTAATCAGCATCGGCTATAAATGGTAATTGGTTGGACAATCCACTTTAGTGCTAATATAGATAGGCCCGCCGCAATTATCCAATAAATAGTATATGGACCGGATAGGTCGTTGAGTGCATAGCTAACCAAAGGTCCTAGGGCAGCGCCGGTATCAATGGCAAGGGAATAAGCCGCCATAAAGGTTTTGGGAGGAGAACAGGACGCGACATCGCAGGCTATGGCATCGATAGTAGTTGTGAGAATGGTAGCTGTTATGAGAATGAAAATAATCAGCAAGAGCCACCAGGCTAAGGGCAATGGGAAAGAAATTAATGAGAAAAATATGGCGGCGAGGATAAGAGTGGTTATTAATATGGATTTACGACCGTATTTTCCGTCAGATAGTTTGCCAAACCAAGGAGCTAACCAAGGCTCCCAGCCCCAGCGTAAAGCCTGTAAGATACCTGCTAGTGATGAAGCACCAAGTATCATACCAAAGAAGGATAGTTGGGAAGAGTTGTGTACTTGAATCAAGTAGCTTAATGTTGCCATAAAGACGCCTTGGTAGACCAGGGCGATAAATAGCCCTGTTAATAGAGTCCAAAGCACATTAGCGTTAATAAAGGTAGAGACAGGCTGGAGGTTGTTAGCGTCCTCAGTATGACGACCAGAACGGGGAAGCAATTGAAACGTAAAAGGAATTGCCAGGCTGGTCATAATCCCAAATAATATTGCTGTTGCTCCAATACCATATTGGTCAGCAAGAAAGCCTCCTGTTAACATCCCAATTAGGCTTCCCAAACGATAAAGGCCATTGTACAATCCCATGTAGTGTCCACGGTTGTTTTCATCAGATATTTCAATGATTGTAAAAAAGGCCCCCAGCCGCAAAAAAGTCCAAGCAATTCCCCAAATACAGCGAAAGATGAGCCACAGTATAAACCCTTGTATAAAAGCATAGGAAAAGGTTGTACAAACAGCTAGTATTCCTGCAAAAATAATACCGCTGCGGCTACTGATCCTGCCATATAGCCAACTGACCAGCGGATTAAAAGGTAGTCGGACAATGCGGTTAACAGATAACAGGATACCTACTTCCCACAAGGAAGCAAGTCCAACATCTTTCCAGTGTATTGGCAAAACAATATATAGCATTGAGTCGCCGAGCAGGCACGCTGCCGTAAGTAAAGAAATGACGATGACGGGTTTTTTATCTGCATCCATAGTAGTGATCAAGGCGCTTCCTCCTAGAATAGTTGCTTTGTTGTTAGCTTCATGTTAATTTTAAATAAAGAAACCCTGTCTGTAAATCAAATGTGTTTGGTGATAAATATTGAAAGTCTCTATAATTGGAGGGGTGAAATCATGTATGCTGCAGGAATTGAAGCGTTTCTGGCTATTATACAAACACAGAATCTAAGAAAGGCTGCAGAATTGCTGAATTTGACCCAGGCCACCGTGAGTTATAGGCTAAAAGTTTTGGAACAAGAAATGGGAGCCATCCTTGTTGAACGCAATAAAGGCATACAAAAGATCGCGTTAACTCCATTCGGAGAAAATTTCGTAGTTATTGCTGAACGCTGGCTTGCGTTAAAATGTGATATCGAGAAACTTCAGGCTAGTGGCCCGCAGTTAAGTCTTTTTATCGGTGGATCGAATAGCCTAAATACGTATGTTCTTCCACCTCTGTATCAAGCATTGGTCCAACATAGTCCGAAAATACAGCTCAAGTTTCGCACACAACACTCTGTGGAACTTTGGGACACGTTAGAACGGCGGGAAATAGACGTGGCCTTCGTAAAAATGGAAAGAACAGTTCCCAACATAGAAGTGGAACCGTTCTTTGTAGATGAAGCCGTATTGATTAGACCGAAAGTGCATGAATCTGGGGAATTGCAGCCGATACATCCGACTGAACTAAATTTAGAGGATGAGATATATTTTAATTGGGGACCGGCCTTTGAAATGTGGCATGACCGCTGGTGGAACCCGCTTCGACCAACTTACATTCCTGTCGATAACGCTGGGCTAATTTTTTCTCTTATGCAAGATTCCAGACGGTGGTCAGTTGTGCCAATGTCTATAGCTAATTCCTTCGTCAAATCGGGGCAGTTTAAAATCCAAAAACTATTAGATTCACCACCTGAACGGGTTTGCTATAAAATTACACACAAGCACAGCAGGCCGGCAGCAATGAAAAGTCTTGCAATTTTGAATCAGTATATGGCTGATTTGTTCAAACCATAAGCAAAGTGATATCTTTCTCTCTTGGTTTGTTGGCCGCTTTGTTGGTTGATCTGGAAACCTAGTGGGGGGCTAAGAAGCCCCCACTAGGTTACTGCCAGGGAAAGGATACCAACTCAAAAAAGGCAACTGACAAAATTAATATTCCGACTATGACAAAGGCCGAAATTAATATTGTTGTCATAACATGCCTCCTTTTGTGGACTTTCCCATTATTAGTTTGCGATAGTTGTTTGAAATTATTGCAATGTAGCAAATAATAGCTATGTAGATAACTCGGTAGTTAACGGTACTACCTATTATTATGTAGTGACAGCCATTACCGCAGACGGCGAAAGTACAAATTCCAATGAAGCTTCGGCTACACCTCAGGAAGTGGTAATACCACCTACTACCGGTAATGTATTATTACGCGTCACTATGATCGATTCCAGTGAACGAGAATACCGGATAAGTCAGAATGAAAATGATGGGTTCGTAAATTGGTATACTCGGACTATTGGCACTGGTGTTTCTTGTTATGCAATCAATGACATTGTTGACAGCAGCAAGGAGTATTTAGCCTTTGAGAAAATTATTAGCTTTAAAGTGATTCCAGCAGTTAAATAAGTAATTTACTACAGCCGCCTGCCGGGATTCGTCCTGGTGGGCGTTTTTTCTTTCAACACATTTGGAATATTTTCTCAGGAATTAGAACGGTCCATCCTTCATATACTTCAAATGTTCTTTGTTTTTTTGGGAGGTGTGTGTAATGTTATTTGATTTTATTTGCGGATTTATTTCCGTTGGGGTTATTACGGTATGTTCTTTAATGTATGCTTTTAACTGGATACCATAGTTGCGTGGGTTTGCAGCTCTGCCCTTAAGGTTAGCGTCTTTAGCTACATAAAAGGAGTGATACCCCAATAATGATGGGTGGAGGATTTTTCCCCTTTAGGCTAATGTTTATGGTTTTGTACGCTGGGGTAGTTATTTACGCACTAATGCAGTTAAGTGGTATAAATAAAGCGCTACAGAGAATTGCCGGCGCATTAGAAAGAAAGCACGAATAAAAATGTGTTTCGGGAAATAATAATATATCGCGGGGTGGAGCAGCGGTAGCTCGTCGGGCTCATAACCCGAAGGCCACAGGTTCAAATCCTGTCCCCGCAACCAATGAGGAAGATGCCGTCTGCCGTCAATTGGCGGATGGCTTTTTTATTTATTTGGCGGGCATAATAGTATAGCTTTCTTTTAAGTTATATGTCAAAGTAAGGTGGCTATCAAAGAGAGGGGAATTGGATTTGCTAATTTTGGCATTTAGAATTTGTTTGCTTCTTTTATTTGTAATAGCTGCGATGCTGCTTACAGACTGGAGAAACTGGCAAAAATATTATCCAACAGTCTTATTTGTAATTGTGGCAAATCAACTCGTCAGTTTTTTAACCTATCATCATGATCTTTGGTTCTACAATCCAGACATTCTTGTAAAAACCTCGACAACAATCGAATTAATTAATAGCTTTGTGATGTTACCGGCGACTACTTTTATATATCTCTCAAAATATCCGATAAGAGATAAGCTTTATCAATATGGTTATATAGCATTGTGGGCCTGTATTTATGGAGGGTTAGAATTTATTGATCATTATATAATTAAGGGCATTTCTTATGGTAATGGCTGGTCAATCGCATCGGCAGCAACATTTGATGTTGCTATATTTTCTATTATACGTTTACACTATTTGAAACCATTGCACGCTTGGGGAGCTAGTATAGTAATACTTGCTTTAATCTTTGTAATGTTTGGTTTTACCTCAGGTGAGTATAAATAAAGGTGCCTATCGAGAATTTATACCATTTTATATTGACGCCATCCAGGCATTTTGCATGGATGGCTTTTTTGCATTAAATAATTTTCCTCAAACCTTTTGCAGGAATTTTGCCGCTTAGCTAAAATTGTAATAGTGGGGGAGAGCTTCAGCAAGTGGCCATCAAATCAAGGAAAGGATTTTAATTAGGAGGTAAAATAGTATGAAGCACAATAAAAATTCTTTTTTGAGCATTACCCTACTTACTGTAGTAACTGTGTTTTTTGCTTGTGGTTTGATGCTTGGCGGCGGGATATCCTCTGTTCAGGCTGCTCCAAGTTTGGAATTGGGATCGCCAAGTGCATTTTTGGGACCTGACACTATTCAAAATATCGTAAAGCAAACCGGGTCGGCTGTTGTTAAAATTGAGACTGAGGTACAGGTGCAAAGCCCGGAGAATCCGTTTTTAAATGATCCCTTCTTTAGACAATTCTTTGGCGATCAGTTTAAACGGCAGCAAGGAGTAGCCAAGGAACTAGGGTCTGGTTTTGTTGTTTCTAAAGATGGTTATATCGTAACCAACAATCATGTGGTTGCCAATGCTACAAAAATAGATGTTTTTTTGACCAACAGAAAAGACCCCTATGCCGCAAAATTAGTTGGTTCTGATGAACAATTGGATTTGGCGGTACTAAAGATTGATGCCGGGGATGATCTCCCGTTCCTTGAGTTTGGGGATTCGAACAAACTGGAAGTAGGCAGCTGGGTTATAGCGATTGGTAATCCCTATGGGCTTGACCATACGGTTACTGTTGGGGTGATCAGTGCCAAAGGCCGGCCGCTTACCATTAACAACAGTCAGTTTACCGACCTTTTGCAAACTGATGCGTCCATTAACCCGGGCAATAGTGGTGGGCCGCTCATAAATCTGCAGGGAAAAGTAATCGGTATCAACACCGCAATTAACGCGCAAGCCCAGGGAATTGGGTTTGCCATACCTAGTTCAACAGTAACTCAGGTATTGGAACCGCTTATGCACCAGGGAAAAGTATCCAGACCGTGGCTTGGAATTTACATGCAGCCTATTACGAAGGAGCTTGCTAACTATTTTGGACTGCAAGAGCCGGAAGGAGTGCTGGTTAGTGCGGTCATAGACGGCTCGCCTGCCCAAAAAGCAGGTCTTAAAAGAGGCGACATTATTCTTGAATATAACAAGAAAAAAATAAATGATCCTGATAAACTAAAACAAGAAATAGCCAATGCCAAAATAGGGCAAGAAGCGGTTGTATTAATTTACCGAGATGGCAAAACGTTATTTGTACCGATAAAAATTGAAGAAAGATAACAACTGAAAATCGGGAAGCAGACACGTAAAGAACCCTCCAGGTTGGTGTTAAAACAAAAACACTAACTTGGAGGGTTTTATTTTCTATTTTTCATGGATGTAATTGCGGTAATTGTGATGCTAGAATAAAAAATATAAAATTTTGTCGAATATAGATTTAAAAACAGGAATAATGCGAGCGCTAGGGAATTTCTAATAATCATGATTCCTTATTGAGTATAGGGTAGCAGTGGATTTTTCCATATACCTTGAAAGGAACGGTTAGTAATTATGATCAATAAAAACTACGCAACAAAAATTGCCGTTATCTATTTTGGCTTTGGATTATTATGGATTTTACTTTCTGACACTATTGTTCGGCTTTTAGTGCTGAATCGAGATGCTGTGATCTTATTTTCTGTCATAAAGGGCTGGCTTTTTGTTGGGGTATCGGCTTGCCTTATTTACCTGATTGCCAATCGCTACATACAACGGCTGGCTAGTGCAAACCGTCAGCAACAGGAAATTTTGCAGGCCATTCCGGATTTAATTTTGCGGATTGATAGCCAGGGGAATTTTCTTGATTTTAAGCCAGCTGTTTTTGAGCTTTACATTTCACCCGATCAATTCTTGGGGAAAAATATTGTGGATATTTTTCACGAGGAATTGGCTCAGCAGGCCCTCGTTCAGATAACGCGCACTATCAGCAGTGGCGACATACAGTTTATGGAATACCAGCTGCTGGAAGCTAATCTAGTGCACTACTATGAAGCCCGTTTCATCAAAACCAGTGATGCTGAAGTGATAACACTAATCCGGGATATCACTTACAAAAAGCAGATGGAACAAAAGTTAGAGCTGCTTAGCATAAAGGACGCGCTTACCGAAGTATACAACCGTACCTATTTTGAAGAACAAATATTTAAACTCGGTCTACAGAAGGTCAAAAAATCCGGCATTATTATCTGTGATGTTGATGGTCTTAAGCTAATTAATGATACCTTAGGGCATTTGGCAGGCGACGAATTGCTCAAAATAACAGCCCAAATATTAAGTTCTTGTATTGCTTCCCCAGATATTATCGCCCGAATTGGCGGTGATGAATTCGCCATATTGTTGTCAAATCCTGATGAGCAAAAAATGAACGACATATCAACAGCAATCAAAGCTGCCATTGAAGAGTATAACTCTGCAAATTATCAGCTGCCTTTGAGTCTTTCCAGTGGTTGGGCAATGGGTTCGAAAGATATTCATGCGCTGTTTAAAGAAGCCGATAACAACATGTACCGGGAAAAAATGCATAAAGGGTTAAGTACCCGCAGTGCAATAGTAGAGGCTATGATGCAGGCGTTAGAAGCCAGAGACTATATTACCGAAGGACATGCTGAACGGCTGGAAAGCCTTGTCGAGACCTTTGCGCAAAAAATAGGGTTGTCTGCGCCGATGCTTGCCGATTTAAAGCTTCTGGCGAAATTTCATGATATCGGAAAGGTGGGGATTCCTGACGCGATCTTGTTTAAACCTGGAACGCTAACCCCTGATGAAATTTCTATCATGCGTCGCCATTGTGATATTGGTTTTCGGATAGCAAAAGCCGTGCCGGACTTGGCTCCTATTGCCGATTGGGTTTTAAAGCATCAAGAATGGTGGAATGGAGAAGGATATCCCCTTAATCTGGCCGGAGAAGAAATCCCGTTGCCTTGTCGCATCCTGGCATTAGCCGATGCCTTTGATGCCATGACCAATGACCGTCCATACCGTAAAGCCCTGAGTTATGAGGATGCGATTGCCGAAATACGAAGATGCGCCGGAACTCAATTTGACCCTGGGATTACCGAGAGTTTTATTGAAATGCTGACTACTAAATGAAGTAAGTTAAATAGTCCGTACCATTTTTGCGTAATATGGGTTAGCCTTGTCGGATTTATAATCTCCAGGAAGCATGTAGAGGCTATTTTTAATATAGCCTCTTTTTTATATGATCGATGCTGTTTTTAGAATTTTGAGTAGCGGATATCAAGGGTTTAAGTTACTGGCCGTTGGTCAAAAAAATCATTCTTTTATAATCCATACTCCCTTGTTTTGCGGGTAGTCGCCGGCAAAGTGAACAGATAATGTCGCTGTAAAAGGTGGTTTGGTTGTTTAGAACTGTTTAAAATGCTAAAATGAGAATATTGTATGAAGGAGAAAGGCAGTCAAAACCACTAAAAATATATAATGTTGCGGCTGTTTTAAGGATGGTGAATTGCCTGAATGGATTATAAAATTTGTGTTATTGCTCCATTTGCGAATTTGGCGAGGACTACCGAAGAGGTTCTTCATGAAAGAGTTTCTGAACTGGCGGCAAATGTTCAGATTGCCCTTGGCGATTCCCATGACGGGGTGGATCAAGCCCGGCAAGCGGTAGAGCGAGGCGCTGAGGTTTTGATTAGTCGCGGCGGGACTGCATTGGCCATTGCTGCGCAAGTTCCAACAGTGCCGGTAGTAGAGATACAAGTCACGGCGGTTGACGTTTTTCACGCAATCAAACAGGCCGGTGTTAATCCTGATATTATAGGTATTGCCGGTTTTCGCAGTGTGATTTATGAATGTGAACGGCTGGCTGATTTATTGGGTGTTGCGATACATGTAATAACGCTGGATGATATGGCAGAAACGGCAGATAAAATAGCCTTTGCCGCCAGCAAAGGGATAAAAGTAGTGATTGGTGATGCTAACTCGGTCATTATTGCCCGTGAAATGGGGCTTGGCGGCTACGTGATTGAATCTGGCAAAGATGCAGTGTATAAAGCGATTAAGGAGGCCGAGCTGGTTGCTACCGTACGCCGTCAGGAACAGGAGCGGGCAGAGCTTCTGCGTACCATTGTCGATTCTTCTACAGATGGAATTGTTGCCATAGATACGGCAAATAAAATTACTTTTTTTAACCCGAGTGCCAGTGAGATCTTTCGGGTTAAGGGAACTAACGTCATTGGGCGGCCAGTAAGGGAGGTTATGGTTAATACCAGGCTGCCGGAGGTGCTTGCCAGCGGAGTAGCCGATATCGGCGAAATACAGCATATCGGGCATAAAATATTAGCTACTAAGCGAATTCCAATCAAAATAAAGAACAAAGTTGTTGGGGCGATTGCTAATTTTCAGGATGTTACTCAACTGCAGCAATTCGAACAAACGATACGGCAAAAACTGCACGGAAAGGGTTTGGTTGCTAAGGTTGATCTTGAGCAAATTATCGGGGAATCTCCAATATTGGAGGCTGCCAAACGTCAGGTTCGTTGTTATGCCGCATCTGATTCTACTGTTCTCGTAACAGGCGAATCCGGTACAGGTAAGGAGATGTTTGCCCAGAGTATTCATCAATTGAGCAAGCGAGTCAAGAATCCGTTTGTTGCTATTAACTGTGCTGCCTTGCCCGAGACTTTGCTGGAAAGTGAACTGATGGGATACGAAGAAGGAGCGTTTACCGGGGCGAAGAAAGGTGGTAAACAGGGGTTGTTTGAGTTGGCGCATGGCGGAACGATATTCCTCGATGAAATCGGTGAATTGCCGCTTGCCTTGCAGGCTCGTTTATTGCGGGTGCTGCAGGAAAAAGAAGTCATGCGATTGGGCGGACATAAAGTAACACCTGTAGATGTTAGAATAATTGCGGCAACTAACCAGAACTTAGTGGAACTCATTGCTCATAAACAGTTTCGTGCGGACTTGTATTATCGATTAAATATTTTGCGGTTGCACCTTCCGCCTTTGCGGCAGCGGGACGGTGATATTTCGCTGCTGGCAGAGTATTTTTTGAATAAACTGAGCAATTCGGGATCAGCAGGAAAACGGCTAAGTAATGATGCTGTTGAGTTTCTAGAAAGCCAGCCTTGGCCCGGGAATATCCGAGAACTGGCAAACATTCTTGAGAGAACCATGGTGTTGGTGGATCGTGATGAAATAACAGCCGCCGATATCAAAGAAATATATAAATGCGACTTGAATTCCGATTGGTCGGTAGGCGGTGCGGGCTTGCCGGTTAATAATGCGCCTTTTACCGAATACACCAGCCTTGAAGATATAAAAAAAGATGTGATAGAGCAAATCATAAAAGAAGAAGAGTTTAATTACACGCGGGCGGCTAAACGATTAGGCATTAGCCGGACAACCTTGTGGCGAAGAATGCAAAAGCAAAGCGATTAATTTTAATCGGTGCAAATTGTAACACCTATGTTACAATTTGCACCGATTTTTTTTTATGCGATTTATATTGTTTGCCTGTGAGAGCAGGCTTTGTTTGACTGGCATGATTCTTGCAACAATAGGAATACGAAGAAAGATTGCTACTTTTGAAGCAGTAAGAGCAACCGGTAGTTAAATATGCTAATACCAAGAAGGGGGACATATATGCGAGGGTTAAACCGAGAGCTTATAAAAAGTGACTTTGAATTTCCGAAAGCTGTAGAACCGTATTTTTCGGCGGAGGGTTTGCCGGAAAAAATCATCCAATTTGGGGAAGGAAACTTTTTACGCGGATTTGTTGAATGGATGATTCACCAAATGAATAAGCAAGGAAAATTTAACGGACGGGTTGTGGCCGTTCAGCCAATCCCTGAAGGATTAGTTGCGGCACTTAACAAGCAAGATGGTTTGTATACGCTCTTGCTGCGCGGTTTGCAGGACGGCAAAGTGAAAGAGTGCAAAGAGGTCATTAGTTCTGTTAGTCGGGGCATTAATCCCTATACCGAGTGGGATGAAGTGTTAAAATGTGCGGAAAATCCTGATATCGAATACGTGATTTCTAATACGACGGAAGCCGGCATAGTTTATGATTCCGCCGACCGTTTGGAAATGACCCCGCCGCAGTCTTTTCCGGGAAAATTAACCGCATATCTGTTTCAGCGTTTTCAATACTTCCAGGGTAATGCCCACAAGGGGATGGTAATTATTCCCTGTGAGCTTATTGAACATAATGGCGATAAGCTAAGGGAAGCTGTTCTGCAATTGGCTGATAACTGGAATTTGCCGGAAAGCTTTAAGGTTTGGGTAAAAAATCATAACTCTTTTCATAATTCACTTGTTGACCGGGTGGTTACAGGATATCCCAAGGATGAAGCTGAGATTCTGGAAAAGCAATTTGGCTATGCCGATCAACTTCTTGATGCCGCAGAATTATTTCATCTATGGGTAATTGAAGGCTCGGAAGAATTAGCGAAACGATTACCTTTTACTGAGGTTGGTCTTAATGTCATTTGGACAAATGATATGACGCCATACCGAACCAGAAAAGTTAGAATTTTAAACGGCGCGCATACCTCCTCAGTGCCTGCGGCGTTTTTATACGGGATCGAGACAGTTGGGGAAATGATGGATCATGAGATAATTGGCAAATATGTAAGACAGGTTGTTTATGAAGAAATTATTCCCTCTATTGAGCTTGATAGAGAAATGCTCAGCAATTTTGCGGACTCGGTTGTTGAACGCTTCCAGAATCCGTTTATTAAGCACTATTTGTTGAGTATCCTGCTTAATTCATCCTCGAAATTTAAAGCCAGAGTACTGCCTTCAATCATAGAGTACCAAAAGCATAAGGGCGAACTGCCCAAGCTGCTCGCATTTTCGTTAGCCGCGCTGATTGCCGTGTATAAAGATGGCCAGATTGAAGGCAGTAGCATGAAGGCAAGACGCGATAAAGGTGAATTTATTATGAAAGACGATCTTGCCGTATTAGAATTTTTTGTTTCTGTCTGGCAAGACTTTGATACTACCAGGGACGGAGCACTGCGGGTTGCCCAGGCGGTTCTTGGCAATAGTGCGCTTTGGGGGCAGGATCTAAACCAATTAGCCGGTCTGACAGCTAAGATAGCCGATTATTTGTATCAAATTGCAAATGAGGGAATACAGGACACCATTGCCAAGTTAGTCGGAGGTGGCAAAGCTTGTCGCTGCTAAAAATACATGCACATGATAATGTGGCGGTTGCACTGGTAGATGTTAAAAGCGGTGCAGAACTCCAGGCAGGCTCCACTGCCATTATTGTCGCAGATAATATTGCTAAAGGACATAAAATTGCTCTTTGTGATTTGCGGCAGGGACAGAATGTCATAAAATACGGTTTTCCCATCGGACATGTTACCCAGGATGTAAAAGCCGGACAATGGCTGCATAACCAGAACATTAAGACCAATTTAGGAGACATCCTGGAATATTCATATGAGCCTATGCCGCCGATAGAACAATCGTCAAGAAATGACAGAAGTAGTTTTCAAGGATACCGGCGTCAGGATGGAAGAATCGGAGTCCGTAATGAAATTTGGGTTGTGCCTACTGTTAGCTGTGTAAACCAGACAGCTCAATTGGTAGCCAAGCTGGGACATGACCAAGTGCAGGACATTGCCAATATTGATGGAGTGTTTGCATTTACTCATCCTTACGGCTGTTCCCAGTTGGGAGAGGACCATGGAACAACGCAACGTATTTTAGCAGATTTAGTTAACCACCCTAATGCCGGAGGCGTACTGGTAATTGGTCTGGGCTGTGAAAATAATTATATAGCAGAATTTAAAAAGGTTTTGGGAGAGTACAATCCTGACCGGGTAAAGTTTTTAGTAACGCAAGATGTTGAAGATGAAATGGCGGCAGGCAGGCAGCTGGTAGAGGAATTGATTGGTTATGCTGGCCGAGCTAAGCGGGAAAGTTGTCCGGTTTCCGAACTTGTCGTAGGTTTGAAATGTGGTGGTTCTGATGGGTTTTCGGGTATTACTGCAAATCCCTTGCTTGGCTCTTTTTCTGACAAAATAATTGATTGCGGCGCAAGTACGGTTTTGACCGAGGTACCAGAGATGTTTGGCGCTGAGACCCTTTTGATGAACCGGGCAAAAGATAAAGCGGTATTTGATAAAACGGTAAAGCTGATTAATGACTTTAAAACCTATTTTATGTCTTATAATCAGCCGGTTTATGAAAATCCGTCTCCCGGTAATAAAGCAGGCGGTATTTCTACTCTTGAAGAAAAGTCGCTGGGCTGTGTTCAAAAAGGTGGCCGCAGCACGGTTGTTGATGTGCTGGGTTATGGGGAGACTGTGAAAACTGCAGGACTCAATCTTTTGAGCGGACCGGGTAATGACGCGGTAGCAGCAACCGCACTGGCAGCTGCCGGCTGCCATATCATTCTATTTAGCACTGGGCGCGGTACGCCACTGGGTACTGCGGTGCCTACCATAAAGGTGGCCTCTAACAGCGACTTAATGAAGCGCAAAGTTCACTGGATGGATTTTGATGCCGGCAGATTGCTAAACGGACAGTCAATGGAGGCACTTACCGAAGAATTTTTTGCTTATATTTTAGCAGTGGCGTCAGGAAAATTAACTAAATCAGAGGAAATGGGTTTTAGGGAAATTGCTATTTTTAAAAATGGCGTCACATTGTAATACAAGTTATACAAGACACAGCAAGGAGGATAAATCAATTTATGAATGCTATTTATTTGCAGTCACCAGGAGAAATTAAGGTACAGCAAGTACCAAACGTTGATCGTAGGGAAAATGAAGTTTTGATCAAAGTTCGCAGCCTAGGAATATGCGGTTCTGATATTGGCGCATATATGGGTACCAATCCGCTGGTATCCTATCCAAGAATTATTGGACATGAAGTCGCCGGTGAAGTTATTGAAGTTTCGGCAGACGAAACCGAACTGGTGGTGGGTGATCATGTAGTGCTTGAACCCTATGTATATTGCGGAAAGTGTTATCCTTGTCAGAACGGCCGGACAAACTGCTGCGAAAACCTAACAGTGCTTGGTGTACACATTGATGGTGCCATGAGCGAATATTTTTCCCATCCCCGCCATCTGGTTCATAAGGTTCCCGCCGATATACCCTGGAATTTGCTCGCTATGGTTGAACCGTTGACCATTTCCATGCATGCAGTCAAACGATCCCGTGTAAAAAAAGGTGAGCATGTGGTGATTACCGGATCTGGCCCGATAGGGTTACTGGCAGCTCAATATGCGCTAACGCTGGAGGCTATACCCATTGTTGTAGATCCGGTAGAAGAACGGCTGGCGTTTGCTAAGAAGTTGGGAGTAAAACATACGATTAACCCGGTTGCAGCAGATGCTGTGGCTGAAATAAAAAATATTACCAACGGCAGAATGGCAGAAGTTATCATTGAAGCTTCAGGCAATGCTGCTGCTATCCGAAGCAGTATTGATTATGTGTCCTATTCAGGACGGACTTCACTGGTGGGGTGGCCTAAAAGCGAAATTTCTTTACCAACAGCGCTGTTCACTAAAAAAGAGCTTGATATTGTTGGTTCAAGAAATAGTTTTCACTCCTTCCCGGAAAGTGTAAAACTAATAGCCGAGAATCGAGTGGATGTAGCTGCAGTTATAACAAAAACAATTTCTTTTGAAGAAGTTCCTGGCTTGGTAAGCGATATTGCCAAACAACCAGGAGACTATTTGAAAGTGGTTGCACTACTATAAATGGGGTAATTTGCTACTCGGAGAAAAATGGTCAAATCATTTAGGGGGTGATACAATATAATGACATTATGTAGTAAACTGCAGCAATGATTATCCCATAACCAAAAATAAGAATTAGAGGTGTATATGTATGGCAGCTATTATAAATACCCAACTGAGCAATCGTGCGATGGATAAAGCTCGGAAAAGACTTGTGCCTTTTATTATACTTATGTATATTCTGGCTTTTTTAGATCGTGCTAACATTGGTTTTGCCAAACAGGCTTTTCAGATTGACACCGGTATAAGCGATGCAGCGTTTGCGCTTGGGGCAGGTATATTCTTCTTAGGTTATGCGGTATTTGAGGTTCCAAGTAATATTATTATGCATCATGTTGGTGCCAGAGCCTGGTTAGCCCGTATCATGGTTACCTGGGGGCTGGTGTCGGCTGGTTTTGCCTGGGTGACTACTGAAACTCAGTTCTTAACCTTGCGGGTATTATTGGGTATTGCTGAGGCCGGTTTTATGCCTGGAATTGTTTACTACTTTACTTACTGGTTTACCGAACGGCAACGTAGCTCGGTTATGGGACTCTTCTGGCTTGGTCCGCCGCTTGCTTTTATTTTTGGGTCACCCCTGTCTGGTTTGTTGCTAGATATGAATGGATTATTTGGGTTTACCGGTTGGCAATGGATGTTTTTGGTTGAAGGCTTGTTAGCTGCAGTTGTTGGAGTGTGGGGTTATTGGTATCTAGTCGATAAACCTCAGGATGCAGAGTGGATTCCTGAAGATGAAAAAAGATCTTTGCAAGCTGAGATTGAAGCAGAAAATGCAAATAAGCAGTTGGAGCATACTAGCGCCCTTAAGGTGTTGGGTAATCCCAAAGTATGGTACTTAGCTGCAATCTGTTTTATGATTCAAGTCAGCAACTATGGTTTAAACTTTTATTTACCCACTCACGTTGCCGGACTTTTAGGAAAAAAAGTCGGGTTGATGGTGGGAATGGTCAGTGCAGTTCCTTGGATTTGCGCGTTAGTAGCTACCGTTCTTTTGCCTCGTTACTCGGATAAAACTGGCAAACGTGGTACGTTGGCAGCTGCCATTATTGGAACGGCAGGTGTGGGCTTCATTGTTTCAGCTACCGGCAACCCGCTGTTGGGAATTTTGGCATTGTGTGTGGTAGCATGCGGAAATTTGGCTTGTCAGCCAGTTTTCTGGACTTTGCCGAGCAGATTTTTAACCGGTGTAGCCGCAGCAAGCGGGATTGCCTTTATCAATTCAGTGGGTAATCTGGGCGGTTTTCTTGCTCCCAATCTGCGTGTATGGGCTGAACAGACTTTTCATAGTCCAAGCGCCGGTCTTTATGCCATTGCTGTGTCTGGTTTCTTAGCTGCTGCACTTTTGTTAATCTCCATTCCGCTGGGAATAGGTTCCAACTCAAAAGCGGCAGTAGATGACGCGCAGGCGAATGAGGTTCAGGCAAAACAATGATCTAATATAACGGTAAGAGTGGCTGTTCTAATAGCCACTCTTACCAGTTTTAATTATGAATTGCCACTTTTATTACTGTCAGTTAGGAGCTGTATGCTTTATGGAATCATTGGACTTAAATAAATTTCCTAGAATTGAATTGCCACGGTTCGCGCATATAAAGCAAAATTTTAGCAGAGAAAAAGTGGAGGATATTCCGGGTGAAGTCCGGCGGAAAATGGCTCCACATCTAAAAGATTTGTCAGGCAAACGAATTGCGGTAGGTGTAGGCAGTCGCGGCGTAGCTAACATTGCCTTAATTGCCAAAACGGTAGTCGATACCCTGAAAGAAGCAGGCGCAAGCCCGTTTATTATTCCCGTAATGGGAAGCCACGGGGGGGCCTGTGCCGAAGGCCAGGCAGAGCTATTAGCTGCTTTGGGTGTTTGTGAAGAAACAATGGGAGTGCCGGTTGATGCGTCCATGGATGTTGAACTTATTGGTGAATTAGAGCCCGGTTTTCCCATCTATGTTGCAAAGAGCGCGCTGCAAGCAGACGGCATTGTTATTATTCCGCGAGTTAAGCCGCATACCTGTTTCCGAGGCCCAATCGAAAGTGGTATCTGCAAAATGCTGGTGATAGGACTTGGTAAGCAAATAGGCGCAGATTCTGTTCATAGCCACGGATTTGCAAGTTTTACTGAACTAATACCCAAAATAGGGTGCATGATTGCGAAAAAGGTAAATATATTGTTTGCTGTTGCCTTAGTGGAAAACGCTTTCGAAGATACTTGTAAAATTGAAGTTGTGCCAAAGGCAGATATTTTATTGCTGGAGCGAGAAACGGCACTTTTGAAAGACGCGCGTAAATCTATGGGACGTATTATGTTTGATGAGTTCGATGTGTTAATAATTGATGAAATTGGCAAAAATATCAGTGGTGATGGGCAAGATCCCAATGTAACTGGGCTGTATATTACGAAATGTGTAAGTGGTGGTCCTAAGTTTAAAAAAGGCGTCATATTGGATGTGACCGAAGAATCTCATGGAAACGCTAACGGAGTAGGAATGGTTGATGTTACTACACGTAAACTGTTTGATAAAATAGATTATATTAGCATGTATACTAACATTTTCACGAGCACTGAAGTGGAAGCAGCCAAAATTCCTTTGGTAGCCGCGACGTCTGAAGATGCAATACGTATAGCAGTAAAAATGTGTAATGGGGTTAAGGCGGGTCAACATAGAATTGTGTGGATCAAGAATACATTGGAATTGACTGATGTATATATTAGTGAGCCGTTGCTGACTGAGGCCATTTCAAATCCTGATATTGAGGTGGTTTCAAAACCCGAAATACTAACCTTCGTTAATGGAGAACCGCAGAAGGCTTTGATAGGATAAATAGTAGAAGGATCTTAACTTGCACTGTATTGGGCATATTTCTTAGGAGATATGCCCACTGCTTTTGTAAAGGCTTTTAAAAAGTTGCTGTAATCATTAAACCCGCATTTTTCGCAAACTTCGCTGACGCCCAGATCCATAGCCAGCAAAGATTTGGCGATGGTAATGCGGCGGGCGTTAATGTATTTGTTAATAGTAGTGCCTGTTGTTGCCTTAAAAATCCGGCAGATATAAGAGGTGCTAAGGTAGAATTGTTCGGCTAGCTGTTCAACTGTAATATCTTCGGTGATGTGCAGGTTGATATAGGAAAGAATATCCTGTACCTGTTGGTTGTACTGGAAGTTAGAATCTGCTACTTCCAGGCTGTGGTTATTGATAAACAGGCTGTTGAGCATGACCATCATTTCCATAAAAGCCACTCGCTCAATAATATCGCGGCCAAACTCATTGGAGGTTGCGATTTTGCCAATGAAATACAGAAAGCGGTGCTGCTGTTCTTTGTTTAAGGAAATGCGATGATTGAAGGCATGATCGCGTTCGGTAAAACAATGGTTGAGATCGGTTCGAGGGGTAGAAATTTCCTTTAAAAAATCAGGGTGGATAGAAATAATAATGCGTTCATGCACCATATTGTTGATTTGGGTTAGACAGTGGCTCTCAAATTGGTTGATAATAAACAAATCGCCGGGATTAATATCATAAAAGCGATTGTCGATCAAAAACTGCTTGCCGCCTGAAACCGAGTAGTATATTTCATAACAATCATGGATATGCATATTCATAATGGACTCTTCCTGATGTAAGTGGGCAATGGCAAAATACCTGTTATCCAGACAATGGGAGATGGCTGCCTGGCAAGATGTGAATGCTTCCATAATCGATACCTCCTATCCTAGGATAATTATAGATTAAATTGTTCAAAATATGCAAGATTTATAAGAGAGAATGCCGTGATTGTGAAATAATAGTATGTTATACTTGTTGCAAAAGGTAAGTAAAGTAGTTAACTATAGAGCTAACATAAAGGGAGGCAAACTAGATGAGTGTTGGAAACAAGTTTTCGCTGGAAGGCAAAATTGCCTTAGTAACCGGTGCTTCTTATGGTATTGGCTTCGCTATTGCCAGTGCGTATGCCAAAGCCGGCGCAACCGTTGTCTTTAATGACATTAAGCAGGAACTGGTAGACAAAGGAATTGCAGCGTATAAAGAAGCCGGAATTACTGCCCATGGCTATGTGTGTGACGTAACCAAGGAAGCCGAAGTACAAGCCATGGTAGCCAAAATCGAAAAAGAAGTCGGCGTTATTGATGTACTGGTAAACAATGCCGGTATTATCAAACGCATTCCGATGACCGAAATGTCAGCAGAAGAATTCCGCCAGGTAATTGACGTGGATTTGAATGCTCCCTTCATTATGGCCAAGGCCGTAATTCCAAGCATGATTAAAAAAGGCCATGGCAAAATTATCAACATCTGCTCCATGATGAGTGAGCTTGGCCGGGAAACCGTATCTGCGTATGCGGCTGCTAAAGGCGGCCTCAAGATGCTGACTAAAAATATCGCCTCCGAATATGGCGAGTTTAACATCCAGTGCAACGGCTTGGGACCAGGCTATATTGCCACTCCGCAAACCGCGCCGCTAAGAGAAGAAGGACATCCTTTCAATAGCTTCATTATTGCCAAAACACCGGCTGCCCGCTGGGGAACACCGGAAGATCTGGAAGGTCCGGCTGTATTTTTGGCCTCTGATGCGTCTGATTTCGTCAACGGTCACATCCTGTATGTGGATGGCGGTATCCTGGCATATATCGGCAAACAGCCGTAACTTCTGCGTAGATTCTTATATACAAATGCACAGTAAAAGCATATTATGGGGAGGCGTAATTTTATGAAAATAGCGTTAATCAATGAAAATAGCCAGGCAGCTAAAAATGAGCTGATTTATACTACCCTGAAAAAAGTAGTAGAGCCTATGGGCCATCAAGTATTCAACTATGGCATGTATGGTGCAGAGGATAAGAACTCCTTGACCTATGTGCAAAACGGAATTCTGGCCGCTATCCTGATAAATTCCAAAGCAGCCGATTATGTAATAACAGGCTGCGGTACCGGCGAAGGCGCTATGCTGGCCTGCAACGTTTTCCCGGAAGTATTGTGCGGCCATGTGGTAGATCCGTCGGATGCTTATATGTTTGCCCAAATCAATGACGGCAACGCCATTTCCCTGCCGTTTGCCAAAGGCTTTGGCTGGGGCGCGGAATTAAACCTGCAATATGTCTTCGAAAAATTATTTGATGGCGAACCTGGACAAGGTTATCCCAAAGACCGGGTAATTCCTGAGCAGCGCAACAAGAAAATCCTGGATCAAGTAAAAAAAGTAACCCATCAAGATTTTCTGACAATCTTAAAAAAGCTTGATCAAGAGTTATTAAAAGGCGCAGTAAGCGGCGAGCGTTTCCAGGAATACTTCTTTGCTAATTGCAAAAATGATGAAATTGCAGCTTATATCAAGAAAGTATTAGCCTAACAAATAGGTATTTGTAGTAAGAAGGGGATGTCGCACTAATTGCGAACAGCCCCTACGCCAAAACTGGGACAAATAACCTGTCCCCTTGTCCCACGTACCGTTTACGCCCCTTCTGCGAAAAACGACTTTAGTGATTCCACGGGTTCGTAATTCCCGTAACCCTTCGGGCTTTGCCGGAAAAAGCGTTCCGTAGGAGAAAAGCCGAATGGTATTCTGTTAAGCAATCCGTACTGTTTGAGCGTAGCGAGTTTACGGATTGTAGGAATATCGCCCGGCTTTTCAGGTCCGCGCATTGAAAAGGAGAGTTTATCATACAGCTATGAAAGCAAATCTCTACCGGAACAGGTTAGCATATGGAGGCTTTAGGCCTAGACTTTTTGGTGACTTGGGGCGATGCCAAAAGTCACACACGCACTTTGTATTCATTGATTTTATTAATGGCGCAGATAGGTTTTTCCATAAAACAGGGGCTATCGCCAGCGATAATTTAAATCGCTATTGCGATAGCCCCTGTTTTGTGTTTTCTTTACACAAGTTTTACATAGGGGTAACAATGGCTTTTTCGCCGAGTGCTATACTGGTAACAAAATCCAGTGGGGGAGGAAGTACATAACCGTGAAGAAACACATTCTTAAAATGGTAGCTATGGGAGTCCTCAGCACAATGCTGCTCGCAGGCTGCGGATCTTCTAGTTCATCAACAAATTCAGCAGCTAACGGGAAAAAAGTAAAGATTGAGTACTGGCATTGTAATGCCGAAACCCAGGGAGGAAAGACAGTAGAACAGCTTGTTAACGACTTCAATGCCCAGAGCAAGACAGTGGAGGTTGTGGCCCGCTACAATCCTGATATGTACAAGGGTTTGATGCAGAATCTGCAGGCCGAGGTTGCCACCGGCAAATCACCGGCAGTAGTACAGATTGGCTGGGCATTTTTGGATTATTTCTCTAACAATTTTAGTTATGTAGAACCACAGAAAATAATTGATGAATCCTATCCCGAAGATAAAACTTTTTTGCAGGATAAGTTTTTACCCAACGTATTAGGTCTTGCGAAAAACAGCAAAAACAGCCAGGTAGGTATTCCTTACTCCTTGAGCACCCCGGTATTATATATTAACAAAGACCTTTTGCGGCAAGCCGGCGTAGATGAAAATGGCCCTAAAACCTGGGAAGAGCTGATTATGTTTGCCAATACCATCAAAGAAAAAACCGGAAAATACGGTTTTTATATGCAAGAGCCTGCCGATAACTGGGCACAACAAGCGCTGATGGAAAGTAATGGCGCCCGCATGATGACTAACGGCAAGGCAAGCTTTGCCTCCGAAGAAGGCATTAAAGCCTATGAAGCTTATGCCGATATGGTGGCTAATAAGAAATCTGCGCTCCATATTTCCTGGGGTGAGGGTGTACAGTCCTTTATTAACGGTAATGTAGGCATGTTGTACACAACCATCGCCCAGCGCGCAAACGTTCAAAAAGGTGCGACTTTTGATGTGGCAGCCATAAATTCCCCGGCATGGCAGGGTAAGTCCAAGCGTCTGCCGGCAGGCGGCTGTTTCCTGGCAATTACCGCTAAGACCAAGGAAGAGCAGAAAGCGGCCTGGGAATTTGAAAAGTTCTTATATAGTGTTGAATCTATGGCAGCCTGGACGAAAGGAACAGGTTATGTACCACCTCGCAAAGATGTTGCAACCGCTGAGAATGGTTTAAAAAGCTTCTTAGTTGAAAATAAAATGATGGCCGCAGCAACAACCCAGATGGATGGCGTAGTATCCTGGACGTCCTTCCCGGGCGATGCAGGTCTGCAGGCAGAGCAACTGCTGCTTGATGCGAGAGACCGGATCTTAAACGGCAGCATCTCGGCAAGAGAGGGTCTGACGCAAACCCAAGCCAAGATTAATGAACTGCTGAAATAGTAATAGGCCTGACAAGCTTGTAACAATAAAGTGAAAACGGTGGCCTAAGATATATTTTAGAGCCACCGTTCTTTTTCGTTACTATGACAAAGCAACAAAGAGGGTGAAGGAAATAGAGAAAAAGCAAATATGGCCGATAGTTAACCGCAACACCTTGATCGCTTATGGTTTAATTTTACCTTCGTTGCTTGTTTTTTCGGTGTTTATGTTTTATCCGCTGTTATATACCATCTATTTAAGTTTGTTTGACTGGAATATGATTAAGCCTGTGAAAACCTTTGTCGGCCTGCAAAACTATTTTGTCTTGCTGCAGGACCCGCTGACATATACGGTGCTGAAAAATACGCTGGCCTATATTGCGATTTTGCTGTTGTTTAATTTGGCGGCTCCCTATGTATTGGTGTTTGTTTTGTCTTTTGTCATCAAACGGGGACAGGGCTTTTATAAAAGTGCGTTCTTCTTACCCAGTGTTATTTCGCTGGTGGTAGGCTCCATTTTATATTTATGGATACTCAATCCGGTTTCCGGTCCGGTTGCGATTATTGCCAAGTTCTTTGGCATTACCCTGCCCATATGGAGTAAGACCCAGGGGCTGGTTATTGCTGTGCTGAGTTTGATCACTACCTGGAAGGTATTTGGCTATAATTTCATTGTCCTGTTGGGCGGAGTTGGTGGTGTGCCGCAGGAAGTTATTGAAGCGGCACGGCTTGATAATGTACCTCTTCACCGGATTTTTTTTGATATTGTCGTACCCATGAGCAGTGCTACCGGTATTTATGTGTTTATCATGACCATTGTTCAGGGGCTGCAATATGTGTTTACTCCTATCAAGGTAATTACCCAGGGCGGGCCGGATAATGCAAGTTCTAACGCCATTTACAATGTTTATCAGGAGGCGTTTACCTTATATCATACCGGCTATGCCTCGGCTTTTGCCATTGTAACAATGGCACTATTTGTGTTGCTGTTGGTTTTGGAATTCAAGTATGTGGAGAAAGGCATTCATTATGAGAATTGACAAAGAAACTAAGTGGCATATTCTGCTGGGTTGTGCTTTGATCTTGTCTTTGTCGCCTATTGTCTTCGCTCTTTCTAGTTCGTTTAAGGAACTGAGCGAAGCCTACAGCAATGTATTTGGCCTGCCGCAGCATCCGACCATCGGCAATTATATCCAGGTATTTTCGCGGCTGCCGCTCTTACAGATTACCACCAATACGTTGCTGATAGCCGCGGCAGTGACGGTTTTTAAAACAGTTACCAGCACTCTGGCGGCCTATGCCTTTGTATATTTTAATTTCAAAGGCAAGAATGTACTGTATTTTATTTTGATCAGCACTATTTTTATTCCGTTTACAGTTACGATGATTCCTAACTACCTGACCATATCTCAGCTTGGCTTTCGGAACAATATCCTCGGTGTTATTTTGCCCCAGCTTAGTGATGCCACCGGAATTTTTTTGATCAGGCAGGCCATGCGGACTGTGCCACGCTCGCTGATTGAAGCTGCGCGCCTGGACAAAATAGGCCATATGCGCATTCTGGGCGATATTGTGTTTCCGTTAGTCAAACCGGCGGTGGTTTCCAGTGGTATTATGTTTTTTATTAATTCCTGGAACGAATATGTTTGGCCGGTTTTGATTTTAAAAGATAAAGCAAATTTCACGTTGCCGCTGGCATTGCAACTCTTTATCAGTTCTGAGGGTGGTACAGATTTCACGATCGCCATGGCGGTTTCGGTTATTACTATGATCATTCCGCTGCTGCTATATATTATTTTTCAGCGTTACATTATTAGCACATTTACCTCTTCCGGGATAAAAGGCTAGGCAAAACTCGTAAAAAAGGAGGGCAGGCAAACTATGAAGGAAATTGTTTTTGAAAATGTATGTAAGTCCTATGGTAAAACAACAGTCATAGACAACCTGAATCTTAGTATTAATCCAGGTGAACGCCTGATACTGCTAGGCGCGTCAGGTTGTGGGAAATCTACGACCCTGCGGCTGATTGCCGGGTTAGAGGAAATTACCTCAGGCAATCTATATATGCATGGACAGAAGGTCAATGATGTAGTGAGTGGAGAGCGCAATGTCAGCATGGTTTTTCAAAATTATGCCCTCTACCCGCATATGACGGTAGCCGACAATATCACATATGGACTTAAGATCCACAAGCTGTTCAAGGAGGAAATCGGTCAAAGGCTGAAAGCTGCTTTAGATATGCTGGAACTTAACGGCCTTGAAAATAGGAAGCCCAAAGATCTGTCAGGCGGCCAGCGTCAGCGGGTGGCATTAGCGCGGGCGGTGGTCAAACGCGGAGACTTCTTGCTGCTAGATGAGCCGCTTTCTAACCTGGATGCGCAACTCAGAGGCCATGCCAGGAAAGAGTTAGTCAAGATTCATCAGACCTATGGGCAAACCTTTGTCTATGTTACCCATGATCAGGTTGAGGCCATGACGGTGGGCGAGCGGATTGCACTCATGCATGAAGGCAAGCTGCAAATGCTGGACACTCCTTATAATGTGTATAATCGGCCAGCCAATGTGTTTACCGCCAAGTTTATTGGATCACCATCAACCAATATCTTTGAAGCCCATTATGCCGAGCGGTCGATTTTCCTGGGCAAGCAGGCTGCTAGATTGCCTGAACTTTGGAGCGCTCATATTGGGAAAAATGGCTGTAGGGAGTTTTATTTGGGCATTCGCCCAGAGCATATCCGCCTGGAGCGAGAAAAAACAGATAGTTCGTTTGCCGGTATTGTCAAATATGTTGAAGAATACGGCAACCGGTGTGGCATTTATTTTGAGATGGAAGACCAGGAAGTTGTCGCGATTTGTGATAGGACCGAGTTTAGACCAGGCGACCGGGTATACTTTAGCCTGGCGGCTGACAAAATGCATGTATTTGATAAAGAAACTACCATGAATATTGGTTATCCGGAGGTGTATTGTGAACATTTTTATCAGTACCAATCTGTATGAATCAGAGCAACTGGAAGAGCTTTTCGCCTTGATGGACAAAATTGGCGATCAATCTGTTGGCGTTGAAGTGTTTCCCGAGTGGCAGAGTGAAGTATTTTACCGCAAACTTGCCGATTATATGAAACACTTCCAGAAGTATCTGATTTCTCTGCACGGTCCTTACTATTACACCGAGCACAGCAAAGCCGAAGGAACAGTTGAATATATCAGATCAACAGAGTATTTTCGCCAGACCTTGGAATTATCTAAGCGGCTAAAAAGCCGGTATATTGTGTATCATCACAATAATTGCCGGGTGGAAGCAGGTTCAAAACAACAAATGATGAAAGTGGCCGCAGAAAACCTCGCAGAACTTAGGCGGCAAGCCGAACACTACGGTGCCAAGCTGGTAGTCGAAAATGCAGGTGTGCTGGCGCGGGGCAATATGTTATTTAATGAAGATGAGTTTCTGGAGATGGCCGAAAGCATCCCGGATGATATTCTGTTAGATATCGGACATGCTCATGCCAACGGCTGGGATATAAGCCGGGTAATGAAAAAACTGGCGCATAAAATTGTTGCCTATCATGTGCATAATAATGACGGCTATGAAGACAAGCATAATCGCATTCTTGACGGAACACTGGACTTTGATCAGTTTATGTTCTTGTACCGGCAGTACACGCCACAGGCTGATATTGTTGTCGAATACGGAAAACAATGCAGCCAAGACCTGGATGCTATTGTCAAAGATGTGGAGTATATCAAAAAATGCCTGAATTATCGGTTGGCTGTATAAAAAAGATATATTGCCCATAAGCTTCCAAAGTTTTTAAATTTACTATTGAAAAATTAGTAAGTCCATGTTAAAATAATACAAAATTAGGATTTATGGTCAATGGAGACCTTCTAAACTTTTGTTTGGGAGGTCTGTTTTTGTTTCCGTACTTGTTTAAATGTAAAAGCCGTACAGACAATTGAGATCTATTGCGATCTCAATAATGGGAGACATTTACTATGAAGATACAGGATGCAGACATTAAGCAAGAAGTTGCGCGCGTCAATAACAATGTAAATCTTTCACTGTTTGGAACCGGGTTACGGAAACAACGGGTAAGTATTGTGGACAATAAGATCATTATTACAGCCGACCACAAACGGGTTCCCGCGCTGGCGGCCCTTGATCAAAGTGACCGTATGTCATCACGGTTAGCCGATGTTGCGATATTAGACGAGTATAAACGCCGTCTCAAGGAAGAGGTTATAGAGCAACTGGGGTTGCCGGTGGTTTGTGTTTTGAAGGATTACGCGCCTGATTATGAATTGGCGGTGACGTTTATCCTGCTTAAAGAGGATCACTAAAAACCTAATTTTAAACTGTATCTATTCTGGTTATTCCACAAAATGCATGATTGGATAGCATGCCTATAGGTGGGTCGTAGGAACTCAAAAGAGAGCCGAAAGCTACCGCTTTTTGGAATGTTACTGTGTACGTAGAACAAGCGTACTCTGTAGCATGCCTTAGCGGTAGCTTTGTTTATTTTTGAGCAACCTTAGTGGACAAGCGTAGGATCTTGCAAGGTGACTATAAAGTGAAGCATGGTAAAAACACTAAACAGAAATTGTTTACTGATCAAGGAGGTCATTGGTTTGGTTACAACTAGTAAAGTGAAAGATGTGTTGGAGGCATTAGATCAGATAACCGGTGGCAGATGTGTGAAGAGTTTGGATGATATCTTCAGTGGTAGGAATAAGTTTGTAATCTTAAAATCATCCAATATTCCTGGTAAAGCATGCATGGAAATGCCTGGTCTAATTTGCGGGAATTTAGAAGCGCCTGTAAAGAAAATCGCAGTAACCATGACCCTTACGGAATGTAATATCGAGTTGGCAGGCGCTACCGGTGTTGATGCCATTATTGCGCATCATCCGGTGGTTGATGCCGCTAATTCCGGCGGTGTAACCATGAAAGGGTATTTTGATTTGTATGGGTTGTCGGTTTTTGAATTACATGAGGCCTTTCACGGCTTGCATCCAGGTATTGCCTATATTCATGGTCACGAATCGTACCATGTGGACATTGCGTATGGTAATATTCCTGGCAACATTCTGTATGTAGGCAAAGCGTTAAAAGAGATTCGAACAATTGGCGCTATCTTGGATAGGCTTAATGAATTTATGGGTATGAAGGAAGAACAAAAAATGCTGTTGTCAGAAAAGGCATTGCGCAATTGTCATGATATTTGTGAAACCAATGTAGCTACAGGTGGCAAACTGCTTGTCGGCACACGGGAAAGTAAGGTTGGGACAATTCTTCATATTTTCCCGCATACCGGTTTCACAGCACAGCATCTTGAAATGGCAAAGCGTGAACATCCGGAAGTCGATACGGTTATCGCCTCAATAAGCCGGGTAAGCGAAGAAAGCGAATTAGTGAAAAAGGCGAAGGCGCTAGGTCTTAACTTTGTGGTTGGCAATTGTCATGCTATGGAAATCTTAGAAAATGGGTTGCCGCTGGCTATGGCTTTGCAAAAAATACTACCGGAAGTGGAGGTTGTCTTGTTTCGCGAGCGGATTACCTCCACGCCGTTAAGTAAGGTTGGCACTGCTGCTATTCAAAATTATGCGGATTATATTGCCAGCGAATACCTGATAAACAAGGGAGGTGGTCGCAGCCTGAAGACAGGTACGAGGTAACCTGCCAAAAGTAAGCATTGCTTTCTAAGAATATAAAACGTTGGGAGGACGAAACAATGGCAACTATAACTGAGCGTTTAGGAAAACTTCCACTGGGCAGTTTTCACTATCGACTTCTGGCATTAATGGGTTCAGGCATTGCATTTGAAGCATTAGACACAGGGCTTATTGCATTTGTTTTAGCAAAAATGATCGGAGCCTGGAACTTATCACCGGCCCAGATTGGCTATATCAGCAGCGCTGGGCTACTTGGCATGGCAGTTGGTGCCATTTTATCAGGTACGTTGGCAGACCGGGTAGGGCGCAAAAAGGTGTTTGTCGCAACCTTGGGATTTTATGCTGTAGGAACTGGTTTATGTGGTTTGGCGTGGAACTATGAATCCTTGCTGGCATTTCGCTTTTTGGTAGGTGCAGGCGTTGGCGGGCAGCCGCCGGTAGCCAATGCGCTAATGAGTGAGTATGCTCCGGTAAAGCACCGGGGGAAAATGCTGGTACTTCAAAATAGTAGTTGGGCAATTGGTTGGCTGCTCGCAGCGTTGATTTCTTATCTGATTATTCCCCAATACGGTTGGCAGCTTGCCTTTTATATCGGCGCATTACCGGCACTCGTAGTTGTTTATGTTTGGCGGATATTGCCTGAATCGGCTATGTACCTTGTGAGTAGGGGGCGGCATATGGAAGCCCATGTCCTGGTCTCCAAAATCGAACAGGAATTAGGTGTTCCGGTGGGTGAACCGCCACATAAACAAGAAACCGAAAGTGCCGAAAGCCAAGCGTTTACCTTTATGGATCTCTGGTCTTCGCGGTATATCCGGCGTACCATTTGTCTATGGGTATTGTGG
>JAGGAB010000112.1 GCA_017889705.1 Bacillota bacterium | reverse complement strand
TGAAAAGAATAATAAAGTAACTGATTAATAGCAGTCGTATTTGTTTGTTTATTTTGGCATTCGCTCAGCATCAGAAAACGTAATGCACGCCAGCGTTCATCAAACTCTAAATGTTTCAATTCATCGACTCCATTATGTGAAAACATAGTGTGAGGAATATAAAATACTAAAAATTCATTTCGTTCCTTAGCATAATAGCTATGCTCACATGCAGGGGGCAACAACAGGAGATGCTGCTGGTCAACGATAATTGACCTCTGCCTCGCCTGCAAGTTTAATGTACCTTGCAATGGCAGTATTAAATGCCCAAAAGCATGAACATGAGTATGTTTAATATCAATAAAACATACTTTTTCTGCAAATGAAGAGTAAACTTGCCGCACTAATTCCCCCTCCAATTTAAACCCACTGCAATCGTAATTATTTTATCTTACTAACTATCATGATACTTTTGACTATTATTTTATAGTTTCTATTATCGAAATAAAAATCCTGCACTACTTAGTTCAATGTTCATTTGATGTATTATTCTCCTTTAAAACTTTATAACAGTTTTCTTTTTTCTTTATGCCCGATATAAATACGCCGCACAAAACAAGCATAGCTCCGATATACCCTTGCAGTTGAAGCATTTCCTGTAAAAAGATGAATCCGAACAATACCGCAAAAACAGGTTCCAAAGCAAACAGTACGCCTGTCCGTTCCGGCGTTGTGAATTTCTGTGCGATAGGTTGCACAACAAAACCAAATGCGCTGCACACAAGTGCAAGCCCCAATACAGCAACCCATTCTGTTGTAGTAGATGGCAAAGTTGGCGTTTCAAAGATAAATGAAAAAATCAATCCATACAATGCGGCAAATCCCAACTGAAAAATTCCAAGTTGTAACGCATTGGTTTTACGAATCAAAGAACTTGTAACAATAATGTGGACTGCATATAAAAATGCGCCGAGTAAGCACAAAATTGAGTCGCTTTCGATTGCGAACGAATCTTTGATTGTTAAAAGCCCTATCCCTATAAGTATTACTAAAACTCCTGCGATAATCGGAAGTGTAGGCATTTTACGAGTGATTAGGGATTGCAAAATTGGGACAAAAATGACAGTAGTACTCGTTAGAAACCCTGCGGACGAAACTGTTGTTGTTTTCAGCCCATACATTAGTACAGTGAAAACACCAAATAAAATCAGACCAAGCACTGCACTATAACCAATTGTTTTTGAGTCAACTTTGATTACACGCCTGGAAAAGATGATGAATGTTATAAGAAACGCAATTCCAAATCTGAGTGCTATTAAAGAAAAAGGCCCAATTCCATTGAGTCCAAGTTTCATAAGTAGATAGGACGTTCCCCATGCTATAGAAATGGCGGCAATGAGTAAATCAGCTTTTCTTTGTGTCATGCTGTTTCTCCACTTAGCATGCTTTTCCCTAAATTCTCAGCCCTTAATAGTCCCTCTGTCTTTAGAATATCGCCTTTTTCATTGACACCTGGTACAATGAGTATTCCTCTATCTATCCACTTTTGGTAATCAGCAATTAGCTCATAAGACTTCACAATACCCTCGTATTCAGCCTCATCTTCCGCTACTCCACAGACCAGAAGCACGCATTCCTTTATCTTCAATGTCCTTTTCCCGATGAGAAAAGAATAGAACTTGTCAATAGCAGCTTTCAGTTGTACCGGAAATGAAAACCAATACAAGGGTGTTGCAAACACAACCATATCGGCTTGCTCCAGAAATGGCGCAAGCTCATTAAAGTCATCTGGAAAAGAACAGGCGATCCCTTTGCTGAAACAAGTCTTACAGGCTTTACATCCTTTAATGTCTTTTGCGGCAGTTACATATTTTACAGTGGTGTGTCCCGACTGCTGAGCACCTGCAATAAATGCCTCTGCCAGCAGATCACTATTGCCGCCTTTTCTGGGGCTTCCCGTTAAAAT
Organism: Bacillota bacterium; assembly: GCA_017889705.1. Classification (GTDB taxonomy): domain Bacteria; phylum Bacillota; class Negativicutes; order Sporomusales; family Sporomusaceae; genus Sporomusa. Next base: position 3,709 of record JAGGAB010000112.1, on the reverse strand, counting down.
AAGAATATTTTTTGACATATAGATTCCCTCCCGTTTCATGTTTTCTCTTTGTATTTTCAATCAGATACCGTCCCTCTTGCGCTTTGCTTGAATTTAGTATACTATGATGACAAGAATTATAAAAGCTCATCTTTTTCATTCTTAACATGACATTTTTTAATAAGGGATGATCTAGTTGAATATTCAAAAATACGAAGCCTTTCTGAAAACAGTGGAATATGGAAGCCTTACGAAAGCGGCGCGGGAGCTTGGCTATACGCAATCCGCTATTAGCCATATGCTCAACGCTCTGGAAAAAGAGTGGGGCGTTACTCTGCTTACGCGTGACCGTTCTGGTGTAGTTATCACCTCCGACGGCTTACAACTTTTGCCCCTTGTGCGAAACATCTGCAATGCAAACCGCGAGATTATCACTAAGATCGGCGAACTACATGGTCTGGAATCCGGTATCATTAGAATAGGCACGTTTACAAGCGTATCTGTGCATTGGCTTCCCAATATGATAAAAACCTTCCAGAGCGAATACCCAAAGATTGATTTTGAACTGCTACATGGCGATTACACCGAGATTGAAAACTGGATCGTGGAAGGGCGGGCAGACTGTGGCTTTCTTCGCCTTCCCACGAGGGCGGGATTGGAGAGTATTTTTTTGGAGCAAGATCGGCTAATGGTGATATTACCGGAGCAGCACCCTCTTGCCGACTGGGAGCACTTCCCGATCAGCAAGCTATCAGACGAACCGTTTATCTTAGAAGTAGGATCGGAAAACGAAATAACAGAGATTTTTAAGGCGAATGGTATACGTCCCAATGTACGCTTTACGGCAAGAGACGAATACGCTATTATCTCAATGGTCGAAAGCGGATTAGGTATTAGCATAATGCCGGAGCTGGTACTGCACCGCACACCTTACAAAATCGTCAAGAAGGAATTAGACACACCAGCCTACCGTAAATTAGGTATCGTGCTAAAAGATACCCGCCATGCTTCGCCTGCCGTTAAACGTTTTTTGGATTATCTACACCATAGAGAATAGTTTGCTTTAAAGTAAAACGGGTGGAGAACGTAAATTCTCTACCCGTTTCTTATCAAGATATTATATTAAGAGCGGATAAAACATTCCTGCCGTGTGCTTGTACTTTAGATTTAACCCGTCAATTTCCTTGATGGTAGCTTGAAGTCAATACCAAATGAGGCTTTCAATTCGGATGTCACTTATTCATCCGCAACTTCTCTTTTCTTTGAGCGCCCCCCCTGCCAAAAGGACTATTAGTGAAGCCAGCACCAAAAATACAGTTACACCTGCAATAATAACAAAGAAGGATTGATCAAAAGCAGAACGGCCTGCAGCCTTTAATGCCTGTGCATCTTCACCGCGATCATTTCGAAAATCACAAAGGGGAATCAGATCATCAACGGTAAACGCAAAAGATTGATTCGGGTCTTAGTTCGGATAGCTCAAGGAGCGGAGAATAAAATTGGTTTAATAAGCAGTCCAACCTGCATCTGCTATAACTACTGTACCGTTAACAAAACTAGAATCATCTGAAGCAAGAAATAACGCAACTCTAGCAATTTCTTCCGGTCCGCCCACCCTTGGACTTAAATTCATCCCCGCCATTGCTCTTCCCATACCAAATTCATGTGGATTACTTATAGTAGCGGCAATATTTGTATTTATACTACCAGGAGCAATTGCATTACAACGGACCCCTAATGTTGCATATTGGAACCCTACGTTCTTAGTTAATCCAATAACTGCATGTTTTGCTGCTGTATATGCTGCACCTGCTCTTGAACCCATTAAACCTCCTGCCGAAGCAATATTTACTATAACTCCACTTCCTTGTCCTGTAAATATAGGAAGTGCTTTTCTTATGGCACGCATTGGCCCAGTTGTATTGATTGCAAAAACTCGTTCCCATAACTCATCAGTCAAATCTGCAGCTGGGACAAAGTTATCCATAATACCAGCATTGTTAACTAAAATATCTAATGTTCCATAAGTATTAACGGCGGTATCAATTAAATTCTGAATATCTTCTTCTTTTGCAACGTTTACTAGTAAAGCAGTAGCAATCCCGCCGTTTGATTCAATTTCAGCTACAGTTGTCTTGGCTGCATCTAAGTTTATATCAGACGCAACCACTTTAGCTCCTTCTTTAGCATATAGAATTGCTATTTCTTTACCCATTCCAGAGGCAGCCCCTGTTACTACTGCAACTTTCCCTTTAAGTCTCATTATAATCCCCTTCTTTTTATCGCCTTTTATTTTGCTATTCAAATAAGATACGGGAGCAATACTAGCATCACAGCCACCACCAACAGTAAAGATGGTTGTAGGCTTTTCTTACATGATCAAGTTTTTACATTACTCTAGCTGCTTCATAATTGATTTATATCCAATAATATTATTTTCGATACTATAGTCATCTTCTAGTACTTCAACATAACTTTCAATATCCTTTTCCGACTATCGGGGAATGGGCTTGCAAAAAAGCAAATATTGGATCGTACAGGTTAGCAAAGAGTCTCGTAGGGCTTAGTTTTATTGAAATACATGAAGGGTGTACCCATTTGCGAGGTACACCCTTCATGTATTTTTTCTATTTTATTTGAGTTCCGGCCAGTAATCTTTGTTGGCTTCAATGAGATCATCAAGAATAAGCTTTGCAACATTGGCACTTGGTACTGTCTTGGACATTGTCAGTGCCTGCCAGAGTTTTAGGTATGAACCTTCTGCCCACGCTTCAACAACAAGCTTTTCTACTGATACCTGCTGCTCCATAAGACCTTTCTGAAATTGCGGAATCTTGCCGACTGTCAGAGGTTCCGGTCCTTTGCAGCCTACGATACAAGGGATTTCCACCATAGCTGTCGGGTCAAAGTTAGGAATAGCACCGTTGTTTTCAACAATCAGGAGCATTCTTTCCTTTGTGTTATAGGCAATAGCTCTTGCAAGGTCTACGATGTAAGAAGCATGTTCATCCACTTCAAATCCGCATTCCTTGGCCGTGCCTGCTGCTGCAATGCGGCGACATTCGCCGAATACGGTCTTTTCACGGCCATCCATGACTTCGTTGGCTCTTGTATATTCACGGTTGGAATGTTCCACAACTTCGTCCTGGCAGAGATAATATTTGAGGTATGTATTAGGCAATGTACTAGGATCAAGCTGATAAAATTCTTTGACCGTGTCGTAAGTAACCGTCCAGCTTGTATCTGCCTTGAATTCTGGTATATCAAGATTGTAGCCTTTTTTGCCAACATATTCACGAATTTTCGGCATAAGGTCGTTGCCATGGTGATCCATAATACTAGTCCACCAGCCGAAATGATTCAGCCCATAATATCTGATTTCCATTTCCTTGCGGGATTTGAGTCCAGCAATGGCTGCCATGCGGCGTTCAATGCCAATCGGCATATCACAGATATTCAGAATCTTAGCATTTGGTCTGAGTTTACGGGTTGCTTCGGCTACAATCGCTGCTGGGTTGGAGTAGTTAAGCATCCATGCATTTGGCGAATATTTTTCCATATAATCAATAATTTCAATGATACCGCCGATAGAACGCATGCCATAGGAAATTCCTCCAGGACCGCAGGTTTCCTGACCAAGAACATTATACTTAAGCGGAATCTTTTCATCAAGTTCACGCATTGCATATTTGCCGACACGGATATGTGCCATGATGAAATCGATATCTGT
>JAGGAB010000022.1 GCA_017889705.1 Bacillota bacterium | reverse complement strand
TTAGATACTATTCAGCTGAACTAGAAGGTTAGGGATTAGTCTAGCATCTTTATTTTTGATCTTTTAAAAGCGGGAGATTTCACACAGTCTGCTGTCCCCGTGTCCCATTCTATATTTTTTTCACAAATTCAGATTTTAATTTCATAGCACCAAACCCATCAATGTGGCAATCAATATTATGATCGCCATCAACCAACCGTATATTTTTTACTTTCGTGCCAATCTTTATGGCGGAAGAGCTTCCTTTTACTTTAAGATCCTTGATTATGGTGATAGAATCACCATCATTTAAAACATTTCCATTTGCATCTTTGACAATCTTTTTATCTTTATCATTTTCGGCTTCCATTTCTAAAGCCCATTCATGAGCGCATTCTGGGCAAATCAGAAGATTGCCATCTTCATAGGTATATTCTGAATTACATTTCGGACAATTGGGGAAATCAGACATAGTTTCATTTTCTCCATTCATTATTGTTATTTAAAACCTGCTATTACAAATTTTTCTCTGTAAAGCTCCCCAGCTTAATCGCCGGGAACTTATCCTCAATCGCCTTAAGGAAATTTCTCACGCCACCGGCTTTGCCACCTGTGGGCATGGCTGCCAGGAAAGCGTCAGGATCAAAGTTGAGGTTTCGGAGTTGAATCATGTCTACGCTGGTTTCGCCTAGGAATTCGAGCCAGGCTGCTTGTTCCTCTGCCCGGTCGTTAAGGCCGGGGAAGAGAAGCATATTTAGGGAAACATAGACGCCATGCTGTTTGGCATAGGCGATGGACTGCTTGACATCATCCAGGCTGTATTTGGTCTGGTAGTAGGCCTGATAGGTTGCAGGGATGGCGCTGATGATGCTGACCCGCATGCTGTTAAGGCCGGCGTCGACGATTTGCTTGATGCCTTGGGTAAAGCCGGCGTTGGTGTTGATGTTAATTTGGCCGCGCGCGGTTTTGGCACGGATTTTTTTTATGCCTCCGGCAATGTTGTCGGCAGCCAGTGAGGGTTCACCTTCACAACCCTGACCGAAGCTGATGATGGGGTCTGGTGCATCAGTCAGGTGATAGATACCGATTGCCGCAATTTCGTCTGGAGTAGGGGCAAAGATTATCCGGCTTTGCGGAGCCGGGCAGCACTCGGCCGGTTGGAGAGATATACAGCCCAAGCAGTTGGCATTACAGGCCGGGCTGACCGGGATGCCAGCTTCCCAGCGGCGGTAAAAGAGGTTTTGAGCAGTACAACAATGCCAAGTCAGTGAGCAGTTGGCTAAATGCTCTACCAATCGGTTGCCAGGCAAATCACGTTTAACCTGGTTAACCCGCTTTTTTAGGTCTGGCGTATTGTATTTATAGGGATGCCATTTAGCATTATCTGCTGTTTTAACGGCAGCCACATAAATTTCATCATTAATCAGCGCAGCTGCCGTATAACCATACAGCGGCAATTGTGGCGCATTGGGCTGGCATTCATAAGCAGGCAGCCGCGTGCGGGTATAACCGACAGGTAGCATGGCGGCAACCGCCAAACGGCCTCTGAGTTTTTGCGTCATACCGCCTTTCATCTGCAGAGCACTTCGGCCTGGCAAAAACATAAGCTCTGCGCCTTCCGGCAGCGGAATCATATCTTCTTGTTTTAGCGGCAGATAGTCCTGTCCCAGCCTGCCAACTGCGCGGCAGCCAGGCGCATCAAAAATTTCGCCGTGTTGATCGGCATAAAGCGTTGTAATCATATTCTTACCCTTTGTTAAATTTATTCATGGCTTTATTAAAGCCTTCTTTAAGAATGGCTTCCACGGCATCGGCCGCCTGACCAATGGCCTGGGTGATAGCCGGGGTTTCGTCGGCGTTAAACCGGCCCAACACATAGTTGGCAGTTTCCCAGCCTTCTGGTGGCCGGCCAATGCCAATACGAATCCGGCAAAAATCGTCTTTGCCTGATTCGTAGATCATAGACTCAATGCCGCGGTGACCGCCAGAACCGCCTTTCAAACGCAGCCGCAACTTTCCTGCCGGCAAATCCAGATCATCATAGATCACAATAATATCTTCATAGGCAACCTTGTAAAAAGCCGCCAGCGGCATTATCGCCCGGCCACTTAAATTCATAAAGGTCTGGGGCTTCACCAGTAACACGGTTTCCTCGCCCCGGTATTCTGCCACCGCCGCATTATAGCGGTCACGCCAGGACGAAAGGTTCCAGCGTTCGGCCAGTTTATCAACTGTCATAAACCCGATATTGTGACGGGTGGCACTGTATTCTTGTCCGGGATTCCCCAGACCAACTACTATTTTCATTTACTCCTCCGACATCTTGCGAATTTCATCAACCGTAACAAATGTATAGCCCTGAGCCAGCAATTTATCAATGATGATGCGGGTAGCCGCTACAGTCTGCTCCCGTGGCAAAGCGGCCGCAATCCCGTCGCCGTCATGCAGCAAAATGACTGAGCCGTTTTGCACCTTACCCAGTGTCCGTTCAGCAATAACTTCTGCGCCAGGGTTTACCCAGTCACGGCTGGCCACTGACCATTCAATAACTTTCAGCTTTTTCTCGGCCATGGCATCCATTACCACGGCATCTCGAAAACCATGCGGCGGTCGCATAACATGCGGCGGATAACCTACGGCAGCGGCAATCACTTGATTGGTTTTTTCGATTTCGGCGATAATGCCCTGACGGTCAAGTTTGAGCAAATCCACATGGTTGTAGGTATGATTGCCCAGCTGGTGACCTTCGGCGACAATGCGCCTTAGTAGTTCAGGGTATTTGGCGGCATTTTGACCAATGACAAAAAAGGTGGCCGGTATGTTCCGTTCTTTGAGGACATCAAGCACTTGGCCGGTATATGGTGGATAAGGGCCGTCATCAAAGGTCAGTGCCACCAGTTTTTGACTTGTCCGGCTTTCCGAAAATACCGGCCCATAAAAATGATTAGCTGGCAATACAGCATTCAGCGTCAAAATAAAGCCAACAACAATGCCGAGAACTGCAACCCCAAGCCCGAGACGTACCGGGCGTTTGAGTATCCGCAGATAATCAAACAGCAAGCTGATAATAACAATGATTGTAAGCAAACCCAGCATGCTAATCAGCCGCATATTAGTATCAACCATAGCAGGCTAACCTCGTTTCAGGAGATTTCCTTGAACATGATAAGCCAGGGTCCCTGCGAATCATAGGTAATACCCTCCTGATAATAACCCAGTTTTTCATAGACCCGGATAGCCGGCCTGTTATCAGGCCGCACCTCCAGTCGCACTCTGGCAACTTTATTCTCTCTGAAATAGTTGTCGGCTTCCAGCATCAGCGCACTGGCAATGCCCTGTCCCCGGGCAGCTTCGGCCACAGCAATGGATAAAATCCGGGCATTGGCTGTTTTTCCGGGAGTAACTGCCGAGCGGAGAAAGGCCAGCTTATTAAGCACAAGGATTTTTACCGGATGCAGTCCAAAGCCATATTGCCCGCTAAGCCAGCGCCAGGCCCATTTAAAAAGATGCCCGCCGACCAGTGCTTGCCACCACAGCTTGTTTAAGCCAACAGGGGCAAAACAGTAGCCCAGCAGTTGACCGCCCTGATCTTTGGCAAGCAAAGCCGCCGCCGGTTCGGCCTGATAGACAAGGGTAAACACATCCTGCATAGCCTGCGGCTTGGGCAGGCGGCCACCGCAGTGATGGAGCACACTAGCTATAAAGCTTTCGGTAAACAACTTGGCCATTGCCGGCACATCAGCCAGTTCAGCACGCACAACTACAAAATTATTCATAGAGAAGTTTATGGGCAAATAGGGCGCGAGTATCGCGCCCTATTTGCCTGCCTCCGTAATAATCAACCATTTTTAGCTATGGTAGTTTTGAAAACTTTAGTTATCAAACAGTTTGCTAACTGACAGCTCGCCAAAGATGCGAATAATGGCTTCGCCAAGCAGCGGCGCTACTGACAGCACCTTAATCTTGGGAGAGCTTTTTCCTTCGGCTGTTGGAATAGTGTTAGTAACAATAAGTTCAGTAATATTGGATTTTTCAATGCGTTCTACTGCCGGGTCACTTAACACGGCATGGGTACAACAGGCATATACGGCTTTAGCGCCCATTCTGGTCAAGGCGTTCGCACCTTCAGTCAGCGAACCTGCTGTATCCACAATATCATCGACAATAACCGCAGTTTTGCCTTCGACATTGCCGATCAAGTTCATAACTTCGGCTACACCGGGAGCCGGACGGCGTTTTTCAATGATAGCAATTGGCGCATGCATGCGGTCGGCAAACACCCGCGCTCTGGAAACACCGCCAAGGTCAGGCGACACGACTACAAGATCTTTTAACTGCAAGGACATAATATATTCAGCCAGTGTAGGAACACCTGGCAAATTATCCACCGGAATATCAAAGAAGCCCTGAATCTGACCGGCGTGCAGATCCATAGTAACAACCCGGGTAGCGCCGGCTACGGTTAAGAGGTTAGCCATTAACTTGGCGGAAATCGGCTCACGGCCGCGTGTCTTTCTGTCCTGGCGGGCATAAGCATAATAGGGAATGACTGCTGTAATGTTTTTGGCTGAAGCCCGTTTGACAGCATCAATCATAATTAACAGTTCCATCATATTGTCATTAACCGGATAGCTTGTCGGCTGGATGATAAATACATCGGTGCCGCGCACGCTTTCGTCAATCATAACCTGAATTTCACCATTGTTGAACCGGCCGACAAAAGCATCGCCCACAGTTAGTCCCAGATAGGCTGCAATCTCTTTTGCCAGTGCCGGATTGGCATTGCCACTAAATATTCGTAATCTCTTCGTATCTTCCATTTATCTTACCTCCGCTGTTTTTCCGCCCAGCCCTCAATATTATTTTGACGGGCACGTGCTACTCCCAGAGAACTGGGGGGGACGTTTTTAGTAATGGTTGAACCGGCAGCAACATAGGAGCCGCGGCCAACAGTTACTGGCGCTACCAGGTTGGTATTGCAGCCAATAAATGCATCATCTTCGATTGTCGTACGATGTTTATGTTTGCCATCATAGTTTACGGTAATCGTACCGGAACCAATATTGACACCGCTGCCCATATCGGTATCACCGATATAGCTAAGATGCGGTATCTTGCTTTTTTCGCCGACAGTGGAGTTTTTGACTTCAACAAAATTGCCAACTTTAACCCCGTCTTTGAGGCAAGTGTCTGGCCTGAGGTGTACATACGGGCCAAGGGTTACATGCTTGCCGACAACGCAGTCGTGAGTATAGGAAAAATGAATTGTGGTTCCCTCACCAACTGTTGTATTGCTCAGACGACTGTTAGGACCGATCTCACAATTGGCGCCAATGATACTTTGTCCTTCAATCCAGGTAAAAGGATAAATCGTGGTATCAGCACCAATCTCCACCTGACTGTCGATAAAAGTGCTGTTTGGGTCCATAATGGTAACACCATTGTCCATCAGCTCGTCCAGTTTGCGCCGCCGAATAATACCTTCGGCTTCTGCCAACTGCTGGCGGGAGTTAATCCCCAGTGTTTCGCGATAGTCATCGGCTTTAACAGCCCATACCTTATGGCCTTGCTGATTCAAAATAGCCATAACATCTGTCAGGTAATACTCTCCTTGGGCGTTATTACAAGTAAGACCCTCCAAAGCAGCCAATAGTTCTTTGGCCTCAAAACAATAAATGCCGGTATTAATCTCGCTTACTGCAAGTTCTGACATACTGGCATCTTTGTGCTCAACAATTTTTTCTACCTGGCCGGCTGCATTGCGGATAACCCGACCATACCCTGTAGGGTCAGGCATAACTGCCGTAAGTACGGTGGCGGCGGCCTTAGCCTCTGTATGCTCAGCATACAGTTTAGCCAGTGATTTTCCGGTCAATAGTGGTGTATCACCACATAATACCATCACTGTACCAGTAAACTCACTAAGTTCTCTCTTGGCTTGCATCACGGCATGGCCTGTTCCTAGCTGCTCAGTTTGAACAACAAATTCAGCCTGACCTGCGAGTGTATCAGCTACACTTTGCGCGCCAAAGCCTACAACCACAACCTTTTTGTCAGCTCCCGAGAAACTAGCGGCATCCAGCACCTGCTGCACCATAGGTTTGCCACCTATCTGGTGGAGAACCTTGGGTAAGGCTGATTTCATCCGAGTACCTTTACCGGCCGCCAGGATGATCGCCATCAAATTTGACATCAAATATACCTCCATCCCTGACTGTCATCAGACAATTCAGGCTTGGTCTTGGGTGAACTATTCTCCTTTCGACACCAAGGCGTAAAATCCTCCAAGCAGCAAAATTTAAGTAAATGCTGCGCAAAAATACGCTACATAACCTCTGCCGGATAGCCTTCACGCCGCAGCGCCGCCATAATATGCTCTGTATGTAAAACATCTCTGGTTTCCAGTCCAATCTCAACAACAGCCTGCCCTAGCGGCACATGTCTTTCGACCCGGTCATGGGCAACACTGAGAACATTGGCCTGTGTCTGGGCGATAATAACAAGCAGGCGCTGCAAGCTGCCCGGCCTGTCCATAACGACTGTCCGCAAACGTACACGGCGGCCAGCTTTGACCAAACCGCGCTCAATAATACGGGAAATAAAGTTGACATCAACATTGCCGCCGGAAATAACGCTGACAATTTTGCCCTTGACCGAAATCTTGTCATTGAGCACAGCCGCCAGACTGATAGCACCAGCACCTTCCACCATCAGTTTGGCCCGTTCCAGCAGCATCAAAATGGTACTGGCAATGGCCTCATCGTCAATAACAACCATGTCGTCAACATAGTTGTCAATAAGTCCAAAGGTTAAATCGCCGGGAACCCTGACCGCAATTCCGTCAGCAAAGGTTTCGGCATCCTTGGTGGTCTTAAGGGTATGCGCCTTTTTCGACATATACATAGCCGGCGCCCCCTGAGCCTGGACACCATATATCTTGACATGCGGTGCCCGTTCTTTTACAGCTACGGCAATACCGGCAAGCATCCCGCCGCCGCCCACTGGAACAACAATGGCATCCACATCTTCCAAGTCTTCTAGTATTTCAAGCCCGATTGTACCTTGTCCGGCAATAACAGCCTTGTCATTAAAGGCGTGAATAAAAGTCTGCCCGGTCTCGGCTTGCAGCTCTACCGCCTTATTATAAGCTTCATCGTAAACGCTTCCGGCCAGTACCACCTCAGCCCCATAGCCTCTGGTTGCCGTAATCTTGGCCAGTGGCGCAATTTCCGGCATTACAATAGTTGCCTTAATTCCGGCCTGGCTTGCGCCATAAGCCACGCCCTGAGCATGATTGCCGGCAGATGCGGCAATAACCCCGTGAGCTTTTTCCTCCGGGGTCAAACTGTTGATTTTATTATAGGCTCCCCGGATTTTGAAGGATCCGGTTTTCTGCAGGTTTTCGAGTTTCAGGTAAATCTCACTTCCGGTCAGCGTGCTAAAGGTATTGCTCTTATCCAGTGTGGTATGATGAATAACGCCAGTTAAGGCCTCCCGGGCTTTCTCAATATCGGCTAGCGTTACCGTTGCAGTCTCTGACACACGCTCGTCTCCCTTCTAATCTGATGTTAATACCGGCCTGATATCTGTTACCTTAGTATGTTCATCAACATCATGTAAAATAAGCAGGGACTGATAATCTTCCACCAATTTATGCTCAGGCTCGGCAGTAGATACCAACACACCGATGCCGACAACCTTGGCGCCAACTTCATGTGCTAAATCCACCATACCCCGTGCCGTAGCACCAGCCTTCATAAAATCATCGATAATCAGCACTCTGGCACCTGCCGGCATGGCCCGTTTAGGCAGCGACATGGTCTGAATGCGTTTGGAAGAGCCGGAAACATAGTTGATGCTGACAGCCGAACCCTCGGTTACCTTGCTGCCGTGTCTCACGGTGATGAGCGGCAAATCAAACGCACGGGCAGTCATAAAAGCCAAAGGAATACCTTTGGTCTCTACAGTCAGTATGTAATTAGGCTCAAGATGAGCCAGCCGTTCCATGAAAATCTCGCCCACTTTCACCATAAGGTGAGGGGTAAACAGCAAATCAGACATATATAAAAAACCGCCGGGAATAATACGGTCAGGTTCGGCCAATCTGCCAGCCAGATTATGCAGCAGTTTATCAGCATCTTTGGCTGACACCGATGGAATAAGACGGACACCGCCGGCTGCTCCGGCCACGGTCTCAATTGTCCCTAGCCCAAAATGCCCCATAGTTTCTTTTATTGTTGTAATATCTTCACAGATGGTTGATTTGGCGGCACCAAACAATTCACTGAATTGACTGAGGGAAAATAAATGGCGAGGCCGATCTGCCATAATTTTCGTCAGTGCCGCAACCCGTTCCATTTTCCGTACTTTATCCATGCTAACTTCCTCCACGATCAGGGAAATACCGAATATTTTCTCCTAAATATATTTTTTTATTCACATTCTCTACATAGACCACAATTCCTGCCGCCAAAAAAAATTTTGCTCTCTAATGACAAAAAACGCGGAGTTCTCCGCGTCTCTTCAACAGGTTTGCGCCAAAAAGCTTCTGACTAAATCCAAATCACTTGGTTTATCAACATCAATGCCAAGCTCGGCATGGGGTGAACAAATAACCGCTCCCTTAATCCCCAGAATATCACTTGCCCTGGCTTCGATCTGGCTAAGCTTTAGCATACCTAAGGCAAAGCGCACCAGAAATGTCCAGCCCAGTATGCTACACAGCCTAACCGGATTTTTGCGTTGAGCAATAATCCGCTCGGCCACTTGCATACACTGCGGAATAATACGGGGATTAACCAGGAAAATATTCCCGCCGGTAAACGTTCCTTCTTTCAAGCGTACATAGGTCCGTTTGTTGCCGGGAAACCGGCGCTCATGATCACACTGGGCAATAACAGGGTAGTATACATCAGCCTGCAGCAACGCACATTGACTAACAAAATCGTCAATGGCCGACGGCGTGAGCAGTGGAATATCAGCGGTTACCACCAGTGTTATATTTTCATGTCCTAATGCCTTCATGCCCAAGCTGATGGTTTCCATAATTGTCCGGCCGCCCTGTAAAATAACAGTATTGTCCGGAAAAGAGCATTTCCGCAAGTGTTCAGCCGGACCGGCAACAAAAATGCGGGCAACGTGGCTACTGGCCGCAAGGGCCTCAGCCACAAATTCCACCATAGGCTTGCCGGCAATATCAATCATGGCTTCATAAGACTGTGCTGTATAGCGGTTTAAGTGCTTGTTATTTTCTCCACCAGCCAGGATTATGGCATCATACATTGAGTTACACTCCTTTGAGGGGTTAAGCCTGACGACGTTCGTTCAAATCCTGCAATAAAGTTTGCTCAGAATTTTCCATATGCTCGCGGGCAATTTGCTGCGCCAGATCGGTGTTGCGGGCGGCAATAGCCTCTACCAAATGGCAGTGCTCTTCTACCGATATTTTCATACGTCCGGGATATTGAATGGAAATTGAGCGGAAACGGGTAAACTGCTCTCTAAGATTATTAATGATGCCCACCAACCGGTCATTGCGGCTGGCTCTGTATAAGACATCATGGAATTGGCTGTCAACCTCTACGATTTTATCAATATCATCGCCTTCAATTAACTCACCGATTTCTACGAGCAATCGTTCCAGTTGCTCCAGCTCATCTTCGGTTATACGCTCAACTGCAAGGCCTGCAGCCAGCACATCAAGAGCAGTACGAATTTCAAATACCTCGTTAATGTCTTTAATTGAGAGATCGGCCACATAGGTTCCCCGCCGGGGAATCATAACAACAAAGCCTTCCAGTTCTAGCTTGCGGATAGCTTCCCGCACTGGGGTTCTGCTTACACCCAGTTCTTCTGCCAATTGAATTTCCATCAGCCGCTCACCAGGTCTGAGAGTTCCACTGACAATGGCTTCTCGCAGGGTTTCTGCCACCACTTCGCGCAGCGGCTTATAACTGTCTAATCTAATAGGTACTAATCTTCTCTCCACAATCACTCCACCTTTGAAACTGTTTCTGCCACAAATATTTCAGGTACACCCTCAACTTTTAGGCGGCAGGCAATTGCCTCTGCCTCCTCCCGACTGCGAACCAGACCAAAAACGGTTGGTCCACTGCCGGACATGAGTGCTGCCATGGCACCATATGCCAGCATAGACTCTTTTATCTTCGCGATTTCCGGATACGCGGGAATGGTCACACTCTCAAGCACATTGGACAGGTTATGGGCTACTCCTTCAAGATTGTCGTCAGTCAGATAGCCGCGCATAGCGGCAATATCCGGACGCGCTAAAACCAGCTCCGGCTTGAACTGCTGATATACCCAGGCTGTGGATACTTCAACTGCAGGCTTAGCAAGTACAACATAACAAGACACAAGTGGCGGCAGGGGTTCTAGTATCTCCCCCCGTCCTGTTGCCAGCATAGTACCGTTATACAAACAAAACGGTACATCAGAACCAAGCTTGGCAGCAAGCTTACTCAGCTCGTCTAAACTTAACTTAAGATTCCATAGGCAATTTAAGCCTCTGAGTACAGCAGCCGCATCTGCACTGCCGCCGGCCAACCCGGCAGCCAGCGGGATATTCTTATCCAAGTGGATATGAACTCCCTGATTAGGCGCAGCATAGGGTTTAAGCAAGGCTGCGGCACGATAGGCCAAGTTACTGTCATCAGCCGGCAAATCAGAAATATTAATACTTAGCGTAATGTCATCAGGCTGATTGGTCAAGGCAACCGTATCGGCAAGCTTTACAGCCTGCATGACCATCGCCACCTCGTGAAAGCCATCAGGACGTTTATAGAAGACATCAAGCGCCAGGTTAATTTTTGCATAGGCATTAAGTATTAGCATGTATATTCCTTATACAGCAAGCTGTTTCAAGGTGATGGCTTCTTGCGAAGTCAGAATTTCATCAATTTCAAGTAAAATAAGCAAGCGGCCCTCAAGTTTGCCTACTCCCTGAATGTATTTGGCATCCAGAATAAATGACGGCGGTGGCGGCTCTACACTGGCAGCGGCTATGCGTACTACCTCGGCGACGGCATCGACAATTACACCAACCGTCTGGCCACATACTTCTACAATAATAATCCTGCTTTCGTCATTTTGCTCCGAAATCTCTAGCGCAAAGCGTTTTCTCAGGTCGATTACCGGGATAATCCGACCGCGCAGATTTATAACACCTTCCATAAATTCAGGCGTTTGCGGCAGCTTGGTAATAGGTACCAGTCGATTGATTTCCTGCACCTTGGTTATCGGTAATCCATACTCTTCCTGAGCAAGCCGAAAAATCACCAGTTGAAGTTCTTGATCGACAGCTTTTTCATTTATCTCCATCGTAGCACCTCCACAGGTAGTCTATAATATATATATTCTACCTGTTCGGGTAGTTGCCTGCAACTGCCAATTTACATTTTACCTTTTTTTGTTATCGTTTGGCCTGTATGCCTGCAACCACCAGCTCCTGATACCCAGGTTTAGGTTGCAGCTCTGCTGCTTTTGTTTCCGAAAAATCCGCAATCGCCTGCATAACAGTCTCATAGTTTTCGTAAAAAACAGCAATCAAATCGTCGGTCTCGGCTTGTCCTAGCGCAACATTCACGGCATCACCTTCGTCAAGAATTGTCGTTATTTGTTCAGCGGTAATGCCGGCTTCCACAACTCCCTGCTGTAAAAGTGCCGCGGTCTCGCCTGGTTGCCTCCCGCGCAAATCGCTGTCTTCTTTGATATAGATATTGTCAAATCCCTGCCCGGCAGCTCGACCAAGACTAATAATAACATCATTGCGCCGGTCCCCGGGAGCGGCAATTACCCCAACTAAACGCTGGGGTTTGAGTCGCCTGAGTGTACTTGCCAGCGCCTGACAACCAGCCGGGTTATGGGCATAATCAACGCAAACCCGGAACCCGCCCATATCCAGCATCATCAATCTGCCGGGATTTTGATTAAAGCTTGCCAGCCCCTGACAAATAGCTTCCAGGGAAAGGTTCTGCGCCCAACAGGCCGCGACGGCAATAACGGCATTTTGAATATTGTGATGGGCAAACCCTTGCAAGGTAAGCGGAACATCAACAATACCAATCAGCGTCTGTTCTTTCTGCCCACTTGCCAAATATATGGCGCCATTTTTAACAAAACAGGCTCGGCCTCCTTCGCCAAGATGGCGGCGAACAATAATATTATCTGCCTGGGTGCTAAAATAAATAATCTCGCTTCTAACTCGCGTTTTAAGCGCAGTTACCCGAAAGTCATCGGCATTTAACAGCACAACACCGCCAGGGTGTACTCGCTCAACAACCAACGCTTTTACATATGCCAGATCCTCAAGATCCTCAATACCGTCTTGCCCTATATGATCTTCTGTAATATTGGTAATTATACCGACATCGGCAAAATCATATCCTAAACCGCCCCGGATGATACCGCCTCTGGCCACTTCCAGCACAGCGGCTTCTACGGTAGGCTCAGCTAAAATCATGGCCGTACTGGTCGGGCCGGTAGTATCACCTCGCATAATACATTCCTGTCCAACATAAATCCCGCTGGAAGTTGTCATGCCGGTTTTATAGCCGGCCTGTTGAAAAATATGGGCAATCAGGCGAGTTACCGTAGTTTTACCGTTGGTTCCGGTTACCGCGACTATCGGTATCCGGCCGTCAGCTTTGTCAGGAAACAAATAATCAATAATTGCCGCGCCCAGATCTCGGCCTGTACCGGTACTTGGATACAAATGCATCCTGAGGCCGGGTGCCGCGTTAATTTCAATAATAGCGCCATATCCAGCCACTAACGGCTGACTAATATCGGGAATAACCAGGTCAACGCCGGCAATATCTAGGCCGGTAAGCCGCACCGCCCGTTCAACCAGGCGAACGGTATCCGGGTGAATACCGGCGGTTACATCTGCCGCAGTGGCACCAGCACTTAAATTTGCATTGTCCCTGATATACACAATCTGACCGGAAACCGGAATCGAGTACTCAGTTAGTTTTTGCCGGGCAAGTGTCATAATAGCAGCACTATCAAGGTGCAGCCTGGTCAGCGGACGGCTATGACCACTGCCCCGCACCGGATCCAAATTGACAATATCAACAAGTTCAGCAACACTATGGAGCCCGTCGCCAATAACATGAGCCGGTATCCGCTCAGCCCCAGCTACAAGCCTACCATTAACGGCACATAAACGGTATTGACGGCCTATCACATATTCTTCGATAAGCACCCGGTTATCAAACTCGGCGGCCAGTCCAAACGCCCGCTTTAGCTCGGCTTTAGTAGCAATATTGAGTGAAACACCGTTTCCGTGGTTGCCATTCACAGGTTTAACCGCCACCACTGCTCCAATTGCCGCAAACGCGGCTAATGCCTCCGTCCAATTTGTAACAATATAACCTTCAGGCACAGGTATAGCATTTTGCCTTAGCAGCCTGTTTGTCAGAAACTTGTCTCCTACCAAATCAACCGCCAGCGCACTGGTTTTCCCGGTAATCGTGGCCCAAACCCGCTGCTGCTTGTTCCCATAGCCTAGGATAAGAAAATTAGCTTCACAATCCTGGCGCAAAACTGGAATATTGCGTCGCCGCGCCGCTTCATAAATTGCCGCTGTGCTTGGCCCCAATCGACTTTCCTCGCCAGCTTTCTGTAACTCGTCCACCACTTTTGCCACCTGAAACTCCTGTTCTTTAAGTATGGCCGTAAGCAGGCGGCACGCACCTTCGGCGGCAGCTAAACCCACCTGACCTGATTTACAGCTAAAAATCACGTGATATATTCCCGTACAGCCTGAACCACGGGTCTTGCCAAAGCTAGACGCAAATTCCTCGCCGCACATGGCCTGAAGCTCAAGAGCCACATGTTCAAAAATATGCGCCAGATAGGTTCCTTCCTGTAACCGTTCTGCAAACCCTCCCGGATAGCCCCGCGAACAGCTATGGTTGTATAGGCCGGGCAACAGTGACAATAACCGGCTGACAAAACCGGCAATCTCATTGCTGGCCTTATCTTCATACAAACCAATATCAAGGATTGCTTTAATAACCGGCCGGTAGCTGTAAATATTAGGACCGGCAATAAAGCAGGTCGACAATAATTGCATGCAAAGTCCTCCTTCTGCTAATTCGCAGCAAGCTGCATCGGCAGCCGTAGATTCAAATCAAATCCAAATCCGGAAGGTAAAATATGCAACAACACATTGGAAATAGCCAGTGGTTGATACCGATTAGATTCCGATATGTTGGAATAAATAATGTTTTTGCCGTCAAGAATCGTCACCGTCTGTGACCCGATTACCTCGCACATCCGACCTGGCCCGACAATAAGCGCGGTATCTTCATCAATACCGATTCCCAGCACATGCGGATTTTGTGCTACTGCCTCCAACAACCGATTAATACGCCCCCGTTGGGCAAAATGCTGGTCAACAACGCCTTCTGACAAAAAACCCATGCCTTGCGCCATGATTAAAGACGACTTTTTCGGCGTGTCATTAGAATTGCCGGCCACAATCATGGTTTCGCTCATAATAGCCGCCCCGGCGCTTGTCCCACCGATAACAGCGCCCTGAGCCAGCACAGTACGAATAGCAGCATCAACTGCCGAGCCGCCTAAAATGCTGGTAATCCGCAACTGATCGCCGCCTGTAAAAAATATGCCGGTAGCTTGCTTTATCAGGTCAGCCTGTTCCCTCTGATTGGCCGTTTCCCGGTCATTAACCGCCATTACGGCAACCACTGCCGCCCCCAAATCCGAAAATAAATCCCGGTATTCATTGCCTACCAGCCGGGGCTGATCGGTGGCAGTTGCCACAATGACGATACGGCTGTCTCTCCCGCCCGCCATATCGATAAACCTGCGCAAAATCAGACACTCGCCGCTTTTATCTTCATGTCCGCCGATAATTAATAAACTACCCGCCTCTTTACCATTATTGGTTTGGTCTTTATTACTCATATATGTGTAATGCTCCTATTTAGGCTTTACCCCTATTTTTGCCATAACAGTATAAAATTTATGCAATATCTTCTGCGCCTCTAGATGATTCACTAACCAAATCACCTGCCGATGAATACTATGAACTAGCAAAATTGGAAGCAAACGGAGGTCGAAACCTGTATGCTGCTTAGAAAAATCTATTTGCCCACACCCTTAAAAGATACCAAGCTTGCAGAAGGCGAAAGCTATATCACGCATTGCCATAACCTACCGGCCACAATCCATGAAGTCATCCCTGTTCACTGTGCCGGCAGAGCCAGTCACACACTGCCTAGAGCCAATATTCTCTTGGTAAAGTCGCAGCGGCAATTAACCTTGTTTAACGGTAACAGTCCGCTGCGCCAATACCCGGTTGCCATCGGCAAACCATCAACCCCCACTCCGACAGGCAATTATGCCATTGCTACCAAAATTATGAATCCGGGAGGGGTTCTGGGATCTCGCTGGATGGGGCTCAATTACGGCGCCTATGGCGTTCACGGCACAAATTCTCCCTGGTTGATTGGACAAATGGTGTCAAATGGCTGTATCCGACTGCATAATGCTCATGCCGAGGAACTATTTACTTTAATAAATGTCGGTACCCCGATGTATATCCGGGATTAGCCGGCTTAACTCCTCAGCCACCCAGCATGCTTTATTCCGTCTGCTAATAAGAAAGTCCAGCAATGCTTGCCGCTCTTTTTTATCTGGCAGCCATTCCTCAGGAATACCCTCGATAAACCCGGTCAGCCTGGTATCTGCAATATCTTTTACCAGAGCGGCGTACTTAAATAAATGCGCCGGCCTCAGATAATATTTTAAAAGCACGCCATAAGACCGCCGATGATTAATGGTTATGGTTTCCGCTAACTCGTTAAGCATGGGTATTGTCCATTTCCCCCGACGAAACAAATGAGAATTGTCAATTGCATAGAGCTTATAACCTTCCCGTTCTTTACGAATCAGCAGATTCTTTCTGTTTTCCGTCCGGTCAGGATTGTGAAACAAATGGTCAAACAACAGCACACCTGCCATTTGTTCTTTATTAATTGCCCGGTGCAACTTGTATTTACTTACATAGTCAGCTCCTGACAAATATTCACAGCCAAAATGCCACCCCGGTTGTACGCCGGCAGCCGACAAACGCCGGCTGCCACGTAAGACTTCCGGTGAAATATGGATGCGTCCCCCTGGCGGAAAACACAGCGTTAGCCATTCACCAAACTGAGCTGCCAGGAGTTCATTTACCAAAACCTTGCTCCCCAGACGATTAGCTGATAACTTAACCACACATACCTTGGTTTCCCCATTGTCATTTTCGGCCCGAAACAGTTGCGGAGATGTTGCTCCCAACCCAACCGGTCCGATATAGGTTAGCGCCCGATACATTAGGCCACTTCCTTTCATAAGAAAAGACTTGGCTTGTGCCAAGTCTGTCAGGACGACGGCAGAAGTCTTAGTCGCTCTTATGTCAACAGAATTTTGTTATAAATTCTGGTAGACTAAAGAAAACACGGCTTGCGCCGAGCTTTAGCGAAAGCGCAAGTCGATGTTGCCCCTATCCTGCTTTTCAGAAAGTTATCCGATGACTAACCCGTTCTAATACTCCCATCTTCAGTAGAAGAGCAAAGAACGGCTAAGTCCCTGGATAATTCAACTAAGATTCAGATGGGGTTAAAACCCTATCTGAATCAAGTCTCATTTATACTTTCTGTTAGGGTAAAAACAACACCCAGGGATTATTGCCATCCCTGGGTTGATTTCTACCCTTTTGGAGCACCGACCAGCCAACTTGCAATCCAGCCGGTAGTGCCGTCGGCAAGCACTACTTTGTACCAGCCAAAAGCCTGTTCTTTAACAGTTAATGTGGTATTTTTCTTAACTTTGATAACAACTGGGAAATTGGTACCAGGACCACTTCTGATATTAACCGAGTCGCCGGTTACAGTTACTGTGCCGTTGACAGTGGTAGTAGTACCTGCTGTCGGTGTCATTGGGCCGGTAACAATAACATTTTGTTCACCAAAACCGGCGATATTGCCGCCACCGGTTTCTGCCGCGGATACGGTTTCATCTGAAAACTGACTGGCACTAACTTTATCTGATCCTGATGCAGTACCGCTTATACCGACTTCGTCAATAGGGGTTAAGGCATATACATCCATTTCCGTGGTGGTTACCACTCTGGCCCAAACCTTAAGTACAGTTGTAACGTGCACTTTACGCCTGTCATGGTGACAATGGAAATCAAAATCCACAAATTCAACGGTGGCATCAGCAGTTGCTTTCATATCAGGCTCAGCACCATCGATCACAATATCCCGAGTCCAGCGGATGTGTCTTTTTTCAAACGCATGCACAGGTTGATTCTCCAGATCGGCAACATACATTATCTTGATTTCTAATTGCCCCCGCACAATAACTTTGTCAGGAATAACATCTACCTTGGTAATTTCCAGTTCTTTGACATACACATCTACAACTTGTTCAATATCCGGTTTTTGTTCCGGCACAAACAGATCAAGCTCCACAACCCTCTGAGCCATTTCAGCGCCTAAAACCTGTTCAACCTCAATAGTTTCAGTACTGGGTTCCGGGCAGCCGCATTCCAGTTCAGCACTGTCAACAGTGGTAACACCGGCAACTGTTTTTGTCGTGACGCCTGATGTATTGCTTGAACCTGAAGCCGCTCTTGTTTTATCGTCCATAATTCCCCCTCCTTTCCGTTGGCCTGTCAAATCTACCCTTTAGGTGAGGTAGGCAAAGTTCCTGTTCCAATAGAAACCTCACGGTCAGTCATAACCTTAGCTGTAATTTTCAGCACTACCGAAACGTCAAACTCCCGGCAAATATGTTGATGGTGGTGGTGATGATCATCGCAATCGTCATCATCATCGTCAGTGTCGTGGTCATGATCATCGCAGTCGTGGTCATCATCATCATCGTCGTCAATAGGATCAAAGTTTTTATACTTATAGGCACGATGATGATCTTCCACATCATAATCAACAAACTCAACAACTACACTGGCTTCAGCATCCATACCCCGACGTGCTCCGGCAATATCAATATCTTGGGTCCACTTATAATGCTTAATCTCAACAGCATGAACTGGCTGATCAGGCAAGGCGGCAACGTAGATGGCTTTAATCTCAAACTCGCCCCGAACAATTACTTTATCAGTAATGACATCAACGCTATTTACTTCTACTTCTTTGACAAATACATCAACAATTTGTTCAATAGAAGGTTTTCTCTCAGGAACAACCACGTGAATATCGAGTACTTTTTGCTTTTCTTTTTCCCCGACTATTTGGCGCACAATGATGGTCCCGGTTTCTGCGCCAAGCGTACACTTATTGTTGTTGCTGGCTCTATCGTTCATGCAGATTCCCCCCTTTGTATACTCTAGTTATATATATGCCTGCACTAATTTTTATGTGCCAACGTCACTTCCTAATATCAAAAAAAAATAAGCATCTGCAGTGATCTTGCTGCAAATGCTTATTTACCCCAATTTATTTACCGCTTAAGACAAGATGCGGCTCTTTCTTCCGGCTTTGGTACATATCAACCTCAAGAAAAAAACGTTCGATAATAATACGATTAACCATCTCCTGCACTTGTCTGGCAGTATCGTCAACACCCTTTTCAATAGATTCAAGGAGGGTTTTCCGGTCCTCGCGCGATAAGGTAGGCGGCACAACCAAGTCAAACGTAGGCTCAACCCATTTATCGGTGTAGTTCATAATAAAACTCATCATCCGATCAGCTACCGTATCAATAAACTCCTGATCTTCTGACAACCGTGAGAGCCATTCCCTGATAACGTTTTCTATTTCGGTTGCATTAGGAACAGACTGATCTGGAAATGCAATTATCTTTGCAGCCAAACTATATTCCTCCCCTGCTCATAAATTCGGCAGCTATATTATCTTTATTTTTGCTAATTGTTACGCTCAGCATACGCTTACTTGCCAAGGCTTACTTAGAACTCTTATTGTTTTTCATTATCGTCCGCAATTATTAGAAATATATTTAGATTGTTTTTCAACTAGTGTTATTTTCTAAAAGAATTATAAAATTAGCTGGTTATACTGATATTACAGTCAGGCAGGAAAACTACGGAAGACGCACGGTGCCCTCCTCCTTAAATAACCTTTGCGTCTTCCGTTAACATATATAAACTGCTTACATAAGAACGATATTTAGTGAAAAATCCCGGTGAAAACCACGGCAATACCAATACTTACTCCCCAAAATACGATTAAAGAGAAGGCTGAAGTCGATCCTAGCCAGTTCGATTTCAGCCTTCTCTTGTTTTTCACTCCCACCACCGGAAACCAGTTGCATAGTGAAACAACATAACCTTTTTTCGGTCTAGTTCATAGTATATACCAGATGCTCTTCTCCCTCAGGGGCTAAAAATTTGCTATCTAAAATAAGGAGGTAATACTATTAATGAAAGCTTACAAAAAATATCCCCACTGGAAATGTGATGACGACAATTATGGAAAATGCGGCTGTTATGACAAATATGATATGTATGATGACTGCCACGAACCCGACATGTCTTGCAACATGCCGAAAATGAAATGCCAGACGACGAAAGAATGTGTAAAAACCTTTAAATGTTATTACAAGCTTTACAAAATGTGCACTTACCGGTTATATAAAATATGTCCCTCCTGTGGTCATGAATTTGATTACCACAGCCACCACGGCGGCTGTCCCAAGTGCATGATGTACTAAGAATAATAAGATCCGTGCCATTTGGCACGGATCTTATTTTCTTAGTACTATACTATTTCTTTATGAACTCCTGTACTACATACACAGAACCGGAAGAACTGGTACGAACACCAACACCAACTTCGGTGTAATTAGAATTTAAAATATTAGCCCGGTGACCTGAGCTATTCATAAATGCTTTTTCGGCAGCTGTTACACTTGTATTGATTGCCAGGTTTTCACCGGCAGCACTGTAACTGATTCCCGCTTGCTGCATCCGGTCAAACGGCGATTGACCTTCTGGATTATAGTGTGAGAAATAGTTACGGTTAATCATGTCCTGTGCATAGTTTCTCGCCAGTTTCACCAGACTGGTGTTGAGTTTAAGTGCCGGCAAGCCATTAGCGGCCCGGTCAGCATTTAAGAGTTGGAACGCTTTAGCTTCATCAGCCGTAACGCCTGAGGTAGTTGTTGTTGTTGAAGTTGAGCCTGAACCTGAAGTCGATGTACTTGGAGTAGTTGCAGTATCTGTGTTCTTAGCTGTCGGTTGACTGTCGCCACCTTTTTTTCCACCGGCAATCACCGCCAGCAAGCCTAGTGCTACTAAGCCGCCGATAACGGCTTTATTGTCACCATTTTCTACCGCCTGTTCCTCAATCTCAGCCGCATAAGCTGTTGTTGCCCAAGCACCGCCAAAAGAAGTAGTAAGCAGAGACATTATCACCAACGCAAAAATTGTTTTAGTTAGACTTTTTTTAACTCTCGTCAAATTCACATAACCAACTTTCTAGTGTTGACTTTTAGGAATATGCCCTAAATTTAATTGGTATTGAATAGTCACGGACTTGGCATTAGTCCGATGTTATGTAAATATTCGTTTTGTAAAGCCAAAATCCTGTTTGGTGATGTCTAGTAATTTCTGTATAGTCCTCAGATCACTGATCTTAAGCCAAATAATACAAAAAAAATTATACTTATTACTATTGTATTAACTCTAATTTTCGTAAAACCTCAACAAGTTTTTCCGTGTCGATCGGTTTGGCAGCATAAGCTTCACAGCCAATTTCAAACGAGTGCTGTACATATTGAGTTTCCGCCAATGCCGTAACCATAATGACTTTTACTCGATCTTTCTCTTTAACACCATTTTGTTTTTCAATATCTCGAATTGTTTTTAGGGCCTTTACACCATCAACTTTGGGCATCATGATATCCAAACATATGAGGTCATATGGCTGTTTATCCTTTAGTGCCAACAAATATGCATCAAGTGCTTCCAGCCCATCAATAGTTACATCACACTCACCATATTGCGATAAAAACTTTGCCAAAAATTTTCGGCTGATTAAATCATCCTCTGCAATAAGAATTCGCATTTTTATTCCTCCTCATCATACTTATATGTTTGCAATACGGCTGCGAAATCCTCCAACAATTTTTTACCTGCATCCGCAATTTGCTGTATGTTATTTCTCCGGGCTGCAAGTTCAACTTTGAAGGCTAAATCCTTGAGTTTATCAATTCCCGCCAAATTGAACTTTTCTTTGAGTTTATGAGCATTTTCTTCAATTTTTTCAATGTCAACAGCTTCTAAAACTATCTGAAGCTGCTCTACCAAGTATATCAGGCGCGTCAACACCACTTTCTCTATCTTTGAAGATTGCGGAATCTCATTAACCGCACAAATTTCTCCACATTCACTAATTCTAAAACTACCCAACCCTGTCTTTCCCAATTCTTTATGCCAAACATCTTCAATTGTTTGTGCTAATTCATAAACCGAAACAGGTTTTGCCAGATATCCATCCATCCCTAAGGCCAAAAATCTCTCTTTATCCCCCTGCAAAGCGTGCGCAGTTAAGGCAACAATCGGTATATGACCTCCTGTAGAATCTTCTCTCGATCGGATATGTCTTGTTGACTCCAAGCCATCCATCTGCGGCATTTGAATATCCATTAAAATAAGATCTACTTGCTGCGGATTACGCTGCAGAAACTCGCAGACTTCCAGACCATTATTAACCGCTATGCCAATATGCCCGATTTCTTTTAATAGCCGCATAATTACATCCTGGTTTACCTTATTGTCTTCTGCTACAAGGATGTTTTTAGGAAATAACGTTTTATAAGAAGACGGCGTCGGCAGTTGTTTATTTTCTAATGTATCTCCTAATTCACACCGAATTGTGAAGAAAAAGGTTGAGCCTTTCCCCAGCTCACTTTCTACCCAGATAAAACCATTCATCATTTCGACTAACTGCTTTGATATCGCAAGCCCTAGCCCGGTTCCGCCAAACTTTCGTGTGATTGAACCGTCAATCTGAGTAAAAGGCTTAAATAGCCTAGAGATATTTTGGGGCGAAATACCATCACCTGTATCTGTTACCGAAATAATCAGTTCGACTTCATTATTTTCCTTGAGAGACTGTTTGGTAACTACCGTGACAACGCCCTTCTCGGTAAACTTTACCGCATTGCTGATAAGATTATTAAGCACTTGTCTTAATCGGTTCGGATCTCCCTTTACCACAGGAGCCAGGTTCTCCGTATGTACAGATTGTAACTTTAACTTTTTTTCCGTTGCCTTCGGCAAATGGCTTTTGATAATTTCCTCAACCAACTCTTTCGGGCTAAAACCAATATTGTCAATTTGCAGTTTTCCGGCCTCAATTTTGGAAAAATCCAAAATATCATTAATAATTTCTACCAATGAATTTGCACAGGTTTTTGCTGTAATCAGATTTTCTCGCTGCTGTTCATCCAATTCTGTCATAAGCGTCAAATCAATCATTCCAACAATACCATTAATGGGTGTACGAATTTCATGGCTAACATTGGCAAGAAACTCACCTTTTGCCCTACTCCCGGCTTCAGCCGCTTCCTTTGCGGCTTTTAGCTCTTGTTCTGTAAGCTTCCTCTCAGTACTATCCCTGATAATACTTAGCACAACTTCCTGATCATCAATCAACGTCCCTTTGGAACTTACTTCTACTGGAAAAACTGATCCATCTTTTCTGCGATGTACGGTCTCAAAGTAGACACCCTCTAAATAAGCAGTCAGCATTTGTGTTGTCGGGGAATCGCCCGGCAACCGAATATCCCAAATGGTGCAGGCAAGAAGTTCTTCCCGCGTATACCCATAAGCCTGCAAAGCAGCATCATTAGCATCAATAATCTGCCCATTTAAGCCGATAAAAAGAATAATATCGCGCGCCTTCTCCAACAATGCTTTATACCGGGTAAATGCCTGCTCCGCCATTTTTCTATCATGAATGTCAAATCCCATACCGATATAGCCTGTTAGATTTCCTTCCATATCATAAAAGGGACGATTCACACAATGTAACCAGCGATACTCCCCACTCTTGTGCAATAAGCGAATTTCCGCCTGATGAGTTTTGGTCTTTTGTAAGGATTGCATTGAGTCTTCAAAGTATCGCTTGCGATCATCAGGATGTACAAATTCCAGCCAATGGTGGAGAGTTCCCTCTACTATATTGCGCCCGGTAAAAGTCGACCAATAATCGTTTAAATACAGCCACTCCTGTTGCAAGCCAGAACGCCAGACAATAGCCGGAACACCTTCAAACATCGAAAAATAGAAATCCCTGGCTTTTGTAACTGTCAATTCTTTTTCTTTGTTCTCTGTTATATCAACCATGGTAACAATAATATTCCGTTGTCCGTTAATAGTTACAGGCGTAGCTCCAACCTTAAGCCACAAAACTTTTTTTCCCTTGCCCACAATAAATGTTTTTTTACATTCAAAGTTGACCGCCGGAATGTTAAACTCATAGGAACGTCGAATAGCAAAGTTGATATCGCAGCCTTGGCAACTATCTCCGCGACCGCATTGGCTGATATTATTTTCACAGTAATATGCATCACCAAATAGATTTCCTATCGCTTCTTCTTTGGAAATGCCCCCCATTTCCAAAGCCATAGTATTAATGTCACGAATTTTAAAATGGTTATCTAAAAGAACCATCCCCACAGGTGTAGAATTAATTACACTTCGCAGGTTCTTTTCCTCGTTATAATAGTGCATTTCAAATTTTTTAAACCTTGTAACATCACGCAATATAGTAATTGTGCCAATAATATTCTTATCAGCGTTAACAAATGGTGAACAGGTTGCAGACACAAAAATCAACTCTTGATTCCGCGCAATAGTGGCACTGTTTTCAAATCCCTTGGTAGTATTAGTCCGAATTACTTCTGAGAGCGGACTACTCATGGGCTGCCTGGTTTCATAGTGTACAATATTGCAAACTTCATCAAAATCTCTGCCAATAACCTGCTCAGCGCTTTGTCCAAGTATATCTTCAGCATGATGATTGACATATACAATACGAGACAATAAATCGGTAACGACAACTCCGTCTCCTATGCTGGATAATGCCAAAACAAGCTGTTTATTATTAAGCAAACTACAAACCATACTGCCAGGCACCTGCACTTTCTACACTGATCTGTTTTACAGCTTCCAGGCAAAACAACCGCAAATCCACGATTTGCTTTCCCTCTATTTATTGCAACGACGCACATATGGCATGGGGGATGTTTTTTAAAGCAACCTGTTTTTTCACTGCGCCAATATTGTAAGCGACTTTTGGCATACCATAAACCACAGATGACTCCTCATCCTGACCAATGGTCCCGGCACCTTGCTTGCGCATAGCCAGTAATCCTTTGGCACCATCATACCCCATCCCGGTAAGAATGACACCAATACTATTAGCGCCAGCTTCCTGAGCAACAGAGTTAAACAAAACATCAATAGAAGGGCAATGTCCATTTACTTTTTCGCCGCTATAGCATTTAACCCGATACCCATCACTGTACTTTTTGAGTTGCATGTGCTCATTGCCAGGAGCAATCAAAATTGTTCCTGGACCAGCCTTATCCCCTGTCTGGGCTTCCTTTACCTGAAAGGAAGTTGACGCATTCAGGCGCTCGGCATACATCCGGGAAAAAACCGGCGGAATATGCTGTACGATTACAATGCCAGGAATATTGACCGGCAACTGCTTAATTACCTGATAGATGGCTTCTGTCCCGCCGGTGGAAGCACCAATGGCTATAATCTTATCATGAGCAGGCAAACCAGTGTTATTTACTACACCAGCACTATTTCCACTTGCTGCTACCTGAGTAGGTTTAGCGTACACTGCTGTTTTAACTTTGATAATTAGTTCATTAATAAATCTTTCAACACCATGAGGAGATTGAATGTCCGGTTTTGCAACAAAGTCAATCGCGCCGGCGGTAATGGCATCAAATACAGCATTGCTGACAGAGCTTATAACAATAGTCGGCAAAGGATACTGGGGCATAAGCCGCCGCAAAAACTCAATCCCATTCATTTTGGGCATTTGCACATCCAATATCATTACCTCAGGCTGAAATTGAATAATTTTATCGCGGGCATCAAAAGGATCAACAGCCTTTGCAACAACTTCAATATCTATATCTGCCGCCAGCCCTTTTGCCAGAACCTCGCGATATAACATAGAGTCATCGACAATAAGCACTTTAATCTTCTTCATGGTATTATTCCTTTCGATACACTGCCGGCTTTATATATTTAAACCTCGAGATTTCACGATTAATGGACTCCGAGTGACCAATAAAAAGATATCCCCCCGGTGCCAATGAATCATAAAATGCATTGACTAATGAATTTTTTGTTGCGGTGTCAAAATAGATCATAACATTTCGGCAAAAAATTACGTGAAACTTCTTTTTAAACGGAAAAACCGGCGTGATAAGGTTAAATTTCCGAAAAATAATTTCTGCCTTAATACGGGAAGCCACTCGGCTTGTTTCATCGTCTATCTTCTCAAAATACTTCAACTTCCACTGTTTGGGCAGCGATACTAAAGCGTCATTACTATAAATTCCATTATGCGCCAGCTCAAGGACTTTAGGAGAAATATCGGTAGCTAATATTTTGGTGTCCCACAGGCTTTTGTTTACGCCAAAATAATCATCAAGAAACATCGCAATTGTATATGGTTCTTCTCCGGATGAACAACCTGCACTCCATATCCTGAGATCCTTATCTTTCACTACCTGGGCAAGATAAGGTAGCACACTCCCTTTAAAATAATCAAAATGCGCCGGTTCACGCAAGAAAAAAGTATGATTTGTGCTTATCAGGCTGATCAGCGCGCTTGCCGCCTTACCAGTTTTATCCATTATGACTTGATCATAATACTCAGAAAAGGTTTGAATATCTTTCTGTATAAGGAAATTTTGCAACCGTCCAACAACCAGCGTCTTTTTTTCTGCCGGCAGATTAATACCAAAATTTTGTTTAATATACCCTGCCAGTTGTGTGAATTCTTTATCGGTAATGGCCAGCATTTACTCACCAACTTTAGACTGGAGGGAGAGCTTACATAAGCTCCCCCTCTAATTTATTTAGTATTTTCCAAACTCTTGATCACTTAACGCAATTTTTATTTTTGATACTGCTTGATCAGAGGCCCCCCCATCATCGCTAAACCTTTGCCTGCGGTTTTTATCTGCCATACCTTCTAGGACTCTTAATACTTCCGGATTAAGCTCTCCATATTGTTGAGAGTAACTCTTGTTCTTTAGTTTAAAGCGGCTTACACTTTGTTTCAGCATCTCAGCCTGACTGGATAATTCTTCACTGGCAGCCGCACTTTCTTCAGAAGTTGCTGAATTGCTTTGCACAACCTGAGAAACCTGGGCTATTCCCTGATTGATCTGGGCTATACCGGCGGCCTGTTCATTTGAGGCTACGGCAATATTGTTTACTAACGTGGCTACCTCGGTAACCCCACCAACAATTTTATTTAGTGCTAATGCCGTTTCATTAGCAATCTTAGTACCATCTTCAACTTTTTTAATTGAACTTTCAATCATAGCCGTGGTTTCTTTGGCCGCATTGGCAGAACGGGCTGCAAGATTACGCACTTCTTCGGCAACAACAGCAAAGCCCTTGCCATGTTGACCGGCGCGTGCCGCTTCAACTGCAGCATTGAGTGCCAGAATATTGGTTTGAAAAGCAATCTCATCAATTACCTTGATTATTTTGGAGATATTACTGGAGGATTCATTAATCTCCACCATGGCTTTTTGCATTTCCTGCATTTGACTATTACCTTGAGCAGCATTTTCTTGCGCCGTTTCCGCAAGTTGATTGGCTTGATCAGCGCTGTCTGCGTTTTGTCTGGTCTGAGCAGCTATTTCCTCAATAGAGGCAGTCAGTTGTTCGATAGAACTTGCCTGCTCGGTAGCGCCTTGCGATAAGCTCATACTGGAATCAGAAACTTGCTTTGATCCTGATGCCACTTGCTCAGACGCCGCAGCAATCGTAACCATTACATCATTAATTTGGTCTGCCATTTTGCGGAAGGTTGCTGCCAAAGACCCGATTTCATCGTTTGTCGTTACTTCAATAGTGACATTTAAATCACCATTTGCAATATTATTGGCACCCTCCACCAACTGACCGATTGGTTTGCTAATAAGGCGTGCGATGAATAACCCTAAGCTTATAGCAACCAGCATGGCTACGACAACAACAAGTATCATAACAATAATTGTAGTATTAGTAGTTGCCGAATACTCATCTGAACGTTTTGTCCCACCGGTGGCTTTTAAATCAAATAATTGATCAATCGCTTGCGCAATCTCAGCAGCAGGTGCCGCCGCTTCGGCCCAAAACAAAGTATATGCCTGCTCTTCCTTGTGGGCTACAGCCATACTAACTACCCTATCTCGAGCGTTGTTATATTTTGCAATATTATCTTGCAATATCACAAAATTTCTTCGGCCTTCTTCTGTTTGCATGCTTTTTTCCACTTTTTGCATTAACTGGGCAATCTTTTTGTCATTTTCCTTAAGTTTGGCTATATACTTGCTGCGATCATTTCCCTTTTCAAGCAAAATATCCCGTATAGCAGAGCGACTGTCGTGATAAATAATTCCAAGTTCGCCAATATCACCGGATGCGATCCCATAATTAATAAATAAGTCGGAATAGTTATCATTGATCTTTTTTATATTAACAATTCCTACTACACCAACAATACCTGCCAAAAAAGCTACTGTGATAAACGATATGATAAGCTTTTTGCTAATTTTTAAGTTAGTAAACCAACTCATGTCATCATTCCTCTCGTTTTATAGATTACCGAAATTTGCAAGATCATCTTCATTCAAGAGCTTTTCACAGTCAAGCAGCAGTTTTATATCGTCTCCCACTTTACCAATTCCTTTAATATATCTGTTTTGGACGGCTTTAATATCCGGAGGCGGCACAATGCTCTCTTCGGCAATAGTCAGCACTTCGGAAACGCTATCCACAATTAATCCGACAGAAACATCCTGGATATCAATCACAATAACACAGGTGCGGTCATTGTATTCCCTAAATTCTTTTTTAAATCGCAGCCTGACGTCCATAACCGGCACAATTTTTCCTCTCAGATTAATTATTCCTTTTACATAGTCTGGCAGTTCAGGAATCTCGGTAATCGGCTGAATGCCAATGATTTCGGTCACATAAGCGATTTCCAATCCGTAAAACTCATTACCCAGGGAAAACGTAAGGTATTTTCCTTTTTGCGTGTCTTCCTCCATTTCGCTTATTGTTGGGTTATCTATCTCTGCCATGCTTACACTCCTCTCACACTATTGCGGTATTACCAGTTAGACCGCAATTCCTGCCGCATCCAAAATCAAACTAATGCCGCCGTCACCCAGCAAGGTACAACCGGCAATACCGGGGATGGGTCGAATCCTCTTAATAAATACGGGAAGTGCTTTTACTACTACCTGATGCTCACCAATAAGTTCATCGGCAAACAGGCATAAAGTTCGCTTCTCTGTTTCAACAATAACAATAATCCCGTCACTTAGATCATTAACTGTGGTTTTAACCTTATAGAATTCATGCAGCCGGACAATCGGATAACACTGCCCTCTTACCATTAGCATTTCATTCCCGTTAAGGTCACAGATGATGTCTTTAGCCTGTGGCCGGAATGATTCCCTGATGGAGGTAATCGGTATTGTATACCGAGCCGATCCCACACCAATGGTCATACCAGCTACAATAGCCAAAGTAAGGGGGATTTTTAGGGTTATTGTTGTACCACTTCCTAAAATGCTGTCAATAATTACGGTTCCACCAATAGCATTAATATTCTTGGTAACAACATCCATTCCCACTCCCCGGCCAGAAAACTCCGTAACACTTTCCTTCGTCGAAAAACCGGGATACAGAATATAAGAATAAATTTCTTTATCTGACAGTTCATTTTCAGGGCGCATCAGCAGATTTTTTTCCTTAGCCCGCTTTAAAATTTTCTCTTTATCAAGCCCACGTCCGTTATCACGAATTATCACTAACACTTCACTGCCTGCGCTCAAAGCTTCCAATGTAACCTTCCCCTGTGATGGCTTGCCGGAATTTATTCTCTCCTCAGGCAGCTCAATCCCATGATCAATAGCGTTGCGCAACAGGTGCATAATTGGATCTGAGATATTTTCAATTACGTTTTTATCCACCTCAGTTGCTTCACCTATAATTTCTAGTTCAACTTCCTTGCCCAGCTTTTTGCGCATATCTCTAACAATGCGATGCATTTTGTGAAAGGTTAGTGATAACGGCACCATCCGAATTGACATTACCGTGTCCTGAAGTTCACCGGTGATTTTTCGCAATTGTCGTGCTGCCTTTTTAAAGTTATCGATATTCATCCCGGCAAGATCGGGATTCTGTGTAACCATAGACTCAGAAATAACTAACTCTCCAACCAGATCCATAAGCCGGTCAAGTTTAGCAACACTGACGCTGATAATGTTTTGGTTAGTACCTTGAACACCTACCTCTTCTGACTTATTCTCATCTTTAGATTGAATATTCGGTATCTTAGGGATATTGCTAATCCCCTCAACCCCGCTAGAACTATCATTGCTCCCCAAACCTTCAATCTTTGTTAAATTCAGTTCTTTTAAAAATATCGCATTTTCCAAAAGAAATTCGTGTAATTCCTCATAAGGTTTTTCAGAAGAAAATGATACTGTAAAGCCGTTTTCTTGGATAAATACAGCTGTATCATCATCATCAAGAATATCCTGGGGGCTATAGCTGATATCACCTACTATATCCTGCAAACTATGTACTAAAGTAAAAGCCCGGACATTTTCCATTTCGCAGCCTTCAGTAAAATGAATAACCGCCTGATAACATTGCTTTTCCTCAACAGTTGCTCTGTTAGGCATAATATAGTACTGTTGTTGTTTTGGGGCCGGTTTTTTTAGTGAGCTAACCGCTGGATTATCTTGCTCAACTTTGGCTAGAAAGGATTTTATCTTAGCGTTAAGTTCTTCCGCATTGCCATCTGCCGTTTGCCCGGTCTTGAGTTTTTCAAGTTCGGCTTTAATGAAATCCAAGCTTTCTAACATTATGTCTGTTAAGGTATTACAATCTAATACAGTTACCTTGTTTTCACGAATGTAAAAAAACACATCTTCCATCAAATGCGCAATACTGCAAACCTGATCGACCAACATCATCGCCGATGAGCCTTTAATGGTATGCATGATGCGAAAAATTTCATTAACCGCTGTTACATCAAAACAACGTGAAGTTTCACTTGTAAGTATGATCTGTTCTAGCTGCTCCAGTAGTTGGCCGGTCTCAAAGATATACATTTCCAACATAGGCTCAAAACTATAGCCATTTGCCATTATATCACCACTTTTCTACATACTGGCTACTTTGTTGAGAGTGCTTATGACTTTTTCCTCTTCAAGAGGCTTCACCAAAAAATGCGTAGCTCCATTAATAAGCGCTTCTTTAACAAACGACTCTTGCCCCATGGCTGATACCATGACTACTTTGGCTTTAGCATTGTTTTGCTTTATGACTTTTAGCGCCTCAATCCCTGTCATTTCAGGCATTGTAATATCCATGGTAACAATGTCAGGCTGTAATTCCAGATACTTTTTTACAGCAACAGCTCCGTTTTCTGCTTCTCCTACAACCTCAAACCCGTTTTTTTGCAGCATAGTTTTCAACGCCAGACGCATAAAGGCAGCATCATCTACAATCAGAACTTTTTTCATCCCTTCACCTCATTTATATTAATTCACTTTAAATAAATCCGTAATAATCGCCAGAGAAGTTAACATTCTATCTCTCAGCGAAAAACTACGCCCCGCCATACGCCAAGATAAACAAATTTCCCTAAAACTTCCAAGAACAATATCTACAAGGACTGTACTCTTGATTGTCGAAGGAAATTCGCCTTTCTCCTGAATGGTTTCAATAATTATTTTGAGATAACTTGACCTTTTACTATAAATTTCCTGAACTTTTTCGCGCAGATCATTGTCATAGGAAAATACATCATATAGTTGAACAAGCGCAGTGATGGCCGGATAATTTTCGTAATAAGTAACATAGGCATCTATCCAAAAATGAAGCATCGTATTTGAAGGCTCATTATTTCTTGCATCATACGCCAGCGTTGCTTCATAGATTGCTAAATCAAACTTTGAATAGTAATCCAAAACTGCAAGAATGATTTCATTTTTACTTTTAAAGTGTTTGTAGAGAGTGCCTTCCGAAATACTTTGCCTTTTAGCTAATTCCCGTGTGGAAAAATTTTGGATTCCCAACTCATCGATTATTTCAATTGCCGTTAAAACTACGCTCTCTTTGCGATGAAGTAATGATATTGCCATTGCAGCCTCCGAATCACAGCGAGTGATCACTCGCCCCCATAAATAAATAGTAAATAAAATCACGATATTTGTCAACATTTTTTGACAAATATCGTTTTTGTTTTACAAAAATACCTATTTATTACATTTTCTTGGTAATTGCCCAAATATAAACAGGGTCGCTATTCGGCAACCCTGCAAAGCTACTACTTCGTATAAACTATGGAACAAAAATGCTACTTTATCTGCATTTTTTGACTTTTGTTGTCTGATTTTCTACTGCATCCATTTGCTCAATATACCAAACATCATCATCTGCTACACCATATATTTCATAAACCACGTTATTCAAGTTATTAAACAAGTGCATACTTTCTTCAGATGATGCACTAGAACTCACTTCAGCTAATCTTCTTGCCAACACGATTACATCTCCGGCACGCTCTTTATCAACAATCAGCGGCAGCTTCTCTACCATCTCAATATCCACTTGAGCCATAGTTCGCCCCTTTTCCAGGGTCACGGTCTGATAATAAAAATTCATTAACCGGGAATTTAAAATAGCGGCAAGATAATCTAGCTCCACCTCCGCTTTTTCTACTACTACTGAGTGAATATTGTTCAGATGATAATACCCGCTGCGATCTACGACAGCAATAAGTTTATCGCCGGTTTGTCGTAAAAATATCTTAGGGCCAGACATGACTTTCTTATCCCAACCGCCTCGATTTAGCTTGATCGGATTGACGTCCAGCCAATCACCTTGATAATTGAGAACAAACGGCAGTACCTGCGCCGAAGATACCAATCCCGGTTGCCAGGTGTCTCCGCAACAGACCTTACTCTTAATATCGGCCTGCACGGTAAGCGAGCGCATGCCTGTCCTGATTTTAGCCACATCAGCAAACCGCAGGGGAGCCTGCTCCAGTTTATCAATAATACTTTTATCTTTGTCTGAAAAAAATAGTCGAAAACGATTATACACTTGCTGCTCAAAGTAGCGCTGTGGATATTGATAGCATTTAACCGTAGCATCATTCATTTTTTGAACAGCCATTGGCGAAGCAGCTCTCGCCCCTTCACAAAGTTCTCTACGCAAAATAGTGATCGCCGGAATTCCCACCACAGCGCCATTAAAAACAGGGTTATTGACTAGCGTTAATTCCTGGATACAGCAACTGCCTAAAATATATTCACGGATTTTCGAATAATAGCGCCCCAAGAGATAACTATCAGGTGTAATATAACCGAGAACCCCGCCTGGTTTTAACGCCAGAATTCCCCGTTCAAAAAACAAAGCATAATAGCTTAGTTTGTACTGTGCCGAATGCTGATAATTGACGCGCAGATAATCAGCCTGACTAACCGGCACTTTGCCAACACGGTTTAGACCGAAACTTACATAGGGAGGATTGCCGATAACATAATCATATTGCTGTTGCCAAAATGCAGCCAACTGTTGGCATAAGCCTAAATTTTGGTTATAGACTGCTGCTTCTGCCGAGTTATTTTCCCATTTTACCAGACTGTCACAAACCAAAAGATTCATAGCCGCTAAATCCACCGAGAGCCCTGTGTTTTTTGCCTGCAGACGTTCTTGCGCCTTCTGTACGGCACCAGCATCGATATCGGCCCCAAACAGGCAATTATGCACAATATGATAATGCAGATTTTCTCGACACCAGTATGCTTGTCCGTCAAGCCAGTATTCATCGTTGCCGTTTTTGATCTTATACTGCTGGTTATAATATTTTTGTTTTAATACCGCCAGCTTTTCTGCAAACATACGCAATAACAAATCATAGGCGGCATCCAAAAAATTCCCTGTTCCACAGGCCGGATCAAGCACCCGCGGCAGTGGATTTTCCGCCACATCATGTTTTGCCAGCGTACGTGCCAGGATATATTCCACAATATATAGAGGTGTATAGAAAACCCCAGCTGCTTTACGCGCACTCCTGCCTTGCTGTTCTCCTGGCATACAAACCTCCCTAACACTTAACTCTTATGAGCAATATTCTGTAAGGTGGTTATTTTTCCCTTTTGGTACATAAGAAAAGATACACCTTTACGCAGCTTGGGTGTATCTTAAAAAAGCAATTCATTTTTCCCTATTTAATCGGCGTTTTGGGCATACCCAGCCGGAATTTCCCCCTGGTCTCCAGACCGCCTACACCATCAACCCCGGTCACCGAAGCCGTAATGGCGTCACTGACTTCCACTGTTTTATTTATTGGAGTAAACGCCACTTTTTCGGCAATAAACACCGGATCATAGGCATGAATAAAAATGCGGTTAGGTGAACTGGCAAAATTAGCACCTGAATGTAAAATAGCCTCAAAATGAGATTGACAGGCTCCGGCAAAAATGACCAAATCGTCGCGAGAGGGTTCAAATAATCGGGCTTTCTTTACTGCTGCCACAAAATGCTTGGAGTTGCGATAATTATTGATGTCGTTAATATCTTTTTTGCCGTTGCCGCTCAAGGCATCATGGCCGGTAAGTACAAGAATGTCCGGTCTGATTTCTTCCAGCAAGGCGGTAACAACATCTGCCTGCTTTGCTTCCTCCACCCAGCGGCCCTCGGCCGGAATAGTAAGCTGATTATAGGTTTTTAAACACATTTTAAGATATTCTTCATCACCATCAAGATGCAGTACCCGGCCCGGCAAATCAAAAAACGTAAATTTTTTGGTGGCCTCTGCTCGTCTTAATTCAACTTGTTCACGTTCGCGGCCACGGCGCATCAGTACCTGCCGCAATGTATCATTGTGCATGCTTTCCATGCGGACAATTTCGTTACGTAAATTTTCGGCCTCAATTGGCTCTAAGTCATCAATTGGCGAATCGGCCATCAGGCGAAGATGCAGCCCTTTTAGAATGCAATGTGTCTGCTGGTCATTGTCAACAAACATTTCTGTGACTTTGAACACAATGTCGCCGCCATGAGATTTTCGGATGACCAGATCACCTACTTGAACGTCCACTTGATTCCCTCCCTTAGCTGGTGCCTATATCTACTACATCCTATGTAGAGCCCCGCTAAAGTGCGATAAAGATACTATTTTTATTAAGGCAAAAATACCTGCGCTGTCGGTGGCAAATGCCGCTTGACCGCTATATACTATAGTGAGCCCCCAAAGGCCGCTTTCAGCCTATATTTCTACACGCATCCTTGCTCCGAGGTGATGGACGTGATTTGCGTGGTCGTTCCGGCCAAAAATGAGGGCGGGCGCATTAGCACAGTACTGCAGAATTTAGGAACCTTACCCATTGACCACATTATTTTAGTGGCGAATGGCTCTAAAGACAATACCATGCGCGAGGCATTACAGATGCGTCTCCCCAAACTTCAAATTATCTATTTTCACGAATGTTTAGGAATCGATACGCCCCGCGCCATTGGCGCTAAAGTAGCTTTGGCTCTGGGCAGCGATGTTGTCGCCTTTGTTGATGGCGACATGGTAGGCACCTTTAATGAAAATTTGATGGAGTTAGTTGACGGAGTACTGCTAAAACACCTGGACATGGCCTTAACTAACTGTTATCCCTCTCCTCCACGGCATATTGAACGTTATAACCCAACCTTTCAATGGCGTCTTAATCTGAATAAAGAATTGGGGCTTGATAAAAAAATCAACTTAGCCAGTCCGGCTCACGGCCCTCATGCCGTATCACGCCGTTTCCTGGAAACACTGCCGCTGCGCGAGCTGGCTATTCCCCCGGTTAGCCTGGCGCTTGCGCGCATGCATAAATTAAAAATCGACGTAGCAACAACCATACCCCACTATCGTCTGGGTTCCTCAGTAAAGAACCAAATTCATACCAATAAGATTATAGACACCATTGTCGGTGATTGCTTGGAAGCAATTGCGGCTTTTCATAATCAGAGCCGCAACCGTCAGTGGCAAAACAAAACGTATCTGGGGTATCATATTGAACGGCGCTTAGATTTATTAGATATGTTCCTAAATGAAAAACCCTGCTCAAAATAAGAGCAGGGTTTTCGTTCAGTTAGCATTTAAGAGCTTTGTCCAGGCGTTGGCAATGGCGGCAAACTCATCAAGTGATAACTGCTCACCTCGCCGGGTGCCATCTATTCCGGCTTGCGTCAATACTTGTTCCAGATCGTCTTTATTTAGACCGGCCGCTTTAAGTCCGTTAGCGAGCGTTTTGCGCCGCTGCGCGAACGCCGCTTTGACCACCCGGAAAAACATCTTTTCACTGGCAACTTCAACCGGTGGTTTAGATCGAACCGTGCAGCGAATAACGGCTGATTCCACCGCCGGTGGCGGAAGGAAAGCCTGTGGCGGCACAATGAACATAATTTCCGGCTGCGTATAATACTGAACAGCTACCGACAGCGCGCCATAGTCTTTGCCGCCCGGCTTAGCCACCATGCGCTCAGCTACTTCTTTTTGCACCATGGTTACAAGCAATTCGACAGGCAGCTTCTCTTCGAGAAATTTCATAATAATTGGTGTCGTAATATAATAAGGCAAATTGGCTACAACTTTGTATTTTTCTTTGTTTATTTCCCGGGAAATGTCTATTTTTAAAATATCACCATGAATAATTCGAACATTATTATAGCCTTCTAAAGTCTTGCCCAGCACATCAAGCAGCCGGCGGTCAAGTTCAACTGCAGTAACCTCAGCGCCGGCTTCGGCCAGCCCCTGTGTCAGCGTGCCGATCCCTGGCCCAATTTCAAGTACAGGATCGCCTTCAGTAATAGCAGCAGCCGCTACAATGCCGTCTACAACATTGGCATCAATCAGAAAGTTTTGTCCTAATTTTTTACTCATGTGAATACCAAAGGTTCTTACTATATGTAAAGTTACATCTTTTTGCGCAATACACGGCTTAATTGCCATACTATGGTTCCTCCATATTGCTGCCACTCTCCGCAGCACTATCTAATTTATTTACTGCTCCCTCAAATTCTGCCCGGGTAACGCCATAATGATTAAGCCTGTATAAAAAACCTTTGGCATTAGCATACCCGATACCTAACGTTTCACCCATAGCAGCCCGGCGGTTGGTAGCGTCAGGCACACCGGTCAGTCTGGCAGTTATCACATCCTGCCAGCTAAATTCATGGGAAGGCTGCCATTCCTGCAGCCGCACCTTATTAAG
This sequence comes from Bacillota bacterium, assembly GCA_017889705.1. Classification (GTDB taxonomy): domain Bacteria; phylum Bacillota; class Negativicutes; order Sporomusales; family Sporomusaceae; genus Sporomusa. The sequence continues at coordinate 53,464 of JAGGAB010000022.1, read as the reverse complement.
TGCATCTTTAATAGCTGCCGGGGATGCTTGTTCAATGCCAATATCATCGTGGGCATAGGCTTGTTCTTTGGGTACAAAGGCATGTTTAGCCTCAGGAAATCGCTGAGCAAGATATTTACGAATGCGTTCACCGGCACTATCGGGGTCAGTCAGGATAATAATCCCCCGCTTTTTATAAGCATCCTCAATCCGGCTTATGATGCGCGGCAATAGATTAAATCCTTCGGTAGCAATACATTCGGCATCTACTGCCCGTTTAACAGCCGCAATATCCTGTTTGCCCTCAACCACAATTACTTCTTTAATCATTTTGCACTCCATCTTTTATCCACAGTATCTATATAATATCCACTATATTTATAAAGAAAACACGGCTTGCGCCGAGCTTTAGCGACGGCGGAAGTCGATGTTGCCCTTATCCTGTTCTTTGGGAAGTTATACTTTCCGTTACGGTAAAGAAAACACGGCTTGCGCCGAGCTTTAGCGATGGTGGAAGCCGATGTTGCCCTTATCCTGTTCTTTGGGAAGTTATACTTTCCGTTACGGTAAAGAAAACACGGCTTGTGCCGAGCTTTAGCGACGGCAGAAGTCGATATTGCCCTTATCCTGTTCTTAGGGAAGTTATACTTTCCGTTACGGCAAGGCAACCTGCTGACTGTTCCAACAGCCACTTATCAGGCATCCAAGCTGCATTATCATAAAGCCAGCATACTCCAACAACCGGTTCCATCAAGGGTTAACTTCTTTTTATGATAGTTGCTGAGTGTGCTGCGGTGCCCTACACTGATCATTGCTGTATTTTTCAGTTGCTCGCTTAACAGTGTGTACAACACACGCTCAGTAGGTTCATCAAGGGCAGATGTAGCTTCATCCAGAAACAGCCAGGCAGGCTTATGAAGTAGCGCCCGTACAAAAGCAATCCGTTGCTGCTCACCCAGCGACAACACATGCGACCATTCTTCTACCGTATCAAGTTGCTTGGTAAGCCCGTCAAGCTTACACAGCGACATAGCCGTACAAATTTCTTCATCAGTAACCGTCTGGCTAGTTCCGGGATAGAGCACGGCCTCGCGCAGCGTCCCTAGCGGCAAATAGGTTTTTTGTGGCAGAAACAGCGCGTTTTGTTGTTCCGGCATAGTAATCTCACCTTGCGTATACGGCCATAATCCTGACAACGCCCGCAGCAGTGTACTTTTACCGCTGCCTGACGGCCCGGCAACTAGCAAAGAATCACCTGCCGCAAGTGAGAGGCTCAAATCTGACAGCAAGTTACGACCGTCCGGCAACCGGATAGTCAGCCCGGATACCGCCAATGTCTGCTCGGCCGTCTGACGAATGGTAGCATCACCATTAGCTAACTGACCGACTTTTTCCATATTGGCGATAAAACCGGTAAGCCGGTCAACTACCGACTTCCACTCTGCCAGCAACGGATAGCTTTCTACGAAAAAAGATAAAGAATCTTGTACTTTCCCAAAAGCAGATGATGTCTGCAGCAACCCGCCAAGCTGAATTTCTTTGGCAAAGTAACGAGGAGCCGCCACTAAAATCGGAAAAATGATTGCAATTTGACCATAGCCTGAAGTAAACCAGGTCAGTTGTTTCTGGCGCTTCATGATCTCCCAGAAATTCCCCAGCACATGATTAAATCTTCCCATAAAAGCCCTGCCTTCTCGTGCTTCCCCACCATAAAAGGCAATGCTTTCACTATTTTCTCTCAGCCGTATAAGGCTAAAACGAAAATCTGCCTCATAACGCTGTTGGTCAAAATTAAGTTTGGCCAGTGGTTTGCCAATTTTATGGGTCAGCCAAGTGCCTACAACTGCATATAATATGGCCACCCAGACCATATAGCCGGAAACTTCCACTACCGAGCCACCAATCGGAAGCGCCAGCGTCCCTGACAGTTCCCATAAAATAGCAATAAACGATACCAGTGTAACAAGCGCCTTTAATAGACCAAGCGACAAACGCAGCGTGTAATTGGTAAACAGCCGCAAGTCTTCACTAATACGTTGGTCAGGATTGTCCGTGTTATTATCAATAAGCTGTAAACGGTAATAGGTTCTTTTGGCAAGCCAACTGTTTAAATACTTCTCTGTCATCCAGCGCCGCCACTTAATTTCCAGCATCTGCTGCAAATACAGTTCATATACGGCTACAACAATAAAAATACCAGCCAGTAAACTAAACTCGCCTAACGCACTAAAAAATTCTTCTTTGTCAAAATTCTGCAGCGCATTATAAAAACGGTTATACCATTTATTAATTAACACCAAAATATAAACATGGGCTAAATTAAGCGTTACAATTATCGCCGTTAGCCCCCAAGCCCGCCATTTTTCTTCGGAACGCCAATAACCCCGGGCCAGTTCCCAGCAATCTTTTAAAAAACTCGGGTTCAAGCCAGCCAATAACACCATTCCCTTCACCAAATGTAATTGTGAATACTTCGTTATCCGCCTTGGCTACTCCTGCCCTGAACAAAAAAAGAAAGAAAACGGCAGAGCTCAAGACTCTGCCATTTTTCCTTACTCTAGAATATACACCTTTACGGTTCGGCGGCCAAAGCGCCAGGCTTCGCTGGCACTTTCCATACACAGGTCAATCTTATCGCCAATAATCGCTCCACCGGTATCGGCAGCTAGGCCTACTCCATACCCCGGAACATACACCTGCGTTCCAAGCGGAATGACATCAGGGTCAACCGCTACAATACCATGGCCTGCGGCAATTCCTGTTGCCGTCAAGCCCTCAGCTGAGCCATCTGTTGGTAAATACGCGCTGGCTTCCATGTAGCGCACATCCCGGAAGCGCATCGCTCCACGCGAGGTATCCACCACCTCCCGGGTTCCCACCCGGACAATCTGTGGTTTGGCAGCTACTGCCACGACCTCCGCTAAAACATCTGATGAAACTTTGACACCGTCTTCAAATCTAACACGCACTGTGGCTTTTTTCAGGCCGTTCTCACCAGCCTGTTCAACTGTCTCCAAACCTTTCTCCAAGGTAGGATCAGGTTGACGAACAACTTGGTATAAATCAGGAATCTCCTGTTCTTCGACTTTTTCGCTTAAAGCAATAGCCTTAATGTTCATCCCGGCAACCGGTCTAGTGTCATCACCCGGCACCAATCTGACTTTGTCTTTTGGCACTCCGGCCTGGTCGGCAACTTCCCGCACCGTAGGCTTAGCAGCAAGCAAATTAATATTTTTGCCTTGATAGCTAACCACTACCGGTATAGCGCGGAACACTTCAATAACGGTTCCGCCGGTCACACTTGTTGTCGATAACCTGATTTCATCATCAGAAGCAAGTGCTATCCCAGCTTTTTGTAAAATTTTATGCGGACTTGTGTACAAGGTATTGACAGTATAGTCTTTGCCGTCTGCGATAATATGTACCTGTTTATGCGCCCAGACAAATCCGGTTGCCACCAGTGATGCCAGCAATAGTGCAACAATCACTACCACTTTGTGCTGTCCATATTTTGCCAATATAGACCTTTCATCACTCATGAAAATTCCCCCTTTCTGCGAGCCATAAAATTATATCATAGCACAGCTAATTAGTCAAATAACAAACTGTGATTATGATTACTTTTGCATAGTTATTCCCATATTTTTTATTTTGCATACATGAAAAATAAAAAATTCGACGATAAGTAGTTATTGATAAACTATTCGCCGAATTTCCAAATTATTCCTGCTAGTACACATTTTACTAGTCAATGTTTTATTTCATCTTGTTACTTATCTATAATTTTACACAAAATTAATAATTACGCAATACCAAAAAGATGTTTGGTGTTTGCGGTAGCCGCTTCAGCCAGCGCAGCAAAATCCATCCCGCGGACGCCGGCCACTTCCTCAGCCGTAAATTTGACATAGGCCGGTTCATTGCGCCGCCCCCGATAAGGTTTGGGAGTGAGATAGGGGCAATCTGTCTCAACCAAGAGACGGTCAAGCGGCACATTGGTCGCCACTTCTTTGAGCTTCCCGTCTTTGGCATAGGTAACCGGGCCGGCAAATGAAATATAAAAGCCCATCTTGAGAACTTCTTTAGCCATCTCCCAACTGCCAGAATAACAATGCAGCACCCCAGTTAAGCCTTTAGCTTCTTTTTTAAGAATATCCATAATATCACCATGAGCGTCCCGGTCATGGATAATAAACGGTTTATTGCATTGGCGGGCTACATCAAGCTGACGAATAAACACCTGCTGCTGCACCTCGCGTGGCGATAAATCATAGTAGTAATCAAGCCCTATTTCGCCAATGGCCACAACCTTAGGGTTTACGGCCCAGGCGGCAAGTTGGTCATAATCACATTTACTAGCTTCTTTAGCATCATGGGGATGGATACCGACTGCGGCATAAATAAAATCATATTCTTCTGCCAGGGCAATCGACCGAGCCGAAGATTCCATCGTAGCACCGGCATTGACAATCCCCACAATACCAGCTTCTTTGGCCCGCTCAATCACTTCTGCCCGGTCATTATCGAACCGGTTATCGTCAAGATGCGCGTGTGAATCAAACAACATCTTACTTCACCTTGCTGCCTGCCGGCATATCGGCAGTAACAAGCTGCAGCTTATCGTCGCAGGATGCGGCTAGAACCATACCGCGAGATTCAATCCCTCGGATTTTAGCCGGTTTCAAGTTAACGACCATAACAACATTTTGTCCGACTAGCTGCTCAGGCTCATAATGTTTAGCAATACCTGAGATGATGGTACGCTGCTCGGTTCCCAAATCCACAGTCAAGAGCAATAATTTATCGGCCTTCTTAACTTTTTCGGCTGCGAGCACTTTGGCTACCCGCAAATCGACTTTGGCAAATTCATCAATGGTAATTTCTGGTGTATCCGGTGCTGCTTCAGCTTCAGGCTGCGGCGCTGGCACTGCGATTGCCTCTGCTGGCTGGGCTTGAGCCTCATTAACCGGAGCTTCCTCAATGCGCGGGAAAATCGGTTCAGCTTTGGCAATAGCCGTACATGCCTCAATACGACCCCAGGCTTTGGCATCAGCTAACTGTACATCAGCAAAATTTGCAGCAATACCAAGCTGCGCCCAAATCTTCGGCGATGTTTGCGGCATGAAGGGTGAAATTAAAATAGACACAATTCTTAGCACTTCAGCCAAGTTGTATAACACAGTATTCAACCGACCCTTTTTGGCAGGGTCTTTAGCCAGTGCCCACGGCCCGGTTTCATCAATATATTTATTAGTACGTCCAATAAGTGCCCAAACCGCTTTGAGCGCACCATTAATATCCTGCTGATCCATATATTTTTGATACACGGCAGCTGTATTTTGCGCCAACTCAATAAGATCCTGATCAACAGGCTCGGCTTCACCGGCAGCTTCAATAATTCCGCCATTAAAACGGCCAATCATGCTCAGGCTGCGATGCAAAAGATTCCCCAGATCATTAGCAAGATCAGCATTGATTCGGCTAATCAGCGCATCCCGCGAGAAGTTTCCATCAAGACCCAGCGTAATTTCCCGCAGCAAAAAGTACCGAATAGCATCAGCACCGAATTCATCGATCAGTGCCAGCGGGTCAATTACATTGCCTTTGGATTTGGACATTTTGTCGCCTTCAACTACCAGCCAACCATGCCCGTATACTTTTTTCGGCAACTCAATATCCAGCGCCATCAAAATTACCGGCCAGATGATACTGTGGAAACGAACAATCTCCTTGCCAACAAGATGGATATCAGCAGGCCAATACTTAGCAAATTTCTCCCTGTCATCTAAATAACCCGCTGCAGTTATATAGTTTGTCAACGCATCAAACCATACGTAAACTACATGCTTGGTATCAAAGGGAACAGGAATTCCCCAATCAAAGGTGGTTCGCGAAACACACAAATCTTCTAAACCGCCCTTGATAAAATTAATCATTTCATTACGGCGTGAAACCGGCTGAATAAACTCAGGATTTTCTTCAATAAACTTCAGCAGCCGCTCCTGATACTTGGACATCCGGAAAAAGTAGCTTTCTTCCTTGACAATCTCGACTGGTCGCCCACAATCCGGACATTTGCCGTCAGTTAACTGACGTTCCATCCAGAAAGTTTCGCAGGGAGTACAATACCAGCCCTCATATTCGGCTTTATAAATATCGCCCTGGTCATAAATTTTCTGAAATACAGCCTGCACCAATTCATGATGTCGTCTCTCGGTAGTGCGGATAAAATCGTCGTTCGATATGTCCAATTTTTCCCACAGATGCTTAAACGAATCCACTATTTTATCTACATACGCAATTGGCGTAGTATTGGCTTCCTCGGCTTTACGCTGAATCTTTTGTCCATGCTCGTCAGACCCAGTCAGAAAAAATACGTCATAGCCTGATAGTCGCTTATAACGGGCAATGCTATCGGCAATCGTAGTACAGTATGCATGGCCGATATGTAACCGGTCACTCGGATAATAAATCGGGGTAGTGATATAAAAAGGTTTTTTCGACATAATGTCCTCCTTAAGCGAACGCATTTTATATTTTTCCAATTATATACATTGAAAATTTATTTGTCAATAGTTGTATTTTTCGACAGAAAGTAGTAGTATATGACAGTGGATGCGCGTTTTATTCATCACAAAAGACAAATTTTAAAAAATTTTAATTTTTTGTAAAAATTTGGGTTGACATGCTTTGTAATATTTGGTATTATTTAGTTGAGCGAGTTTTGTCGAATATTGTTATTCAGTGTTCGTGAAAATTTAGAGTAAGTGAAGGGAGACAGGAAGAAAATGAAATCAACTGGCATTGTACGCAAGGTAGATGAACTAGGCAGGGTGGTAATTCCTATCGAATTGCGCCGCACTCTTGATATCGAAGAAAAAGACGCACTTGAGATTTATGTTGACAGCGACCGTATCATTCTCCGCAAGTATGAACCAGCCTGTGTATTTTGCGGCAACGCAGCTGACGTAACCGATTTTAAAAACAAGAAGGTTTGCAAGTCTTGCCTTGAAACCATGGGCCAAAAAGCTATCTAATCACTATCAAGCACAGCTTGGTATACTTGCCGCTTAGGCAAACCATACTGCGACGCCACCTGACGGATGGCGTCTTTTTTATTTATCCCCTGCTCTATTAAGAGCTGTACTGCCTGTACCACATCAACATCTGCCACAGCATCAGTGGTCTGATTTTGCTCTTGGCAATCGTTATTACCTCCCACGATCAGGGTAAATTCTCCCCTCGGCTGGTTTTGAACAAAATGCTGTTCCAAGGTGCTTAAGCTGCCACGTACAAATTCCTCAAATTTCTTGGTAAGCTCCCTAGCCGCTACCGCTTGCCGGTCACCAAAGGCTTTTGTCAGTTCAGTCAGTGTTGCCTTTAGGCGGTGAGGCGCTTCATAAAATACCAGAGTATGCGGATAAACCGCCAATTTGGCCAGTAGTTGGCGGCGGTGTTTATTGGTTTTGGGCAAAAAACCCACAAAGGTAAATAAGGTCGTATCCATCCCCGAAGCAATCAATGCCGTAAGTGCTGCATTAGGCCCAGGCAACGGTACAACAGTTATGTTATTGGCAATTGCCAGTCGAACCAGATCCATTCCCGGATCAGAGATTCCCGGCATACCGGCATCACTAACCAAAGCAATCGTCTCGCCCTGCAGCATTCGCGCAATAATTTCCGGTCCCCGCTCGGTTTTATTATGTTCATGATAGCTGATAAGTGTGGAATGAATATCAAAATGGTTTAAGAGTTTAAGCGTATGTCTGGTATCTTCTGCCGCGATGGCAGAAGCTTCTTTTAAGATCCGCACAACCCGGAAAGTCATATCTTCCAAATTTCCCAGCGGGGTTGGACATAAATAGAGCGTGCCTGGCTCAGTCAATCAAGTTCACCTGTCCTGCTCATAGAGCTTCATAATATCTTCGGAATAAATGCCATCAGCAGTATATACAAGCAAAGGCGGCAATACCTCAACTCCCGGTTTTGCCCCCCGTACACCTTCAACAAGCACCATGTTCGGCTTTTTGTCAACCCGCGGATACACAAATTGCAACCGTTTGGGTTCGATCCCGGCCTGGCACATGGCCAGCATAATCTCTGCCAGCCGTTCCGGCAAATGCACCATGGCAAACCGGCCGCGATATTTGACAAGATGCCGCGCAGCCGCCACAACATCAGTCAGGCTGGCAGTAAGTTCATGCCGTGCCATCGCCACCCGGTCATTGGGATTTAGAAAGCCGCCGCCAACCGGACGGTATGGCGGGTTAGAAACAACCAGTTCAAAACCACCGCCTGGCAGCAGTTCCTGCACCTGGCGCAAATCACCATTGATGATATGCAGCCTGTCTGCCAGCCCGTTAAGTCTGGCACTGCGGCCAGCCCTATCGGCCATCGCCGCATTAATTTCAATGCCGGTAACAACTCTGGCACCACGAGCCAGCAGCAATAAACCGATGACCCCGGTGCCTGTTCCTAAATCTATGGCTGTCCCATTTTGCCTCACACTGGCAAAATGAGCCAAAAGCACAGCATCCAGCGAAAAACAAAATTCTTCGGGATGCTGAATAAGCTTTAAATTATTAATGACCAGATCATCTACCCGTTCACCAGACATGAGCTGTACTTTGTCGGTTGTCATTATTCCTTTTCCACAACTTCTTCCCATGGAATAATTAAGGTTTTTCCTTCGGCTAAACTAATAGTGGCTGTCCGTTTTTGCTGATTAAGTGCAATTACCTTACCTTCGCCGTCAATGGTAATTACCTCTTTCCCTACAGTCGGTGGTGCAATTTTTTTGTTGGCACCACAGCTACAATAACAATCATTTTCATATTTAAGGCAGCACATCAGGCGGCCGCAAATTCCTGAAATTTTGGTTGGATTAAGCGACAGGTTCTGTTCTTTGGCCATACGAATTGACACAGGCTCAAAGTCCCCTAAAAAAGTGGCGCAGCACAGAGGCCGGCCGCAGCAGCCAATGCCATTCATAAGCTTGGCTTCATCTCTTACCCCGATTTGCCTAAGCTCAATGCGAGTACGAAAAACACTGGCCAAGTCCTTAACCAATTCGCGAAAATCAATGCGCCCTTCGGCAGTAAAATAAAAGATAATTTTATTCACATCAAAGGTGTATTCTACATCCACCAGGTTCATCGGCAAATTGTGAGTCTCAATCTTTTGCTCGCAAACCCGAAAGGCTTCTTTTTCTTTCTTACGGTTATCTTTAACTTTTTCCTGATCTTCCAGAGTAGCTTTACGTAATACCGGTTTTAACGGCGCAACAATTTGACTTTCATCAACCTGCCGCGGCCCGATAACAACATCACCGAATTCCAAGCCCCGCGCCGTTTCAACAATGGCATGGTCGCCGGCATTAATTTCAATCTTGTCAGGATCAAAATAATATATTTTACCCGCCTTTTTAAAGCGGATACCTACTACTGTTAACATATTGCACTCCTTTTTCTTGCCAATCCTTCAATTTTATTAATAAATCCTCAAGCGCCAGACGGCTATTCGCATTGCCGTCAATCGCCCGCATGGTATTTTTAACAGCAGTAACGGCCGCCATGCTCCGGCCCTCAGGCCAATCGGCAACCAAGTCGGCAAGTTCCTGCGCAAGATCAATATTATATAGCAACTGCTCCCCGTACCTGCCTGCAACCACAAGCAAGTCCCGCAGCAAATATAAAAAAAATTCCAGTACACTTATGAGGTCTTTGGCAGCAAGGCTTGACAGCTTACTGCTCTGACTCCAGACAGCCGTCATATCCTGCTGTTGAATGTCACGTAGCAAGGCAAGCGCCATATCCCGAAATTCCAAACCATCAGGAGCCAACAGGGCAATGGCTTTTCCCATTCTGCCACCGCTTAAATGAGCAATAACAGCGGAGGCTTCGGCATTATAGCCTTTGCGTACCAAGGCCTGTTCCAGCGCGTTAGCCGGCAAAAGGCAAAAAGCAACCTTCCGGCAGCGGGATAATATGGTTGGCAAAAGCGGCTTGCCGGTTCCTGCCGTCAGAATAAACACCAAACCGTTAGGTGGTTCTTCCAGCAGCTTGAGTATACTATTAGCGGCCTGAACAGTCATTACTTCGGCATCCTCAATCAGGCATACCCGTGCCTCTCCAACGCTTGGCGTCAAAGCTGCAAAACTTTTAAGCATACGAATTTGATCAATTTTAATTGTAGCGCCATCAGGAACAACCTGGATAAAATCCGGATGGGCACCGCGGCCAAACAGCAAACAGGACTGACAACACCCACAGGGCTTATCCCCGCCGGCACTGCATAAAATACCTGCAGCTACCAGTTTTGCGGTTAAGGCTTTACCAATACCTGAAGGGCCGCTGAATAGTAGTGCATGGGGTATTCTGTCTGTCGCCAACATGGCTCTGACTATATCCACAGCTCCCTGTTGACCAACTACTTCATCCCAATTCATAGTCATCAGGTAAACAAATCTACCAGCATACCGCGTACAGCGTCATGTTTAGCCATGATTGACAGCTGCCGCTCTTGACCGACGCGAACATCTTCTGTCATCTCAGCCAGGGTTTCATCAACCTTGCGAATGGTTGTATACAGCTTCTGGCGCCCATGACGATCCCACCCCGCACGCGCTTCCAACGAATACGCCCGCGAAACAGCTTCACCAATAAATTTGCGGATTAGCTCCCGGTAGGACTTGAGTTCACTGTAAGTCGGCATCTGCGATAAGCGTTGTCCGCTTTCATCAATCGCAGTCATGAGCTGTTGCATGCGCTCAGTTGATTGAGATTCCTGCGATTTCAAAAGATCGGCGGCAAAATAGTCCCCCGTCTTCTCGGACTTTGCGGGTAGGTCACGATCAGTCAATAGCGGCTGATTGGTTACCCCAAAATTATTTACTTTCATACCCATCTGACTTTAACCCTCCTGCCTCAGAATACATGGCAGCGTAATTTCTTTATTATCCTTTAAATTATAAATGGTTTTACTAAAATAATCAAATTTCTGGTAAAACCAAACCGAAACTTGCATGCTTTCGTTTATATTTTGCCTACAAGTCCGGAAACCACCTGATAAATTTCACAATGAATTTGTTCGATTGTTTGTATTTGACCATTTTGAACACACTCGATTTTATGCCATTGGTAGGCAGTAGCGATATCACAGGCATTGTCAAAACAGTAGGACTGATACTCACTGTTTTGTTCGTGAATATCCCGGCTGCCGCCGGTCTTATTTTCTCGTCCCCGCATAAGCTCCCGGCTAACCGCAGGCGGCATAGCCAAAAAAACAACTTTATCAGGTACCGGCAAACCGCATTTGGCAAACTCAAAATCCCATAACCAAGCCAGATAGGCTTCTTTTTCCACCTGATTCTTGATTTTCGCAGCCTGGTGAATCATATTGGAGGTGGTATAGCGGTCGGCAATCACAATGCCGCCGCTTTGATAGAACTCCTCCCACTCACTTTTATAAGAAGCAATCCGGTCTACCGCATAGAAAGCCGATGCGGCATATGCATTGACATCTTCCGGGCGGCTTCCGAATTCACCGTTAAGATACATCTTTACCAACGCCGAAGATTGACTCTGGTAATTAGGATAATCCACCTTCCTCACAGGCATTCCCCCAGCCTTGAGTTTCTCAAACAGCAGTCCGGACTGGGTAGCCTTACCGCTGCCGTCTGTGCCTTCAATCACGATTAGTTTTCCACGCATCTAATCCACAACCTTTATTGTTTTGAGCAGATAATCTTCCGGACCCGAAATATGCAGCCCGGCATCCCGCAGTGTATGGCAATACTCAATAATCTCGCTGGTAATCCGTTCCCCAGGACAAAGCATGGGAATACCCGGCGGGTAAAAGGTAACAATTTCAGCGCAAACCATGCCGGCAGCATCAGCGAACGGCACCATACAGGTATTGCCGAATAAGGCATCCCTCGGCGAAATAACCTGTTCAGGCAGTAGCGGATGCTTGCCAACCCGGGTAATTTCATTGATTGCCGAAAAATCGCGGGTTCCCATATGCCCGGCAGCCAGCTCTTTTAATGCCGCAACAAGTGCAGCCACCTCAACCTCGCTGTCCCCTAAGGTAATAAGAAACAAAATATTATACACATCAGATAACTCTACCTGGATTTTATAGGTTTGTCGCAGAATCCTTTCGGCTTCTGCACCGGTCAGTCCCAGCCCTTTGACGGTAACCGTCACCTTGGTCGGATCTATACTAAAAACTCCCGGATTGCCCACTTTTTCATCACCAAAACAATATAATCCCGGGATTTTATTAATTTCTTGCCTAGCCTTGTTCGCCAAATCCACGGCACGTTCAATCAAACGGCCGCCCTCGGTTGCCATCTGCATACGGGCAATATCAAGGGAAGCCATTAATATATAATTAGGACTTGTTGACTGCACCAGTTGCAGCATGGCTTTAAGCCTAGGCACCCGGATGCGTCCCTGGCGACAATGCACAATCGAACACTGGGTCATAGCACCAATAATTTTATGCGTACTTTGAGCAACAATATCAGCACCGGCATCCAATGCCTGAATAGGCAGCCGTGATGAGAATTTAAGGTGCGGGCCATGTGCCTCGTCAACAACCACTGGAATATCATAGGAATGAACAATGTCCACAATTTTTTTCAGATCGGTGGCAACACCATAATAGGTGGGGTTAATAATAAGTACCCCTTTGGCATCAGGGTGCTCCTTTAGCGCCTCAGACACCGTCTCCGGCGTGACCCCCATGGTCAGCCCCAATTCTACATCGACTTCAGGCTTCATAAATACCGGCACAGCACCACTCAAAATAATCCCGCCAATAATAGAACGGTGAGCATTGCGTGGCACAATAATTTTATCACCAGGCCCGGCAACAGTGAGAATCATCGCATAAATGCCGCCGGTTGTGCCATTAACCATAAAATAGCTATAGTCAGCCCCATATAGCTCTGCGGCCAAATCCTGCGCCGCCCTTATCGGTCCATGCGGCTCATGCAAATCATCAAGTTCTGCCATGTTAGCCAGGTCAAGCTGCAATGCCTTGCGCTGCAAAACGTCCTGAAAAAGGGGATGTGCTCCTTTTCCCATCTTGTGTCCGGGTGTGTGAAAAGGGATTGTTCCGTCATCTATATATGTGTTCATTGCTTTTAACAAAGGAATTTGCGTTTGATCAAGCATGCCGTCACCACCTTTTGCTTTCCTTGCTATATTATACCCCTGCATATCGTAATTATTTTAGCATACAGCACTAGGTGCCACAAGGTTTCTCAGCACGGCAGGAGATAAGTGAAAAAGCTGGCTAGCGAAAAATTTTCTTAAGTAGCGCATCAGCAACCGCTTCTTTCACCTGAGTTTCCGTTACTGGCAGTTTACGTGACTGAAGTTCTTCCATAATACTTTGACTTAACTGCTCAGGGTAAAAAGTCCCCAGCCCGGTACGCATAGCCAAGTTGCTTACTTCCGCCGCCGCCGAACCGTGCTTCACAAAATTGCCGGTCAGCGTTTTAAAGGCTATGCCATAAGCCGCCCCATTATTAATAGAAAAAGTCCCTTGCACCACAGCGGTTGAAGCATTGCCATTGGCTGTGCCCACAAGCGACAGAGGCCCCTTGACGTCTTTTTCTGTCAGTTGAGAACTGTCCAGACCGCTGCCTGAGATTGACAGGGAAAACGCTTCCTTATCAGGATAAACATCGCCGCTGGCTGTAACTGAACCGCCTTTGGCCGCGCCCCGGGACGCCAGCAGCTTAAGCACCTGCTGCGTATAAGAGAAAGCGCCGCTAATGCCACTGACTGCCATATCACCGAATTGAATACTACCTAATGTAAAGTTACCTGCCAACACCGGCGCAAGCACTGAGCCGGTAATAGTCGCCTGCACCGCCAGTGAGCCGCCTGTTCGCAGGCTAGGCAGCAGTACCGCCGGATTACCTGCCGGCATTTGCGCGGCAAAATCCAGGGTTCCGGTGCCGTCAGTTGCTGTTAACACCCGTCCGGCTGCCGTAACAGACTGCCCTTGATATAAGGCTTGTCCGTCCATAAATTGAATGGCTCCATCTAACTTTTCAAACCGGGCGCTGCCCTGTGTAAGTTCCAAAGCGCCAGCAGTGGTCAGTCCCGAAAAACGGCCTGCCAAGGTTTGCAGCACTACCTCATCACTCGTATCTTTACCAAGCTTGATTGTCAGTTCATCCAAAATACCGCCAGTTAAACGGATCGGAGAATCAGCTGTCGTCAAATTCAATTTAACCATATCGAGGTTTGTCCCCACTATAGTAACAGCTGAATCCCCGGCTTTTCCCCATTGACCGTCTATCTTGACAGCCGACTGATCGACTCTACCGGTTCCCGCAAGTCCCAGCAGGTTTTTTTGGCGAAAATTGACTTTGCCGGTTACTGCTTCCATAGTCTTGGTAAAATAGGCGGTTTCCATATGAAGTTTGCCGTCTTCAATCTCCACCAACCCGGAAAAGGTTGATTCTTCCTCTTCTTTAGGTTTACTGATTCCACTCCAGTTCAAGCCATTTTGGTTGTAAACAATCCATATTTCGGGCTGCTCGATTGTCACACCGGTAATTAGCTGCGGTCCCAGCTGCCCTTTTAATAGATCACTCCAGTTATAGCCAATCTGTATGCGTTTGCTCTTAGCCAGCAGATTACCGGACATATCTAGCAGCTCCACATCTTTTGCCGCCACAGAGCCTAAAATAGATAAATCAATGCTGCCTACAACGATTTTCCCGTTAACAGCCTGATTGGCCCGTACCAGCAAGGATTGCTCTGCCGCCTGCCGAACTTTGCCTGCAGCTAATTGAAAAAAGCTTATTCCTGCCAGGAAAATCGCAGCTACAATCAGCGCACTGATTTTTTTCCTGTTCCATTTTGGTTGCGCTTCTGCTATTGTTGGTTGGTCTTCACTCACCGCGCACCTCCATCTGTATCGTAATCACTTGGTTGTTGCAGTAAATACAACCTTATGGCGATACTCTGTTTTCTCTTGCTAAATTCCTTGCCGAAATATAAAATCCCTTCAGGCTTTCAAGGATTTTACACGATTTTCATCATGGCATATTGTACCGTTTACTACCACTGCTTCCACTTGTCGAGTTTTTTCTGGTCTAATATCCCAAAATAATGTAGTATTAGTATATATTAGGCTGAAGGAGGCCGACGGAAATGCGGAAGATATTACTATGCTGCCTGGCTATCTTGCTGCTGACGCTTAACCCGGCGTTAGCGCAAGAACGCAAAGATGAATGGCAGGACAAAAATACGGTATTTCGCCAGTTTAAAACCATTGTCATTCACGCCGAATATGATCCCCTTCTAGAAATTGATGAAATCAGCCGCAAGAAACTAAACAGTTTGTTAAGCACCGCTATTTGGCAAGAAAAAATTGGCTCAATCCGCTGGCTCACTGAAGAACAGTTAGTACAGCAAATTGGCCGCCTATCGCAAACAGATATGAATAGCCTAAAAACCAGTGACCCATCCACCTATGCCGCGCTGCTAACCGAATATACTCCTAAGGTCGCAGATGCCCAGCTTACGCTCAGAATGCGGCAATGGGGTTATACCCAGGTATATATGCCGGAAACCTGGGAAACTTATACCCGTTACCGCAGTGTTCCGGTTAAAGTTATCGAGACTGACGCCAAGGGAAACCGCACTGTCACAACCCATTGGGAGCAGGTACCGTTTGAAGAAATGCGTCTTGTTCCGGCCCATTATAACCAAATCTCCCATGCCGGTCTGGACCTTTCACTTGTTAGCAGTAAAACCGGCGAAAAAGTCTGGATGCTGCTCGACTTGCGAGACGCGGACGCCAGCAAAAAACCGATTGACATGACCGAGCGCATCATCAACCGGGCGGTTGGCCGTTTTGGCTCACTACTGGATTAATGCTTCTTATATTAAACAGTTTTCTAATCAGCTTGCAATTCTAACTTGTCTCCGATCTGAGTAAAGGTTGCTTCTATCGTTCCCGCCGGCAGTTCAACAACATACTCGGCTCTGCGCTGCAATGCCAAACGGCCGGGCTTTAATCTGCTCACAATCGCAACTACTATATTAGATTTATCGACAAATACTACATCGATCGGATAACGCATACCAAAGGTATGAACACTATTGCAGGGTTTAATTATAAGTCCCGTCCCTGCAGGCAAGCGCTCTGTTGCCAGCAGTCCAATCAAGCGCCCCAAAAAACTGACTGCCAGCCTAACAGTATCGCCAATAGTCTTCTGTCTGGTAGCATTTATAATTCGCATACATCCTCCTTTTAGCTTCCGGTCTAGCGAAACTAAACTGTTAACCAATTCATTTTTCGATCTCATATCACTTTAAAAAACTATTGAACATCTGGATAACTGCCGGTCCCAAAAGCACTACAAACAAGGAAGGAAAAATAAACAATACTAGCGGCAGCAACATTTTTATCGGAGCCTTCATAGCCTGTTCCTCGGCTCGCTGGCGCCTTTTCTGCCGCATAGCCGCTGACTGCACCCTCAGTACATTGCCGATACTAACCCCAAGCTGATCGGCTTGTACTAACGATGCAGTAAACAAGGAAAGATCCGGCACATCACACCGGACACCCATAGACACAACGGCCTGTCGCCTAGCCACGCCCATGCGCATCTCCTGCAACACACGACTAAACTCATCGACAAGAGCACCCTTCATTTTCTCTGAAAGTTTGGCTAGCGCCCCATCAAATCCCAACCCGGCCTCCACACTGACAGTTAACAAATCAAGTACATCGGGAAGATCTTTTTGAATGCTGCGTTTACGCGCAGCAATTTTTTTATTTAAAAGCATAAACGGCAGCAGCTGGCTTACCAAAAATCCCAGCGCCATAGCGCCGATTACTTTGCTGCCGGCAATACCTGAAAGCACCCCAATGGTACCGGTTATAACCGGCAATGCCAATGCTAAAAAACTCATTACCAAAATAAACTCATTACTTGTCAGTTTACCAAACCCACCAGCCATAATAAGTTTTTGTTCAAGTGTCGCCCGTACCGCTTTGGGGGTAATCTTGCTCAGTACGGTTGCCATATCTCCTTTTAGCGGTGCCAATATTCGCTGCCTGAACGGCTTTGCCAATTCATCTTCAATACCAGGGCGTCCCGAAATCATAGTGTCTAACAACTTAAGCCGCATCTCTACCGGCCGAGCTGCAGGCAACAAGGCATGAAGCACCAAAAAAAGGACAATAAATACCGTTAAGAAGGTTAGTACCATAATGGCAATAAGCATGCTATAGTTCCTCCTTTTTATTGCACTTGCTTGGGCCAAAAAGTCTCATTCGGTAACTCTATTCCATTGGCAATCATTTTTTCCAGGAATTTAGGCCGAATTCCTGTTGGTTTAAAATACCCGGTAATCTTGCCGCTGCTGTCCCTACCGGTCTGTTCAAACACAAAGATATCCTGGAGAGTTATAACATCTCCCTCCATACCTTGTACCTCGGTTAAATGCGTAAGGCGACGGCTGCCGTCCTGGAGACGCGACTGCTGAACAATCAGGTCAACAGCTGATGCAATCTGTTCGCGTATGGCTCTAACCGGCAAATCCATACCGGCCATAAGCACCATGGTTTCAAGCCGGCTGAGCATATCACGCGGCGAATTGGCGTGACCAGTGGTTAATGATCCATCATGGCCTGTATTCATTGCCTGCAGCATGTCAAGTGCTTCGCCGCTTCTGACTTCACCGACAACAATCCGGTCAGGCCGCATTCTGAGGCTGTTGCGGACAAGGTCACGCATCGCAATGGCACCTTTGCCCTCAATATTGGCCGGCCGTGTTTCCAAGGTAACAACATGCTCCTGCCGGAGCTGCAATTCGGCTGCATCTTCAATGGTAACAACGCGTTCGTCCCGTGGAATAAACGCCGACAGAATGTTTAGCGTCGTTGTTTTTCCCGAACCTGTGCCACCAGATACTACAATATTTAGCTTACCCTCAACACACGCCCGTAGAAATTCAGCCATTTCCTGTGTTAGTGTACCGAAACTGATAAGATTATCAACTGTCAGCGGATTTTTGGCAAACTTCCGGATGGTAAGACAGGGGCCTTTCAAGGCTAGCGGTGGGATAATGGCATTGACCCGGGAACCGTCAGGCAAACGAGCATCCACCATAGGTGAACTTTCATCAATACGCCGACCTAAAGGCGCTACAATTTTTTCTATAACATGCATAACATGAGCTTCGTCCCGGAAACGCACATCAGTCAAAACCAATTTGCCTTTTCGCTCCACATACACCTGTCTGGCGCTATTAACCATCACCTCTGAAACCGAGTCATCTTTTAGCAAGGGGTCAATCGGACCATAACCTAACGCCTCATCCGTAATTTCAGCAATAATCCGTGCACGCTCATTTCTGGGAACCGGCACACTCTCTTCGTCCATGGCGATATTGGCAATGCGGGCAACCACTTCGCCCAAGATATTTATATCAACCTCTTTGTTGATAAGCGCCCGACTTTCTTCCTGGCTCATTTCCTCAATTATTATTTTGTGTATTTTTATCTTTAAGTCCTGATAAGGATCTGTTGTAACTATTGGCGCTGTTTTGAGATTTTCTACACCTTTGCCTGTTTGTTGTCTGGGGTTTTGCGCAGCCTCTAAGCGTTTTAACAGCGACATATATTTCTCCTCCACAACTTGGCGTCTGCTTAATTAGTAATCATTGAATAACAGATTCATAAGGTACAAGCGAGGCACTATATACACCGAAATCAGGAGCAGTACCGGAAGTATCACCGGCAGTTACCAAATGCATAAATTTACCACTGACATTATTAAGGTTGCCTGACCCACTCACACCTTCCAAAAAGAAACCGGCAAAACCGACAATTTTAACATCATGCCTGCCAGTATCATTCATAATAGACTCAATAAGCGGTACAATAACAATCCGGGGTGATCCCGGTTCTACCGTATCATAGGTAGCCGCGGCATCAGCTTGAATGCGATAATTCACGCCTTCTGTAGTGCCGCCTGACATATTACCTGTTTCGGTCGACACCCACTGGCCAACAGACAGTTTGGCCTCATAACCATACTTAATATTATCTGCGTAATTGCGCGATCCAGTCCCACCCAAAGCCAACGCATCATAGTTACCGGCATAACCGTCACTGGCTCCCACTTTAAGGTCATAGGTTTGCCCATATATAAAATCTTGTTTAACAACACCAAACGGTACTACACCCATTACACCACTTATAGGTCTCAAAACAGCAGCCGCCTCTGCCCGCACCTCTGCCCTGTGTATACCCAATATTTTAGCAAAAGTAAGTTCCACAACCCTTGCTGCAGTAACTGCTACAACTTTGTTGGAAGGTATGGCTACTGCTACGCTGTCATTGCTGCGACCATTTATCGCGGCATAAGCGCGGCTGCTGGCTTCAGCCCGCACGATGTCATCAGGTAAATCCTGTATTCCGGCAAGCGCAGCCGCATCTGCCATATTTACAAGTTCAGCGCGATTTACATAAAGAAGTCCAACATCAATAACCAATACTGCAAATCCTAAGAGCGCAGCCAGTGCTGCCACCATTACAATTGTTATCGAACCCCGTTGATTGGCAAGTAGCGCTCTCATGGCTGTTCTACCCGCATGACTGAGCGTCCGACAAGCATAGGCGGCCTACCAGCAAACACACTGTCAATGATTTCTTTAATCATCGGCGTATTGACCTCAATAGGTTTACTTACTGTTACAGTGACAGACTTGCCTTGTTCGCGCCCGCCTTCCGGGTAGACAATGGCAACACTTAACCCACTGTTACTGATACTGGTGGTTGCATTGACAATAGCCAATTGCGCTGCTGCATCATCACTTACCGCAGCGGCCCGCGCACCCTCACGCGCTGCTGCAGTCACTACAATATATTGGTTAAAAATCTGACCAAATTCCATTATCGCAAATAACAACAACACAATGACCGGTAAAATTAAAGCGGTTTCAACAATAGCCTGGCCCCGGTTGTTTGTAAGGTATCGCTTGCCAGCCATGCAGCTATGCCCCCTTAAAAGCAATCCTCCTGCGCTTGTAGCCAGGAGGATCATAGACAAAACATAGATTCCGATATGATATTTCTCATATACATTTATAAACTATCCATAAAATGAACTACTGATTACCCCAGGGCAGTTACTACTTCACCAAGCTTATTAATAATAGCTGTACCTACACCGGTAAAGGCTCCCATTGCAAATATGGCGACAAGAGCCAAAATGAGCCCATATTCCACCATACCTTGCCCTTTTTCATTGAGGCAACGAGATTTCAAAGCTTCCCAGTACATTTTCAACATTTGCCCTACCTCCCATATTGCGTCTTTTATTATTAGGATATCTCGCTTGGTTCTGATTTCATTATACCAGCAAGAAGGCAGTCGAACATCGTCCGTCAGTCTCAAATTCGTTAGGCATCAAGGCTTATTACTACTGGGTTCACGGTGGGTGCTAAGTCCCAAGGATATGTAAGGAGATTAGTCCTAAGGGCAGTGCATTATTCCTATTATTTAAGCGGTACGGTAACAAAGACCCGCGTTCCTTTGCCAGGTTCTGATTTTATCGTGAGTTCGCCCCCTAATAAATTAATGCGTTCACGCATACCCATAAGTCCAAAACTTTCATTACCACTCGCGCTTTCGGTGTCAAAACCCTGTCCATCATCTTCAACAACCGCAGACACCACACTCGGCCGAAAATCAATGCGCACCCATACATTCGTGGCATGAGCATGTTTTTCAACATTGTTAAGCGCTTCTTGGATAATTCGGAACAGTCCAATTTCAAAATGCGCATCAAGCCGCTTTTCTTCCCCAAGAATTTTGACCTCGGAAAAAATACGGCACCGGTCTTTCATAGTTTCCAAAACTCGCCTGATAGTTGGCACTAAACCCAAATCGTCAAGCGTCATGGGACGTAAGTCAAAGATAATATCCCGTGTCTCCCTTAGTGCTACCCGCACCTGATCCCTAAGGTCCTTAAGCTCAGTTTTGGCCCGTTCGATATCTACATCTACTAAGCGTTCACACACTTCGGCTCTAAAGACAATATTAGCCATGGCTTGCGCCGGTCCATCATGAATTTCCCGGGCAACCCGCCGGCGTTCTTCTTCCTGAGCCCGGATGATTTTGGCCCCGAAAACCTGACTGGCCTGAAGGGTTTCAATCTGAGTGACGACTGTGCCCATATGATTACCCAAATAACCCAGTACAGCGCCAACTTGTGAAACCAGCGTTTCGGCTTTTTCCACGGTATTTTTTAAAGCTTTAAGCCTTAATTCAAATTCATCCCGCTGACGGCGCAAATTTTGCTCCTGGAGCCTGGACATCGCCAGTTCAAGCTGAACATTGCTAGTGTCTTCATACGATGATTTAATATCTTCTTCCGCATATTTTTTAAAATTGCGGCTAACTTCCATAAGTCTAAGGCGGGAACGTCGTTCTTTTTTCTCAAGATCGTCAACTTTAAAAATAACGTCGGCCGTTTCAACTTTTATCCGTTCAACATCCTGCTTGACATTATCCATTTCAACCTTGGCAGCTTCATATATATCAAATATTTGCGTTTTACTTTTTTCTACAGCAGCAATCGTTGTTTTTACAATTTTATCAAGAAATTTTACATCAAGATTTTTCATCCGTTCACCACTCAAACCTTCTTCCAAATGAATGCTATAATGCAAATTCGCCATCCCAGCCCCATATCCTGCAAAAAGAACCACGGCTTGCGCCGAGTTTTAGGATAAGCGCAAGTCGATGCTACCTTATCCTGTTCTTAAGAAAGTTATTCATTTTGTTAGGGTAAAAACAAACAACAGCAGAGGGTGAAAATATCTCCCTCCCTCTGCCAGCTTTTAAATCTCAATATTAACGATTTTTTGGATAGCCACAACTCCCAGCAATTGTCCGCAAATCGCGACCCCCAACATAATTTGGCCAACTTGTTGGGTAAACAACAAATCAATATATCCTGGATTAATCAACTTGAGCGCAACCAATAAAGCAACAGGCAGCAAACTAATAATCACACCCGACATTCGCCCCTGCGCTGTTAAGGTCTTTATCTCTCCTTTAATGCGAATTCGCTCGCGGATGGTAGTGGCGATACTGTCCAGAACCTCTGCCAAATTTCCACCCACCTGCCGCTGAATCAACACCGCCGTTATCACCAAATCCAAATCATCACTATCCACCCTCTCATGGCGACTTCTGTTGGCACACCTAAATTCATCTCTCTAAGCGTCCGGTCAAATTCGGCAGAAATCGGCGGCATCATCTCGCGGGCTACCATCTCGACCGCCTGCATAAAGCTATAGCCTGTCCTAAGTGCATTAGCAATAAGGATAAGTGTATCTCCTAACTGATCATTGAAGGCTTTTGCCCGCCGCTTGATTTTGATTCGCAAAAACACCCGCGGCAGATAATACCCGCAAACGCTGCCAACCACAGCTCCCGGCAAACCGCCATTTATCATAATGAGTAAACTGCCAAGCATCGCGCATCCCAGACAAACTACTAAGAATTCCTGGCTTTTGAGTGGCAAACCTGCCTGAATAAGACGATGTTCCATCCGTTTTTTCCAAGAGCCATCAGATAAGGTAATTTGTTCCCCCAACCATTTGATAACTACCCGCCAGCCGCCAGGCTGATTTCCGGCAGCTGATTTAGCTTTTACCGGCTGCAGGTTATCTTCGGCAACAGGCGTCAAGTATTGTTCTATTCGCTGGCGCACAGCCGCCTTTCTGCGGCTATGCCAGCTAAGAAAGACAACACAAACAGCCAGCAGATTGAGAAACAGCACAATCCCGATTACCAGCAGCATGTTGGCGGCTCCTCTCTAGCTAAATAGTTTTTTTAGGCGACCTACTACTCCGTTTACCGTCTGCGGTTCTGTCTGTGCCTGCCAGTCGCAATCTGTTACCAGGCCGGCTAAATCAAAAATACTGCGTGATACCGGCGTTCCTGGGTGGCTGACAACAAAAGGAACACCCTTGTTCACAGATGTTACAACTACTTTGCCATCACTGGGAATCGAAGCTGAAAATTTATATTGCAGACTTGCTTCCACCTCGGCAATATCGATATCGCTTGTGGTGTCAGCCCGGTTTAATACCACTTTAACCTTATCTTTGCCATAGTTTAACGATTCCATGATCTCTAAACACAGTTTGACATTTTTTATTGTGGGTAAATCCAGTGCCGCCACCACCAGTATAATATCGGAGGCATCAAGCACGGCAAGCATACTTTCGGAAAAGGTAGGGGCTGTATCAATGATTGTAAATTTGAAGTTTGCCCGCATGGTCTTAAGAATGGCCGCCAGATGACCGCCTGTCACAGTTTCTGCCTGTTCCGGGCGTACAGGTGCAGGCAGCAGTGCGACTTTATCACCAAACCGTGTTAGATATTTTTGCAAAACCTGACCGTCCAAACTATCAATATCACGTACTAAATCAGCAACTGTTGCCCGCGGCACCAGATTCAAAAACAAGGCAACATCACCAAATTGCAAATCAGCATCAACAATGCCCACGTTCGTACTTGTTTTCTCCGCTAACGCGACTGCCAAGTTTGTCGAAATAGTAGTCTTGCCGATCCCGCCTTTGGTACTGAATACAGTAATAATTTTGCCTTGCGTCGGTTTAGGCTCAAATTTGAGGACGTTCCGGCGTTTTTTCTCATTAATAAACCCCTGCTTAACAGCCTGCAGCAATTCATCACTGCTAAACGGCTTAACCAGATAATTTTTGGCACCGGCCACCATGGCCTGACGCAGGTACTCCTGTTCACTCTGCACACTCATAATGATGATACACACAGTTGGCACCTGCGCAACAATTTGCTCGGTAGCGGTTATGCCATCCATTCCCGGCATATTAATATCCATCAGAATCACATCAGGCTGCAATTCTTTTACTTTTTCCAAGGCTTCTTCACCCGATCCAGCCTGACCGACAACTATCATATCCGGATCAAATTCGAGTAATTTGCATATACTTTCCCGCGTAGCGGCAATATCGTCAGCTATAAAAATCTTTATCTTTTCACTCATCAACTTACCCCCTAAATGGGTTTTCCTTAACGAACTCCTTCATTTCCGGTGTTTGTGGCGGGATGTATTCATCAGGGTTCACAATAGTCGGTGTGATAAAGATAATTACTTCGGTCTCACCCCGGCTAAAAGCGGTACTTTTAAACAGATTGCCGATAATGGGTATGTCGCCTAATAGCGGAATCTTATACACATCTTTGGTAACCTCACTGGAAATTAGCCCACCTATCGCCATAGTCTGACCGGAGGCCATCGCAACAGCAGTTTCTGCCTTGCGAACTTTTATCGGCGGTATCTTCATGCCCAAGCCGAGTTCAATTTTATGTTCGTCTGTCCAGTCTAAGGTACTCACTTCGGCTTTTATTCTGCTCTGGATAAGCTGGTCGGCATTTACTTCAGGCGCAATATCGAGCTTTATACCATAATCTTTCCATTCAATGGTAATCCGACCATCATTGAGGCCAATAGGCACGGGTATTTGACCACCAACCATAATATTGGCTTTGTCACCACTTAGGGTAATTATATTCGGCTGAGACAATATTTTGGCTAAACCATGTTTAACAAGAGCATCCACTTGCGCATTGATGGGGCTGTATGTTCCTAAGTTGCCAAAAACCTTAGGTGCCAGCGAGTTTACGGAGGATTGTCCAAAAAGAAAATTCCCTGTTGTACCCGTATCATTCCCCGCCCATTTAATACCTACATTTCTGCCTGCTTCCCGGTTAATCTCCACAACTCTGGCCTCAATGCGAACTTGCACCGGGCGAATAATCTCCAAAAGATTGACGACTTTTTCAGCATAGGCCGATGCCACTTTTTCAACACGGTTTTTCTGGTATTGATCATTGACGGTGCCTTCTAGAATAATGGTCTTATTAACCTTACTTACGGTAATATCCGATAACCCTACTATATTTTTAATATCATTGGCAATGGTAACATCAGCAGTCCCAACTTCAACCTGATAACTATAACGGCTTCCTGACTCCCAAATATGAAGGGTTGTTAAACCTGGTGCCTTACCAACAAGCAAAACCTCACTCCCTGATACAATCACAACATCGGCAATTTCGGGGTTGGCAACAGCCACGCGTGCAACAGCATTAAAATAGAGAACCCGGGATTGATTAACAGCCACTGTCATTTTTTCTTCGGCAGCAGCCGTCATACTGCTGGCTAAAATACTTACCATGACTATAATAACGGCAACATACAACTTTACCTTCATCGCCAACGCCTGCCTTTCTGCTGCTACAAATACTAGTTACTAGTTAATTGCTATGACCTCTGCCTTTGTTCCCCGAATCATTTGAATACCGGATTTAGCAGCTGTCGCCTGCGGCGCAGGAGCTTTTTCGGCAGGCGGCGAAGACGCCGGAGGAGTATGGAGTCCAACAATATCCCTAGGCGTAACCGCACCGGCAATAGCAGTATCCGCATTCTGCATAAAAGGCCTAAGCACCAGCCGAACTTTTCCCTTATCTTCCGATAAGGTTAGTTTGGCGACTTCGTCAGGCGTGACAGCCAATGTAACAGTAGCCGTTTTGGCAACCTCTTTTTTATCTTTGGAATTAGCGTTTGCCGTTTCGGCAGTACCAGCTCCACTTTCGGTTTCCCGGTTGGCAGCCAGCACCAATATGTTCTGCAACACAAGCTGACTAACATTTTCACCGGCCGTGTTCTTATCAAAAGTAACGACCACATCCACATAATCACCGGCTTTGGTAAAGCCGGCAACACCTGTCACCTCATTTACTCCGACTGTTATGGCTCGCTTATTTTGTGGAATCGAACCGCTAAACCCAGCCGTTTTGCCCTCACCCCAAAGCCGCCGAACCGAGATCTGCTCACCGGCTGCAATTGTCTCTTTGGAAACCATACCGATGACATCTTTCGCATCCTGTACAATCCCTGGCTGCAAATAAGGAGCAGGGATTTTCGTTACCTGCACCATCTCGGGAGTAATTCTGGTTTTTGGGCCAATCTCCACCTTGGCAACTACCACGTCAACGGAATTAGCGGGAAGACTACCACTTGTTTTCTTTAAATAACTATACACAAGTCCGGTTGTCAGCAAACTCAAAACAATGGCAAGCACCAACAATCCTTTGCTGGAAAACTTAAACATAATGTCCCTCCCGGCAATGCACGCACTTTTTTTCCGTAGGAGAACGATCTTCTACTTAAATTCTATATGCAAATCAGTGCAAAAACCAGCGAGGAGATTCTCCTATTTTCTTTAGGACTTAGGGTCAAAGCGGGGCTTACAGTCAGGACTTTTCTCCCATTACAGCCATTGTTTTTTACGAAAATAACGGACCATCAGCAAACTAATTAGCAGCATAACCGATACAATCATCGGATAACCGTATTCCCATTCAAGCTCAGGCATATGGGTAAAGTTCATGCCATACACCCCGGCTATAAAGGTTAACGGAATAAAGATGGTAGAAATGATGGTCAGCATCTTCATGACTTCACTCATCCGGTTGCTGATACTGGATAAGTAAATATCCAGCATCCCGGACAGCATATCCCGATAAATTTCAACAGTCTCAATGACCTGAATTACATGATCATAGATGTCCCGCAAATATACAATTGTCGACTCTTTGATATGGGCGGTTTCACCCCGCTCCAACACACTCACCAGTTCCCGGACAGGCCATACTGATTTTCGCAGATACAGCATATCATGTTTAAGTCCATGCAAATCCTGCAGTAGTTCAGGCCGGGGCTGGCTGGCAATCTTGTCTTCCAAGATTTCAATTTTTTCCCCTAAATGTTCCAGCACCAAAAAATACTGATCAACAATACTGTCAATCAAGGCATAAAACAAATAGTCGGCACCCAGCTGACAAATCCTGCCCCGGCTTTTAACACGTTCATGGACATTAGCCAGCACATTATTGTCACCTGGCGGACTTTCAACAAAAGAGATCACATAATTCGGTCCCAAAATCAGACTGACCTGTTCGGCCTGGTAATCATCCGCCTCGCCAGTCACCGTCAGTGATTTTAGAATGACACACAGGTATTCCCCATAGTCTGCAAGCTTAGGTCGCTGAGTAGTATGCAATATATCTTCCAGCACCAATGGATGAATAGCAAACTGCCGGCCAATTTCTTCTACGGCTTTTGCATGGAGCCCCTGTACCTGGATCCAGGTAACTTGCTGCGTCGCTGCCAGTTTCCCAAGCTCGCAGAGGGGAGCGTCCTTAATTTCACTAAACTGCTCACCATCGTAATTTGTTACCTGTATATAAGCCTTATCTGCACGCGTATCGCCTACATGCAGCAGGGTCCCCGGCGGCAACCCCACTTTTGAAGATAACTTTTTGGTAAACTTCGGCATAATGCCCACCTCACAAAAAAAATCTGTAAAGAGAGACATTCTCTCTCTTTACAGATTTTACCTTTCCGTTCATTTCATTACCATTCTCTGCTCAAACATTACAAGAAAATCTTAAATTAAAGTTACCGAGTCCGATTGATAACTTTCTCCAATCTTTTTGCTGTGTTATTAATACCATCAAGGGTGGACATTATTTCCTGAGTAGCTGCTGCTTGCTGTTGACTTACCGCACCAGTTGCCTCAATCGCTTTACTCATTTTCGTCACTGCTTCATTCATCTCTTGCAATGTCTTTTTAATTTTTTCAGTTGCCTTCTGGGACTGGTCTGCCAACTTGCGAATCTCTTCCGCCACTACGGCAAAACCTCGTCCATGTTCTCCCGCCCTGGCGGCCTCAATAGCTGCATTGAGCCCCAGCAAATTGGTTTGAGATGCAATTGCATTTATAAATGCAAGCACTTCGGTTGTGTGATGCGTTTTTTCAGCCATTTCATGAGCTAAGTTAATGCAATCTTGTCCAGAATCAGCCAATTCTGATGCCCCCTGTGCTACTTGTTCAACATTGTTGGACACACGATCAGCAGCCTCAGTTAATTTTCCAACAATATCAATCATATCTCTGGTGTTTTGCGCATTGATACCGGAGCTTAATGTACCGACAACCTTACCATTCTCATAAATAGGTACAAAGATTGTTTTAATTTCAAGTCCATATTGCTCTTTTGGCACATCTGCATAAACGGGTTTCCCTGTCGCTATACATTTTTCAAGTCTTTCTATACCCTTAATCGACTTACCTATCGGTATATTGACTTTAAAATATTTAGGCTCATGAGATCCTAAATATTTATTTAAATCAGTTAAGCCCACGGCCATATCTTCACGTACAATCTCGTTGAAATATGGCAAAACTAATTTAAAAGCCTCCAGTATAGAAAATTCCCCATGACCTTGTTCTTCCATAACGGCTCTCATACCCCTCTCCTTGACGATACCCAAACCTAAAACAAAAATTAAGCGCCATCAGTTTAGATTACTGGGCGCTTAATTTTATTTTTTTAATTCTTATCCTTAGTCTTCAAGCGCCGCTGTAAATTGCGCATCCACTTTCGGCGGTAGTTTAACTAATGATACAACCAAAGCGGTAAAGACCAATGCGCCGCCCATGAAGATAAATGCAGCATTATAACCGGACATCCCAACTAAATAGCCGATGATAATCGGCGATAAAATACCGCCTATACTGCCACCTGCATTCATAACACCAGTCGCCATACCAACATAGCTACGTTTCACCGATTCCATCGGCATAGCCCACAAAGGACCAAATGCCATACCTACAAGAAATCCTGCACAAACCAGAAATGCCATCGCCGTAGTTTCTGTTTCAGCGGCAACTACACCATAAAGCACCGGACCTGCAGCTAAATTCACAAGAATTGCCTGTGTTTTACGATGACCAACAAAGACTTTATCGGAAAGCCAACCACCCAATGGCTGAGCAATACCCAACGCCAAGAACGGCAATCCTGAAAAAATCCCCATTTTTACCAATTCAAAGCCACGCGCTTTTACTAAATAACTGGGCAGCCAAGATAATAAACCAAAGAATGCACACATAAATCCAAAGTAAGTAAGAGCCAATAAGCAAATATTACGATTTTTAAGCACACTCATTAGTCCCACACTAGTATCATCCGCCGCCGTCGCTGCTATTTCTACTTGACCACTCTTAATATATTCAAGTTCCTCTTTTGTAATATCAGGATCCTCTTCCGGAGAATTTTTAACTAAAAAGTACAGTAGCGGAAGTGCTACAAAACCCAAGCCACCAAAAATATAAAATAGTGCATGCCAGCCCCACTGCCCAATAATAGCCACGGCGATTGCCGGTGCAACAGCAGGACCGAAGGAACAGGCAGAAGTAAAGATTGCGTTAGCAGTTGCCCGTTCCTGATTGGGAAACCAGTTACTATTTAATTTGAAGGCGCAAGGAGGCTGAAGACCTTCGCCAATACCAAAAAGCACACGTACAATAAAAAACTGGGAAAACGAACGCGCTACCCCTGTAGCTATCGTCATAATCGACCACCATGTTAAGGCAACAAGCAACACCTTTTTAGGCCCGACTTTGTCGCTTAAATAGCCACCAGGTATTTGGAAGATAGTATATGTTATAAAAAAGGCACTAAATAGATAACCGACTTGTTCCGGAGATAATGAGAATTCCTTGGATATCAGGGGCATCGCGACTGACAAATTTACCCGATCAAGAAATGCCACGAAAAATACTATCCATGATACGGCTAAAACTACCCAACGTTTTTTCATATAGCCTTCCTCCTATTAATCTATTGGCTTGCCTATTAGTCAGGTTAACTGCTCCGATGCAAAAAAACCTTAAAATAACATGATCGAGAACTACTTTCCTATCATAATATTAAGAATTTCTACATCGGTCGATTTCATACCATAGTAGCCCATACGGCCGATATTTTGAATTGTCTGTTCGTAATCCTTTTCCACAAGTCCTTCGCCGAATGGAAAGAACAAATCGCGTTTTGCCATTTCATAACCCATAATGCCTGCGTCCACCGCACTGGAAATTTTTGCCGCACAAGAAGCCTTTGCTCCATCGCATACAATGCCACCCACATTACCTAAAGAATTGATGAGGGTCTTGCCGATGACATCATAATCAGCACCATTTAGATAAGCAATGCCGCAAGCTGCAGCCGCCCCGGCTGATACGGCGCCACAATAGGCAGATAGGTTTCCAATATAACGTTTTTGGTGAAGAGACAGAAGGTTAGTTAGAACAAGAGCCCTGTAGAGAGTATCCTCATTTACTCCAATCTCTTCAGCATAGATGACAACCGGCATAGTACAAGTAATCCCCTGATTGCCGCTTCCTGAGTTGATGACTACCGGGAGGGCACAGCCATTCATTCTCGCATCAGAGCCTGCTGCTGCCGCCGCTCTTGCTCTGATTCTTACATCATTACTACCGTATTTCAGGAAAGTCTGCCCCACCTGGGCCCCCCATTTATTTGTTAACCCTTCTTCTGATATTGCAGAATTATACTTAATTTGTCTACCGATAATTTCTTTCACATCATCTAAATTTACTTCATTGGCAAACTGAAGTATGTCCTTAATATTAAGCTTTGACTTATCCCCAAATTCTTGAATTGTAACATCAGGCTGTTCAAATATCACCTGGCCATTTTTTTCTATTTTAGAAATATGACTGTGCTTGGTTCTTACTTCCACAGCTGCTTTTTCCTGTCCGGCTGTCAACTCTGCGCGGATGAAAAGATTTTCTTCTCCTTCTTCCAGTTCACAGCTGCAGATTCCTTGGCTGTATAATGCTCTAGTCTCGTCAATATCTTCCTGATTTACTTGGCTGATGACCTCAAGCTCCAGTTCAGGCTTCCCGGCGACAACACCTAAAATAGCTGCTACCTCCACACCCTTCTGACCGCCAGAGTTAGGCACTACAACACCCTTGACATTTTTAATAATATTGCCGCTGCAGCGGACAACCACCTGCTCCGGTTGCTGTCCCAGAATTGCTCTTGCCTTTGCAGCCGCAAAAGCAATGGCAATCGGTTCCGTGCAGCCCATAGCCGGAATCAATTCTCCTTTTAATATCGTAACATAGTTATCATATATCATCTTATCCATCAAGGACTTCTCCTTTTTCAATGCTGAATTATTTACCTTTTTTTAAAAAAGGATACTTGACAGGTAGTACAACCGTTAGCAATGGTATCTCCCAAATGGAATTCAAATCCCATGGCCTTCGCAATGCCACGGTCACCATCCATAGCTATGTCACATAACTTTTCGCAAGTCTCATCGTCAAACCCCAAATCCTGCCATGCCTTCAGCAATGGACAGTGATGGAATTCCATATCCACTCTGTCTTCGGTTTTGGTCTTGAATTCAATTTCAAAAGTCTTTACGACATTTGGAGTTAAAAAAGTCTCTGCAAAGCATGTTACGTTTTGAGGATCCTTGCATTGCGATTTGATTGCGGTGCCCTGGACCATACCCGTTTCCGAGATTGCTTCCCGGATGAATTTCTCAGCGTCTCCTGCCATTCCTGCTTCTCTGGCCTTGGTGTACGTTAGACCGGTCCAAGTTGCTCGGTGTCCAATTGCCCCTCTCTGAACATCTACCAGCGTGTCACCTTTGATACTAATTTTGTTGTTAATCATGCTTTTTCCCCTCTCCTTAACTTATTGATGAATTTAATCATCCTATTTTTCAGCTCAGAGTCTGCCATATATAACAAGGTGAAATCTTTAAGAGACTTGCCACCGCAGACTCCAATAAACCAAAGCATCGTCAGTTACTGATATGACTACGCACAACATATGAATTATCTTGCTTTTGTTGTAAATTACCCAATATTGCCCTCAAAAACTTACTGAGTTTTGCTTGCCCTGATCATATCACGAACAATACTTTCAGTCAATATATTTTTGTATTTTTCATATAATTAATATTTTTACTTTGTTTTTCTATGCAAACGCATCGATTTTACTCTTAATGATCCTGTCTGTGATATGATTACAATTATATATTTTTATCTTGCATTAATATATCTACACTTTACTGATATTGACTTTCCTTTTTTTTCAATATATAATAACTCGACGCTACAAGTTAGGAGATGCTTTATGGGCAAAAAAAATACAGCCACATTAAAGAATCAAGTATATGACGCTTTGTTTACTGATATCATCAGCGGAGTCTATCCAGCCGATACTATTCTGACGGAAAAGTTTTTAATGGAAAAATATAATGTTAGCCGCGCCCCCATACGCGAAGCACTTACCCAGTTGACTGGAACTTATATTTTGTCCAGCATTCCCAGACAGGGATATAAAATTTTGCGTCCAAGCAAACAACAGTTGCTGGAAGTTGTGAAATTCCGTTCTGCTTTGGAGTGCTCCTTTTTAGAAAGCTACGGCGACTATATTGACGAATCTCAGATTAAAGAACTGCGCAGCATCTGCACCGACTACGTCAATTGCCCACTTAACGATTTCATGTCTCATTGGCATTACAACTGTCAGTTTCATTTGAAATTGTTCTCCATATACGGCAATCATTACGCCTATAAACTCTTAGAAGATGCTTTAAATATCCAGACAATCTTTTTTGTACAAAAAAAGTATTCTGCCACCATGGATTTACACCTGGCTTTAGTTGACTATCTGGAAAAAGGTGAGATTCCAACAGCCTTAACCCTTTTAAAGGCGGATATTGAAAACCTTCTGCTTTTGAGCACTGCACCTACTCCAGTTGACCAAAGCAAATAGTAAAAATCCAGCCTAACTGCCGATAAAAGCCAAGCGCGGGAGCATTACGTTTGTCAGCCAACAAGTCTGACAGCTCTGTCCCTCGCTGAAAGCTATTGCATTTAAATTTTAAAGGTGCTATAATTTTCTCATAAAATATTAAGCAGATAATTACCATTATCACAATGGACAGAATTTAATAAACTAGTTTTGTCAGGAACGTAAGCAAAGGCGCTTAGTTAAGTTTTTTAATGAAAACTCTTAATTAAGCGCCTTTTATCCTTACCTCCCCGGCATCCGGACAATGGCGTCCTGGAGAGCATAATCTCCAGGACATTTTGTTTTTTCCCCCACGTTTCGTATAGGAGGTGTTTGCTGCTATGAAACTAATCCGCTATCATGCTACTTCCGCTATTATCTGTGTTTTGCAACGATATTTGATTTAGTCAAAAAACCATAATTATAATTTCTACAATTTTTAAAGAAGGGTGATACTCATATGAAAAAGTTATTCTCAATTCTGGGTATGCTTCTAATGCTAACCATGATCCTAGCTCCGGTTGCTTTTGCTGCCGAAGGCGATGCACCGGCTGAGCCGCCAAAACTTGATACCGGCGATACTGCTTTCGTACTAATAAGCGCTGCTCTTGTAATGTTAATGACCCCAGGTCTGGCACTCTTTTACGGTGGTATGGTTCGGACGAAAAATGTATTAAGCATTATCATGCAAAGTTTCATCTGTCTTGGTGTAATATCTGTTCAATGGGTTCTCTGGGGATACTCACTGGCTTTTGGCCCGGATATTAATCACCTGCTCGGCAGTCTGGACTGGATTGGCTTAAGCGGTGTCGGCGCCGACCCTAACGCGGACTACGCTGCAACCATTCCTCATTTAGCTTTCATGATGTTCCAAGGTGTATTTGCCGTTCTTACTCCGGCTCTTATTTCCGGTTCGGTTGCCGGCAGGGTAAAATTCCCTGCATTCGTTGCCTTTGTTTTGCTTTGGGCTACTCTGGTTTATGATCCTGTCGCTCACTGGGTCTGGGGTTTAGGCGGTTGGCTGCGTGAATACGGCGTACTTGATTTTGCCGGCGGCACTGTCGTTCATATAATTTCCGGTGTATCCGGCTTGGTTTTTGCTTTGATGGTTGGCAAACGCAAAGGCTATGGCAGCGAAGTCATGGCTCCGCATCACTTGCCAATGACAGTCTTAGGCGCCGCCCTTTTATGGTTTGGCTGGTTTGGCTTCAACGCCGGCAGCGCACTTAGTGCCAGCGGACTAGCAGCTGTCGCCTTTGTTACAACCCAGGTGGCTGCAGCTTCCGCAACAGTATCCTGGGTAGCAGCTGAATGGATGTATCACGGAAAACCCACCTTATTAGGCGCTGCTTCTGGTTGTATTGCCGGTCTTGTTGCCATTACACCGGCAGCCGGCTTTGTCACTGTACCGTCAGCTATTATTATGGGTCTGCTCGGTGGTGTTATCTGCTTCTTCGCGGTAGCTGTTGCTAAAAATAAACTTGGTTATGATGACTCATTAGATGCCTTTGGCGTTCATGGCGTAGGCGGCACCTTTGGCGCTATCGCTACCGGTTTCTTTGCCTCCACTGCCGTGAATCCGGCAGGAGCAGACGGATTATTTTACGGCAATGCCGCACAGGTTCTAAAGCAGCTTGTTGGCGTAGGCACCAGCTGGGTGTTTGCCGCTGTTATGACCTTCCTCATAGTCAAAGCCATCAGCTTGGTTATGCAGGTCAAAGCTGATGACGAACAACAAGTTCAAGGCATGGATATTACCGAACACGGCGAACGCGGTTATGCTTATCAGGATCTGATGACAGGTTCGCCGCTTAGCACCCCGGTAACTGGTATCTCCGGTAACACTGTAACCGTAAAAGAAACTACGCTGGCCTAACTTGCAGGCAGTGTAACGAGGAGGGAAATTATGAGACCAATCACTAAAATCGATATTGTTACCCGTCCCGAAAAATTAGAAGAACTTAAAGTCGCTATGAACAAAATCAAAGTAACCGGCATGACAGTCACTCAGGTTTATGGCTGCGGCCTGACAAAGGGGCACACCGAAATCTATCGCGGCCAGGAATATACGGTTAATCTGCATCCTAAGGTTAAAGTAGAAATTGTAGTCTGCGAGGTTCCGGTGGAACTAGTTATCGAAACAGCCAAAAAAGTTTGCCGGACCGGCAAAACAGGTGACGGCAAAATATTCGTACATCCCCTTACCAATGCCGTGCGCATCCGCACCGGCGAAGAAGGTGATATTGCTATAATGGATCCCCAAAACATATAAGAAAAGAGCTGCCTGTCGGCAGCTCTTTTCTTATATGTTGTTTTACAGATTATATATCCGCAAGGCATTTTCCCGAAATATTTTCCATGCAATACTAATCGCAATCTCTTCATCAATAATATCGTCATCAATCATTCCGCTTAAGGCAAAATAAACGGCATCTCGGCCGGTTTTGGCACAAGTATAAATATAACGTTCCCCCCAGAGAACATCCGAGCCATAGATTATTTTCTCCCAAAGCAGCGGTTTTTCCAGCCAGCCTCGCAGCATTTTAGCAATGATTTTCGGATGATTGGCAAACATAATACGACCGGAAATATCAATACACACATTATTGGGCGTCAGCCCCCCTAATGCAAGAATTTCGGCACTTGAATAGCGAGGATAACCGCCATGCAAGATGACAATTTTGGCATTCTTCAGTTCTTCATTTTCAAGAATATTGGCCAGATTGAGCGGCTCAAAATAATTCACATAATTATCGGTAATTGCAAAGTGAAATTGCACTGCCCGGTCATAAGCAACTATTTTACGCAGAATGTACCAAACAAGCAAGTCCTGCAATTTGGTATACGCCTGCAAATCCCCCTTCCTGGCGGCTTCGTACAATAGCGAGCCTTCTTCCATAGGAACATAAGCAAAATAGGTACTCCGGGCATATGCCATAACAAATTTGAAAGCAGCCACATTATCTGCCATAAAACCAGCTAAAATACGATCAACAAAACCCAAATAACCGTCAAAGCCTTCCTCGTTATACTGATACTGCGTTTTCCACGCTGCCAACACATATTCAAAATACCCAATAAAATAGTTACTTAGTGCTCTTTTCTTTAAATAGGAATTGTCAAAAGGAAACACCAGCGGATCTACTGCCGGAACAAAGCGAATGTTAGGCTTATTTTTCAGTTCGTCGGGCAAAGCAATATTCGCCATCAATATTTCCACACCGGCCTGATCCATAATATCGTCAATATAGTCAGCAATGGCCTGTCTTTTTTCACTGTATTTTGCTGCCAATTGACTATTTTGCTCTACGTCTTGAATAGCTTCACGTTTAAAACCATACAGACGATCATATGCCTCATAATGTAGTTCTCTCAGATAAGGAAAGCCGCCGCTGCTTTCCTCCGGAGTTTTATACTCATCAGTAGCAAAGGGTATTCTCTGGTTTGCCGGCAATCCGGCAAAATAATTTGCAAAACCCGGATGACCATGATCATCAATAATTTTTATATTTTCAATTATGCTTTTCAGCCGATTATACATGTTTTAGATCCTCCCTAATTACGTTGCACCGTTTTGAGGTTATGCTGTACGCGATAACCTCAAGACCGACCACCAATTACAGAAAACCTCCAGTTACAAAATAGTTACAAATCAATCTATTATAAATATTTAGTTAGTTTGCTTTCTAAGAATGCCCACTCCATTCTATTTACAGCTCCGCTTTTGATCGTAAAACCGGATGTCATGCCGAAAGGCTTACCGTCGCACTTTGGCTATTTTTTCTTTTTCCCAGAGCAAATACAGCAACAATGGCGATAGCCAAACAGACTACCGAGATTTGCCAGAGCAACTGATAAGCACCTGTTGCATCAAAAATAGCACCGCCGGCGTAAATACCGATAGCTGCGCCGGCTGCTCCCAGCATCGCCATCGCACCGCTAACTGTTCCTAAGCTTTTTCTGCCAAAGGTATCAGCCGCAAATGCTGAGAAAAGTCCATAACTGCCATAATGGGAAATTCCGATAACAAAGACAAATGCGTAAGTCATAACCATACTGTTGGCTTTCATCAGCAATACAGTTCCTACGGCCTGAATGAGTAGCGATAATCCCACAGCCGTACTTCGTTTCATAAAATCGGAAATCGCAGGCCAGATTAGCATTGACAATACAGCTAAAACCATGTTCATGCCTAAGGCAATTGTCGCATCATCCTTACTCAACCCCAGTTGAATCAAATGCGGCACCTGATGCACCTGCTGCGCCCAGCCATTTCCTGCCATTACAAAGTACGCAAAAAATATACACCAGGCCATGGGCGAAGTAAATAATTTAGTCAGACTCCATTCCGGTTCACTGGCTAATCCTGTTGCACCGGGCTGTACCGCTACAGTAATTTGTTTTTCTTCACCGTCAGGCAATAATCCCATCTCCTCCGGTGAGGAACGCATAAATAAGTAAGCCGGAATAATAACAAGCACAAATGAGGTAATCCCCATAACCATAAACATACCTTGCCAGCCAATTGTTTTCAGTAAATCTTTGGCCAGAAACGTAAATATCGCCATCCCCCCCGGAGAAGCAACCAACGCAATCGATAAAGCCCGTCCCCGTTTTTTCACAAACCACCGGTTAACCGCTGTCGGTCCTGGAATCATTCCCATACCAGTATTCGCCAGGCCTAACAGGATGCCGTAATAAAGATAAAACTGCCAGGTTTCGGTTACCGTTGTAACAAGCAAAAAGGATACGCCGGTAAGCAGCGCCCCGGCAATCAGTATTGACTTAATCCCAACTTTATCCATAAATTTACCAACAAACGGGGCTGCAATAGCATATACAAGCATGTTCGCCGACATAGCACCGGCAATCGAAGCCCGCGTCCAGTGTAAATCATCCAGCATCTGCAATTGCACTACACCAAAAACTCCTTTGGTTCCATAAGTAACAGCAACTGACAGAAAGGCTACCAGAACGATCCACCAGCCATAAAAAAACTTTTTTTGTTCTGCCATATCAGTTAACCTCCTTAATGAATTCGGCTAATAAGCGATTATAGTCTTTGGGATTTTCCAATTTAGTCATATGGGCTGCGTCAGGAATAATTACGACCTTTGAGCCACGTATTGCTTTGTTTAAAAACTCGGCATATGACAATGGTGTTGTTTGGTCAAGCTCACCAACCATCAATAAGGTTGGCAGTGACATCTGGCTGTGATATTCACGGTAATCTGCCTGCAGTGTGGCAATGGTCGCCTGACGGTAAGGCTCTTTGCGATTAGCGGCAAACAGGTTTCTGATCTCACCTTTCACATCTTCCGGCACATTGGGACGGCAAGCAACATTGGCTATAGCTTCAGCCATTTCCTCCATTGTCAGTTTCTCAATGTTTTTCAGTCTGGTTTCCAGCCCGGTCGTTCCCATCGGCGGCGGATAATAGCCGGCGCTGTCGCTTAATACCATAGACAGCATGCGCTCAGGATGATGGGCCGCAATTTCCTGGCTGATTAATCCTCCCATAGAATGTCCGACGAAATGAGCGCTCTCAATTTTCAAGTGATCCAGCAGCGTCAAAACATCGCGGGCAAAAAGCTCCATAGTAATACATTCATCACTTGTTCCGCTTTGCCCATGTCCGCGTAGATCCATCGCAACAACACGATAATCTTTTCTGAAATGCGCCAGCTGGTGACGCCAGGAACTTGCATTTTCGCCCAAACCATGAATAAAAATCATGGCTGTCCCCTGACCGTCTTCTTCATAGTAAAGTTCGATTCCATTGGTTGTAGTAACCATCCATTATTCCTCCTTAAGATTAACGTCTATTAAAGAGTATATCCGGCAGCAGTTACCGGTAAGTTACCATGTAGTTACAAAAAATACAGGCTGAATTGTTTTTTTACAACTCAGCCTGTATTTCCATATTGACTGTATATTTGATTGGTCAACGGCGAGGGCTCAACCCCCATCTCCTCCTCCAGTACCGCCAGACAACGTTTATATGCGCGAGCCAGCATCACACGGTTTCCCAGTTTTCCATAACATATCATCCTCAGCTGGTACGCTTTCTCCCAACAGGAATCTCGTTGAAGAATCCATTCAGTCCAGTTAATCGCTTCTTCACAATCTTCCTGTTCAATACACAGTGCAGCCAACAATTCCGCCCCGTGCAAAGCTAGTGTTTCCAAACGTTCGCGTTCTTTCAGTGAAAATTCATCAAGCGTCTCGCCTTCCAAATATTCGCCTTGGTAAATTTCCAGCGCACTTTGCAAGATTTGCTGCGCCTGCCCAGGGTTAACTGCTTGCAAGCTGCGCCCCTCATCTAACAAATTTTCAAACCGCTCCACATCCAACTGGCATTCACTTACAAGTAGCCGGTAGGCAGTTCCCTGGCGCGCTATAGACCGGCAAGGTTTCCGCAGCTGGCGTTCAGGTTCAAGGACATTACATAACTGATTAAATACTACTTTAAAGCTACGGGTTGCCGCTTCCGCATCTGCATCCGGCCATAGATACAGCATTAATTTTTCCTTTGTCGTCATTGACTTTCTTAATGTTAGCAATAAACACAATAATTGTTTGGCACCGGCCCGTCGCCACTCCTGCGGAGAGATTTCTTCGCCCTCCCGCCAGACCTTAAGCCCGCCTAAGGTGCGAATAACAAGTGGACTGTTTTCGGCTACAGCAACGATACATTCCTCCGCCAACCGCAATTCCTCTGCCCATTGCTGAAACTTCTTTGAGGAAAATCCGGCAATATCCCCTAACATCGAAGGCCGCTCCAGAATAAATTCGTAACCATATGACCCGCAATTCGCAAGTAGCCGTCCGTACCAATGCCCAAATGCACTTTTGTCCTGCTGTTGATATGCCAGAAAGGTGAACCACCAGCAACAAGCGGTTTGTCCGAAGGTATCTCGACAACGTTCAAATAAGTGCATAGCTTTTATCAAGAATTGTTTTGCTTCATCAAAAAAACCGCACAAGGCTCCGCCCATGCCCAAGGTATGATACAGAACAGCCGTAAACCATTCATCATGCACTTTTTCTGTTATTTTGATTCCTTCAAGTCCGATTTTCTTTGCAGCCAGCCACTCGCCGTCAAGTGCATACATCAGGCTTCTGCCCTGGCAAACCTCGGTCTGCCCACGCAAAATACCCAAATGCTCTGCCAGCTCCAATGCCTTTTTGTAAGTTTCCCGGCAACGTTCACGATTATGCCGATAATCTAATAATAACGCATGACCAAAACGGACATAGCCGATTACCGCAACAAAGGGGGATCTTAATCTTTCTACTGATTCAATACCTGCCTGCGCCAGCTGTAACGCCCGCTCTCCCTGGCCAATATATGTATAGCAAAGCGAAAGAACCAGCGGACTTTCGCGAAAAGACCGGGGAACATGATAGCTTGTCTGTTCCTGAGCATACCTTCTCTCCAGGATGTCGATGACCTCTGTTAAGCGTCCTGTCCGCAAAAGAATACGAACATATAAATTATTCTGGTCCTCGCCTATACAAGGCCGCATTCCTACCATCAGGCTATAATACCGTTCAGCCCGCCGCGAATCTCCTTGATTAATCATATTCTCTGACATAAGCCCAAGTAATGTAGTCTTTTCCTCAATCTGTTCGGCTTGCAGCCCCCGATAGGCCTGCTTCAAGTAACTTTGTGCGTAAACAGGCTGAATGATATCAAGATAGGTTTCTCCGATTCCCCGGCAGGCCTGACTCCAGCCATTGATATTGTGCTGGTTTTGGAACTGCTGACCAGCTTGTTGATACCAGGCAATAGCCTGATCATAATTGCAGGAAAAGCGCGCAGCATCACCTAATGCCAGGAAAATGTCAGGATGCTGGCGGTATTGCTCTGGTAATTGCTCCAAAACACTTCCCAGCAACCGGTCACGGCCACTATTCACCCAACGTCGCCCTACCTCACATACTATTTTTTGCACAATCTCCCATTGTTCCCCTAAGCTCAAATAATGGAGCGCTCTTTCAGCATTTTCCTGCTTCCAGAAATAATAACCGATTTGTGCATACAGGGAAGTCAGATCAGGCAGCCTTACTTCGGCTTCACGGCATAGAAATTCCCGGAATAGGGTGTGATATCGAAAAACGCCTTGCCCAATACGATAAATGAACAATCCCTTATCCAGCGCTATTTTAAGCAGCCAGGCCGAACGTTCTGCACCGAAAACCTCTTTGCAGTAGTTAACACTGAATGATTCTACTAATGCTGATTTCAACAGAAACTTCTGCAGTTCCGGTGTCTGCCGGCCTAACACATCCTGTGCCAGATATTCAAAAAGCCCGTCTAAATCATCGGTCTCGATCTCAGGGGTGGCGACCGGTCGCGTCTGCCATTGACTGGCAAGCAGTTTTATGGCAATACTCCACCCTTCGGTACAGGTAAATATTTCCTGCGCCTGTTGCGGGCTAATCGGCAGATTCCCTACTTTAAAAAACAAGTTTTTTATATCATCTAAATCAAAAGTTAACTCACTATAAGTAAGGTCAAGTACATTCTTTTGGGCCCGCAGTCTCTCAACCTCAGGCAAACGGGTTGCTTCCCGCGATAAAATCACCACATGCAAGGCGCGCGGGCAACAAGCCAAAAACCGGTCAAACAACAGGCAAATACCCGCATCGGCTTGCACATACTGCCAGTCATCAATAACCAAAATGCCGTTACTTTCTGTTCCCGCAAACTGCTCAATACCACCCATTAGTAACGCAAAAGCGATCTTCCAATCAAATTTTTCCTCAGCACGCGCTTTGCCAAAGTACCAGTCTTTCAAACCAGGCAGCAGCAAATTCAAAGCGCCAGCCAGATAAACAGAAAAACTATACACATCATCATCTTCAGGTCCGGGATTGTACCAACAAACAGGCAAATCCTGGGATACTAAATATTGCACCAAAGCCGTGGTTTTACCATAACCGGCACCTGCTATCAGCGTAGATACCGCATGCTGCGGTATCTTTCCCAGTCGTGCCTGCAGGTTTGGCCTTAACACAACATCAACTCCCAGGGTAGGAACCGTTATTTTGCTTGTCAGTACAGTCATATCATGCATTATTAGACCCTCCCGTTCAGAAAATAATCTTTCTTAAACGGCAATTTTTCATATAGTCTTACTTCACTTGCCGCCGGTTTCCTGATATTTCAGTAAATTGTATTTCTGTAATTTCTGATAAAAGCCAGACCGGTGAATCCCCAGCAACCTGGCAGCCTCGCTTTTATTACCGCCAGCAGCCGACAGGGCCTGCAAAATTGCTTGCTTTTCCGCATCATCCTTAATTTCTGATGATGGTTTCCTCGTCCAGAAGGTTGACAGTACGCTCAAGTACATTTTCAAGTTCCCGGACATTGCCTGGCCAGCTATACTGCATAAGCAGACCTAAGGCATCCGGCGCTATTCCTTCGACCCAATGCTCCACTTGATTATTAATTTTTTCGAGCAGCACCTTGCACAGCAGGGGAATATCTTCTGTCCGTTCCCGCAACGGCGGGATATTGAGGCTAAAAATGTTGAGACGATAATATAAATCCTGCCTAAAGCGGTTCTGTTCAATCATTTCTTCCAAATCACGGTTAGTAGCTGCAATAACCCGGATATCCAATTTGATGGTTTTGGTGCCGCCCAGATGCTCCACTTCCCGTTCCTGCAGCACTCTGAGCAGTTTTACCTGCATCGCAGGTGTCATCTCGCCGATTTCATCAAGAAAAATCGTTCCGCCATTAGCCAGTTCAAACTTACCAGGCTTTCCACCCTTACGCGCACCGGTAAAAGCCCCCTCTTCATAACCAAACAGCTCAGCTTCCAGCAGGTGCTCCGGCAAAGCGGCGCAATTAACCTTTATAAAAGGATTTTCCCTTCTCTGGCTGGCGTTATGAACAGCATGAGCAAATAATTCCTTGCCTGTACCACTTTCCCCCAGAATTAAGACTGTTGATCTTCCTTTTGCCGCTTTAGCGGCAATTCCCCTGAGCCATTCCATTTGATCGCTGTTGCCTACAATATTTTCAAACGTATACTTGCCGCCATTGACCTTGCAAAGCTCTTCTTTATAATATTCCAACTCTGATTCCAATTTTCTGATTT
Source organism: Bacillota bacterium (assembly GCA_017889705.1). Lineage (GTDB taxonomy): Bacteria > Bacillota > Negativicutes > Sporomusales > Sporomusaceae > Sporomusa. The sequence continues at coordinate 10,577 of JAGGAB010000022.1, read as the reverse complement.
TTAATGCCAGTGATTTCAGTTCCGTGATATCCTTAAAAACCATATTGCCAACCGCACCAATAATCTCGCCGTCTTTAACAATCGGAATCCGGGTGACCACACTGGTATTATTCTGGATTTTTTGTATATCCGTGACTTCAGCCTTACCACCCTGAGCCACCAGGTGCATACGGGAATTAGGGATAACCTCGGCGACATGTTTCCCGATCACAGCTTTCGGATCAGCATTCAAAAATTCACCATACGCCTTATTCAGCAAAGTAATCAAGCCATTTTTATCCACAACCACAATGCCTTCATTCAGACTATCGACAATTGATTCCAGCGTACTTTTCAACCTTTTTATATCTTCCAGTTGGGTTACTACTTCATTAAATTCGGTAATATCCTGAAATATGGCGACAGCACCGACAAGTACACCATCTTTTATAATCGGCGTCCTGTTCGTCAGAATTTCACATTTGCCAAAATCCTGCCGCTGATTAATTTCTGGCACCTCAGTCTCCATAACCCGGATCAAGCCGGTATTAGGAATGACGTCATCAACCATTTGCCCAATAACATGTTCGGCTTTTAGACCACTAATATTTTCGGCGGCGGTATTAAAAAAAGTAATTCGACCCTGTGGGTTAACGACTACTACGCCATTACAAACTGAATCAAGTACAATACGAATTTCCGCCATATCTGTCAACGAAGCTTTTTCGTATACTTTCACCAGTTTCCGTTTTTGCATTTTTGCATACCAACCCTTCTGCAATTTTTACCCGATGACTAACCCACTCTAATACTTACGCTTGTAAGCGGTAAGTAAAGAGCGGCTAACGTTAGGATACTTCCGACTACAATTCAGGTGGCATTAAAACACCGTCTAAATTAAGTCTCCATTATCTAAAAAGTAATATTTTACCTGTTGACCTCATTATAGAATGTCCTGATTCTACTGTCCACTGTTAAAAATTGCGAGAACGGGAGGATGCAACAATACAGCTAATTGTCAATTGACAAACAAAAATGATAACGCGGAAATGACTTTCCTTGTTATCATTTTTGTTTGTATTTAGTCTTTTAAAATTACAACTTACAATGTGCAGGCACCGTCTACGCTGAGCACTGTACCGTTAATAAATTTAGCGTCATCAGATGCCAGGAAGGCAAAAGCAGCTGCAATTTCCTCAGGCTCACCCAGACGGCCAGCCGGAACCTTGATCAAAATCTTTTCATTGAGCACTTGCTCCGGAATCTTTTTGACCATCTCGGTTGCAATAAAGCCTGGTGCCACACAGTTAAATCTAAGGCCGTTCTTAGCCATTTCTTTTGCCCAGGATTTAGTCATCCCGATAACACCCCATTTTGTGGCAGCATAATTGGTTTGTCCAAGATTGCCAAAAAGACCTACCACCGATGAAGTTGTCAGAACGACTCCGGATTTTTGTTCCAGCATATGAGGAAGAACAGCAGCTGTACAGTTAAACACTCCAGTTAAATTAACATTAACCACATCGTCCCAGGCCTCTTTGGTCAGCTTCTTCATCATAGCATCCTTGGTGATGCCTGCATTGTTGATTAACACATCCACTTTGCTGAAAGTATCGATTGTTTTCGCTACCATTGCCTGCACACTTTCAGGATCAGTTACATTCAACTTAACATAAATTGCCTGTACGCCTTTATCAAGCACTTCGTTAACAGTAGCTGTGCCATCAGCAAAATCGGCAACAACAATATTTGCGCCTTCCTCGGCAAAGCGCAGCGCCGTGGCCTTACCAATCCCACTGGCAGCACCGGTAATAATCACAACCTTATTCTTTAAGCCTTTCATGAACAAATTCCCCCTATTCTGTGTTATGAGCCGCCAAGTATAATCGGCATTCAGTTCCACACTGTTGCAACAATCATGCCAATTCTTAATTGTTTTTTTAAATCCGGCTGGCCTCCAAACAAAACAAAGCTTGCCTACGATAAGCTTCTGCCGCTGACAAATAACTGATGTCTTGGTTCTTAAACACATTGTCTATTTTTTTCTACACCTTTTTTTAATACAAACCACAGTCTCTGATAAAAAATTACAGAAAACATTGACTATTGCAGATAATTTTGTTACTTATGAATATTGGCATGATATTTGCTTATTAATGGCACGGAAACGTTTCATATTTGCACAAAGGAGGTCTTCTGTCAAAATTCAGCATTTCCCGGGGGGCAACACATTTATTATTGGAGGTATTATTATATGGAAGTAATCGGTATTCTTTTGAGTTTATTTCTTCTAATGTTTTTTGCCTATCGCGGATTTTCGGTTATTTTATTTGCGCCAGTTTTTGCGCTGCTCGCGGCGTCTATGTCCGGACTTTCCCTGATGCCCCGGCCTCGCCAAAGGCCTTGCCCAATCCATTATTAAAGGTCTAGGCACAGACCGGGCTATTCTTTCTATTGTTTTAGCCGGTTGTGTTCTTACCTATGGTGGTGTAAGCCTATTTGTAGTGGTATTTGCCGTATATCCGTTTGCTTCAGCTTTATTTAAAGAAGCAGATATTCCTAAACGCCTCTTGCCCGGAACCATCGCTCTCGGGGCTTTTACTGCTACCATGGACTGCATTCCCGGTACTCCCCAAATTCAAAACCTTATTCCGACTAATTTTTTCGGAACCAATATCTATGCTGCCCCAATCCTTGGTCTACTTGGCGGTGCCAGCATTTTAACAATTGGCATTCTCTGGTTAGAACACCGCCGCAAAAAAGCGGCTGAAGCCGGCGAAGGATATGGCAATCATACCCTGAACGAACCGGAAATTAAAAGCGATGCGCAATTACCCTCACTTTATTTGGCGATTTTGCCCTTGTTAACTGTTCTGGTTGTAAACTTTGTTATGACCCGCATGTTTACCTGGGATCCGGCAATGCTCGAACCTTTTAAGGCCATGAAGCTTCCCATGACCGCACCAGCAGTCAAAAATGTTATCAGTATCTGGTCACTGATCATTGCCCTTATTTCCGGCATCGGTTTGGCTATAGCTCTAGGTTATAAGAACCTCGGCTCTTCTAAACTGCTGGCTAAATCCCTAAATGCCGGAGCCATCGGCTCTCTGCTGGCAATTATGAATACTGCTTCTGAAGTAGGTTATGGTAACGTCATTGCCTCCCTTTCCGGGTTTAAATCTATTTCAGCCGCCTTAATGAGCATCAAAGTCGGTGGTTCACCCCTTGTGTCGGAGGCCGTGACTGTCAATATTCTTGCAGGCGTTACCGGCTCAGCTTCCGGTGGTATGTCAATTGCGTTAGACTTAATGGCCAAAGACTGGATGGCCTGGGCCAATTCCATCGGCATGTCGCCAGAAATTCTTCATAGGGTTGCTTCTATGGCTTCCGGCGGTATGGACACCTTGCCTCATAACGGCGCGGTCATCACCTTACTTGCTGTCTGCGGCCTGACTCACAAAGATTCTTACGGCGATATTTTTGTGTTAACCTGCATTAAAACCCTAATGGTCTTTGTGGTTATTGTCCTGCACTCTCTAACAGGCATCTTATAACAGCGGCTAAGCCATAAATTCCGCCAGACAGTTGCTTCTTATTGGCAGCAAACTTCCCCCCTGTGCATTATTTTGCTTTGCACAGGGGGGTTCACCATATTCATATTAAGACACTATTGCGAGGAATAGCTTATGAATAACGATATCCTTCTCAAGCAAAATCAACCTGACATTCTGCTTAAATTTATACAGATTTTTCCCTACTTAGTCCAATTATCCATTAATGATATGGGCCTTAGCCTAACAGATAAAGAACATTATCTCATCTATAAACCCAGCCAGTCTCTAAACTTAAAAATAAATCCCGGCGACCCCATAAGGCCTAATAGTGCCGTATACCGCGCCATTAATGAACAACGCCGCATAACCATTCGTGCCGACAAGTCTTTATTCGGCCAGCCTTACATCGCTCTAGCTGTCCCGTTATTTGACAGCAATCAGCAAGTGGTCGGCGCTGTCTGCATTCAGGAAACAATTGAACGGCAGGAGTTTTTAAAAGCTATGGCCTCACAACTATCTGATTCGATAACCACCCTAGCCAGTTCAACTCAGGAAATTTCAGCTCAAACCCAGGAATTAGCAGCTGTAAGTCGCACCTTGAGTCACCTTGCCAAAGAATCGGAAGCAAGAGTTGGCGAAACAGATCAGATTCTCGGGCTGATTAAGAGCATCGCTAGTCAAACCAACTTACTCGGTCTTAACGCGGCCATTGAAGCCGCCCGGGTTGGCGAACAGGGACGCGGCTTTAGCGTAGTTGCTGAAGAAATCCGCAAACTTGCCGCCTCCAGCGCCGACTCAATTACAAAAATTACTGCCATCATCCAGACCATCCAGTCCGATAGTCACCACTCCAAAAACCAGATTACGCACATTGACAAGGTATTAACCCAAGTCGCCGAAACCATCAGCAGTATTGCCGGAGCAGCTCAACAAATCAGTAGTATGGCTCATCAGCTGGACGAATCAGCGAACTCTTTATGTCAGTGACAACAACCGTTGTATAAGAAAATAGACAGGTGTTTACGCCTATAAACACCTGTCCTCACCCGCAGACTTGCCCCAACTCCCTAAAACAGCCTAAAAGCCTGCATCTATCGCTGTCCTTTGGTTATTTTTGGATTGGCATACTCCTTGCATAAGAATATTGTGAAACTTTACAAGGAGAGTGGACATATGGCGAAAATAATTAGCGCCCAAGAAGCAGCCCAGCTTATTCAAGACGGCGCTACACTTGGCACCAGCGGTTTTGTTGGCAATGGTCATCCGGAAGCGTTAAGTGCGGCAGTGGAAGAACGTTTCCGGGCAGAAGGTTCTCCGAAAAATTTAACACTTGTTTACTGTGCCGGACAAGGCGACGGCAAGGATCGTGGTCTTAACCACTTTGGCATAGAAGGTATGGTTAAAAGAGCTGTTGGCGGCCATTGGAATCTCGCACCGAAACTGGGGAATTTGGCAATTGAAAATAAAATGGAAGCCTACAACTTTCCTCAGGGAACACTTACCCACTGGTTTCGCAATATTGCCGGCCGCAAACCGGGAGTAATAACCAAAGTTGGTCTCAATACCTTTGTCGACCCGCGTGTCGAAGGCGGCAAAGTAAATCCTATCGCAAAAGAAGACTTAGTAGAAGTCATCGAATTAGGCGGGGAAGAATGGCTGTGGTACAAGCCTTTCCCGATTCATGTCGCCTTGCTGCGCGGCACAAGTGCTGATGAACGCGGCAATATCACCATCGAGCACGAAGCCGTTTCTTTGGAAATTTTATCAATTGCCCAAGCCGCAAAAAGTTCAGGCGGTATTGTTATTGTTCAGGTAGAACGAATTGTAGGCAACGGCACACTTAAGCCTAAAGATGTCAAGATACCGGGCATTATTGTAGATTATATTGTGGTCGCTGAAAATCCCGCTCTACACATGCAGACTTTTGGCGAGCAGTATAATCCTGCTTACTCCGGTGAAATTAAAGTTCCACTCTCTGCCATCCCTCCAATGGCGTTAGATGAACGCAAGGTAATTTCCAGACGAGCCGCCCTAGAACTCATTCCCAATGCAAAAGTAAATCTTGGCATTGGCATACCTGAGGGTGTTGCCATAGTAGCTAATGAAGAATGCATTGGCGAAACCCTGACACTTACCGTAGAAGCCGGTCCGGTCGGCGGTGTCCCTGCCGGCGGCCTTAGCTTTGGAGCGGCAATCAACGCCGAGGCCATTCTTGATCAACCCTACCAATTCGACTTTTATGACGGCGGCGGTTTGGATCTTGCTTTTCTCGGTTTAGCGGAAACCGACAAGCAAGGCAATATTAATGTAAGTAAATTTAAAGGCCGGGTCGCAGGTTGCGGCGGCTTCATCAATATAACCCAAAATGCTAAACGAGTCTTCTTCTGCGGCACATTTACAGCCGGCGGCCTCAAGGTACAAGTAGCTGATGGAAAACTATCCATTCTCAGCGAAGGCAAGGCTAAAAAGTTCTTAGACCAAGTAGAACAAATCACCTTCAGCGGTCATTATGCGCAAAAGGTACAGCAGCCTGTTATGTATATCACCGAACGGGCCGTATTTGAACTCACTGCCGACGGCATGATGCTCACCGAAATAGCGCCGGGAGTTGACTTGGAAAAAGACATTTTAGCGCTCATGGATTTCAAACCAGTTATTTCGCCAACTCTTAAAACCATGGATGAACGCATCTTCCGGCCTGAACCAATGGGTTTTACCAAGTAACCACATCTAGCAAAATAACTAACAGGGATGGTATATAACACATGAAAGAAGTAGTAATTGTAAGCGCAGTACGTACTGCTATTGGAAACTTTAATGGCGCTCTGGCTTCAGTAGCCGCCACCGATCTTGGCGCTCTAACCATTAAGGCTGCGGTTGAAAAAAACGGCATTGCAGCAGATACAATTGATGAAGTCATTTTCGGTAATGTGCTGCAGGCAGGTTTGGGACAAAATCCCGCCAGGCAAGCAGCTATAAAAGCAGGAGTTCCCTACGAGGTTCCATCCTATACGGTTAACAAAGTCTGCGGATCAGGTCTAAAAACCGTAAACCTGGCGGCACAAAACATCATGACCGGCGATGCCGATATCGTAGTGGCCGGCGGCATGGAAAATATGAGTCAGGCTCCCTATGTTCTTGACAAGGCCCGCTGGGGACTGCGCATGGGCAATGCCAAGCTCACCGATATCATGATTAATGACGGTCTCTGGTGCGCCTTTAATGACTATCATATGGGCATTACTGCCGAAAATGTAGCTGCCCAATACAATATTTCCCGTGAAGCTCAGGATGAAGTTGCCGCCAAATCACAGGCAAAAGCCCTAAAAGCCATTGAAACCGGTTTATTTAAAACAGAAATCTGCCCGGTTAGCATTGAAAGCAGAAAAGGCACTGTCATTTTTGACACCGATGAATTTCCTAAAGCAGGCACAACATCACAATCCCTGTCCGGCTTAAAACCAGCCTTTAAGAAAGATGGCACCGTCACTGCCGGCAATGCCTCAGGCATTAACGACGGCGCTGCGGCTTTAGTCCTTATGTCTGCCGACAAAGCCAGCGCACTTGGTCTTAAACCGCTTGCCCGCATCCGTTCCTTCGCGTCAGGAGGCGTTGACCCGTCGATTATGGGTATGGGTCCTGTCCCTGCCACCCGCAAAGCCCTGAAAATCGCCGGACTTACCATTGCTGACCTCGACTTAATTGAAGCCAACGAGGCTTTTGCGGCGCAATTTTTGGCAGTAGGCAAAGAACTTGGGTTTGCCAGAGAAAAGGTTAATGTCAATGGCGGCGCAATTGCTCTTGGTCATCCGATCGGGGCCAGCGGCGCACGTATTCTTGTAACCTTGCTGCACTCTTTGCAGGCCAGAAATGCCAAGCTTGGTCTGGCCACACTCTGCATTGGCGGCGGCCAAGGTGTTGCCACCATCGTAGAGCGTATTTAATTCACACGGTAAGCTGCCACCTCCCATTCCACCAGAAAGGGAGGTGGTATATTAAAAATTCTTTTACTACAAGGAGGTTCTATTATGTTATTTGAATTATCAGAAGACCAAAAAATGACACAAAAACTGGCACGGGAATTTGCTGAAAAACAAGTTGCTTCAAGTGTCGCTAAGCGGGATGAACACAGCGAATTCTCGCGCGAGTTGTTTGATGCCATGGGCGAAATGGGTCTGACCGGAATTTGCTTTCCCGAACAATACGGCGGTGCCGACGGGGATGTATTAAGCTACATCCTGGCGGTAGAAGAACTGTCTAAAGTTGACGACGGTATCGGTATTACCCTATCGGCAACTGTATCACTCTGCGCCTGGCCGATTTTCGCATATGGTACAGAGGAACAAAAACAAAAATACTTACCACCACTGCTTGAGGGAACAAAAATGGGAGCCTTTGGCTTAACCGAACCCAATGCAGGTACTGATGCCGCCTCACAGCAAACAGTAGCTGTACCGGACGGTGACCATTATGTTATTAACGGCAGCAAAATATTCATTACCAATGCCGGTGAAGCTGAAACCTATGTCATCTTTGCCATGACCGATAAAAGCAAGGGCGTAAAAGGCATCTCGGCCTTTATTATTGAAAAAGGCATGCCTGGATTTACCTTTGGCAAAAAAGAACACAAAATGGGTATCAACACCTCTATTACCATGGAACTGGTATTCCAAGAGCTTAAAGTCCCGAAAAAAAATCTATTAGGCAAAGAAGGCGACGGCTTCAAAATTGCCATGTCAACCCTTGACGGCGGCCGTATCGGCGTAGCAGCCCAAGCACTCGGCATTGCCCAGGCAGCCCTTGACCATGCGGTAAAGTACTCCAAAGAGCGGGTACAATTTGGCAAACCCATTGCCAGCAATCAGGCCATTGCTTTTATGCTTGCCGACATGGCCACCAAAGTAGATGCCGCCCGTCTGTTGGTATATCGTGCCGCCTATTTGAAAGACAAAGGCGTGCCGTATTCTAAAGAAGCTGCTATGGCCAAACTGTATGCCTCTGATGCGGCAATGGAAGTGACTACTGATGCCGTACAAATCTTTGGCGGCTACGGCTACAGCCGCGAATACCCGGTTGAACGCCTCATGCGAAATGCCAAAATTACGCAAATTTACGAAGGAACCAACCAAGTACAGCGTATGGTTATTTCCGGCGCAGTCTTACGGTAAAGAAAACACGGCTTGTGCCGAGCGTCAGCGAAAGCAGAAGCCGATGTTGCCCTTATACCCGGAGTGGTGTAAAGAAGACACAGCTGTTGCCGAGCATCAGCGAAAGCAAACGCTGATGTCGCCCTTGTACCCAAAGTGGTGAAAAACAGGAGGTTACGCATTTATGGAAATCGTAGTTTGTGTCAAGCAAGTGCCTGACACTACCGAAGTAAAAATCGACCCTGCCACAAATACTCTTATCCGCCAAGGAGTACCCAGCATTGTTAATCCCTTTGACAAAAATGCCGTAGAAGCTGCCTTACAGCTTAAAGATAAACATGGCGGCAAGGTAACCGTCATTTCCATGGGGCCTCCCCAAGCCAAAGATGCCCTTAAAGAGTGTTTAGCCATGGGAGCCGATGAGGCTATTTTACTTAGTGACCGGGCTTTTGGCGGTGCTGATACCTTGGCCACCAGCCACACCTTGGCTGCCGGTATTAAAAAACTGGGTAATGTAGATGTTATTCTTTGCGGCAAACAAGCCATTGACGGCGACACAGCCCAGGTTGGCCCCGAAATTGCCGAGCATTTGGGCATTCCACAGGTAACCTATGTAGCCAAAATTGAAGCCGAAGGCAACAAACTTACCGTTGAACGCGAGCAGGAGGAAGGTTATGAGGTTATTGAAGTCTCGACTCCGGTTATGCTGACTGTAGTAAAATCCATAAACATTCCGCGCAATCCAACAATCAAAGGAACCATGAAGGCCAACCGCAGAGAGATTCCTGTCTGGACGGTAAACGAGGTTACGGTGGAAGCTGAGAAAATTGGTCTCAAAGGATCACCAACGCAAGTGCGCCGCATCTTTACCCCTAAACAGCGTACCCAGGGTGAAATTATTCAGGCAGATACAGCCCGCGAATCAGCTGCGCTGTTAATTCAAAAACTGTCAGATGCCAAGATTGTTTAGGGGGTATAGAACATGGCTGTAAAAGTAATTACTGAACAATGCATCGGCTGCGGTGCCTGCGTAGGCACCTGCCCGTTCGGTGCAATTATTATGGAAAATGATAAAGCGCTCATCACCGAAGCCTGCACTGCCTGCGGTGCTTGTGTGGAAGTCTGTCCGGTGGAAGCCATTGTCCGTGAAGTAGAAGAAAAAACAGTTGCTGTGGACAAAAGCCTGTACAAAGGTGTTTGGGTATATATTGAACAAGTAGACGGTCAAATCCGCAATGTAAGCCATGAACTTCTAGGTGAAGGACGCAAATTAGCTGACGCTATGGGCCAGGAACTCTCCGCCGTATTAATCGGTCAGGATGTTGCCAGACTAACGAAAGACATCTTTGCCAGCGGAACCGACAAAATCTATTTGGTGGAAGGCCCCGAATTCAAAAACTATTCCACAGATGGTTATACCATTACAATGACTGATTTAATTTCGACCTACCGGCCTGCGGTTATCCTGCTGGGCGCAACCAATGACGGACGCGATCTCGGCCCCCGGGTTGCCTGCCGCGTCGGTACCGGTCTTACCGCAGACTGCACCAATTTGGGTATTGACGAAGCTACAGGCCTTGTTGCCTGGACACGTCCGGCTTTTGGCGGCAACATTATGGCTACCATCCTGTGTCCTGAGCACCGTCCGCAAATGGGCACCGTCCGCCCTAAAGTTTTTAAACGCCCGGACCAAGATTTTTCCCGCACCGGCGAAATTATCAAAGTTGCCAGTAAAGTACAACCTGAAGACATTCGGACAAAACTCATCCATGTTATTCATGCGTGCACCGCTTCCTGCAATTTGGAAGAAGCCGAGATTATTGTGTCCGGCGGCCGAGGTATGTGCAAACCCGAGAATTTTACGTTAATTGAAGAATTAGCCAAAGTTCTTGGTGGA
>JAGGAB010000111.1 GCA_017889705.1 Bacillota bacterium | reverse complement strand
GCAGAAGACATAGTGCCTTGGGGGGCATTTCGCCGCTATGCTACGAGATTAGAAGAAACTCGCCATTTAATCTGTCCGCGTAGGCCAATATGGTTCACATTGCAAATGCTGACTGTGGAGGAATTGATTTGGGGGACTCCACAGAGATATTGCTGTACATACGCGCTAAATACTCCTCAAATTTGTGAACTTTTACCGGAGCTGCAAAACGCATGTAATTTGTAGCTATAATCATTTCACCACAGTCCAAATTTTTAATTTCATTACGCTGCTGTAATATATCTTTACGGCACATTGATTCTAGTTTACCCCGGTCGGCTTTGGAAGCCAGCCCTAATATAAATAGGGTATTTAGCTGTGATAATACCTTATCGGCTAATAGACGCGGCTGCTGGTCTACAACACATAAACCAATATTAAACTTACGGGCTTCACTCACTAATCTGGCAAACACATTTTGGGTACTTTGTTCTTTTTTGCCCAGAAATCGGTGAGCTTCTTCGAGGACAATCATCACCGGTTTTGTCTCTGTACGGGCAGTTTCTGTTTTATTGGCATAATGTAATAATAGTTTCTTGGATAGTAATGTTGACAGAGCCTGTTCGCCTACAGGCGATATATTTTTCAGCTCAATTAAGACTACCTTGCCTTGCTCTAAATCTGTTAGCATTTGCGTGATAACTGAATCTTGGTCAGAATCACTATTTTCGTTACTAATATTTAATTCTTGCTGCAGATTCCAGCAAATACTCTTAATTTTGCTTATTGTGCGGGACTGAAATTTTTGTCCGGTACAACCGGCTATTTCTTCAATAATATCATCGGTGTCATATTGCAAAATATACTCCATCCAGCGTTCTCCCAAAACTCCAGAAAGTTTATAGATGGCATCAAGCTGAGGTTCGCTAAAAGTGGCGCAGGCAGTAATATCTTCAGGATCAATTTCATCATAACGCAGCATAAGTTTATTTGTTTTTTTTCGTTCAATATCCGGGTTGGTATTGTAAACTGCCAAGCGTTCATTTACATGAGGATGAAGTGACAAATCACGGTAATATTCATTATGCACATCAAAAATCAGCAATCCATAATTTTGACTGTCAATAATTGAACTGGAAAGTACCTTTACTAAATTACTTTTCCCAGACCCTGTCGTACCAAAAATACCAATATGTTCGGTAATGGCTTTGGAACCAAAGATGCCAACAGGCAGTTCAAGTATTTCTCGGCCGCTTTTCAAATACCCAATTTCAAGATCGCCTTTCATTTCATTTAATAACGCAGTATCATCAGCAGTTAAACCGCGAACTTCACAAAAAAAATCTGGACAAGTCTTGGGATTAAACAGCTGCCCGTCAGCATCAACATAACAAAGCTGCTCAGCAATACCGATTTTTACAGTGTGGTTACCTCCCAAATAAAAATCAAGTTCTTCTTGATTGGCTACCTGGCCATTCTCATCCAATTTACTCATTAAATAGCTAACACCATTCATACCCGACCAACGGGACTTAATCTTAAAGTCATAGGCGCGAATATAAAAACGGTCACGATTTTTGCCTTCAACCACTAAAATGTTGCCAAAGTCCACATCCTGATTAGGAGCAACGACAAATTCCATATAGGTGCCTTTGGCATAAGTAAGGCGGCCTTTATACTCTGTCATGCGATTTGCCCCCTTATAATTTAATAAGTTGTTTGCTGCATATTTAGTTTGTGCGAAAATACAAAAATAAAACAGGGTTATTTCCCCTGTTTTATTTTTAAAATAACATTTTACTTTACTTTATTTAGGCCGCCGCCAAAGCGGACGATACGCACGTGGCGGTTGAAGAATCTCTGCGAAAATCAAGCCATTTTGTACAATCTGCGGTGAAAGTTTCCCCTGCCAGGGTGAAACTAAGTCGTCCAGGTGAGGAACATCGACCGGTTCTGGCATTACCATAGCCGGTTTGGCTACAACATTCCCGTTGAACGCAGGAGATAAAGCATAGTCGGGTACCTGTGCGGCAAGTGGTTTTGTTTTATTTTCAACCGGTTTTACTTCCACCGGCTGTGGTACTTTGGCGGGAATGTCAGGATATTCATATTCCTTAGGATTTTTACGCCGCTTTAACAGTTCAGGTACAAGATATAAAAGCAGCATTAACAGAAGAGGAATTAAGGAATCCATAACTTCACCTGCCTATTTCTTTGGTTCATCGGTCTTTATAGTGCTTTCAACCGGACCAGTTTTGGCAATGGTTTCGCGCATTTGCGTATCTGCCAGTACATTATTCATATTGTAGTAGTCCATCACGCCAAGGCGTCCTTCTTTCAGAGCCACTGCCAATGCCTTAGGCACGTCAGCTTGCGCTTCTACTACCTTTGCCTGCATTTCTTGAGTAAATGCGCGCATTTCCTGCTCTTGAGCCACTGCCATAGCACGCCGTTCTTCGGCTTTTGCCTGCGCAATGCGTTTTTCAGCTTCAGCCTGGTCTGTCATCAGTTCAGCACCAATGTTGCGTCCAACATCGACGTCGGCAATATCAATGGACAGAATTTCAAAGGCAGTACCGGAATCCAACCCTTTTGTCAATACAGTACGGGATATATGATCCGGGTTTGCCAAAACTTCTTTATGGTCATCAGTCGAACCTACGGTTGTTACAATACCTTCACCAACACGAGCCAAAATCGTAGCTTCGCCTGCCCCGCCTACCAATCGGTCTATATTGGCTCTGACAGTAACCCGTGCTTTAACTTTAAGCTCAATGCCGTTTTTGGCAACTGCCGAAACAAACGGGGTTTCAATAACTTTGGGATTAACACTCATTTGTACGGCTTCCAGCACATTACGGCCTGCTAAGTCAATAGCTGCCGACCGTTCAAACGGCAAAGGGATTTCAGCGCGGTGCGCGGCAATCAAGGCATCAATTACCTTGTCAACATCACCGCCGGCCAAATAATGGGCTTCAAGCTGATTGACGTTTACATTAAGACCGGCTTTATTGGCTTTAATTAAAGGAAGCACGATATTACTTGGCGGCACCCTTCTGAGCCGCATACCGACAAGTGTAAAAATACCTACATCCACGCCGGCCGCCAAGGCCGAAATCCAAAGTCCAAGGGGTACAAAATGCAAAAACAAACTGATTACCACAATGACCAGTAATACAATAAAAGCACTACCTAATAAAGTTGTCAACAATATGACCTCCCACAATTTTTAATATGTATCTAAGAACTAACAGGCCGTACAACTATACGGTTTCCCGTCACATTCACCACCTTTACCAACTTATTGGGCTCCACAAACTGACCTTCCGATACTACATCAAGCTGAACACCATCAATGATCATAATTCCGGCAGGCCGAAGACCGGTAGGCGTTATTCCAGTTTTGTCAAGATACTGACTGTAATCAAGACTACTGCTAAACCCGGCACTTTTTGTTTCTGCATCTTTCAAAATAAGCTTTGACCACAATTTACTTGAAGGTAGATATTTTACCAACAATAAAAATATTACAACTGAAGCCAGTAAGCTAATCGCTAACAAATTCACCGCAGCAGTATTCGCTCCCAGCGTCAAAAACAAACTTGCAAATATCGCAATAATACCACCAATACCAAAAAGCCCTACACCAGGGGTATACAACTCGAACAGGATAAGCAAAATACCACCCAGGAAGAGAAGAATTTCTAACCAACCGGCAATACCGGTTATCCACTGGCTGCCAAAGAACAGCGCTGCGGCAATTAACCCAATTAAGGCAGCCACACCTAAGCCGGCAGTTTTAATCTCTGTCAGCACAGCCAAAAATATAACCGACATGAGAAATGATTTAACGGTCGGGTCTGACAGCCAGCCTGCCGCTTTTTCTTGCCACCCCATTGTATATTCAATTACCTCATTGCCTGCTAAACCAAAGTGTGACAAGACAGCCTCACGATCATCTGCTACAATATCGGCAAAACCCACTTGTTTTGCCTGATAATCTGTAAGTGCTAATATTTGACCAGGTTCAGCATAACCGGGAAAACCTAATGATTTATCAACCATGGCTTCTGCTACCCGAGGATTACGCCCGGTTTTATTTGCTGTTGCCGCAAATTCGGCTTTTAAGGCAGCTACTGTTTTTTCGGTAGTAGGTATTGGTTCAGCAGCCCCAATACTGCCGCCAGGTGCAATAGCAATATGTTTATGAGAGAGTGCAATAAGTGCACCGGCTGACCAAGCCCGGTTTTTTATATAGCAGATTGTAGGTATCGGCGAACTTGCAATCATATCGCGAATACTAACCGCCGAATCTACCAAGCCGCCAAAGGTATCAATTTCCATCAAAATGGCCTGGGCCTGCTGGTTTTGAGCAGCAGCAACAGCTTTGTGGACAAGAGCGGCTTGCCCGCTATTGATTTCGCCTTTTATTGAAACGCTAATTATTGGGCGGCTTTCAGCCGCGACCGTTTTATCGGCACCAAACAAAGAAAATATGGCTACTAGTAACACCAGGATTATTCTATATACAAAAGAATGCCTCATAACTCCTCCCATTTCTCTTGTTTAGTTATTTTATTTACAATCAGCAGCAAGCTCACTGCTACTCTTCCCAACCATATTATAGTAATTATTCTTCACCAAACTGTTTCATTCCTGTTTAGTATATAGCTTTTGTCGAAAGTCTGAAAATAATTATTATTTAATAATTCATTGACATGTCGAACACTGTATGTTAATGTCATTACATAGTATTAGTGAAGCTTTCGCAGCATTTTTGCAGTTATCTTTTTATAATATACGCAGCCTAAATATAGCACATTTGCAATAACTACAATTATTATATTTGTACTAACATATAAAATACTATCAATGCCACTATTATTGAATTATTTATTGTTTCACTATTTGCAGCTCTATTTTTCTAATTTACCAAGCTTGTTTACACTCCAACCACTCTACTATATATTCACTTACTCTATTCGCACTAGTTATTACAGTAATATTATTGAATATTATGCTTCACTTACTAATCAAAAATAAGGCAAGCCTTGTGCTTGTCTTATTTTTTTGCTATTTAAACATATAAGCAAACTAAAATCCGGCGTTTTAAACGCCGGATTTAAACAGTTCTTTACTTATTTTAAGAACTCGCGCACAATGTTATTTACTAATTTCCCATCAGCACGACCCTTAACTTTTGGCATCAATACAGCCATAACCTTGCCCATATCTTTGGCAGTGGCAGCGTGAGCCGCTGTAACAGCTTCAGCTACAAACGCCCTTACTTCTTCTTCACTTAATTGTTGAGGAAGGTATTGCATCAGAATGGCGATTTCTTGTTCTAGGTTCTCCACCAAATCAGGCCGATTACCTTTTGTAAACTCTTCCATCGAATCCCGGCGCATTTTGACTTCTTTAGCCAATACATCTAGAACTTCTTCTTCAGAAAGCTCTTTTTTCTTGTCAATCTCTACATTCTTGATAGTGGCACGAACCATGCGAATAACAGAAAGACGGAGTTTTCCGGCTTCTTTATCCTTCATAGCCTGCTTCATATCATCAGTTAATTTGTCTTTAAGAGACATGAGATTAATCCCTCCGAAACTAGTTAAACTTACGTTTACGTGCTGCTTCGGATTTTTTCTTGCGTTTTACGCTCGGTTTCTCATAATGCTCGCGTTTTCTTACTTCTGCAAGAACCCCGGCTTTTTGGCATGTGCGCTTGAAACGACGGAGTGCGCTGTCAAGCGTTTCATTTTTGCCTACTTTTACTTCAGACATCTGATCTCCCTCCCTCCACTAGAACCATTACGAGGAAGTGTACTTGAAT
>JAGGAB010000021.1 GCA_017889705.1 Bacillota bacterium | reverse complement strand
TGAACTCTGCATCGAATCGCTGACCTTTCATGTCGGACACCTCCTGGTTTTATTGTACCAGCCATTCTTGGTGTCCGCAAAAGGCATTACGGTTCACATAGAGACAGGGTTAATAGTTTGCAACTAGAATAATAATTATTTGTAACGAAAAAGGTCTTTTTTGTCGAAACAGCGAAAATGATTTTCTAATACATACTTGCTAGCGATAACAGAGGGCGGTGAATAAGCTGAATGCGCAAAATAGCAATAATATCCCTCCTATTTGCTGGAGTAATTCTTTTTGCGGCATGTTACCCGCTGAGTACCAGGCAGCAGGTAACACAGCCGGTTCGGTCGTCTGAAACCCGGACGGCTCAGCCGGAAGCCAGCAAAAAACTGCTGCTAGTCACTGGCGAATACGCGCCCTATACATCAGCCCGATTGTCTGGTCATGGAGTTTTTACGGAGATTGTCGAAGCTGCTCTTAAGGAAATGGGAGTAGAGTATGAAATCCGGTTCTATCCATGGGCCCGTTGTGAGGAAATGGTTCTTAGCGGACAGGCCTGGGCAGCATTTCCTTACGGGATGAGCGAGAAAATAGCACAAAACTATCTGGTATCTTCAGCAGTGTATCCGTCCCGGCATACGTTCTTTTACCTGAGAGATAATGACAAGTTTGATGCTAAAACACAGAATTTTACCGACATCGCGGATTTTAAGGATTATGTTGTTGGCGGTGCCAACGGCTATTGGTATGGCACAAAAGAGGGTTTAATAAATAAGGGGATTTTGCGTGTCGTATGGGCTGATGATATCTACGGACTGGTAAGAATGCTCTACAACAAGAGAATCGACGTATTTATTGAAGATGAGCTTGTTGGCTGGGAGGTTATCAAAAAGATTTATCCTGGCGAAGAAGATAAGTTTGCGACTTTACATCACGCAGCAAAGACAAGCCAGTATAATTTGATAATCTCTTCCACATATCCGAAATCGGAAGAGTTGCTCGACCAGTTTAATGCTGCATTAAGCCGAATGAAAAAACGTGGAGAGTTGTGAACGCAAAAAAGTACGAAACAAATAAGCAGGCGGTGATCGGTGGTGGCAGGCAGTAGTGAGTTAGTCAGTCTTTTTAAAAATATGACGTTAAGAAAGCGGCTTACTATACTTATTTTGTTGTCGGTTATGACAATTATGTCGATTGTTGGCCTGATTAGAATTAATGCATCAGCTGAAACCATTTATAATGACAGAGAAGACAAAGTGGCAATGACAGCTGATTTAGCTGTCGGTAGTCTTACTGAGCCATTGTGGACCTATAACGATGAGGCTTTAAAAGCCATCGGCGATGCGCTGTTTAGAGACCAGGAGATTGGATTAGTAACAATAACCGGAACTAACGGTACCCTGCTTTACGAAAAACGCATTGTTCAGTCACCGGCATATGAACTGGATAAACTCATTATTGTTAAGCGGGAAGTTGTCAAAGAAAACTTAACCATCGGACAAATTACGTTAGGCTTTACCAATTATTATAATGAACTTAAACTGCGATCAGAAACGCTAAACACGGTTGGTGGCATTGTTCTGACTTGTGTTGTTCTGTCGCTTGTGGTTACTTTTGTCTCGCGGATGGTGACAAGGCCATTGTATGAATTGAGCGAAGGAACAGAGGAGATTGCCGGCGGCAATTTTGACAAGCGTTTGCATATAGCAGCAAAGGACGAAATTGGGCGGCTTGCTAACAAATTTAATCTTATGGCTCAGAATATCCAGGCTATGATGGATGAACGGCAGGAACAATATGATCAGCTTAACGCCTCACATGAGGAGCTGACCGCCGCAGAAGAAGAGCTTCGCAGTCTTTATGCGGAAGTTGTAAATACCAACCAGCGACTGGAACACAGTCAACAAACGGTAGAGGAAATATTCAATGCTGTCGGCGACGGGCTGGTTGTGCATGACATAGAGACCGGCGAGATTTTGGCGGTAAATCACCGGATGACTGAACTGTTCGGCTGTACGGTAGAGCAGTTTAAACAAGAGGGAATGGGGCTTATTTTCACTCCTTCCTACAAGGATGATGTACTTGCCGTAATCCGCAGAACTGTTAGCGAGAAAACCCAGCTTTTTGAGCATGAAACCGTAACTTGCCAGGGCGGCTGCATGATTCTTGAGATCAATTTGTCGCGGGCTGTCATTGACGGAAAAATCTGCTGCCTGGCTGTGCTACGCGATATAACCGCGCGCAAGGAAATGGAAAAACGTATGGAATTTTTTCGAATTAATGATCCGTTAACAGGTGTTTTTAATCGGGGATACTTTGAAAATGAGATACAGCGGATAAAAACTGGACCTTGTCAGGGCATAGGCTTACTAATCTGCGATGTTGATGGGCTGAAGTTGATCAATGACACCTTAGGTCACCGTCAGGGAGACGAGCTTCTCAAAAAGGTAGCTGAACTTTTGCAGAGTGGGATACAAAAACCCAATTATGTTTGCCGAATCGGCGGCGATGAATTCGCGGTTATCTTATTTGAACCCACAACACTGCAACTCGAGGAACTCGATCGTTATTATCAGAGTAAAGTCAGCGATTACAACCAAGGAAATCCTTATTTACCGTTAAGTTTATCCTTCGGCTGGGCGATAGATATGCAAAATATCAATATTGATACTGTTTTTACAACCGCAGACAATAACATGTATCGCCAGAAGCTGCACCAGAGTCAGAGCATTCGCAGCTCGATTGTGCAGGCCATGATGAAAGCCCTGGAAGTACGCGATCATATTACCGAGGGTCATGCTGACCGCCTTGGTGACCTTATGGAAATGATGGGAGAAAAACTGCAGGTATCACCGGTTATAATGGCTGATCTTAGGCTTTTTGCCAAGTTTCATGATATAGGTAAGGTGGGGATTCCCGACAGTATTCTCAATAAGCCTGGGCGTCTTACTGAAGAAGAAATGACAATCATGAGGCAGCACTGTGATATCGGTTACCGGATAGCGAAATCTTCACCTGATTTGATACCGATAGCAGAATGGATTCTAAAACATCAGGAACATTGGAATGGTAATGGGTATCCGCTAGGACTGATAGGTGAGGATATCCCTCTTCCATGCAGGATTTTGGCAATTGTTGATGCTTATGATGCCATGACCAATGACCGGCCATACCGCAAAGGAATGTCTCATCAGGATGCGATTGCGGAAATACGCCGCTGCGCGGGTACCCAGTTTGATCCTGAGCTTACCGATGCGTTTGTAGATGTGTTGGAAGAGAAAATTATTCAGTAATGACAGAACACCACCTGTAATTAGGTGGTGTTCTGCGTTGTTTAGGATAGCCTAAAGCAAAACTGATGCTACTGAGCGGTAGTGTCTGTCTGAAAGTACCTGACATAGGAATCCTGAACCCAATGGATCAGCGCCTTTTCATAAGGATCTTCGATTTTATCGCTATACATGTCTGTTTTAATTTGGTAATCGCTTGACCAGTAATAAACGGTTTCGTCGCAGCTTCCTACCGCGTAGCTATTTTCTGGTGGTATGGTAAGCATGTTTTTTCCGGAGAATTGCGGCGGAGAGGCAATACCCAATATCCCCAGCAGTGTGGGGGCAAAATCAATTTGGCTGCCATAGGTGGCGCTGCTGAAATTTTCGAACGGTTGGAGATTTGTGCTGACAAAGATAAGCGGAATGGGAGCTACGCTTATACGCATATCTTCTGTTGTCAGACGTTTATAATTGTCATTCTGACTGGGATGAGGATTATGATCGCTGGTAACAACAACAAGCGTCTTATCATCCAGCAATTTGCGTTCCTCAAGGTCACGGAAAAACTTCTGTAGAGTAATATTCTCCCAGTAGATTGCTTTTAGATATAGATTATTCGGTTGATCTTTTATGGCCGCAGGGATATCTTCCGGCAAAAAACCGCAATACGGATAAGGCTGATGAGAATCGATAGTCTTTGTCACAATGAAAACTTTGTTGTTGCGGTTTTCTTCCAGCAGGCGGATGGTTTCTTCATACATTACGTCATTGTGAAAGCCCCAGCCGCTGCTACCGACATAGCCTTCCTTTTCCAGAGCCTCTTTGGCTCTGTAGGTTTGCATGCCGAAGCGTTTTTTGTAAGCCCGGAACTCATCATTATAATATTGGCTGGTAGCCTCCAAAAACATGGTATCATATCCGTTTTTCTCAAGGGTTTTGAATAATGTGGCGTTATTTTCAAAACTTTGATCTTCGGTGTAGATTGCCTGAGAGAGAAACATGGAATTAAGTCCTTGTGTCGTGGGTTTGTTGGCAGTGTAATAATAATTGGAATGGGGGTATTTGGCCAACAACCCATCTAAAAATTGGGTTGCTTCTGCTGGGATTTTTGCATTATAGAAATGCAAGTAATCGCGGTGAAAGGATTCGGCGACAATTACAACGACTTTTTCATAGGGAAAAGGTTTTGCCGCTAAAGCAGGTTTTTCATCATAAGCAATGTCCAATTCGCTTAACAGCCGGGTTTCCTTTTCCGTAAATGGATAGCGGTGGAGTTGACTGGCAGCAGCATGTTTTTCGGTATTCCGCAAGAATTCCCGTACTAAGTTAACAGTTACTGAACTAGAAAGCATATCCCGCGATACATTTCGGGATTTTTCGATGGCACTTTCCTCGTCAAAGCCGTTATCGATGAGGGCACGGGGATAGGCGGCGACTGTTGCGATATTAACAAGATTAGCGGCAACACAGATGAGGATAAGGATAACAACGCCGGTATTTTTTCTGGGCAAATGATGCAGGTTGCCCGGCGTGCGAAATAATAACATCAGGAAGGAAAAACACATTAGTATGCCCAGCAAAATAAGTTTGTCTGAAGTATAGATTACGCTAGTTATTGACTGGCTGTTTAAATTGTCAAACACCATCTTTTCAATATGGGATGACGTAACAAAAAAATAGATGGTGTCACTGAAGAAAAAGAAAATAGTAAAGAAATAAGTCAGGAAATAAATTGTCTTCGCTAGTGTATTGTTCCACTTCGTATAAAGCCAGCCAGCTAAAAATACGAAAAAGATATTATTAATTACACCGGTAAAAACTGATATGAGAGTTGCTACATTAAAAATTAAGTTTAATGAATGGATAATAAGCAGTGAGATGCCTATCCAAAGAAGAGCTACAATTGCTATTGGGGAATAATTTTTTGCAATTTGTTTAACCCGCGTACTGTGTTTGCGCAGAAATATAAAGATACTTGCTAATAACAAATCGCGAAAGATGGCATTAACGGCATCAATCTTGAATAATTCTATTGGGAACTCGGGTTCGTTCCTATAGAACTGAAATGAAAGAAAAAATTCTATACAACAAATTGCAACTATTCCCATGAGCTTATATTTGTGTTTACTTAGGAATTGGCAACATGCTTCTTTGAAAAGTACGGCTTTAATTCTAAAAACTCCCCTTCAACATACTTTCTTTAGTAGTTTGCTTTGCATAATAGCATATAATTAATTCACTGCAATTCTACAAAATCCTCTCTGATCTGACGGTGAATCATATAATATTTAGACAGTAGGTTGAGACTTGCTATATAATGCTTGGCAATAGCCAATTGGAAGGGGGGAGAACCGGTATTGTGAGGGTGGTATAATCAAGAAAAACTACCCAGATCAATATAAAAATAGTAAAATAATAAAACAAGCTATCAGTGTAATTTCTAAGGGGGAAGATAATATGCAAGTTCTGCGCTCGGTTTGTCCGTATGATTGTCCTGACGCGTGTGGCCTACTTGTTCATATAGATAACGGCAAAGCTGCCAAAGTCGAGGGTGACCCGGAACATCCTTTTACCAGAGGGACTCTTTGTCCGAAGATGGCCCATTATGAAAGAAGTGTGCATTCGCCGCGACGAATTATGACGCCTTTACTAAGAAACGGTTGCAAAGGAAGCGGTGAGTTTACGCCCGTTTCGTGGGAAGAAGCTATTGAACGCATAAAAACCAAATGGGAAAATATTATTGCCAAGTACGGTGCTGAGGCCATATTGCCTTACTCCTATGCCGGAACAATGGGGCTTGTGCAGCGCAATGTCGGTCACCCTTTCTTTTATAGCTTGGGTGCATCCCAACTTGATCGTACGATTTGTTCGCCGGCTAAAAGTTATGGCTGGGAGGCCGTAATGGGACAGACAATGGCGCCTCATACCAACGAAATTCATAGCAGTGATCTGATTGTTTTATGGGGCATTCATGCTTTGGCAACCAATATTCATATCCTGCATGATATAAATATAGCTAAACAGAAAGGCGCAAAGGTTTGGCTGATTGACACTTATGAGACGCCAACCGCGCAAATTGCCGATCAGGTTATTGTTGTCCGTCCGGGTACAGATGGTGCTCTGGCATTGGGCATGATGCATGTAATCGCAAGGGAAAATCTTATTGATGCGGACTTTGTTAATACCTATGTGCAAGGCTATGAAGAACTGAAGAATACTGTGCTGCCGGAGTATTCGCCGGCAGCAGTAAGTGAAATAACCGGCCTGCCTGCCGGGGTAATTGAAGATATGGCCAGGCAGTATGCCAAAGCCAAAGCACCGTTTATTAGATTGGGAAGCGGTCTGTCACGCTACAGCAATGGAGCCATGACAGTTCGGACGATTACTTGTCTGCCGGCATTGGTTGGGGCATGGAGCAAATCTGGCGGCGGACTGTTGGCCGGCACAACCACAGGCGGCGCACTAAATACAAGTAAGATAACCCGTGAAGATTTCCGGGAGACTGCCACCCGCCTTGTTAATATGAACCAACTGGGTAATGCGCTGAACTGCAAGATCCGCCAATCATGAGTCTGTATGTGTATACCTCCAATCCGGCAGCGGTAGCGCCTGACCAGAATAAGGTGCTACAAGGCTTGGCGCGAGAGGATCTCTTCACGGTAGTGCACGAGCGGTTTATGACTGATACGGCAAAGTATGCAGATATCATTCTACCGGCAACAACCTCGCTGGAACACAGTGATATCTATCGTTCCTACGGGCATTATGGGGTACAGCGGGCGTATTCGGTAATTCCGCCGTTAGGCCAGGCTAAAGCCAACTGGGAAGTATTCTGCCTGCTGGCAGCAGCCATGGGAATAGATAAACCTTTCTTCAAACAGTCGGCCGATGAGTTGATTGATAGTATATTGACGCAGCCGTCAGCCTGGCTTGCCGGCACGTCGCTGCAAGCTTTGTCTGAAGGGCGGCCGGTGGAATTGCCGCTGCCTGAGGGCTACAAGACCAATTTTAAAACCCCGTCAGGCAAGATCGAGATTTTTAATCCGGCTGAAGACAGCCCATTGCCCATGTATACTAAACCACAGGGCGATGCTGCCGCTTTTTGGCTTGTTAATTCGCCTGATGCCCGGTTATTAAACTCTTCCTTTAATGAAAGGGAAGAGTTAACCAAGACCAACAAAATGCTGTTACAGATTAATCCGCATGATGCAGCAAAAATAGAGATAGCGGATGGCCAGCTTGTACTTGCCTACAACGAGCGTGGCGAGGTAACCTTTACCGCAAAAGTTTCCGACAAAGTCCCCGGTGGCGTGGTTGTAGCCGAAGGCCTGTGGTGGCTTGAACATGCTCCCGGCAATCGTTCAGTTAATGCGCTGACTTCCCAGCGGCTTACTGATAAGGCCCAGGGGAGTACATTTTATGATGTCAAAGTGAATGTAAGAGCTGTGGAGTGAAAAGGCCGGAAAGGATTATATATATGAAAAATATTGTGATACTGGCGACCGGCGGAACCATTGCCGGCGCATCTTCTGACCCTACCGACATGGTAGGCTATTATGCAGGGATAGTACCCATAGCCGAAATTGTGGAAAATATTGAACCCCTAAAAAATATTGCCAACATTACTACAGAACAGATTGCCCAGATTGACAGTGCCGACATGGATCATAAAATCTGGTTTTACCTGGCTGAACGGATTAATGCCCTGTTAAATCAGTCTGATGTAGACGGCGTTGTGGTAACCCATGGAACAGATACTATGGAAGAGACCGCATATTTTCTAAACCTTGTGGTTAAAAGTCAAAAACCGGTTGTGCTGGTCGGGGCTATGCGGCCGTCAACGGCGATCAGCCCAGACGGACCGATGAATTTGTATAATGCCGTTATTCTGGCTGTAAGTTCTGATGCATGGGGAAAAGGCGTGCTGGTATCTCTTAACGACACCATTAACAGCAGCCGGGAAGTTACCAAAACCAACACGGCATTGCAAGATACCTTTAAGGCTCCGGAGCTGGGCTATTTGGGCTACATTGTTGATGCGCATCCACATTTTTACCGCATGCCGACCCGTAAGCATACCTACCTGAGTGAATTTGCTATTGAGGGGATTACTGAATTCCCGCAAGTAGAGATCATCTATGGCCATGTCAATGACAACGGCATACTAGCTAAGGCCGCTGCAGATGCGGGTGTCAAAGGCCTCGTTTACGCAGGGCTTGGCAATGGAAATATGTCGCAAACTATGCAAGACACCTTCCAGAAAATCCAAGATCAAGGCGTTGTCGTTGTTCGCAGTACCCGGGCGGGTAACGGAGTGGTTACAAGAAACGGCTCTTTCGCAGAGGACCCGTTTGTTGCCGCCGATAATCTCAGCCCGCAAAAAGCTAGAATCTTATTGATGCTGGCGCTGACCAAAACCAATAATGCCAGGGAAATCCAAGAGCTGTTCTGGACGTATTAATAGATATCTGTTAATAATGGAAAGCCGGGAAAGAACACCATCTCTGAACGCGTAGAGGTGGTGTTCTTTGTATTATTGACTTCAGGCACTAAAGGCAATAGCACTACATAGCGAATTTTTGGGAAATTCCACGGGTATTTTCTATAAATTAATTATATTTTAATGTTTGATGAATATTTGCATCATAGAGTATGATTTTTGTCATCACTTATCAAAGTCCGATTTATGGGTATTTTTTATATAAACCGATGAACATAATCATCATTTTCACATAAAATGTGATTTATTTAACAAGGAAATGGCAAGTTTTCTTTTTGGCACGATTTTTGCGAATATTACTAAAACAAGGTATCTAAAACAAAAAAAAGGAGATGACAAGCATGCAGATTAACCTTACCGATGAACAAAAAATAATGCAAAAATTAGTACGCGATTTTGCCGAAAAGGAAGTCGCCCCAGGTGCTGCAGAACGGGATGAGAAAGAGGAATTCTCGCGGGAAATAGCGGATGCTATGGGAGAAATGGGTTTTGCGGGAATTTGTTTTCCAGAAAAATACGGTGGAGCAGAGGCTGATGTTCTTAGCTATATCTTAGCGGTTGAGGAGTTGTCACGCGCTGATTCCGGTGTAGGTATTACTTTATCGGCTACTGTGTCTTTGTGCGGTTGGCCGATATATTCCTTTGGCACAGAAGAACAAAAGCAAAAGTATCTTGTACCGCTGGCAGAAGGGGCTAAGCTGGGAGCCTTTGGATTGACTGAACCAAATGCGGGGACTGATGCCGCTGGCCAGCAAACTATAGCTGAGTTTAAAGATGACCATTATTTGCTTAATGGCAGCAAAATTTTTATTACTAATGCCGGTGAAGCTGAGATATATGTAGTTTTTGCGATGACTGACAGAAGCAAAGGCGTAAAGGGAATCTCGGCCTTTATTGTGGAAAAGGGAATGCCTGGTTTTAGCTTTGGTAAAAAAGAACATAAGATGGGTATTCACTCTTCGATAACCAATGAGCTTATTTTTCAGGATGTCAAGGTTCCCAAAGGAAATTTGCTTGGTAAAGAAGGCGAAGGCTTTAAAATTGCCATGGCGACACTTGACGGAGGCCGTATCGGTGTTGCGGCACAGGCTTTGGGCATAGCGCAGGCGGCCTTGGATTATGCGGTTAAGTACTCCAAGGAAAGGGTGCAGTTTGGCAAGCCGATTGCTGCTAATCAGGCGATTGCCTTTATGCTTGCTGATATGGCAACTAAAATCGATGCAGCACGCTTATTGGTTTATCGTGCAGCTTGTTTAAAAGATCTAGGACTGCCTTATGCCAAGGAAGCTGCTATGGCAAAAATGTTTGCTTCTGATATTGCCATGGAGGTTACTTCTGATGCTGTGCAGATTTTCGGCGGATATGGTTATAGTCGTGAATATCCGGTAGAACGGTTGATGCGGGACGCTAAGATTACCCAGATTTATGAGGGGACAAATCAGGTGCAGCGCATGGTCATTTCAGGAAGCATATTACGATAGGCGATTTAGGAGGTCTCAACGTGGAAATTGTTGTTTGTGTCAAACAAGTCCCTGATACTACGGAAGTAAAGATCGATTCGGTTACTAACACGCTTATTAGACAGGGCGTACCTAGCATTGTAAATCCTTTTGACAAACATGCGCTCGAAGCAGCGCTTCAACTGAAAGAAAAGCACGGTGGCAAAGTAACGGTTGTTACTATGGGGCCGTCGCAAGCCAAAGATGCTTTAAAGGAATGTGTAGCTATAGGAGCTGACGAGGCCATACTTGTCAGTGACCGTGCTTTTGGCGGTGCAGACACGTTGGCTACCAGCTATACGCTGGCTTGTGCGATTAAAAAACTGGGTAAAGTAGATATGATCATTTGTGGTAAACAAGCTATTGATGGTGATACTGCTCAGGTAGGACCCGAAATGGCGGAACATTTAGATATGGCGCAAGTTACCTGCGTATCTAAGATTGAGGTTGAAGGCAACCAGGTCAAAGTAGAGCGTGAACATGAAGAAGGCTATGAAGTTGTTGAGACACAAATTCCGGTACTTCTTACTGTTATAAAGTCCATTAATGAGCCGCGTTTTCCGACCATCAAGGGAACAATGAAAGCCAATAAAAAAGAAATTCCTACCTGGACCGCTGATGATATGGAGGTAGATCCAGGACAGCTTGGGCTTAAAGGTTCACCGACACAGGTGCGGCGTATTTTTACTCCACCGCAAAGAGTGCAAGGTGAGATTATTAAGTCTGATACGGCGCGTGAAGCAGCAGCAATACTCGCTGGTAAATTACTAACGGCAAAGATTGTGTAACGGAGGCAATAAAACATGGCGGTAATAGTTAATAAAGAAGAATGTATTGGTTGCAGTGCATGCATTAGCGCGTGTCCTTTTGGCGCAATGGTTATGGAGGCCGACAAAGCTTGTATTACTGATGCGTGTACAGTATGCGGGGCTTGTGTTGACACATGCCCTGTAAATGCGATAACTAAAGAAAGTGAACAAGCTGCGGTTAAAATAGATAAAGCTGAATATAAAGATGTATGGGTATTCATTGAGCAGATAGATGGACAAGTAAAAAATGTCAGTCATGAACTCTTGGGCGAAGGCCGTAAACTGGCAGATGCTATGGGCGAGCAATTAGCAGGCGTAATTATTGGCGACGAAGTTGAAGCACTATCCAAAGAAGTGTTTGCAAGTGGTGCAGATAAAGTCTATTTAGTGGAAGCAAGTGAGCTGAAAAACTATAGTACTGATGGTTATACGACGGTATTTGCTGGTTTAATTAATACCTATAAACCTTCGGTTATATTGATTGGAGCAACTAATGACGGACGTGATCTGGGGCCAAGGGTTGCGTGCCGGGTAGGTACAGGGCTGACCGCAGATTGCACTAACTTGGGGATTGATGAGCAGACCGGCCTGGTAGCCTGGACGCGGCCGGCTTTTGGCGGCAATATTATGGCCACCATTCTCTGTCCGGAACATCGCCCGCAAATGGGAACAGTACGACCAAAGGTATTTAAGCGCCCCGAGCAAGATTTCTCTAAGAGTGGCGAGATTATTCGGGTTGCCAGTAAGGTGAAAGGTCAGGGTATTCGCACAAGGCTGCTTGAGTTAGTTAAAGTTTGTACTACTTCCTGTAATCTGGAAGAAGCCGAAATCATTGTTTCCGGCGGCAGAGGCATGGGGAAACCTGAGAACTTCAGACTGATTGAAGAGTTAGCTGATGTACTGGGTGGCGTTGTCGGAGCTTCGCGGGCAGTTGTTGATGCCGGTTGGAAGCCGCACTATCATCAGGTTGGGCAAACCGGTAAAACAGTTGGTCCGAAGGTATATTTTGCCTGTGGTATATCAGGCGCAATTCAGCATGTAGCAGGTATGTCATCCTCAGATATCATTATTGCTATTAACAAAGATGCTGATGCACCTATATTTAAAGTAGCTGATTACGGAATAATCGGTGACGTGGCGGAAGTACTGCCTGCGCTTATCGAAGAATTTAAAAAAGCAAAAGCCTGTTAATTTGATTTTTCTATAGGAGGCAATATACCATGGAAATAAATAAAGTGCTAATTATCGGTGCCGGACAAATGGGAAGCGGTATTGCGCAGGTAATGGCGCAAACTGGTCTTACTGTTATCTTGCGGGATATTAAGGAAGAATTCGTTCAAAAAGGAATTGCCGGAATTGATAAGAACCTGAATAAACTGGTGGAAAAGGGCAAATTATTACCACAAGAAAAGGATGCTGTTTTAGGACGTATTTCAACTACGGAAGACCTGAATGCCGAGGTTTGTCAAGTAGATCTGGTGGTGGAAGCTGCTATTGAAAATGCGGATATTAAGAGGGAAATATTTCAAACATTGGACAAGCTTTGTCCTGAGCATACTATCTTGGCAACCAATACCTCGTCGTTGCCGATAACGGCTATTGCCGCTTATACTAAACGGGCTGACAAAGTTATTGGCATGCACTTTTTTAATCCGGCGACCATTATGAAACTTATTGAAATTATTAATGGCTTGGCAACAAGCGAAGAAACCTTTGCCGCGGTAAAAACTTTGGCCGAGAAGTTGGGTAAATCATCTGTCAAAGTGGAAGATTTCCCCGGGTTTGTCGGCAACCGTATTATGGTGCCGATGATAAATGAAGCTATCTATACACTAATGGAAGGGGTAGCAAGTGCGGAAGACATTGATCAGGTTGCTAAGCTAGGATTTAATCATCCTATGGGCCCGTTAGCTCTGTCTGATCTTATTGGCAATGATACAATTCTTTCAATTATGGAAGTGCTCTATAACGGTTATGGCGATCCTAAGTATCGGCCGTGCCCGTTGCTTAAGAAAATGGTACAAGCAGGGTATCTTGGCCGTAAAACCGGCAAGGGTTTTTATGATTATACAAAGTAGAGGTGAGTGAGATGGCTGAGTATTCCAATCTCTTGTATAGTAATTATCAGGGTATTGCCCGTATTACACTTAATCGCCCCAAAGCTTTGAATGCGTTAAATTCAGAATTGCTTTCCGAGCTGAATAGCCTAATTGATGTTATTGCTGCCGATGAAAGCGTAAAAGTAGTCATATTGACAGGTAGCGGGGAAAAAGCTTTTGTTGCCGGAGCTGATATCAGCGAAATGCAAAGCAAATCTGCCATTGAAGGCCGGAGTTTTGCTAAATTTGGACAGCAAGTATTTAATAAACTGGAGAATCTTCCACAGCCAGTGATTGCGGCTATTAATGGCTTTGCCTTAGGTGGTGGCTGTGAATTGGCAATGGCTTGTGATATCCGGATAGCTTCTGTAAAGGCTAAATTTGGACAACCCGAGGTTGGGTTAGGCATTATACCAGGTTTTGGCGGCACCCAACGTCTGCCTCGCTTAATTGGCAAAGGGAGAGCCAAAGAGCTGCTGTTTACTGCGGACATCATTAATGCGCAGGAAGCATATCGTCTGGGGTTGGTTAACAATGTAACTGCACCTGAGGAACTGCTGAGTGTAGCCCAGGCTATGGCAGAAAACATTATGGCTAAAGCGGAATATGCTGTTAAACTGTGTAAAGCTGCCGTAAATGAAGGGCTTGATATGGATCTTGATTCAGGTATAGCTTATGAAGCCGAAGCATTTGGCATATGTTTTGCGACTGCTGATCAAAAAGAGGGTATGACGGCGTTTGTTGAAAAACGTAAACCTGCTTTTACGGGTAAATAGTAACTGGCATAAGGATATACTTATTTTGCATATTTCACCAATTACAAGCATAGAAAGAGGATATTGCAAAATTATGGTATTTGTGCTTGGGGTTAGACTGGTAGTATACTGACCACAGGAGGTGGTAAGTATGCTACAAAGTTCTGAAGTGGCTAGCGGTCTTGAGCAACTAGCTGAGTCGCTTTGTGCTAAATGCCTGGCAGGAGATAGTTGTGGTGAGTTTCCGATTTGTGGTGATGTTCAGTTGCTAAAACAAGCTGTAGCCATATTGAATAAAGAAAAATGAAGAAATTTCACTCTTTTTAAAGCGCGGCTGGTTGCCGGCAATATAGTATTGCTGATAACCAACTGCGCTTTTAAAGTTGAATTACTTCACTCTAGCGTAAAAGGGTGTAAAAAAACACAGGTATTCAGCTTTGCGGCCGATACCTGTGTGCTTTAATAATTATTTATCTGTATAATACTCAGAAGCTTTTAATTGATGGATTAATTTTTTTGCAAATTCTTTTTTGATAGTTGGAATTTCAGCTTCGTTATATTTGTAGAAGCCTTCGCCTGTTTTAATACCAAGTTTGCCTTCGGCAACTTTTTGTTTCAAAAGATCATTGGCGCCAAGGCGATTATCCATTTCTTTCAGCAGGTTGTCGCCTACAATGCACCAGATATCAAGTCCACCGAAATCGGCTACTTCCAATTGGCCTGTTGTGGCATAGCGGAAGGCGGGACCGAATTTCAATGCCTTATCGATATCGGCAGGTTCAGCAACGCCTTGTTCAATCAGAGAGAAAACTTCTCTGGCTACACCTTGCTGAATACGATTGGCAACAAGGCCGGGAACGTCTTTGAGAACTTTTACTGTTTGCTTTTTGATGGAAGCATACATTTGCTCAACTTCATTGTAGATTTCAAGCGGCATATTGCCAAAACAAGAAAGCTCAACAATTGGCATCAGGTGGGCAGGATTGTACCAGTGGTTGACAATCATGCGCTGTTTGCGTTCTTCGGGAAGCAAGGCCATCATTGCGTCAAGTGCGAGACTGGAAGTGTTGCTGGCAAAAACGGTATGTTTCGGACAATATTCATCAAGCTGTTTAAAGAGGTTTTGCTTGAGTTCGATTTTTTCGGGAGCTGCTTCAATAACATAATCACGATCTTCAACTGTTTGTTTAAGGTCGCTAAATACTTTGATGCGACTGAGGATGGGTTTAACAGTTTGCGGTTCAATGAACTTTTCTTCCACTAAGAGAGCCAATTCATCAGCCATATCAGCCAGTGCTTTAGTTAATTGATTTTCGTAGGCATCATACATATTTACATCAAAGCCGTACATAGCAAAGGATAAAGCGATGCCATGCCCCATGGTACCTGCGCCGATTACACCAATTTTTTTAATCATGGTTGCTTATCTCCTATTATTATTTTTTTACGCCCAGAATTTCTCTTGCTTCATCAGGGGTTGCGACTGTGCTGTTGGCTTCTTTAATTACTCTTGCAGCGCGGGCGACAAATTGTGCATTGGATTCAGCCAATTGGTTTTTAGCATAATATACGTTGTCTTCCATACCTACACGAACATGACCGCCAAGGGCGATAGCTGCCAACATAATGGGTACATGACCGTGCCCAATGCCTAGCGCTGACCAGGTGGAGCCTTGCGGAATTAAACTTTTAAGATATACTAAGTTTTCGATGGTTGCAGCTGTACCGCCGGCAGCGCCTAATACAAACTGATAATGAGCAGGGGCGGCGATAACGCCTTTTTTCATGTAGTAAAGGGAATTGTAAATCATACCAGCATCAAAAATTTCGATTTCTGGTTTTACTCCGTTTTCCATCATGGTCTTGCCAAGTTTCTCGAGAAATTGGGGCGGATTCAGGAACAGGCTGTTATGCATCCAGTTCATGGAACCACAGTCATAAGAGGCTAATTCAGGCTTTAATTCAATAAGATGTGCCATTCTGGTTTCGTCGGTAGCGTTAAGGTCACCGGAGGTTGTCAGGTTAAGTACAATGTTGCATTTGCTTCTGATAAGTTTAACGGTTTCAGCAAATTTTTCTTTGGACATAGTGCCTTTACCTTCATCATCGCGCATATGAAGATGGGCAACTGCTGCGCCGGCTTTCCAGCACTCATACACATCGTTCGCAATTTCAGCAGGTGTTAAGGGGATGTTGGGGTTATGTTCCTTGGTAGGCCATGCGCCTGTTGTTGCGACGGTAATAATTGTTTTTTCCATAATTGCATTCACCTCATAAAATAAATTAAATTAACTCAACAATTGTTGCTATGCCCTGGCCGCCGCCAATGCATAGGGTAGCCAGGCCACGCTTGGCTTGACGCTGTTGCATTGCGTGGAGAAGTGTTACCAGGATGCGGGCACCGCTGGCGCCAATCGGATGTCCAAGAGCGGTAGCGCCGCCGTTAACATTGATTTTTTCTTGGGGAAGTCCTAACTCTTTGCCAACAGCCAGGAATTGAGCAGCAAAGGCTTCGTTGGCCTCAAATAAATCAATATCAGCTACTGTCAGACCTGCTTTGGCGAGAGCTTTTTGTGCCGCAGGCACCGGACCCATTCCCATAATGGAAGGATCAACGCCGCCTGAACCATAGCCGATGATTCGCGCTAATGGCTTGATTCCTAGAGCTTTGGCTTTTTCACCGGACATAACAACAAGTGCGGCAGCACCGTCATTAATGCCGGAAGCATTACCGGCGGTTACGGTACCGTCTTTTTTAAAGGCTGTCCGTAATTTAGTCAGCGATTCTAGCGACGTGCCGCGTTTCGGGAATTCATCGGTATCAAAGACGATGTCGCCCTTTTTGCCTTTAATGGTTACAGGAACAATTTCATTTTTAAAGGTGCCGTTATCTATTGCGGCGATGGCTTTAGCTTGCGACTGCGCAGCCAATTCATCTTGAGCTTCGCGGGTAATACCATATTTAGCGGCAACATTTTCTGCGGTGATACCCATATGGTAATCGTTAAAAGCGCACCATAGGCCGTCTTGGATCATGACATCAACTACCTTGCTGTTTCCCATGCGGTATCCCCAACGGGCTTTGTTTTCCAAAACATAAGGAGCGTTAGTCATGCTCTCCATTCCGCCGGCGATGACAATGTCGGCATCGTTGGCCAGGATGGACTGTGTGGCTAAGTTAACAGCTTTTAAGCCTGAGCCGCAAACTTTGTTAATCGTATAGGCGGGAACTTCGACTGGCAGTCCGGATTTTACCGCTGATTGGCGAGCGGGATTTTGTCCTAGGCCTGCCTGGAGAACATTGCCCATGATGACTTCATCAACATCACATGGTGACAAATTAGCTTTTTCTAATGCAGAACGGATAATGATACTGCCGAGTTCGGTGGCAGATAAGGGTGCAAGTGTGCCGTTGAAACTACCGATAGCGGTGCGGAGTGCAGCGGCGATAACGACTTCTTTCAATGTGTTTATCCTCCTTGTGGGGTTGTTGTAAGGCTCGCTTAACCTTATTGCAATTTTCATGCCAAAGTCAAAACCAAAGAAGTGAATAAATTTTGATTATTTACATTTGAATGGCTATTGGCTATTATTTGGGTAGAGTAATTTGGCGAATAGAGGCGTGAGAGCATTGATAAGTACAATGGTAAGCAGTGAAATTGCATTGCGGGACATAATAAAAAAAATCGAGAAAGGGACATGGGATAGCTCCTTGCGAGGGGAGTTTACAGACAGTTTGCAAAAAATCTTAGGTGAACTGGCTGATTTTCGTGAGATCGGCGATCATTTGTATGACGGAATTTATATTACTGACGGCGAGGGTAAAACCTTGTATGTTAATAAGGCCTATACCAGAATTACCGGTATTAAGCCGGAAGAAGTGGTTGGAAAGTACGTTGACGAGCTGGTGGCCGCTGGAGTATATCTGAATGCGGTAACTCCAGAAGTAATTAAAAGCAAAAAGCAAGTAAATGCCATGGGAGAAAGCCTGCGAAACGGAACCAAAATGCTAATCACAGGCAGCCCCGTTTTGGATGCAAAAGGTAATGTAAAGAAAGTTGTTGTTATTGATAGAGAAATTACCGATTTGCTGAAAATTAAAAGTGAATTGGATGTTTCGCAACGCAAGATGAAAGCCGTGGAAAAAGACAAAGTGAAAAGCGCGTTAGAGGCTGAGCATCTTCGTAAATTGCAGTTGAATAACAGTATGATTGGAACCAGCGCGGAAACCCAGCAGGTTATGAAGCAAATTCAACAGGTGGCAGGACTTGACGTTACTGTACTGATAACCGGAGAAACTGGTTCCGGTAAGGAAGTTGTAGCTAATGAAATCTATGTGAATAGTGCCAGGAAAGACGGCCCTTATATCAAAGTAAACTGTGCGGCTATTCCTGCTAACTTATTAGAAGCAGAGCTTTTTGGTTATGCTAAAGGCGCGTTCACCGGTGCTACCAGTACCGGTAAAACGGGGCTATTTGAATTAGCGGATAAAGGAACTATTTTGCTCGATGAAATCGGCGATATGCCCATGGAATTACAATCCAAGCTGCTAAGAGTGATACAGCATAAGGAAGTAACTCGTATCGGAGGAACTAAACCGATTAGGCTTGATGTAAGAATTCTGTCAGCGACAAATTGCGGCTTAAAGGATTTGGTAAAACAAGGCCGTTTCCGTGAAGATTTGTACTACCGGCTGAATGTGTTTCCTATCCATATACCGCCACTAAGGGCGCGTGTTAAGGATATTGAGCCGTTGGCCTGCCACTTTCTTGAAATTTATAATGCAAAATACGTCAAGAACACAATTATCGATGAAATTGGCTTTGGTATGATGCAGCAATATCTCTGGCCGGGAAACATTCGTGAATTACAGAATATTATTGAGAGACTTGTAATTATTTCAGAACAAAGCGGTGTAGTAAATAATGAGCAATTAGGTGCGCTGCTAAACGTTGTTCCAGCTTACACCACGAAGTCGGCAATAAAGGAAATGGGCTTAAAAGAAATCGTAAATAATATTGAGAAACGGACAATTGAAGAGGCAATGACGCTATATGGAAGTACGCGAAAAGTAGCCAAAGTACTGATGGTCGACCAGTCTACCATAGTGAAAAAGGCTAAAAAATTAGGAATAGTTTTAAAAGATGAAAAAACGCATCATAGCTGATGCGTTTTTTCATCTTTTAAAACTAACGGAAAAATCTATATTTTACAGATAATTCTATAAATTATACGATGAAAAATTTCATCATGGACGGTTGAATTGACAGAGTCTTTTAATAACTGACTTTGATTTTTGTATTGGCACAGTTCTTGCAAATTAAATTAGCGTGGGTGTTGAAGGCTAAATCCTGAAGCTGAGGGGGAAATAATGTCAAAGGTAATTAGTTTAGAGCAAGCGGCAGACAAGATCAAAGATTCGGCAGTACTCATGATTGGCGGATTTTTGGTAAATGGAACACCAACCCGTTTAGTTGACGCAATAGTAGATAGAGGGTATAAAAACCTCACGGTAATCGCAAACGATACAGGCTATCCAGATCGTGGTATTGGCAAATTAATTGTTAATCGACAAGCAAAAAAAGTAATTGTATCTCATGTTGGAACTAATTCCGAAACTGGTCGTCAGATGAACGCTAACGAGCTGGAAGTCGAATTATCACCGCAAGGAACGCTAATTGAACGGATTCGATCCGGCGGAGCCGGACTCGGTGGAGTGCTTACTCCTACCGGTGTAGGAACCGTTGTTGCTGAGGGAAAAACTACCGTGGATGTAGACGGGCGTACCTTTCTGTTAGAAAAACCCCTTAGAGCCGATATTGCATTAATTAAGGCACACAAAGCAGATCTGGAGGGTAATCTGATATTTAGAAGGTCAACAAGAAACTTCAATCCACAAATGGCAACAGCTGCTGATTATGTAATTGCTGAAGTGGAAAATATCGTGCCTACCGGTGAAATAGATCCGGATGAAGTTATGGTGCCTGGAATTTTTGTAGATGCTCTTATTCAAGCCTAAACGAGGGGGATTGTGATGGAAAGCAGAACTCTTATTGCGAAAAGAGTTGCGCAAGAACTTAAAGACGGAGATGTAGTTAACTTAGGAATAGGTATACCTACACTTGTCGCGAATCATATACCTAGTGACAAAAGAGTTATATTGCATTCAGAGAATGGATTTATCGGTCTTGGCCCGGTAGAAGAGAATCCAGATCCTGATCTAGCCAATGCCGGTGGACAAGCAGCCGGTGTTTTGCCTGGCGGTTCAATGTTTGATAGTGCTATGTCGTTTACCATCGTACGTGGCGGCCATTTGGATGCTACGGTTCTAGGCGCTTTGGAAGTGGATCAGGAAGGAAACTTAGCCAACTGGATGGTGCCGGGTAAAATTGTCCCGGGCATGGGCGGTGCAATGGATCTTGTTGTAGGAGCTAAACGAGTTATTGTCGCTATGGAGCATGTTGGCAAAGGCGGAGTGCCCAAAATCATGAAAAAATGCAATTTGCCTTTGACGGCTTCTCATGAAGTGGATTTAATTATTACGGATTTATGTGTATTCGAGGTAACAAAACAAGGATTAGTGCTGACCGAACTGGCTCCTAATGTTACTGAGCAGATGATCAGAGAAGCTACTGAGGCCGATTATGCAGTTTCTCCTGACGTGAAGAAAATGACAGTTTAAGTAATTATGCAAATGTGAGTATAAATATAAAAGAAAGAATGGATGTGTGAGAATGATTAACCGTGTGCTCATGTTCTTCGTGAATTTGATGCAAAGGTATTTGCCTGATCCGTTTACAATTGTATGGGTTATCACTCTGTTTGTAGGCGCAATGGCAGTAATTGTGACCCAAAAGTCCCCGGTAGACGTTATCGGGTATTGGGGTAAAGGTTTCTTTGATATTTTAGCGTTTGCTATGCAGATGTCATTGGTATTGATAACCGGCTATGCATTAGCTTCTGCAAATATAGTAAGAAAGTTTCTGCAAAAAATTGTATTGATCCCTAAGACTCCAACCCAAACAATACTTTTCATCGGTTTTTCATCAATGGCTCTGTATTATCTTAACTGGGGCTTAGGCCTGATTGCCGGAGGATTTCTGGCAAGAGAAGCCGCAAAACAGCACAGAGATACCGATTTCCGTGTTCTTGTAACAGCGGCATTTTCCGGTATTATTATTACCCATGGAGGCTTGTCAGCTTCTGTTCCGCTTGTAATTAACACCAAGGGACACTTCCTGGAAAGCCAAATGGGACTGGTTCCATTAACTCAGACTATTTTCCATCCTCAAGCGCTTTTGATTACGTGCACGTTGGCCATTATCATTCCGTTTGTTTGTGTTTTGATGCTCCCTAAACGTAAGGAAGATATAGTAGTTCCTGATATTTCCAAGCTGGAAGATGAAAAAGTAGATGCGGCAGCGACCACTTTGGTTGAGACCTTCCTGGCCGATAAAATGGATAACAGCCGGTTTTTAAATTATACCTTA
This sequence comes from Bacillota bacterium, assembly GCA_017889705.1. Taxonomy (GTDB): domain Bacteria; phylum Bacillota; class Negativicutes; order Sporomusales; family Sporomusaceae; genus Sporomusa. Next base: position 47,091 of record JAGGAB010000021.1, on the reverse strand, counting down.
GGCTTAGCCGGGCTTGTTTATCTGGGCATGTACTTCATGAAAAACGGCTTTAATCTTAATGTAAATATTTTGATTTTTATGTTTATTGTGTTGGGAATACTGGCTCATGGGACTTTAATCAATTATGCAAAAGCAATTTCAAAAGGTACTGCTACGGCAAGCGGGATTATTTTACAGTTCCCGTTTTATGCAGGCATAATGGGAATTATGCATGGTAGCGGATTGGTTAATGTTATCTCAGATTGGTTGTTGGGTATTTCTACTTATCAGACTTTCGAGGTAGCTTGTTATTTCTCATCGCTGATTATCAGTATCTTTGTTCCTTCGGCTGGCGGACACTGGGTGGTTCAGGCGCCGTTTATGCTGCCGGCTGCCGCAACCCTGGGTGTAGAGCCGTGGAAAGTTGCTATGGGTGTTGCCTGGGGCGAAAGTATCTGGAACATTGTATGCCCTTTCTGGGCATTGCCGCTTTTGGCCATTGCCAATATGAGTCTACGTGACCTGATGGGATTTTCGGTTCTGCTGTTTATTATTGGCAATATAGTTGCTATCGCAGGAATTCTTTTAATACCACACTAAAAGTACTTCGCTGGTATACTGTGCTTAGTTGTAGAAAGCAGCAAGTCCTCTCTTGGGGGATTTGCTGCTTTTGCCCGCGTGAAATATACGTAAAGGAATGAACAATATGACAGCCAGTGAACTTTTAACATGTTATGAACAGGTAGCGCCTATCTTGACTGAGTTGTTGCCGAACGATTACTGTGTTGCGGTAACTGACCGGGAAAAGTATTTATTGACAAAGCCCAGCAAAAAAATAAACCTCAATATTGAGCCCGGCTCTCCCTTAAAACCGGGAACCTCTGTATTTATCGCCATAACAGAAAACCGTAGAGTGGTTGTTCGGGGCGACAAAGCCGTATTTGGCGTTCCATACCTTGCTTATGCTTATCCAATTCATAATCAAGCCGGTGAAGTAATTGGCTGTTTGTCGGTAGCAGAACCGATTGACCGGCAGGAAGGCTTGAAAAACATGGCCAGCAGGCTGGCAAACAGCATTGCCGTTCTGGCAAGCACTTCTGAAGAAATATCGGCACAAGCGCAGGAAATTGCCGCAATTAGCAATACTTCTGCCAGAAAAGTAACTCAATCGATGGAACATGTACAAGAAACCGGTGAAGTTCTGGAAATAATTAAAAACATATCTACGCAGACCAACTTGCTAGGCCTAAACGCAGCAATCGAGGCTGCTAGGGTAGGCGAACAAGGAAAGACTTTCGCAGTAGTTGCAACTGAAATCAGAAATTTGGCGACTACCTGCGAGCAATCTGTGAAGAAGGTAGGAGCGGTCATTAGTATGATACAAAGCGGCAGCGAGGAGAACTACCGGCAGGTTGTCAATATTGAAAACATGATCGGTCAGGTAGCTACAGCAATAACGGAAGTTGCTAAAGAAGTTGAACAGATAAATATGATGGCAGAAGAAATTGATAGGCTGTCTGATGCATTATTTGATGCATAGCGAAAAACGTTGCCTTGGGATTCTCGTATTACTTTGGCAGTAGTCAGAATAAGTAGTTATCATGGGAAATCAATTGAGTAGGGGAGACGTGAAGCGCTTTCTCCTACTCAATTTTTATATGTGATCGGCAATATGAGTAATACTAATTAGATTTAAATAACAAACACTGTTATTTAATAAGGCTTTCGTGGTAAAATTATTGTAAGCTAAGAAAACGTATACTATATTTTAGGAGGTATTCTGAAATGGGCAAATTTGAACAGGCAGGAAAAGTTGGTTTGCGGGAAAAGGTGTCGAAAAAGTTGATTGCCATTTATCCGTTTCAGGTAAAAGGCAGTGACGAAGAGATTGATAAGATGGTCCGCGATTGGTATTATAAACAGAGCTGCCAAGCAGAAGATCAGCTTTTGACTGCAATTGTCGACACCTTGACTGAACAGGAATTAAAGCGCGGTAGTGGCGGCAAGTAGTAAGATGATGACAGATAAAGCGAAAAGAATGCCGGCTTTGTTTGTCGGTCATGGGTCGCCGATGAATGCCATTGAAGATAATACCTACACTAAAGGGTGGGAAGAACTAGCCCGGAAGTTTCCTAAACCTGAGGCTGTATTGGCTATATCGGCACACTGGTACACAAAAGGCAGTCGGATTAACGATGCGGTAAACCCGGAAACCATTTATGATATGTATGGTTTTCCGGAAGAACTGTATCAGGTGACGTACCATGCTCCTGGCGCGCCGGAACTGGCTCATTTGACTAAGAAGCTGATAAGTAGGGACGTGCAGATTGACAATAGCTGGGGAATTGACCATGGTACCTGGTCGGTGCTGCATAAGATGTATCCAGCGGCAGATATTCCGGTTTATCAGCTTAGTGTAGATCGTAATGCCAGCGCGGAAAGCCATTTTCAAATTGGGCAGGAAATAAGGGCGCTACGGGAACAAGGTGTACTCCTTTTGGGCAGCGGTAATATTGTACATAATTTGTCCCGCATAAGCTGGGGGATGGCTGGCGGGTATCCCTGGGCAGATGAATTTGATCACTATATTAAAGAAAAAATAAGTGCCAGACAATATCAGGAGGTTATTCAGCATCAGTCAGCAGGCGTATCTGCCGATTTGGCGTTTGTCACACCCGAACATTTTTACCCGCTCCTATATGTGTTAGGGGCGTCAACACCAGCGGACAAACTGACAGTCGTTAATGATTACCGCACCCTGGGTTCGATATCCATGACCTGTTACTTGTTCACATAAATTGGGACAAGGGGGACAGGTTATCTGTCCCGGTTTTAAGGATGAGTTTTAGTTACGTGTTGATAATACTAGTTTGTCATGGCATACTTCTTAGGAATACAAACTAATTATTGTATAACCTCTTAATCTACAGGACAAGCTCGGCATATGTTAAATGAGGGGGATTTACGATATGAAAATCGTAATAATCGGCAGTGTGGCCGCAGGCACTTCGGCCGCTGCCAAGGCCAGACGGAATAATGAAGAAGCAGAGATAAAAGTATTTGACGCTGATGAAGATATTTCGTATTCCAGCTGTGGTTTGCCCTATTATATCGGACCGGAGATTGAAGAGCGAGAGCAACTGGTTCCACGCGATGCAAACTTTTTTAAGCAAAAATACAATGTTGACGTGTACACAAAACACTGTGTATTGGAAATTCAGCCTCAAACTAAAGTGCTTACGGTTAAAAATTTAATTAGCGGCCAAGTATTTGCGGAAAGCTATGACCGATTGGTTATCGCAACAGGCGCGCAAGCCGTTGTTTTGCCGATTGAGGGCAGCAGCAAAGCCAATGTGTTTTCGCTGCGTAATGTTGTCAGTGCTGATAGTATCCGTAAACATGTGCTTACTGCAAAGCCAGACACAGCAGTTATTATTGGTTCGGGATTTATTGGCCTGGAGATGGCGGAAAATTTAGCAGCACGGGGCATTACGGTTACTATTGTCGAGCTGGCGGCGCATGTTATGCCTGTGCTGGATGAAGATGTTGCGGTCTATGTGCAAGACTACCTTAAAGAAAAAGGGATTACCGTCATTGTTAATGACTCTGTTGTTCGTATGGCAGGAAGTCAAGAGGTCGATACCGTCATACTGAAAAGCGGCCAAGAGCTGGCTGTAGGCCTTGTGGTAATGGCAGTAGGTGTTAAGCCGAACGTAGAGCTGGCAAGGGCGGTTGGCATAGCAATTGGTGCAACCGGAGCCATTGCCGTCAATACCAAGATGCAAACCAACTTTCCTGATATCTATGCTTGTGGTGACTGTGTAGAAAGCTATTCCCTTATAACCGGCAAGCCATTCTATCGACCGCTCGGGTCAACTGCCAACAAGATGGGCCGTGTTGCCGGCGATCAGATTACCGATGGCAGTTTGGAGTTTCGGGGCGGGTTGGGTACTGGCATTTTCAAGGTTTTTGACATGGCTGTGGCGCAAACTGGGCTTACTGAAAAAGAAGCTAAACGCGAGGGCTATGAGGTAGTTGTCTGTCATAATATAAAACCTGACAAGGCCGAGTATTTTGGGGGACAGGACATGATTATTAAAGCAGTTGCCGATAAAAAGACAGGCAAGCTGCTTGGAGCCCAGATTGTCGGTAAAGCCGGAGTGGATAAACGGATTGATGTATTGGTTACAGCAATAACTTTCGGGGGGAAAGCCGAAGACTTATTCCATTTGGATCTGGCTTATGCGCCGCCGTTTTCTACTACTAAAGATCCAGTCATGTATACGGGAATGATTTTGGATAATGCGCTCAAAGCAGGGCGTAATCTAATAACGCCGGAAGAATTAAAGAAAAAAATAGAAACTGGCGAAGAAATTCAGATTATTGATGCTCGTGTAGCCAAACAATATCAAGCAGGCCATGTAACTGACGCTAAAAACATCCCGCAGGATAGTATCAGGCAAGAGCTTGCGGCTATCGATAAAGAAGTACCGGTAGTTACTTACTGTAATAAGGGAGTTACCGGTAATGCAGCGCAAAATATCTTGCTTAACTGTGGATTCAAGCAGGTGTTTAATTTGTCGGGCGGCTACAAGAATTTCGAAAAAAATAATAAGAAATAACGGCTTGCAACTACTTGCTTTCTCTTAAGAAGCAATACGAGTGGAAGCATATATAGCTAATAAACGGAGAATGAATTCAGACGGCGTTTTAACGCCCCTTGAATTCTAGTCGAAACGGAGAGGATACTATGAGTCGAGAAAAGATGCTAAATAGAGAATTGATTGTACCGGCTATCAAGAAATATTGTTCTGAGAATTATAAGAAGTCTATGGTTTCGGCTCTTCTTCCTGTAGACGGTAACCGCCATAGGGTAGAAATAACCGTTGATGATATAGACTTTTTTGTGGATTTTCATTTCCGGCCTAATGGGGCTACTTCTATTGATATATCAAGCGGGCGGCACCTGGATAAAAAGAAGCAGATAAAAGATTTGCTATTAAACGATCCCTCGATATTGCTGGTGGAAGGGTTAAAGCAAGTGGTAGATGTGGAAAATAGATAATGTCAAAAACAGCGGTCAGTTAAGATGAGATTTGCGTAACTGGCCGCTGTTTTCTTTGTCTAACAGAGTTTATAACAAAACTCTGTTGATATAAGAATGACTAAGGTTTCGACCTGCGTCCTGGGGGACTTGGCACAAACCAAGTCTTTTCTTATGGAGATCAATCAAAGCAGAATAGCCAAGGGCCATAAGTTATCTGCCTGTGAATTAACTAAAAAGTTGTAGTCTCCGTTTATTCCGGTGTAAGTGCATTTCACCTTGCGATTTCGACATTTTACTGGTACTTTATTGCTCTTTGTTTAAAATTAAGCTAATATTAAGAAAATACCATTAATAAAGTAAGGGAGGAGGAGTGCGGTTTTTGGGCTGGATGTAATCTAATAAGCTTGGAAAGGAGATTGTTATGAATTCGATAATGCTTCTTATTGTTGCAGCTTGCGTGCTTGTATTGGCTTATCGCTATTATTCCGCGTTTATCGCTACTAAAGTTTTGCTGCTGAATGACGAGTACCAAACACCTGCATACCGTTGTAACGACGGAAATGAGTTTGTTCCTATGAACAAATGGGTATTATTTGGTCATCATTTTGCTGCTATTGCCGGAGCTGGTCCTTTGGTTGGTCCGATCTTGGCAGCTCAGTGGGGTTGGGGCCCCGGTTTTATGTGGATTCTTTTGGGATCTGTATTTGCCGGTGCTGTTCATGATTTTATTATTCTATTTGCTTCTATCAGACACAATGGCCAATCCTTATCTGTTATCGCCCGGCGTGAGGTTGGACCTGTTGCCGGCGTAACCACGTCTCTTGCAATTTTGTTCATCATTATTCTTGCTATGGCTGGTTTATCCATTGTTATTGTTAATGCCCTGTTTGGAAACCCGTGGGGTGTGTTCACGATTGGTATGACAATTCCGATTGCTATCGTGATTGGCCTCTGGATGTTCAAAATTTCCCCGGGATCTATCAAATCAGCTTCTCTGGCCGGTTTTTTGCTGGTTTTAGGTGCTGTTGTTGCCGGTCACTGGGTAATGCCTGGACAGATGTGGGGTTCTCTTGCTGAGTCATTAAGCTTTACCAAAAAACAACTGGCAGTTATGCTGCCGGTATATGGTTTCTTTGCAGCAACTTTGCCTGTATGGTTGCTCTTAGCACCGCGTGACTATCTCAGTTCGTACATGAAGATTGGTACAATTGGTTTGCTGGCTATCGGTATTCTGATTGTACAGCCGACTGTCCAGTTCCCGATGATTACACGCTTCGTAGATGGTGGCGGACCTATCATTCCAGGCCCGTGGTGGCCGTATGTGTTTATTACCATCGCTTGCGGCGCTATCTCAGGCTTCCATGCTCTGATTAGCTCAGGTACTACTCCTAAGATGCTGGAAAAAGAAAGTGAAGCCCGTCTTATCGGCTATGGAGCGATGTTGACTGAAGCCTTTGTAGGGGTTATGGCTTTAATTGCAGCTGTAGTGCTGGTACCTGGCGACTACTTTGCCATCAATTCAGCAGCTCCTGTATATGCTAAAATTGCTAAAGAATTCCCAACTGTGGAGTTAGCCCAATTATCTACCTTAGTTGGTATGGATGTAGCGCATCGTCCTGGCGGCGCTGTTTCACTGGCTGTTGGTATGGCGCACATCTTCTCCAGTATCGGTGGTATGAGCCACCTGATGAATTACTGGTATCAATTCGCAATCATGTTTGAAGCTCTCTTCATCCTGACTACCATTGATGCCGGCACTCGTGTTGCTCGTTATATTTTGCAAGACGTTATCGGCACCTATCTCTATGCACCAATGAAGGAAACTACCTGGATGCCTGGCTCAATCTTTGCCAGCTTTGTTGTATCTTTCAGCTGGGGTTATCTCGTATATAGTGGTGATATCAGCAGCATCTGGCCAATGTTCGGTGTTGCTAACCAATTGCTGGCGACCATTGCTTTGGCAATTGGCACCACAATTATCTTGAAAATTGCCCCGGTTAAAAATTATGCCTGGGTAACCTTGGCTCCTTGCACCTTCCTAGCGGTTACCGTTATTACGGCCGGTGCCAAGAACACCATGATGTACTTTAACATGAATACCACACTTGGCAATATCAACGGTACAGCCAGCGTTGTTCTGATCGTCTTGACAGCCGCAATCTTGATTGATTGCGCCAGCAAATGGATCAAGCTGTGGGGCACGAAAGAGCCTGTTGGCATGAATACCGAGATTAAAAATTATTGTGAGTATGGAAAAACCAATCCGACAATTACGCCTTGATTTTTGGGGATAGCAGCCAAGTGGCTGTTGTGCTTGAAAACTAAATACCAACAAAGCAGCAGCCGGTAAAGGGATTTCCCTTGCCGGCTGCTTTTGGTTTGTTATGAGAATCTGTCTAACTTACCACATTGACGGGTTTTCCTTGAAGATAAGCTTCAATATTTCCCGCCAGGAGGTTAATGAGCCGCTGTCTTGCCTCCAGAGGCTTCCAGCCAATGTGCGGCGTCAAGATGACATTAGCCATAGAAAACAGCGGATTAGTGAGTTCAGGTGGTTCGGGGTCCTGGACATCAAGGGCAGCGCCGGCAATTCGGCCTTGCTGCAGGGCTTCGATCAAATCAGGCTCGTTGATAAGTGCGCCCCGGGACGTATTAATCACAAAAGCCGAGGCTTTCATGAGTGCTAACGTGGCTTTGTTTACAAGCCGTCTGGTATCTGGGGTCAGTGGGCAGTGAAGAGAAATAAAGTCGCTTTGCCGAAATAACTCTTCCAGAGAAACTGATTTTATTTGAGGGTCGCTCCACACTTTAGGAGTTCTGTTGTAGACTAGGATGTTCATGCCAAGCGCGCGGGCAATTTTAATCACTTGCTGTCCAATACTGCCTGAGCCGATGATGCCCAATACTTTGTTTTGGATTTCGAAATGGGGTACAGAGAGATGCTTAGTAAAATTGGTATAGTCTTTCTGGTGAAGCATAGCCTGCTGTCTTGACAGTGAGGCGCTTAGGCTTAACATAAAGGTAACTGCTAGCTGCGCAACTGCCTCGGTACTGTAGCCGGGAACATTGCAGACCGTGATGCCTTTTTCGCGGGCGGCGGCAAGGTCAATATTGTTAAAACCGGTGCCGGCTTCGCAGATAAGTTTGACAGAGGACGGGAACTGGGCAATGATATCGCCCCCCACAGGCAGTTCTTTGGTGATGACAATGTTCTGGCCGCTAACCCTGTCGATAATCTCTTGGTCGCTGCTGGCAGCATGAGTGGTGACAGTAGTTAGGTTAGCGATTTTTGAAAAATTGAGTTTGTTGTCAAAATCCAGTTTAGCTACATTAAGAAATACTGTTTTCATAATATACCCTCCTTGCTTTCCCGACAATTTTACAATTTTAAACCAGATTGGGCTATACGAAGTAATCTTAGTCTCATTTATGGTTTTAAGTATATTGTTCCCCAATATGCCTGTCAACATCTATCGGCAAGGCAGGAGTGCAGCATTACAGGTCGCTGCATGTTACTAGAAACGGGATGTTCTGTATTATTTATTTCATTCTTTGCGGTTAATGGTATTAGCGGCAGTTTGCGCAACATGAAAATCACATTAAAAACTAAGATTCCAACTCAGATGTTTTATTTTACATTTCAGACACATTTTTCTAACATTTCAGTAAATTTTACTTGCACTTTTTTTTTAGTTTTTATATAGTTATGTCATACATATAATTTTACAGGTTGACCAAATTTTGGATTATTTCTGGTGCACTCATCCTCATACCCTGTACGGGAAACATTTTGAAAGCAGGTGTATTAATGAACGAGCGGTTTGACGGCGTATACTCCAGCCTCCAGGAAATTTTGGAAAATACTCTTGGTCGTCAGGTACAACTCTTCGGTAAACTGCAGGAACACGAGGATACTAGAATTTTAGAACAGTATGAATTGAGAAAAGACGATACCAGCCGTTCGCTGCAGGTGGCACTTCGGTTTAAAGATTCTTCCTGTTGCCATTTTGAGCGGGTGGTTGCAGCCACAATTGACTGGGGATACCTGCAAAAAAGAGTTTCGCCATTGGTGTGGTTGTATAATGATGGCGAGATTGGTGCTTCCTATAGAATTCTGTTTGATGTAAAACATTAGAAAAGTCATAAGGTATTATAAGTAAGATTTTAGAGATCGCTTCTGCCGGTTTAGGGTAGGAGCGGTTTTTGTTTTTCTAACAGAAAGCAAAACTTTCTTAAAAACAGGATAAGGGCAACATCGAATTGTGCTTTCGCTAACGCTCGGCGTAAGCCGTGCTTTCTGTATAACATGTAGGCCAAGCTGGGAAGGTTTTAGAATTAAAAATAATGTAAAATTTATGTAAATATTATGTAAATCTTACATAGAACTGGAGGATGAGTGGTAGATATTGTCGAATCATTGTTCGCAATAAAGGATTAGGAGGAGCTTCGCCATGAAGAGTATGAATGCACGGTTAATTGCGTTAATAGTAGTATTCGCCTTTATTTCCGCCACTTTGGTAGGTGCGGTCAATATGTACCTTTCTGTGAACTCAACTATGAGTAAGATGCTGGAGAACAATCAAACCATTGCAAGTCAGTTGTCCAGTGAAATTGAGAGGTTCATGATTGACGTCAAAGGTATGGTGGAGGCCATGGCGGTTTCACCAACTTCGTATTCTATGGATGGGGTTAAAATTCGGGAAATGATCCTGGCTATTCAGCAGAAGAATCCTCAGTTTGAGTTGATATTTGTAATGGATGTTACTGGACAGCAGATTGCTAGAACCTCAGGAAATTTGGCAAACCGGGCTGACCGGGCCTATTTTAAGGAAGCAATGAAAGGCACAACCTACTTTACCGATACTTATATTTCTGCGTTTACCAATGCGCCTACAATCACAATATCAACCCCTATCAAAAATCCCGCTGGACAAATTATAGGAGTGTTTGCTGCTGATGTCAGTCTTAAGGCGCTGGCTGATATTTCTGAGCAAATTAAGATTGGCCAGACTGGCTATGTTGATATTGTTGACAACAAGGGAACCCTGATTGCGCATCCGGTGAAAGAACGGGTACTCAAAAATGAAAATGTGGCTGAGCTGCCCTATATTAAAGAAGTTATGGGTGGTAAACTTGGAAGTACTGAAGGTGTATCAAGTACAGGTATCTCCTCTCTGGTCGCGTTTGCACCCATGAAGATGCTGGGATGGGGCATGGTGACTTATCAGCCTAAGTCGGAAATCACTTCGGTAATTACAAAAAACCTTGAAATTACATTGGTTTTGATAGTTGTTACCGTGCTTTTAGCGGGAATTGCGGCAATTTATGTGGTGAAAAACATGGTTAAGCCGCTCGAATTGCTGGCTGCTGCCGCTGAACAAATGGCTGGCGGCAATTTAAGGCAAGTTATTGCCACACAAGGTGTTGCCGAGATTAACCATCTTGCTGAGTCACTGGAAAGTATGCGTCATGGCTTGCAAAGCATAGTAAGTAATATTATGCGGTCCTCAGAACAGGTTGCTGCTTCCGCAGAAGAGTTGACTGCTGTGTCTGAACAATGTTCACAAGCTACAAATCAGGTAGCTCATTCTATTACCGATGTGGCTGAGGGTGTGCAACGTCAGAATCAAGCCATAGACAGCACTGCTGCCGTGACTGAAGAGATATCTGCCAGTATTGAAGAAATTGCTGCTAATGCCAGTCAGGTTGCCGATATGACTGACAGGACAATGGAATCAGCTACGACAGGTAAAAAATCAGTGGATGCAGCGGTTAGCCAGATGGAGAAAATTGAAGACGTGGTTTCACGTTCAGCTGACATTGTTGCTCTATTAGGTGACAATTCGAAGAAAATTGGTGAAATCATCAATACGATTACCGGAATTGCTAACCAGACCAATCTGTTGGCACTTAATGCCGCTATTGAGGCAGCCAGGGCGGGAGAGCAAGGCCGGGGATTTGCGGTTGTGGCTGAAGAAGTCAGGAAATTAGCTGAAGGGTCGGAAGCGGCGGCAAAGCAGATTGGCGAGATTATTACAGAAATACAGAGCGAAACTGAACAAGCGGTAATTGCTATGACTGCCGGTTCTCAGGAAGTGCGAGTCGGCGCTGAAGTGGTAAATTCGGCGGGTGTGGCTTTCCATGATATTACGTGTCAGCTGGGAGAAGTGCTTAGTCAAATTAAGGGTATTACATCGGCAATCCAGGAAATGGCTAAGGGAAGTCAGCAAATTGTTACTTCTATCCGGGACATCGATCAGGTCAGTCAACATACGGCGCAACAGGCCGAAACCGTATCGGCTGCTACGGAAGAGCAATCAGCTGCCATGGATGAAATTTCTTCTTCCAGTCAGGCTTTGTCAAACTTAGCAGTGGAGCTGCAAGGAACTATCCGTCAGTTTAAGATATAATTGAATTGAGTCTTTATTATTGTTGACAATGTACTCACAAAATGCTATTATCTGAACAACAATAATAAATAACTAAGCTGATTGGACTAACCAAAGGCTAAAGTTTTCTTCTGAAAGGGAGAAAACTTTGGCCTTTTTTATTTTTCTTGAGGAGGTAGAGAAAATGAAGTGTTGCTGATTCCAAGGATTTAGCGCTAATTATCGAAAAAAGGAAGTGGAGTAAATGGCAACAAAGAATTATCTGGATGCCTGGTACAAAAAAGAAGATTATTGGGCCATTATTATTGCTGTAGGACTTATTTTAACCGGCACAATAGCTTTTTTGGGCGGCTCGGCAAAATGGCTGGCTGCTATGGCGATCAACATTCCCGGATGGGCTGGTGACTTCGGCAAAATCGCCGAGTATTTATCTAAGAATGCAACCGGTGTGGCAATTTTGTTTAGCTTTTTTGCGGTTGTGTTCACTGCAGCCGGTAGAGTATTGGGTTACAAAACAGGCAATTATCTAACAAGTTTTTCTGCACTTTTTTTACTATCGATTTTTGTAACAATCCTGGGTTCAAATAAATTCCTTAAGGAATGGCAGTTGGAAACGCCGCTGCTAGCACTATTGACTGGTTTAATTATCAGCAATACGATAAAATTGCCGCAGTGGTTTCAGGCCGGTCTTAGAACTGAGTTTTATGTGAAAACAGGGATTGTGCTTATGGGCGCAACTCTACCGTTTACAGTTATTATGCAGGCAGGACCGCTGGCGATGCTACAGGCAACGATTGTAGCAGTAGTGACATTTGCAACTATTTACTATGCGGCTACTCGCTTGTTTGGACTTGACCGTCGCTTTGGCGCTACTTTGGCCGCAGGCGGTTCAATCTGCGGAGTGTCGGCGTCAATTGCTATCGGTGGTGCTTGCCGAGCAGAAAAGGAACATGTTTCGGTCTCGATTTCCATGGTTATTATCTGGGCGGTAGCCATGATCTTCTTACTGCCGACACTGGCAAAATCGCTGGGGCTGGCAGCCGGGCCGGCCGGCGCCTGGATCGGGACTTCGGAATTTGCCGATGCGGCCGGCTTTGCAGCCGCCGAAGCCATGGGTGATGAACGGGCGGTTAAGACCTTTACCCTAATGAAAGTGGTTGGGCGCGATATGTTTGTAGGTATTTGGGCATTGCTTGCTGCTTTCTTATCAGTAACGCGCTGGGAAAATAAGACTGCCGCCGAAGCCAGCCAGGTTAGCATCAAAGAGATTTGGGTGCGTTTTCCCAAATTCATTATCGGTTTTTTGGCGGCGTCGGTATTTACTACCTTAGTGCTGACCTATCTTGATCCTAAACTTGGCGCGAACTTTACCAAAGAGGTTATCGGGCCGATTAAATCATTGCGCGGCTGGACCTTTACCTGGACCTTTCTATGCATCGGCCTTACCACCAGGCTAAAAGATTTGACGTCATTTGGCTGGAAGCCGCTTGCCGCATTTGCAATCGGGGTGATTATTAATGTTCCACTGGGTTACGTGTTGTCTAATGTCTTGTTTGTGGATTACTGGTTGGGGGTTAAGTAATGGTTAATTATACAACCCGGGTGATTATTAGCAGTAAGAATATTGATAAGCTGAAAAAGGAGTTGTTTGCTTCTGCACCTACACCTGATGCTTTGCGCAATTATGCCCAGGAAGTAACCAAGACCAGCGAACGGATGGCTGTTATGCTGGAGATTTTGGCAGACAACGGTTTTCAGATTGGTGCGAAAAAAGACTGCGTCTATGCTGACTCAGAAAGTGTGGAGGCAGTAGATGCAAAGCGTCTTTTGTCCGAGCAGGGTTTTGCCGATAATGAATACCAAATTTACCTTGAATACCGCAGACAATGGGGCGTAATGTAATAGAAATAAAAAATCCGCTTAAGACAGGTGCTTAAGCGGATTTTCGGATGTATAACATAGTTTTTTCGGTCTTTAGTTTTCGATATAGGAGCAGCAATAATCTGCCACTACAGGCACCTTTAGCTGGAAGCGCGAATTGGCGGGAACCTGGAAGCTGTCACCGGTTTTATAGGTAACCCAGTTGCTTTGCCCTGGCAGCAATACAGTCATTTCACCTGCCAGAATTTCCATGATTTCGGCTGCCGCAGTGCCAAAATCGTATTCGCCTGGGAGCATAATTCCCAGCGTTTTTTTTGTGCCGTCAGGTAAAATCACCGTACGGCTGGTTACTTTGCCTTCAAAATATACGTTGGCGTTCTTGATAACTGTGACATTCTCGAATTGTCCCATAACGTACTCCTCCTGGTAAATTGTTATAGTTGCTATTATAAAATAAAATTGGCTGTAAGTAAATTGGATGATGCCAATTAATCAACTGTTTTCCCGATGACTAACCGTTCTAATACTCCCGCCCTCATCTTATTAACAACCTGTAATCCCTGTCCTTGACGTTCAGGCAACAGGTTGTAAAATTCGAAATAAGTTCGCTCTAAGGGTCTGCGGACCCAAGGCTTACTTATGTAGGCGGGAGTAATACCCCTACGGGCATCGGCGAACGGCTAAACGTTAGGATAATTCGACTAAGATTCAGGTAGGGTTAAAACCCCATCTGAATCAAGTCTCATTTATGTTTGCATAGGATAATTGGTCCAGCAGATACTGTTAGGGGCAGTGGAAGAGGAGAATCAGGCAGAGATATAGAAGTTTCCCAAAAGAATAATCCGGATTAAAATATAAGATCAAGCATGTTGGTGATGTGATGAAAATAAGTATACATGAGGCGGTGGTGCTAGTAGCGGCATTCCACCAGGCAAATGCAGCTTCAATAAGGGATTTGGCGGGCTGTGGCACGCTGCGCTGTTTGGCTAAAGGGGAACATTTATTTCTCGATAAAGAGCCAGTCAGGAAGCTGTATGCTGTTATCAGCGGTTTTGTTACTCTCTATACGGTTGACTCCCAGGGTGAGAAAAAGGTTATTTTTATTTTGGATAAAGGCAAACTCATCAATGAAGTAATACTTCAGGGGGAAAAAGATTCTATTAATTGTGAAGCGTTTGAGGATACGCAGATTCTTTGTTTTGACAAGCAAGATTTCGGGCGGATTATGGGACAGGATGCTATGCTTGCCAAAGGGGTTATGGATTCGCTGGCCATCAAAGTCAGGCGGCTGTACAGGCAGCTCAAGAACACTCCCAGCTCGGTTCGCAGTGATAAACGTATTGCCGCTAAGCTATGGAAACTATCCAGGGATTATGGAGTGGCGTATGGTGCGGAAACCAAAATAAATATGGATTTAAGTATTACTTATCTCGCAGATATGCTGGGCGCAAGACGCGAAACCGTTTCGCGCCAGCTAAAGTCGCTAGCTGAACAAGGCTTGCTTCGGATGGAAGCCGGTCACATGATTATACCGGATCGAGATAAACTTTCTGATTATTTTAAGTTGTCGTGATTTTAGTCACGGCGGCTTTTTTTTATCTGTCATACAATCAAATTGTTAAAAAAAGCACAAGTTGACATAGCTGTCGTTATTCCAGCTGACATCAATCAAAAAAAGAGAGAGGTGTAACCATGGGCTATTGTTTGGACGAAGAGGGCTTTAATCAGGTATTACAGGAACTGTCCCAAGAATATGTTGTTTATGCACCCAAACTATTCAAGGATGGAGGTAGTTTTTCTGACACTGACCGAATTCGGTACGGAGAAATCCATTCGCTTGCAGAAATTGTGTTTGACCACAAAGCCGAGTATTCTTTCAAAGAAGTATTGCTGCCGTTATCGCAAACTCTGTTTTTCTTTACGGAAGATGATGTTAAGGAAGCTGACGCGCCGAAGAATGGGGCAATCATCTTGGTGCGCAGCTGTGATCTGCATGCCATTAAACGCCTTGACGCCATTTATCTGGAGAATGGCTGTGAAGATTACTACTACAAGCGGCTGCGCGACAAGGTGAAGTTTGTTCTAATCGGTTGTGAAGCCTCATTTGACAACTGTTTTTGTGTTGATATGGAAACAAACCAAACTGATGAATATGACGCTTACCTGGCAATAAAGAACGGCAAGGTGTATATAGACAATCATAATGAGACATGGGAGGCAATGCTTGCTGCTCGTAGTACGCAAACGCTAACGGTGATCCCGGACTTTGTGACCCACAATGATACCCGTGTGCAGGTGCCAGACGGGATTACGTTAGATGCTATCGAAGCTTCGATGTGGAATGAGTATGATGGTCGCTGTATTAATTGTGGGCGGTGTAATTTTGTTTGTCCGACCTGTACCTGTTTTACTATGCAGGATATATTTTACACAGATAACGGCAAGGTTGGCGAAAGACGCCGAGTATGGGCTTCGTGTATGGTCGACGGCTTTACTGATGTTGCCGGTGGCGGTTATTACCGAGGGAAAACTGGACAGCGAATGCGGTTTCGAGTGTTGCATAAAGTCTATGATTACAAAAAGAGGAACGGCTGCCATATGTGCGTAGGATGTGGACGCTGTGACGATATCTGCCCTGAGTATATATCGTTTTCTCATGCTGTAAATAAACTGGCTGAAGCTGTTGCGGAGGTGGCTGTACATGCCGGCAAATGAGTATCTTCCTTTTCTGACCGAAATTAAGGAAGTTATCAAACATACTGATATTGAATATACCTTTCGTTTGACTTACGAAGGGGCGGTTAAGCCAGGACAGTTTTTTGAGGTATCTATTCCGAAATATGGCGAAGCACCTATATCGGTCAGTGGTATTGGTGTAGGTACGGTTGACCTGACCATTCGCCGGGTGGGTAAGGTGACTAATGAGATTTTTGAACACTATGCCGGTGACAAATTGTTTATGCGCGGCCCTTATGGTAACGGATTTGACATTGCCAATTACCAGGGAAAAGAGCTGGTGGTGATTGCCGGCGGAACAGGACTTTCACCGGTTAAAGGTGTTGTTGACTATTTTGCTAGGTATAAGGAAGAAACCAAGGGCATGACGCTGATCGCCGGCTTTAAGACGCCTAAGGATATTTTATTTATTGAAGAATTTTCCTGTTGGAAACAAGCCATGGAGGTCATCTTGACCGTTGACTGTGCGGACAATGATACTGAGTGCCAGATCGGTTTAGTCACACAATATGTTCCGCAGCTTAAGCTAAATAAGATTAAAGAGGCTGTTGCTATTGTAGTTGGCCCTCCTATGATGATGAAATTTACCACCCAGGAACTGCTAAAACGAGGTTTCTTAGAAGAAAATATCTGGATTTCTCAGGAACGCAAGATGTGCTGCGGTATTGGCAAATGTGGTCACTGCAAAATTGACGACATCTATATTTGCCTGGACGGACCAGTATTTAACTATGTCAAGGGATGTCAGCTGCTAGACTAGAGGGGAGGGGAAAATATGGACATCAACACCAAAAAGCTCAAAAAGAATGCCTTTCGGGTGACCAAACACAGGGGACTGACTGCTTCCCGGATCCGCGTTCCCGGCGGATATCTGGAAGCAAAATATTTGGGAATGATTCAAGACATTGCGGAAATTTACGGCAATGGAATAGTTAATATTACTACTCGGCAGGGGTTTGAACTGCCTGGCATTAAGTTTGAAGATATACCGCGGGTTAATGAACTGCTTCAGCCCATTATTGAGGGTCTCGGCATTAATCAGGAAGCCGCCGGACAAGGATATACCGCTGCCGGTACCAGAAATGTAACGGCCTGTATCGGCAATAATGTCTGTCCGTATGCTTGTTATAACACTTCGGCGTTTGCCAAAAGAATTGAAAAAGCCATTTTCCCCAATGATCTGCATTTCAAGGTGGCGCTTACCGGCTGCCCCAACGATTGTGCGAAAGTTCGGATGCATGATTTCGGCATTATGGGCATGACGCTGCCGCAGTATGAACCGGACCGCTGTGTTAGCTGCGGTGCCTGTGTAAAGGCTTGTACCAGAAAATCGGTGGGTGTGCTGGAAACAGTAAATTATAAGGTTGCGCGTAATGCCAAGGAATGTATTGGCTGTGGTGAGTGTGTATTAAACTGCCCGACCGGGGCCTGGACACGCAGCCACGAGAAATATTACCGTCTGACTCTCTTGGGCAGGACTGGTAGGAAAAATCCCCGCTTGGGCGAGGATTTCATCAAATGGGCAGATGAAGACAGTATTATCAAAATCATTTGCAATACGTATGCTTATGTAAAAAAATACATTGACCCGTCCGCTCCCGGCGGCAAAGAACATATTGGCTATATTGTTGACAGAACAGGTTTTGAAAAATTCAAAACGTGGGCGCTTAAAAATGTGCAGCTGTCCGCAAAAGCAGAAGTATGCACACCTGTTTACTGGAAGGGTATTAATTGAATTATTGTGCGATAGTAAGGGCTGCCTGAGAGCAGCCTTTTTGCTTGTTTATCCCATTTCTCAAAAAAGAATATTGCATACCCCAAACGCCGATGGAGGCAGGTGTTTAAAAAGAGTAAGAGTGGTTATAATAATTGCGACTGGATATAATTGACTGTTGTCAGAGAGAAGGTGAGCCACTTGCTATACCCGCTGCGAATATTCAGCCGCTTTAGCTGGGGAAAAATTATGGCGACGACGTTTAGTTCCAAACTGTTTATCTTACGGAGAATGCTTTGGGCGCTATTGAAGATCCCGGTTATTTTGCTGCCGTTAATTATTGTTGGCTATTTCGCGCATAGAATAGCGTCGCTGTTTGCGAAAATTTTCGTGAAAGCGGGAAAACTAATAAAACGCATTGGCGATAAAGATGTTGTATTACGCCTTATGTGGACAGGCTTAACCGCAAAATCGCCGCCTAACAAAATGGCATTATATGCGGCTTGTTTACGTAAGGCAAGAATGCCAAAATAGGTTATGTTTACTATTCATCAAAATTTTGTTTGTGGTCATATTAATAATACGGTTATGGTTTTGACCGACAGTAATTTTTTACTATTTTGCCCTTTGAGGAGGACACATTTATGGCTGAAGACAAAAAATTAACTTGCAAGGAGTGCAATACGCCGTTTGTTTTTTCCGCATCAGAACAAGATTTCTATGCGGAAAAGGGATTTACCAATGAACCGGGACGCTGCCCGGAATGCAGATCCGCACGCAAACAACAAGGTGGAGGTTTCAACCGGAGAGACAACAACAACCGTCCCCCACGTGAAATGCATGCTGTCACTTGTTCTGAATGCGGGAAAGAAACGGAAGTTCCGTTTAGGCCAAGCGGTGACCGGCCGGTTTACTGCCGTGACTGTTTTAGCCAGAATAATTCGCGTTACTAATCAAATCAAAGGCCGATGAACATTATAATTAACAGGCGGTGAAAAATAATGGGTGGCAGAACGCTTGATCAGTTTAACAGCAGGCAACAGGCCAGAGCCAAAAAATCGCCTCGCGGTAAAGACGAAAATGCCAGAGAGCAGGAAGAATTAGACACAGCGCAGACAAATCAAAGTCAAACTAAAGGCAAATATTAAAATAACCTGCAACCGCCTTGTTAACGAGGCGGCTGCAGGTTATTTGCTATTGCTTCTTGGCTGTGCTAGGGCGATTATAACCGTGGTCATTATAGGGCGAAAGCTCAGCCAGCCATTTTTCTTCCAGAGCGGTCAGGGCTTCCGGCAATTTTTCCGGTGGCAGCTCATCGGTTTTTAGTGTTTCAAGAATGTCAAAAGAATAAGCATCAGGTCCATATTGATTCCACTCTTGTTGGAGAACGGTATTTTTATGACAGTTCATTTTTAGTTGAAACTGATGACGGTTAAATACGGTAGTCAGGTTCTTGCTGGTGCCGATGAGAACCTTGTTGTTACGAGTATTCTTTATCTGAAATACCCCAATTGGAAAAGTTGTTTGTTTATATAAGGATTTCAGTTCTTTACGTCTGTCCATAATCTTAGCTCCGTTTCTGTAAAAAGTTAATTGCGCACCCAGTAAGCACTGCCGTCTTGGGTACGGTCCATAAAGCCATAGTCAATCAAATACCGGCGCAGCAGTACATAGTCGGAGTAAGAGCGCTGTAAAATAGCGTTTACTTCTTTTTCGGTATAATTTTTGCCTGTTTCAAAGTTCTTAAGCAAATGGCGGATAATAGCGATCCGCTTTTTCTCTTTTCCTGGGAAGAGGGAAAGTGGCCCGTCTGGACCTTCTTTAAAGTAAGCGGCTATAATCTTCTTACTTTCCTCCTCAGTAATGGCAAATCGGTCATCGACCATCTGAGTACTGCGCGGTATGTCGATAAAGGCTTGTTTCTTAGGAGTCTGTTCGCCTAACAGCTCCATAATGGCCAAAAAAATTTTGGCTTGTTTTTGTTTTTCACGCAGGGAAAAACGGTGGTTTCTGATGGTTGACGTGCTGCCGGTGTTAAGGATTTTGGCAATCGCGGTGTCGGTATGACCGGCATAGAAGAGTTCTAAAATGGTTTTTTGGTGATCAGTCAGGCCGGTTAACTTCTTGTCGAGGTTAATCAGCACCTCAAAAGGTGAGTGATGCTGTTCAGCAATGTGAATGGCAATATACTTGCGGGCCTCATATAATTGATTCTGATGGGGATAAATTACTCCGTCGACAAAGCTTTTTCCGCAAATCAAACAAATGAATTCACCAGTTTGTTCCTGGTAGAGATAGCCTTCCTTTATTTCAGTAAGAGATGCCTGCCAAAAGAGTTCGGTCAAGTCGTTCATCTAAACACCTCGCTATATTATCTATTGGTATCACAGATCTTATTATAAATTATCTAGCGGGCGCGGTCAAGGTGAAAAATATTCTTGTTTGCGAATAGACTAGATAATCGCATAAATATCTAGTTGTGAGCAATGCGATGAAGCTGGCAAAATAAAGCTGACAAACAGCCGTCAGGTTAAATCTGCTTGACTTCAGGAAATTTTTGGAGATATCATAAGGGTAAAGGAAGACAGCACTACCGGGAAATGTTTTATACCTGTAAGATAATAAAAAAATAACAGGCAAGGAGAGGTAATAGTATGCCCAAAATCACGGGTACGGCAAAGCGGCTGAGAATTTATATCGGTGAACATGACCGGTATGCGGGAAAATCTCTCTATCAGGCTATTGTTGAAAAAGCTAAACAATTGGATTTGGCAGGTGCCACGGTGTCGCGCGGTTTGATGGGGTATGGGGCAAACAGCCGTATTCACACCGCCAGTATTGTTGATTTGTCAAGTGATTTACCAATATTGGTGGAAATCGTCGACAGTGAGGAGTATATTAATAAGCTGCTGCCTTACCTTGATACTATGTTGCAGGAAGGTTTGGTTACGCTTGACGATATCGAAGTAATAAAATATGGCAACAAAAAGTCGAACAGATAGGATTGGGGGACATACTATGATTGACATTACTATGCCAGATAACAGGCGTTTACAATTTGCACATGTTGTATTTGACTATAACGGGACATTAGCGGAGGATGGTATTACCAGCGAGGCCGTTAAGGCGTTATTGCAGCAGTTGGCGGAGAAGGTCCACGTAGCTGTTATTACGGCAGATACCTTTGGTCTTGTCCGTGAGCAACTGAAGGATGTCAAAAACATAGAGGTCATTGTTATCGGTAGTGATACAGACGGCAAGGAAAAGGCGCGTTATGTGCAGGAGTGGGGAGCAGAAACTACAGTAGTTGTTGGTAACGGCGTAAATGATCAGCCCATGTTCTTTATTGGCGCGTTAAAAATTGCGGTACTTGGTCCGGAGGGGGTCAGCAGCGGTCTTTTAGCCGCTTCTACGATTGTTGTAAAAAGCCCGGAAGATGCTATTCGTCTACTCCTTAATCCCAAACGGCTTATCGCTACACTTAGGCATTAATGTAAAATAAAGCAAGTGCACCTTATTTACCAGGTGCACTTTTTTCATTCTAAAGAAATACAAAAAAACAGGCAGTATACTATACACACAAAGAAAACTGCATGGGGGTGAGGACATGAAAAAGTTGATTCGTGGTTTAGCAAATACGGTGTTTAGTCTGATTACTACTTGTTTGATTATGGTTTCACCGGTTGCTGCCATGGTGTATGCGACAGAACCTGCAACTGCTGTCGAAAGTTTTAGCATCAAAGAGGCACCGGCGGTTAAACACAGCTACCCGGAGAAAACCGACCCTGTGCTTGTCTACCAAACGGCAAATTCTGAGAGCAGTGAGGGGAGTAGCCAGACTGACTTGACAGGGAAGAAATAATACCATACTCTTTGGGTAGGGAATAAAATGTAAAAAGTGTTGGGGTGGTTTCATGAAAATTTTGGTTGTTGAAGATGATGATCCGTTACGGGAAGCCATCGTTTCTCTCTTAACTGAGGAAAATTATATAATTGATGAAGCAGCTACCGGTGATGAGGGTTTGTATTTGGCTGAACAGGGTATCTATGATTTGCTGGTACTGGATATTATGCTGCCGGAAATCACTGGACTTGAGATTGTTGAGAAAGTCCGGCAGGCTGGTCATTCAGTACCGATCTTATTGCTGACAGCACGTGACAGTATAACAGACAGAGTGAATGGTCTGGAGACTGGGGCTGATGATTATCTGGTTAAGCCTTTTGCCATCCAGGAATTATTAGCACGGATAAAGGCGCTCCTCCGCCGCGGGGGAGCCATGGCTAATGACGGCAAAATTACTTATGGCGGTGTCACAATCGACAGCAAAGTACGGGACGGCTTTGTGGGCAGTCAGGCGCTGGCGCTGACCACGAAAGAATATGATTTATTGGAGTTTTTGGTATTGAATAAAGAACAAATTCTAACCAGAGAGCAGATTTTTGACCGTGTTTGGGGTTTTGAGTCAGAAACTACAATTAGTGTAGTTGATCTCTATGTTCATTATTTGCGCAAAAAGCTGGCTCAGTCCGGACATGACAATCTGCTGCGTACAGTACGTGGGGCCGGTTTCATGTGTAAGGAGAACTAGCAATGTTTAACCGCACGCTGCGCCGGATAACAGCCATGAATTCTATTGTGTTTATGTTAATTTTTGTGTTTTTCGGAACCGTTATTTATGGTTATGTATCATTCCGGCTTTTTGACAAGGTAGACGAAGCCATGTTTCATATGGCAAATAATTTTGCCATTGCTAATGGCCGGTTTGTTCCGGCGAGCCGTAATCGCGCGCTGTTCGATCCACGCATATTTATTTTGCTAAAGGACGATCAGGAACGTGTTATCAATTTATTTCCGCGTGACGAGTTATATGTGGAAGGCTTAGGTGAACTGGTGTCTCAGCTTCCGCCAGACTATATACAGACGAAAAACTTTGAGAATCATTCCTATAGAATCCTGGATATTCCCTTTATGTATCAGGATAATATACTACACACCCAGCAGGGGCCGATTGCGGTTAAACGGGTTATTGCTGTTAGTATTGTCGATTCAGAAGTGGCTTCCTTGCGGGATTTGCTCATAATTATAGTAAGCGGACTGGTAACCGGCATGCTCATTATTGTGCTTGCCGGCTATTATCTGGCAAGACGATCCATGATTCCGATTCAGGCATCCTGGGAAAAGCAACAGCAATTTGTGGCTGATGCTTCCCATGAACTAAGGACACCACTGGCCGTGCTGAAAAGCAATGCCGAGCTTATCTTACGGCATCCTAGCCATACGGTGGAAGAGGAAAGCATTCGGGTTACCAATATTATTAGAGAAGTCAGACGTATGACCAAACTGGTTGTCGAGTTGTTGACGCTGGCCAGGTCTGATGCCAATCAACTAGAAGTAAAGCTGGAGCCCACCAGTGTAAATGAAATTGTGGAGATTATTGCCGAACAGTTTATACCACTGGCCGAAATGGAAGGATTTGATCTTAAAGTCAACTTCAGTGAAAAGCTTGACATGATGGCCGATAAAGAACGACTTCACCAGTTGCTGGTTATCTTACTAGATAATGCAATGAAATACACCCCTGCACCGGGAGAAATTCAGTTAACGGCAACTAAGCAGGGAAATAACGTAATGATTGCTGTGCAAGATTCCGGGCAAGGGATACCGTCTGAGGATTTGCCACGGGTTTTCGACCGATTTTACCGGGGTGATAAAGCCAGATCCAGGGAAAAAGGCGGCACCGGTTTGGGGCTTTCTATTGCCAAATGGATTGTAGAACAGCATGGCGGAAAAATCAGCGTAGACAGTAAACTCGGTGTTGGGAGTAAGTTCAGCATTGTTTTCCCAGCAAAAAAATAAATACCAGCAGCAGAAAGAGCACTTGCTAAGTGCTCTTTTCCCTATATTTAATACTTTTCTAATAGTGCGGTTAATCGTATAATGGTAACGTAAAACCGCAAACATGCATTGGAAAATCCTGGTTAACGTTCGGTGGCAGGTAGCGAGGTTGAAAACTAAATAAAATATAAAGAAATTCAAAAAGAACGAGACTAGAATAAATGCATGGTTACAATTTGAAAAAAATGCGTGGGGGGCTGCTCATATATGTTAAACTTAACACATAAGGCTGCAGTGGTTACTGCCGGGTTGATCTTTTTGCAGCAGACCTTTGCTTTTGCTGCACCTATTGAGTTATCATTGCAAGACAGTATTGATTTTGCGCTAAAGCATAATCCGTCCATTCAGATTGCCGATGAAGATAAAAAAGCTTCTGAGTTTAGAGTCGGAGAAAACAAAGCAGGCAGGCTGCCTACCGTAACACTAGGCAGCGGCTACAGTTATTCAGGAAACTTCAAAGATAGTTCCCATAGCACGAGCAAGAGCAATAGTCTGGGAATGAGCTGGTCGCTATATAACGGGGGACGGACCGAGGCACAGATAGATCAGGCCGAACTTGGAGTAAAAACCGCCGATCTTAATGTAGAAAAATCCAAGCAGCAGTTGGTGCTTACTGCGACCACTGACTATTACAGCGTGCTGGAAGCCCGGAACATGCGGGCTGTCAACGAAGAAACTGTCAATAATCTCAAGGCCCATCTGGATATAGTACAGGCAAAATACCAGGAAGGTGTATCAGCTAAGGCAGAAGTTTTGCGGGCAGAGGTTGAAGTAGCCAATGCTGATCAGAATTTGATTAAGGCGCAGAATCAATACGAGTTGGCAGTATCTAATCTGCTTACTACTATGAATATGGATGCCAGTACGGAAATCCAGCTAAAAGGCGAGTTGGCCTACCTTGCTGATACCAGAACTATTGCAGACGCCATTGCTACCGCCAAGAAAAACCGCCCGGAGGCTATTCAGGCGCAAATAGCCATTGACAGCGCGCAAAAGGGAATTGATATTGCCGCAAGCGCCAAGAAGCCAACAGTGACATTGTCTGCTTCGACTGACGGCAGGGATTTGCTGCCAACCGATGACAACGGCTGGGGAGTCAGTGCTAAGGCTAGTTGGAATGTTTTTGACGGCGGGGTAGCTAAATCCAAAGTCAACCAGGCCGAGACAACCGCAGCCAAAGCAAAACTACAGGCTGAACAAACCATGGATACGATTGAACAGGAAGTACGTCAAAGCTATCTTAATATGAAAGAAGCCGAAAAACGCTTAAGTACCACTGAGGTAACTGTCAATAAAGCCCAAGAAGATTTGTATATTGCCAGGGAGACATATAAGGCCGGTGTCAGCACCAACCTGGATGTTTTCGACGCACAGTTAGCCTTTACGCAAGCCAAAACAAACCATGTTCAGGCGCTTTATGATTATAATGTCAACAAAGCCAATTTGGATAAAGCTATGGGCATAAAAGCCGCTGGTCTGTAAGGAGAGAAAATGTTATGAAATTAATCTGGCAAAAAATCCTGAACCATAAAAAGCTGCTGGTATTAGCCGTTCTTGCAGCAGTGGCTGCCGGCGGCGGTGCTTATTACTATCAAAATAAAAGTAAAGCCGTTACCGTGCCTCAGCAGACTACCCAAGTAGAGCGGCGCGATCTTACTACCGTGGTGTCGGCTACAGGCACCATTAAGGCGGTAAATTCGGTAGATATCAGCTCGAAAATGACAGCTCATATCAAAGAAATTAAAGTTAAAGAGAATGAGCAGGTTACCGCCGGGCAGGTGCTGGTTATTCTGGAAGATACGGCACTGCAGGCTCAGGTCACTCAGGCCAAAGAGAAACTGGATAATGCTGCAATCAAGTATCAGCGGACATCCAGATTATCTACTATTGGCGGTTCATCCAAAGAAACACTGGATAATGCCAGTATGGACTATAATATTGCGAAAGCTAATTATGATGAAGTCATGTCAAAACTTGATGATACTGTTATTGTTGCGCCAATGTCAGGCAGCGTTATCGGCAAGCCGTTATCGGCCGGTGAACTGGTGGCACAGGGGGTTAATAACCCGACAGTCATTATGACGGTGGCTGATATGTCCAGAATGCAGATTGAAGCCAATGTGGATCAGACTGACATCGGCAAAATTGCACTGGGGCAAAAAGTTACGTTTACCGTTGATGCTTACCCGGGCAAGGAGTTTAGCGGCGTGGTGACAACCATATCCCGCAAGGCTACCGTTTCTCAGAATGTTACCTATTACCCGGTAACCATTGATGTCGCCAATGCTGAAAACCTGTTAAATCCCGGCATGGTTGCCAGAGTATCGGTTTTTGTCAGCGAAAAGAAAGGTGTGCTGACTCTGCCACTTTCGGCAATTCGTTCCGATAAAACCGGCAAGTATGTAGTTGTGCCCGGTCCGAACGGCCAAACCCAAAATGTGCCGGTAACTACCGGCAATGGTGGTGACGACCGGGTAGAAATACTCAGTGGACTGAATGAGGGTGACAAGGTTATTTTGTCGCAGGTCAAAGCAGCGTCACAAGGCCAAACCGGCAGCTCGCAGGGAACTCCTCGTCAAGGCGCAGGACGTCCGATCTTTTAGGTAAGCCCAGTGAATAAGGGGGTCATACTATGACAATCGCATTAGATAATATAATCAAAACCTATCAAATGGGCGATAATGTTGTTGCTGCTTTGGCAGGAGTTACGCTTGATATCCGTGAAGGCGAGTTTACCGCCATCATGGGGCCGTCAGGTTCCGGAAAATCGACCTTGATGAATATATTGGGTTGTTTGGATCGCCCGACAAGTGGTTCGTATTTGTTAGATGGTCAGGAGGTTTCTTCTTTAACAGATGATGAGCTGGCACTGACCAGAAATAAAAAGATAGGGTTTGTATTCCAGAACTTTAATCTTCTGCCACGCATTACAGCTATTGAGAATGTAGCATTACCCTTGGTTTATGCCGGAGTTGAGGCTAAGGAACGGCGGCAGCGTTCAGCTGCAGCTTTAGCCTCAGTCGGGTTGGAGCCGCGCATGGAGCATTTGCCTAACGAATTGTCAGGCGGTCAGCGGCAGAGGGTGGCCATTGCCAGGGCATTGGTTAACGAGCCCAGCATTATCATGGCTGATGAACCAACCGGCGCGCTTGATACCAAATCAGGCGATGAGGTTATGGAGATTTTTAAAACACTCAATTCTTACGGGCGTACTATTATTCTGGTAACGCATGAACCGGATATTGCCGCTCATGCTAAACGCGTGATTCACGTCCGGGACGGCCTTATTGTCCGGGACACAGGAAGGGATGAATAATGTGTTTTGGGAAAGTATTAAAATTGCCTTAGACGCATTAATTTCTAATAAGCTGCGCTCGATCCTGACTATGTTGGGGATTATTATTGGCGTAGGGGCTGTTATTGCCATGGTTTCGATTGGTATGGGGGTAAGGGACAAGGTATCAAGTTCCATTGCCAGTCTGGGCAGTAATCTGATTATTGTTACACCAGGTGCAGCTTCTACTTCCGGGGTACGGCAGGCAGCCGGCACCAATATTACGCTGACATTAAAGGATGCTGAAGCTATTGCCCGCGACGTCGATGGTATTGGCGCGGTAGCTCCCAGTGTTAGCAAGCAATATCAAATGGTTGCCGGCAATATGAACTGGACAACCGGAGTGCAGGGAACGACGCCGGAATTTTTGGAAGTTCGGAACCTTAGTGTGCAGGCTGGTAGCTTTATTACCGATGAAGACCTGGAAACCCGTAACCGGGTTGCGGTTATCGGCGCAACAGTTGCCAGTAACCTGTTTGCCAATATGAATCCGATTGGACAAAGCATCCGCATTAACAACGCTCCCTTTATCATCATCGGGGTGCTTGAGAGCAAAGGCCAATCAGCCGGAGGACAGGACCAGGATGATACTGTTATTATTCCGCTGACTACAGCTCAGGAGCGTATGATGGGCATTACCTATGTCCAGACAATCAGTGTGCAGGCAGCTAGCAGCGATACTGTTGATCAGGTGCAGGAGGGGATCACTACTCTGCTGCGAGCCCGGCATGGCATCACGGCAGACAAAGGCGATGATTTTACTGTGCGTAATCTTGCCAGTGTTATGGCGACAGCCCAGGAAACCACGGGAACTATCACTATGCTGCTTGGCAGTATAGCAGCCATCTCGCTGTTGGTGGGCGGCATCGGCATTATGAACATTATGCTGGTATCTGTTACCGAACGGACACGGGAAATCGGCATTCGCAAAGCGCTGGGAGCCAGATACAGCAATATTCTTATGCAGTTTCTGATTGAAGCTGTCGTTATCGGTGTTATTGGCGGCATTATTGGTGTTGTGCTCGGGATTGGTTCTTCCCATGCCATATCTTCAGTTGCCGGCTGGAATACGGTAATTACGGCAACTCCGATTTTGTTATCCTTTAGCTTTTCGGTGGGCATCGGCTTGTTTTTCGGTCTGTATCCTGCCCGCAAAGCAGCTCTCTTAAACCCGATTGATGCGCTTCGCTATGAGTAGTAAATAAAAGGAGTTGTGTTGAACAATCGTTCAGCACAACTCCTTTGTGATATTACATTTAGATTTTGATGTCAATAATGGCTGATACGCCGACACCCTGCACTCGGGAAAAATTAGTAGGATTGGTACTGTCGATAGGGACTAGTGCTTTTACCCTAAAAGAATTGCCGCTGAAGTTTCCCTCGATTTGAACGACTGCTTTGGTTCTGTCTACTAACTCCTGTGAACCTGTTACCTGCGCAGCTCCTATGTAGCCTTTTGAGCCAAACGAAAGAATTGGCACAACCTTGGTGGCATAATCATTGCCAGCACCATGTTTGAAGGTCAGTGTATTAATAAAATTATTCAGGGGGGTTGAGAATCTATCGATTAAAAACGATATTCCGCCGACTTTGAAGATATCGCCAAAGTCGATAGCCTGTGATACCGGAACCGCAACAAATGATAACAAGGAAACCAGCAACAATCCGATCTGCAATGTTTTCTTCATGATAACCTCCAACTCAAAATTTAGTATTTCTACTATAATTTGATTATACCGGAACTGACTGGGTAGTCAAGCGATTACCAACAGAAATTTAACATTTGGACTGCAGCTTAGGCGGTGTTAAAACACTACCTGAATTACGTTTCCACTAGGAATGCTATTTGCGTTTCATGCCGGCAATCAATTGTTTGGTGGGTTTATCCACACGCAGCGACTCGATAATTTTTTGCAGTGATTTGTTGTAAGTCCAGTCATCCAGCGTGTTATGCCGCAGATAGTTCATGGTTTTGTCAGGATACTTAATAAAGCAGAGAGAAACAGCCCAAGCTACCGCCATTTTTACATAATAGCCTTCGTGTTTAGCGGCGTCCAGGCGTGCAAGCACCTGGTCAATATATTCATCTTCTATATAAAAATTCAGCAGCATGACAACACCGAAACGTAATTCGAACTCTTCGCGAGA
Source organism: Bacillota bacterium (assembly GCA_017889705.1). Classification (GTDB taxonomy): domain Bacteria; phylum Bacillota; class Negativicutes; order Sporomusales; family Sporomusaceae; genus Sporomusa. Next base: position 17,967 of record JAGGAB010000021.1, on the reverse strand, counting down.
CTGCAGATAAGGTTGCAAAAACTCCCAGACTTGCTGCCGATGTTTTTTTGCGATTTTTAAGTTATTGCAGAAACTGTCGCAAATCCCCCAGTTCTTGATTTTGGGAACAAATGTTGCGGTGTAACGCAGAATTTCTTCAATATCAGCTTTGGCATAACCAATGACCAGCCCTGCGATCATATCTTCTTCATAATAATCGGCTTGCGCTGTGGCCAGATAGGAACGCCAGTCGCCACGGGCGATTTCTTTGGCAAGTTCCCGCTGGTGCGGCAACCGGACCCCCAGGATGTTATCTGTGCCAGGCACTAGTTTACTGTGAAACTGCCGGTATTTTTCATCAACCAGCGCAAGCAGGCGCTCTCTAATCATTTCGCTCATGTTGTTTCTCCTTTATAGGCTGTTGAGTTCATTGTAGCACAAGCCTATTGTGCTGGCAAAATACCGTAAAGAAAATAGCAATAAGCCGTCTGTAGGACGGCTTATTGCTAAAGGGTTGGGATTAGGAAGATTTGGGAGCAAAGGTATGACAGTTGGTTTGTTCACTCTGGCGGGCGTTTGTGCCCCCGCCTTCAACGCTGACTTCGATAGCGGAAGCATCACAATGTTCGCCGGATTTCCAGTACTTGCAGCTGGAGACTTTGCATGTTACCCCAGATAAAGCCATAGCTTGTTCACCTCGATTTTATTGAAGTACAGATGTTAGTATGGCTCAATTATTCTTGAATATACAAAAATATAATTAATTTTCCAATAGTAATGTAATAATTTAGCAATAATGCTGTGATACCCTTATAATAAGTATATTACTGATATTGCGAAAAAAAGTATAAAAAAATAGATGCCACATGATAGGAGGACTTGAATTGAGGTTGTTAGACAAATACATAAAGTATCGAAGTGCAGGTGTTTTAGGACTATGTTTTTTTGCACAGGTAACGATTACTTTTGCCGCACCGCTTACAGTGGAACAGGCAGTAAATATGGCGTTTGAAAATCATCTGGATATAAAGAAGGCCATTAACAGTGAAACTCAGGCTAGATATACGTTAGAGAGCACCCAAGGCAGTCAGGGAGTATCTGTTGATGCTTCTAATACCTTTTATCTAAAGCGAATTGATTATCCGGGAAGCAGTAGTACCAGTGCCATTACTGTATCGATTCCCCTATATACGGGGGGAAAGAATGAAGGTAATATCGAGATTGCCAAAACCGATGTAACGATTGCTGGCTTAAGTCTCTTAAAAACCAGGCAGGATGTTAAGTTGGAAACAATTTCTGCTTACTATGATGTAATCGAGACCCGTAAAACCCAAACAGTCGATCAGGAAACAGTCGATAATTATGAAAAACATCTTAAGGATGTTAAAGCCCAGTATAGTGTGGGCAATGTTGCCAAGGTGGATGTCCTGCGTTCGGAAGTGGAACTGGCAGATGCCGAGCAAACGCTGATTAAGGCCAAAAATTCCCATGAAGTGGCAGTTAATGCTTTTAAAAAGACTATTCGCTGGAAAAATTCTGAAGGTATTGAGTTTGTTGAAGACTTTCAATATGCCCCATTCAACAAAACAATGGATGAATGTGTTGCGTTTGCTATAGAACACCGGCCCGATGTAAAAAAATACCGCCTTGCTATTGCAGAAGCCGAGAAAAATGTGGAAGTTGCCAAAGCCGATAAGAAACCATCAGTTTCACTTACGGCTGCAACCGGTTGGAGCAGCAGTGTACTACCTAAAGATGAAAATAAGGAAATCTATGTTGGTGTAACCACCAGCTGGAATTTATTCGATAGTCAAGTTACTAATGCCAAAGTCAAAAAAGCTTTTAGTGAAGTGGATAATGCCCGCTTGGAACTGACAGCACAGGAAGACTCAGTGGAACTTGCTGTGAAGGAATATTATCTGGGGATGAAAGAAGCGGAAAAACGGATCGCGACAACCCAGTTTGCCGTACATAAAGCAGAAGAAGATTACTTTATTGCCGAAACAAAATATCGGATAGGAGAAGGCGTTATTCTTGATGTTATTGATGCTCAGTTGGCATTGACGACAGCAAAAAACAACTATATTACCGCACAGTACGATTATGTAACATATAAAGCAAAATTAGAAAATGCTATGGGAATGGACTAGGGGGCAGAAGTCATGTGGGAGAAAATTAATAAGAAAATACTCGTGGCAAGCATTGTTGTTGTGCTGGGTATTGCCAGCGGGTTTTGGTACTATAGCTATACGCAACAAAGTAAGACGGCAACTAATCAGGAAATAGCGACAGCCTCCAGAGGGAAAATTATCTCCAGTGTAGCTGCGACAGGAACTATAAAACCAATTGACGCCGTAGATATTTCAGCGCAGGTTACCGCGCTGATTAAAGAAATTAAAGTTAAAGAGAATGATTACGTAAAAACCGGTCAGGTTCTGGCAATTTTGGATGCTAAATCCTATGAAACTACAATGCAAAAAGCCAAATACGCCATGGACAATTACGGATCAATCTATAAACGCTATCAATATTTACATTCTATTGGTGCAAAATCCGAGGCTGATCTTGAAGATGCCCAGCTTAATTATCAGACAGCCGTAGCCAGTTATGAAGCCGCTCAGTCCGATGTGGAAAAAACCGTGCTGGTTTCTCCTATGGATGGCCTTGTTTTGGGAGAGCCGGTAGCGGTAGGTACGCTGGTGACGGCAGGCGTTAGTGATCCGACAGTGGTCATGATGATTGGCGATGTTTCCCGTAAAACGGTAAAGGTAAAGGTGGATGAGACCGATATTGGCAAAATTAAAGTCGGTCAATCGGCGACTTTTACTGTAGATGCTTATCAAAATCGCACTTTTGCCGGCAAGGTTACTAAGATCGGTGAAATTTCGACAAGTACCACAAGTACTTCCTCGTCAAGCACTTCCTCATCAACGTCATCATCCTCGTCTTCGTCTTCCTCTAATAGTGTAGTTTATTATTATGTAACGCTTTCTGTGGAAGATCCTGAAAAATTACTAAAGACAGAGATGACGGCCAGGGTCAACATCAAGATTGATGAGAAAGATAATGCGTTATTAATTCCGCTGGCAGCTTTGAAAACCACCACCAGCGGTCAATATGTCATGGTACAGCGTGATGACGGCAAAACTGAAAATATCCCCGTCGAAACCGGTTTAACAAGTAATGATAAGGTTGAAATTATCAGTGGTCTGCAAGACAATGACAGACTAATCATTTCGTATACCAAATCACAAAGCCAAAGCTCTTCTAAACAAAAAGATAATGGCCCGCCGCCGCATATGTAGAGTCGGGAGCGGAAGATTATGAGTGATTAATAAAGGAGCAGAATCATGTTTAAAGAAAGCATTGCGATTGCCCTCAGGGCGTTGCTGGCTAATAAGCTTCGCTCTATTTTGACCATGCTGGGTATTATTATCGGCGTTGGGGCGGTTATCTCGATGGTATCTATCGGCATGGGTGTAAGAGAGAAGGTGCAAAATTCTATTGCCAGTCTGGGCAGCAATATGTTAATTGTGAGTCCGGGTGCGGCCTCATCCCAAGGTGTGCGCTCAGCCTCCGGCAGCAACATAACTCTAACGCTGGAGGATGCGGAATATATCAAGAAGATGATACAAGGCATTGACTATGTGGCGCCAACTGTCAGCAAACAATATCAGATTATTGCCGGTAATCAGAACTGGACAACGACGGTATACGGAATTACGCCTGAGTATATGGCTATTAAAAGCCTGACAGTGGGTAGCGGCAGTTTTGTTTCGCAACAGGATATAAATTCGCGTAACCGGGTGGCTGTTCTCGGCGCTACCGTTGCCGAAAGTTTATTTGGCGACATGAACCCAACAGGACAAAATATCCGGATCAACAATACCCCATACCAGGTTATTGGCATTTTGGACAGTAAAGGCCAATCCACGATGGGCCAGGATCAGGATGACATCATCCTTGTGCCGCTGACGACGGCGCAGGAACGCTTGCTGGGTATTACTTATCTAAACTCCATTAGTGTCCAAGTTACCAAGCTGGAAGGTATGGACCAGGTGCAGGAACAAATCACCAGCTTGCTAAGGCAGCGGCATAAGATCAGCGGCAATAAGGAAGATGACTTTACCGTACGGAATCTGACCAGTATTATGGAGATGATGACGGAAACCACAGGAACTATTACCTTGTTTTTGGGGTGTATTGGTGCCATATCTCTATTGGTGGGCGGTATCGGTATTATGAATATTATGATGGTATCGGTGACGGAGCGTACCCGGGAAATCGGTATAAGAAAGGCCCTGGGTGCGACATATCGCGATATTATGCTGCAGTTTCTCATTGAAGCAGTGGTTATTGGAATTTTAGGCGGTATTTTCGGCATTATTATGGGTGTTGCGGCGGCCTTTGCTATTTCCGCGTTTGGTAGTTTGAATACAGTAATATCGGTAGTCTCGATTCTTATACCATTTGGTGTTTCTGTTGCGGTTGGTCTGTTTTTTGGTATTTATCCAGCCAGAAAGGCGGCCTTGTTAGATCCGATTGATGCTTTGCGTTACGAATAATGAATACAAAGTCTGCATTGTAAAAAAGGCGTTGTCTCAAGAGTTGAGACGACGTCTTTTTTCAATGCAGAAAATTACAATATAGTAGGAGTTTTTGACAAATAAACAATTATTATCTCCTTTTCTTAATAAAAAATAAATATATGACTGCGATACTATCACCAGAATTAGAATCTTTATCGATTTTTCGTAAAAAATGGAGGGAAAAAAATGAGTAGTACATCATCCGTTACTTCTACTACATCAACAACAAGTTCAACCACTTCAACCACTGAGTCTGCGGCCAGTTTGGATTTTGAAGAGTTTATCCAGATATTGGCTACTGAGCTGAAATACCAGGATCCTGATGACCCGGTCAGCGGTACCGAATATGTGTCGCAGCTGGCGCAAATCAGTTCCTTGTCGGCATTGTCAGATATCAGTACTTCGGTAACCAATGCGTCGGCATTTAGTCTGATTGGAGAAACTGTAACCTATTCGGCTACCAGCACATCAGGCAGTACGGTTACAGGTTCAGGTACAGTGCTTTCGGTAACGGTTTCCGGCAGCAACACCTATGTAAATGTTGGCGGCACAACAGTTGATTATGCTGATATTACCAAGGTAGGCAGTGATACTACCACGACCACTACAGCGTAGCTCACATAGTTAATAATTTTAATTGGTTTAGCTTTACTTTAACCGGACCCGACCAGGGAGGTTATCGCTATTTCTGAACGACAGATGAAATAGTATTTACTAAATATATTGGGAGGTATTTTTCTTATGGCTATAATGGTCGCATTAACAACCGCGGTATCCGGGATGCAGGCCCAACAAACTGCCCTTGACACAATCGCGAATAATATTGCCAACGTAAATACAACAGGCTATAAAGCACAGACAACCACCTTTAGTGACATACTGAGCCAGACAATTAGCTCTGCTACTGCTGCTACCGATACTACCGGTGGCACCAACCCTGTACAGACTGGTCTGGGCGTAAGTGTTGCCACTACCAGTACTGATACGTCGGTAGGTAGTACTTCATCCACCAGCAACTGGTCTGATGTGGCGCTTACCGGTGATGGGTACTATATTGTACAGTTAAGTGATGGCAGCTATGCGTATACCAGAAATGGCAGCATGAGTGTTGATGATGAAGGCAATCTGACAATTGACGGCTATATTGTTTGCGGGTGGGAGGATTATACTCTCGATGCAGACGGCAACATTGTTTACAATACCGACAGTGATGTCGAGCCTATTAATATTTATAGTGATGCTTACGCCGGCGATAAATATACGCTGACTCCTGAGGTTACCACATCTTCTAAGATTTCAGGAAATCTTAATAGTGAGGATGAGGTAGCTGAAACTGCTACCGGATTAACTTCTATCGGCGATACCACCGATCTCGATTTTGATGCGACAACTGAAATCACGGTATATGACTCCCAGGGAAATGATTATGATGTTACTGTCAGCTTGAAAAAATGTGCTGTTGAGGGTGATATAACTACCTGGTATTACGAACTCAGTTCTGATGATACCACTATAAGCCCCTCCAGCGGCTATATTGCTTTTGATGCCGATGGTAATATTGTTACTTCCGCCACAACGCTTTCACCAACCGTGGATGATATTGCTGGTTATACTGCTTCAAACGTGACTGCAGGCACCGACACGTCAAGTGTCAGCGTGACAGATGGCGATTATGATATTGTGGTAACAGGTACAAGTGGCAACTATACTATTAACGTATATGCTAGTACAGATACGACTCACTCTACTTCTTTGGGCTCAACAGTTTCAACAACTGGGGCAGGGACGATTACTTTATCGACTGGCGGAACCCTTACTTTAGCTGCGCCGACATCAATTTCGACAGGCACTACTACTATTACAGTTGCTTCATCTGCAGTGACATGCAGCTCTGCAAATTACGAATACTCAGATGTTGGTCTAGGATCTGCTGTAGCGACAGGTGATTATACTGTCACTGTCTCAGGTACAAGTGGAAACTATAGTGTTACACTGACTTATCCGGACGGAACAACCTCTACGGTTGCTTCTACAGACGGTTCTGCTACGTTTGGCAGTGGTACATCAGCAATTACTTTGTCAGCACCGTCAAATCTTGAAACAGGTACATCGACTTTTACTGTTGCCTCAAATACTTATTCTTTCCCCAGCTCAACTACTATTACTATAACAACACCGGCTTCTGCCGGTACCGATGATATTACGGTCGCATTAGATTTTTCCGATCTTGAGACTTCAGATACATCAGATTCACTGTCTGATGAAACTGACGGCTATTCCGCAGGTACGGCATCAAGTTATAGCATTTCGTCTGACGGTACTATTTATTGTACTTATGATAATGGCGAAACCCTTTCAATTGGTCAGATAGCTTTGGCTGTGTTTGAAAATGCGGAAGGCTTGAATAAAATCGGCGACAGCCTTTATTCAACAAGCCTTAGCTCAGGTGATGCTGACTATGTTGTTGCCGGCGAAGGTGGTTCTGGTACAATGACCTCTTATGCATTGGAATTATCCAATGTTGATTTGGCGTCAGAATTCAGCAACATGATGATCAGCCAACGGGCTTATCAGGCTAACAGTAAAATGATTACCACTTGTGACGATGTGCTGCAGTCGCTAATTAATATGGTAGGTTGATGTCAATAAAACTAGCAACCTAGTGCTTATACCGGCTGACTATATTATAACAAATGGCCGGTATAAGCGTTTGACGGAAGGAGGAGTTTCAGTATGTCATCAACTTTTGGCACCTACAGTGTTGCCTATTCGGGAATGTATACGAATCAGGCTGCATTGATGACAACAAGCACAAACCTTGCTAATGTGGATACCACTGGCGCTTCCAAAGTGCAACTAACTAGTGCCGATGCATCTACGAGTACATCAGATCAAACCTCTACGACATCTACCACAAATAGCGGTGTTACTGTGGAAACGATTACGCGTTCGCGTGACATCTACCTTGATAAAACATACCGTACTGAAAATGCCGATTCTAGTTACTTGGCGGTAAAAAGCGGCAATCTGGAATACATTGATACAATTTTGAGCGAATACAACACAGTAACTACTGACGATGATGGCAATACCACCACCACTGACGGGCTGGAATCTGCGATTACTGATTTTTTTGATGCCTGGGAAACTCTGTCGACATCTTCAACCAGTGAAAGTGACCGTATTGCCGTAGTAACAGCTGCAACTGACCTGATTACTATGCTGACTGAGATTGATGCCGAGCTGCAGCAACTGCAGGCCGATGCGGTAACAGCAGTAGAAGATGGCGTGGAAAGCTTGAATGATCTTGCCGAGCAGGTTGCAGAACTTAATGCCCAAATTACCCTGGCAGAAGCTAGTGGCGGTGAGGCCAGTTATCTGCGGGATCAGCGTGATGCGCTGCTTGACGAGATGTCATCACTCGCCAATATCACAGTTACCACTGACAGCGAGGGTACTTTAAGCGTTAGTATTAGTGGTGTAACTATAGTAGATGGTGATGAATACGATACGCTGGCTGTCGAAGGTACAGGGGAAACCGATAATCCCCTGAAGGTAGTATTGGCTGATTCCGGTAATGAAGTTGAGATTACCAGCGGCAGTATCAAAGCTTATATGGAAGACGCCGATCAGACCGGTTACGAGACCATTGATGAAAGCGACCTGCCTTATAACTTTACTACTGACGCAACTAGTTCCATCTCTACCATGCGGCAGGCATTAAATGCCATGATTACTACGCTGGCATACAGCGTCAATTCGTTGACAAGTTCAGGCGTTGATCTAGACGGTAACGCCGGTCTCGATTTCTTTACTGTTATTGATTCCAGTGAACCGCTAAGTATCACGAATATCCAAGTTAATCCCGAACTTGTGAGTGACTCGGATAAAGTAGTCACTTCAGCCAGTGATGAAGATGGTGATAACAGTATTGCTGATGCGATTTGCGATCTTGACAGTACAACTTCGTATCAGAATGAAGGAACTTCGCTTGACATTATCGACTTTTATTCAGCGATAACTACTTGGCTGGGGACTGAAGGCGATACGATGGCAAGTGATTATGAAACACAAGCTGCCTTAGTTACACAGTTGGATTACCAACGACAGGCCGTTTCATCTATTTCCATTGATGAAGAAATGTCGAACATGATTAAATATCAAACAGCTTATGCCGCCAGTGCTAGGGTAATGAATACCATTGATACCATGATTGGTTATTTGATAGATGCCATCTAGTGAGATAAGGAGGGAATAAAATGGCTTCAACTTTTGCAGGGCTTAGCATAACCAGCCGGGGTTTAAATGCCGCTCAGGTTGGGTTGACAGTAACCACTAACAATATGAGTAATATTGACACCGAGGGCTACTCCCGGCAAGTGGTGAGTCAGACCTCGATCGGCCCGGCGGCGGTTTATAGTAGCAGCAGCTTGGTTGGTTCCGGGGTAGAGGTAACCTCGGTTGACAGAGTAAGTAGTTTTCGTCTTAATCAAAAATATTGGGCTGAAAATAGCGCGGCAAGCGAACTGGAAGCCGAGGCTACCTATCTGGAACAAATTGAAGAGGTTTTCGGCACTAGTGATTCCAGTGATATTTCAGAAGCGCTGGATGCTTTAGAAACGGCGTTAGGTACATTGGCGGATGATCCGACCGATGAATCGGTTAGAGCTTCGGTGTTGGAGTATGCAGAAGCCTTTTGCGACACTCTGAACACTGCTGCTGAAGAATTGGAGTCTATCCGCAGCGATCTTAACAACGAAGTGTATACAGCGGTAGAAGAGATAAATTCGTATGCGTCGCAAATTGCGGAACTAAACAGCCAGATTGTAACCGCCACTGCCTCCGGTGCTTCCACCAACGAGTTGGAGGATGCGCGGGATGTGCTTATTGATGAACTTTCCAGCTTGGCTGATATTAGTGTAACAGCGGCCGATGACGGCTCCTATACCATTACTGTTGACGGAATAACACTGGTAAAAGGTGATAGTTATAATGAACTTGAGTGTTACACTGTCACCGATTCTACTAGTGACTCATATGGCATGTACGGCATACGCTGGGCGGAAAGCGGCGATGACTTTGATGCCGGTGATTCCGGTGCGCTCGCTGGCTACCTGGAGATGAGGGACGGCAGCACTGCTGACAGCAAAGGTGTCGTTTACTACATGAATCAGTTGGATGAATTTGCCCAGACGTTTGCACAGGCTTTAAATGAAGGCGTTACGGATTCTTCCGGTACTACCTATAGTGGTAATGTCGACGGCTATGGCCTTGACGACAGCACCGGTATTCGTTTGTTTACTTATGATGATCTGACATCAGAAGAATTTGAGAGTAGCGGCTCAGACCTGGAAGACGCATACAGTAATATTACGGCTGCCAATATCTCAGTATCTAAGGACGTTCAAGACGATACTAACAAGATCGCAGCCTCTTCTGCTTCCGGTGAGGAGTCCAATACCGAAAATCTTGATGATATTATCAGTATCTGTTCATCAGTTAATGTTTCAGGAACCTCCACGCTTACTGATTTATACAATGTGATTGTTGCCACTGTCGGCGGTGACAGTGCAACCACACAAACCGCATATGCCAGCAAAAGTGCAACTGCAACTTACATTGATACCAGCCGGACTTCTGTATCTGGGGTTTCAAGTGATGAGGAAACAATTAACCTGACTACTTATCAGTCGGCCTACGCTGCATCGGCTTCTATGGTGAGTGCCTGGAGTGAACTATATGATACTACCATCAGCATGGTAGACGATTAGAGAGGAGGAGACTAGTATGTATCGTATAACCAATGGCATGATTGCCGATAATACCTTGCGCAATATCAGTGCTGCAGCTGTTCGTTTAGCAGAAGCCAATGAAGCGGTAGCATCCAATATGAAAATTCAACTGGCATCTGATGATACTACTGTTGCTACGCGGGCGGTAACCTACCGCAGTTATGTATCACAGATCGAGCAGTATCAGGAAAATGCGGAGTCTGCTGATGCCTGGCAGACAGCTACTGATGATGCGCTGGATGAACTGGTCGAAGACATTACAACATTGAAAGAAATCGCGACTGCGGCATCCAGTGAATCAATTAGTGACACGGATCTTGAAAATTACGCAACATCGGTCGAACAATTGTTGGAAGACATTGTAAACCTAATGAATACTGATTATAACGGAAGTTATATTTTTGGCGGGTATAGTACCACTGAAGAGCCTTATGAGATTGTGACTACTGATATAGGGGAAACAGTGACCTACAAAGGCCAATACTTGAGTCTGGGTAGTGTAATAGCATCAGATGTATCTGATGAAACAATTGAGGATTATTTAACAGACAGCGCTAGTGAGATTTACAATTCGTTAACAGAAGCTGCTACTGATGCCTATAGTGCTTATACCACTGCGTTAGCTGCATCTACTGCTGATCCTACGAATATTATTTTGGCGGCTAAGACGGCCTCAGCACTGACCAATTACAATACTATTACAGCAGCTGTTACTACCTATGGTGGTACTACCAATTTGACTGATGCAACGGCTGCGGCTGAAAGTGATTATGAGACCATAACAGACACTATCACGACAACCGTTGAGGCCAGCACTACCACATTAACCGATGCGGCTGCGGATGCGCTTACTGCCTATACTACGGCTGCGGCGGCTGCTGCCGCCGATCCTACCAATACAGATTTGGCTGAAGCAGCGGCAGATGCACTGGAAATTTCAGATGCATTGGCAGCAGCGGTTACTGCCCTTGGCGGTACTACCACCTTGGCAGACGCGGCTGAAAGTGGTGATGATGTATTAGCAACAGCCATAAAAAATTATATTGGCGGGACAACTACTTTAAGTGATGCGGCGGCAACCGCACTTGATATTTTCGATACCTTAGCGGCCGCTAGTGTTACTTATGGTGATTCCACTACCTTAACATCTGCAGCCAGCTCGGCGAAGACTGCTTATGATACTGCTTATGCCGCTGATCCTACCAGTACAGAGACGGCAGAGGCGCTGGCTACTTATAATATTTTATCGGCGGCCATTACAACATATGGCAGCACGGCAACTGTATCTGAGGCAGCCGAAGAAGCTGAGGCTACTTCAGATGCATTGGCAACAGCGGTTGCTACCTATGGTGGAACCTCTACCTTGAGTGAAGCGGCTGAGGCAGCTAAAACCACGTATGAAGCATTGGCCGGAGCTGATGCTGATGCCGAACAAAATATTGATTACAATATCGGTTTTAGTACAGAAGTCACGGTAAATGTGGAAGGCCAGGACATTACCGGCGAAGGTAGCAGCAGTGTATTTAATACGATTCAGAAATTGCTGTTGGCACTGAATGGCGATACCAGCTATAAGACAGCTTCAATGGATTCATCAGGTAATGTAACAATTACTACCAATGAATTGTCGATAACCGATTTAATCGATGAGCTATCAGATTCACTTGAGCTGGCAACAACAGCGCAAGCTACATTAGGTGTCAGCATGGAGGCTGTCACCAATGTAACAGATAGGCTGGATGATGCCTATGAAGCGTATAGTGCACTTATGACAGACAATGAGAATATCGATACGGCAACCGCAACCACAGAATTAACCAGCGCCGAGTACACCTATGAAGCAGCGCTTGCGGTTGGTGCAAAGGTAATCTCTAAAACACTAATCGATTATATCGGATAACGTATGCAAGGAGGCGACGTAAATGTCTACAAGTAGTATAACTACCAGCACAGTCAACGGAACAACCCGGATTACCGGCTTGTCTTCCGGATTAGATGTCGATGGTATTGTTGAACAGTTGATAACTGCAGAAAAAGCAAAAAAACTGGATAGCCTGGAACAGGATTTACAAACAGCAGAATGGACACAGGAAGCATATCGCAGCGTTATTTCTGATCTGACAGATTTTGAGGACACCTATTTTAGTACAACCTCATCCAGCAGTATTATGAAAGCAAGTAATTTCCTGCAATATACCGCAACCAGCAGTGATGATGCTGTCACGGTGACCGCTTCCAGTTCGGCTTCGGCGGGAAGCCATACTGTGTCGGTCACTGCTCTGGCTACAGAAGCCACGTATTCCAATGGCGGTACCAGTATTTCTTTGGACGTGCAAGGTTCAGAGGCTGCAGACTATACCAGTCTAAGCGGCGAAAGTTTCGTTATTTCTCTTGATGGTACTGATTATACGGTTGATCTGGACTCAGTAACTGATCTTTCTTCACTACAATCTGCGATCGATGATGCTGTTGGTTCAGATAAGATCACTGTTAGTGAAAACGCTAGCGGATATCTGGAAATCACAGCTGAGGATGACGGTATACAGGAGATTACTGTTAGTGCTACCAGTTCCAGCGATTCCGGGTTAACCGATCTTGGTTTTGGTGATACTGCTGTATTATCTAACCGGCTGGATACCAGTACGGTTACCCTGGCAGATCTTTCTGATTATCTAACATCATCTACTGATCTGACATTTACCAATAGCCAGATAGCATTGACGATCAATGGTACAACCCTGTACTTTGACGAAGAAGATACAATCGATGAGATGATGGAAGAAGTCAATGACGCCGATTTAGGTGTCACTATGGAATATGATGAACTTACCGGTGAATTTGTCTTGACAGCCGAAGAAACAGGTGCCGGTGACTCTACTTTGACAGTGGCTGATTCAGGCTCAGGAAATTTTGCTTCTTTATTATTGGGAACTTACACGGCCGGTACCGATGCTGAGTTTTCAATTGATGGTGAAGCATATACCCGTAGCGATAACTCTGTTACCATTGATGGTGTTACTTATACTTTGAATGCTCTGACAACAACTACTACTACGGATTCTTCAGGCAATGTCACCACCACAGATGACCCCCTAACAGTAACCGTGACCCAGGATACTGACGGCATTTATGAGCTGATCGAAAATTTTGTGGAAGCATATAATGAGTTAATAGCTACTCTCAACGACTTGGTGGATGAAAATTCCGACTCAGACTATCCGCCACTCACCGATGCTGAAAAAGAAGACATGACTGATGAGCAGATTACTGCCTGGGAAGCAAAAGCCCAGGTTGGACTATTGGAAAGTGATTCCACAATAGAAGATCTGTTAAGTGATTTGCGGACAGCCTTGATTGATTCCGTTTCCGGTTTGACACTTTCACTTTCAGACATTGGCATAACAACCGGCGATTATGACGAAGAAGGTACATTGACGATTGACGAGACCACGCTAACCTCAGCTATCGCTAGTGATCCGGAAGCTATTATGGAATTGTTTACACAAACCGCTACTTCTACGGCAACTACCTCATCGGTTGAGGGTGATTCGCTGGGAAGCAATTCGGTATTGCGTTCACTCAATGCAACTGACTTAGCCACCAGGTATGAAGAAGAAGGCATAGCGTATCGTTTCTACGATCTTCTGGAAAGCGTTGTTTCGACAAGCCGTGATAGTGCAGGCAATAAAGGGACACTTATCGAAAAAGCCGGTACGGAAAGCGATGCTTCTGAAAGTGACAATACGTTAAGCAGCCTGATTGAAAAGTATGAAGAGGAAATCGAGGACGAAGAAGACCGTCTGGATGAATTGCAAGAAACGCTATATGATAAATACACAACTTTAGAAACTTATATCAGTACCATGAACTCACAGCTTTCAGCTTTGTCATCGTTGTTAGGAAGCAGCAGTTAAAGCGTAAAGAGAACTTTTTCAAGGAGTGGATAGTATGGGGCAATGGGAAAGAGCAAAAGAATATTTAAATCATAAGATGCAAATTCTCGAAGAAATTGCTGCCAATACCGAAGCGCAGTGCCGTCTTATCCAAGCACGTAAAATGCAAGGGTTAAATCGGGTTCTTGCCAAACGGGCTGTGTTACTTCAAACGCTTAAAACAATCAATGGAGAGTTAGCCGGTGATTCAGATTGGAAAAACATGCCTCAGTTAGCAGCTATGATGCAAAACAATGCCAATATGCAGCGACGAGTTATGGCACGCAGCCGGGAAGTGTTGCAACAAGCCGTAACCGAGAAAACTCGTATTGCTGCCGAGTTAAGAAGCAGCAAAATTCAGCGGCAAGTTCAAAATCAATATATTGCTCCCTGGACAATCATGTTGCGGGGCTGCCGCTTCAACAAAAAAGGCTAACTAATACTTAGCTGCTGAGAATAACCTGCGACTATGCAGGGATGAGGAGGATATGGCTGGTTATGAATGCAACAAATACAGCCAATGCTTATAAAAGGCAACAAATTTTGACGGCATCGCCAGCAGAATTGACGCTCATGTTGTATAACGGAGCTATCCGTTTTATTACAGAGAGCATACAAGCTATTGAAAAAAAAGATATAAATAAGGCGCATACCGCCAATATAAAGGCGCAGAAAATCGTGCGTGAACTGATGCTGGCCACCGACATGAAGCAGGAAATGTCCGAGAAATGGATACTGATTGACGAATATATATTGCATTGCTTAGTTCAGGGCAATATAAAAAAAGACAAACGCCAACTCGAGGAAGCTAAAAAATTCCTGCTGGAGTTTCGCGACGCATGGTCACAGGCCATGAAACAGGTGCGTGTGGATAAGAGTAAGGATGGTGCCACAGATAAAGTCGTAGAAAGACAAATGCAGGCATAAGGATATGCAGGGCTGCTTAGCTCAAAAAAAGGATTTTTAGTGCGAGGTGACGCATTATGCTGGTATTAGGACGGAAACCCGGGGAATATGTTATGATCGGCAAAGACATAATGGTTAAAGTTGTCAAGGATGGTGACGGCCACTTAAGACTGGGAATTGATGCGCCAAAATCTACGAGTATTATCCGCGGAGAAATATTCGAAAGTCAACAAAATAGTGTGTCAGAGAAGTAAGCTAATACAAATGAAGACTTAATTCAGAAGGGTTCTAATACCATATGAATTATAGTCAGCGGATAAATGACCGGACATATTTGTAAGTACCTGCTAGAGAGTACATCGCTAGCAGGTACTTGCTTTTTGTTTGAGTACTGCCGAAGGCAAAAAAATCTATCCAAGGCGAACGCAAATCAGCTACAAACAAAAATAAAAAACGACAAAAAAATTAAACTTAATAAATTATTTAACATTTTTCCAACAATCAACTTCGAAATCATTTACAGATAGAAGGAAGGAGGCAAAACTTAGCAGGACTTTTTGTTAGAGAGTCGCTTGCTGAAAGCAAAAATCTAACTACATGTTGCACGGAAGCTACATAAAAAAAGGGAAAATCAAGGAGGAATTTTATTATGTCAATGGTAATTAGCACTAACATGTCCGCGTTAAACACCACTAATCAGTTGAACAAAAACTCTAACCTTATGAACTCAGCGTTGGAAAAACTGTCATCCGGTTATTCCATCAACAGTGCTGCAGATAATGCTGCAGGTCTCGCTATTTCCGAAAAAATGCGCGCTCAGATCGAAGGCTTGAACCAGGCAAGCGACAACTCCCAGGACGCTATCTCGCTGGCTCAGACTGCTGACGGTGCACTTGATGAAACTAACGAAATCTTAAAGCGTATGCGTGAACTGGCTGTACAAGCTTCTTCCGATACCTTAACTGATGATGACCGTGAGTCCATCCAGGACGAAATCGACACTCTTCGCCAAGAAATTGACCGTATTTCTGATGACACCGAATACAACACCATTAAACTTCTCAATGGTGACAGCGGTTCAGCAACTTCTGTTGCTGGCGTGAATTCATCAGCAGTTGTTGCCAGCACAACTGAAGCTGGTAACAATACAACCACTGGCGATTACACTGTAAACTATACTTCAGTTGCTACCCAAGCAAGCACTGAATCTCTTGGTTTAACCTCTGCTACCGGTATTGACTCAATTACTGATAGCGCTACTGCTTTTGCCGGCGAAGTTACCATCAATGGCACAACCATCACCATTGAGTCTGGCGACACTATCGAAGGTGTTATTGAAAAAATCAATGACGAAACTACCACTACTGGTGTTACTGCCACATTGAATACAGACGATTCTGGTAATATGTACATTCAATTAAATGAGGCTACCTATGGCAGTGATTCTTCCATTACATTAAAAGCAGATAATGCTACCTTAAGTGGTCTGTTTAATGCAGTTGCAACAACTGATACTACCAGCACCAGCGTTACTGTTAGCGGTACAGACGCAACCGGTACTATTAATGGTGCTGTGGCTACCGCAGACGGCAATACCTTGACTGCTTTCGACCTTACTGTAACCGGTGATGATGCAGAATTAGAGAAACTGGCTACTGCTAAAGCCGACATGGCACTCTATGCTACTGGCACTGATACTTTAACTGCTGCAGCTACTGCTACTGAAACAGATTATCAGGCTGCTTTAACTGCGCTACAAGGTAGTACTGACACTGATGTTACTACTGCCTTAGCTGCGCTGGAAGCTACTACCGCTTATACTGATGAGTATGAAGCTGCCGTTAATGAATTAGCTATTGCGGTTGCTGAAAGTACTGATGCTGCTGATGCTGCTAACTATACTACTTATATTGCTGCAAAAACTCTTGATAATGCAGCAGATGTAGCCGCAGCTTCGACTGCTGATCCTACCACTACTACTGTAGCTCAATATCTGGCTGCTACTGCTACTGCTACTGCTGAAGTTAGTGTAGACAGCAGTTCTAACCTGACCTTC
This sequence comes from Bacillota bacterium, assembly GCA_017889705.1. Classification (GTDB taxonomy): domain Bacteria; phylum Bacillota; class Negativicutes; order Sporomusales; family Sporomusaceae; genus Sporomusa. Next base: position 713 of record JAGGAB010000021.1, on the reverse strand, counting down.
CAGGTTGGTGCCAACTCTGATCAAACCATGACACTGTCCATCAGCGATATGGATGCTAACTCTCTGGGCGTGGCTGGCAGCACTTCTGACACCGGTATTGATTTGAGCACAGCTGAACTTGCAACTGATGCCATCACCACTATTGATGCCGCTATTAGCAAAATTGCTTCTGAACGCTCGAATCTGGGCGCTGTTCAAAACAGCTTGGAAAGCAACATCAACAACCTGGATACTGAAAGTGAAAACTTGACTTCAGCTGAATCCAACATCCGCGACACTGACATGGCTGAAGTAATGGCTGAGTACACTAAACTGAGTGTTATTACTCAGGCTGCTACTGCAATGCTGGCTAAAGCTAACTCGCAGCCGCAACAAGTATTGACTCTGTTACAAGGTTAATACAAGCATTAGTACACATTGAAATAAAAGCACAAAAGCTCTGCTCAGCAGAGCTTTTGTGCTTTTTTAATACGCAGTGATTGCTTAATAAAATATAAAGAAATAATCCGATATTATTATAGTATGCATATTTTTTTAATATCCGAAATAGGTTTTAAGTTATTTCGCAAGAGTGAGGGATAGGATAGATGTTCAAAAAAATAGTATTCAGTATAGTTTGCTTGATTATTTGTGCCAGTTTTGCCGGCTGTAGCTCATTCAGTAAAAATGAAGTTGCTAATGTCAGAATTGCCAGCTTCCCTAATATCACACAT